>CAJMMD010000023.1 GCA_905214465.1 uncultured bacterium
AACTGCGGGAGCGTGCCGTCAGCTCAATGTGTTCGGTTGAGACCGGAAATCAACCTTTGCAACGTAGGCGGCCTTATTCAATGATTCGAAGGGTGCGTCCGCGCTAGTTCGTGCCGCGGAAGCCCTTGCCGACGATTTCGGAGCTATCGACGATGGTGATGAAGGCGCCAGGGTCAATCTCGCGGGTATAGCGGCGCAGTTGCACTGCCTCGCGACGGCTCAGCACGCTCATAATCACCGTGACGCACTTGCCCGAGAAGGCGCCGTAGCCACGGCTGATCGTTGCCGTGCGGTTGAGATGCTTGACGATAAACTCCTCGACTTTGCGCGGTTCGGCGCAAATAATCGTACAGACCTTGCGCAGGTGGATGCTCTCAATGGCCTTGTCGACCACAAGCGTCTTGGCAAACAGACCGAGCACACAGTACAGACCGACACGCGGGCCATACAAAAAGGCCGCGATGGTCACGATGCCGATATCGACCAGCAACAGGGCACGGCCGATCTCAAGCGTCGTGCGGCGCTTGAGGATCATGGCAAGAATGTCCGTGCCGCCCGTCGAGGCGCCAATGTCAAAGACAATGGCACTGCCCAGCGCCGGCAAGATGACGGCAAAACACAGGTCGAGCCACATATCGCCCGTCATCGAAACATCCGTCGGAATGAAGAGCTCAAACAGCGAGACGTAGGCCGAAAGCGCAAACGAGGCAAAGACACTCCAAAGGATTGCCTTGCGCTCCAAAAAGATAAAACCCAGGATGACCAGGATCGCGTTGATAATCCACATAAAGACGCCGACGGGCAGAGTCGGGAACAGCGTAGAAAGAATGACCGACACACCCGAGGTGCCGCCGAAGGCAAAGTGATTGGGCGTTTTGAAAGCCACGATGGCAAAGGCCGTGAGGATCAGGCCCAGGTTGAGCTCGGCAAAAAAGCGAGGAAAGCCTGGTTCCTGGCTGCGCTTGCGGCCGGCGCGCTCGCCTTGCTCAATAACATCGCGATCGACAACGCGCTCCATCGGCACCACCGGAGGACGATGCACCTCCTCGGCGGCACGCGACGCCGCCTCTGCCGCAGCGGCCTCAATCGCCCATGCCTTGCTTTCGGTCTCGTGTTCGTCGGCCATTACGGCAACCCCTCGTTAACAATTTGGAAACAATGCGCCCATTAGGGTAACGCGGAACGTGGGGATTGCAACCCCTAGTTAGACGAGCGGTATGACTACATCGGGTGCGTACAAAAACGGCCGGCCACGCTTTTGCTTGCGCGGTCGGTCGTTTAACGTTTTCGCAGATAAAACCTGCCAAAATAAACCTGTCTCTTTTTCCAGGTTACTCGTGCTGGCTGGTGCGATGCTCGTATTCCTCGGGGGTGATAACATCCTCGATGCGTAGGTTGACACCTGCCACCTCAAGGCCGGTCATCGCTGCCAGACGCTCGGTGACGCGCGCCTTAACGTCGTCAAAGATCGCAGGCGCATAGGCACCGTACTCGATGATGACCGAGATGTTGACGACCACGCGGTTGTCGTCGGTGACCTCGACCGTCACGCCCTTGGTCAGGTTCTCGGCACCAAACTGCTCCTGCACAAAGTGCATGAGGTTGCCCTTCATGCCCAGAACGTGCGGCACCTCGCGGGTGGCCATGGCGACGATCTTCTCGATCACGCCGTTGGAATAGGTCAGCGAGTCCTCGGACTCGTCCGCCTCCTCGTCGTCCTCGTCCGCATCGGACTCGGCCTCGACGAGCGCCTCGTCCTCGAGCGTTACGTCCTCCGCCTCGGCGGCGACGGCCTCGTTCGTCTCGAGCTCGGTATCGGCCACATCGACCTTCGTGTTAAAAGCCATGGTTCCTCCTTATGCCTGCCACGGATGCGACAGTCGAATACATATTAGCGGCCGCTAAACAGACGGCCGAAGAAGTTAACGATACCGTTCTCGCCGTCGCGAATCTGGCCGATCACGGCGCCGATCAGCACAAAGAATGCGATGACGAGCGTGTCCCACAGGCCCAACGTAAGTACCAGCACGGCGAGGATAAAGCCTGCCACGGCGCCGAGCGTAGTGTTGGGGTGGCGCACGGCATAGCTCCAGATAGCAGCGCCCGTACCTTCGATGAGACCCATGGCCTCGTCAAAGTCGTTAGCGGCGACGTCATACTGCTCGCCGGCCTCGGGCTTGGTGTCGGCGGACTCGCCTGCCGGCATAGCGTTCTGATCGATCGTCAGGCGCGGCGTGCGGGCGGCCTTGTCTTGGTTGGTATCACTCACCGGAAACCTCCACGGTCTGGACGGTAGTCTTGGACGGCAAAAAACGGACGCGCGCGGTCGTGCCCGGCGTGCCGAGCATGGTATCGCAGGCCTCCTCGATACGCTGCCGCATCGCGGTTGCAAGGGAAGCCACATCGTGATCGACGAGTGCGATGGCGTCGACCTTAAAACGGACGTGCGACTCGTCGGAGCCCTGGACGCGCGCCTCGATATGCTCGACCATCACGCGTTCATCGCACTCCGCCGCGGCACGGGCGCACGAGGAAAGCGCTGCGAGCGTGACCTCGATATTGCGCTCCCCCGCCGGATGCACGCAGGACGGCTCGCGACGCGCGAACATCAAGCGGAAAAAACCGATGAGCACGCCAAGCGCCACGATGGCGGCGCACACCGTAACGACGACGCGAGGCATGGTGTCACGCAATAGCAGCATAAAGCGGTAGGTATATGGCCCCCAAAACTGGCAGACCAACGTGCCCAGCGCCACGACGGCGGCGGCAAGATATACGATCGCTAGGGCTCGTTTGAGCACGCGCATGCGGCGCTCCCTTCAAATCTCGATCCACAGAATGCAAAACGATTCGCATCATTATAAAAGAGCCGGGTCCGGTGCCATACGCACGCGGATCCGGCTCATCTATTCCACGAGGCTTGCATGCTCGCTTCATTATGCCCAGATATGCACGGCTTAACCCGTGCAGGCGCTACTCCTCCTCGAGGGCAGCGATGACCTCGTCGGTCATGTCCATGGTGCTGTAGACGTCCTGGACGTCGTCGAGCTCCTCGAGACGGTCGATGAGGCGCTGAACCTTCTTGGCGTCGGTACCGGAGACCTCGGTCGGGGTGGTCGGAACCATGGTGGTCTCGGAACCCTTGACCTGGACGCCCTGCTCCTCGAGTGCCTTGGAGACAGCCATGACGTCGTTGGCAGCGGTCCAGACGATCCACTCCTCGCCGGCGTCCTCGTAGTCCTCGCCACCGGCCTCGGCGATTGCCATCATGAACTCATCCTCGTCACCGGCAGCACCGTTGGCGATCATGGTCTCCTTCTTGGCGTTCTCGTCCAGGATCTCCTTGGCGACGACGATCTGGCCCTTGCGCTCAAACTGGAAGGCGACGGAGCCGGAGGTGCCCAGGTTGCCACCAGCGTGGGAGAAGGCGGAACGGACATCGGCGGCAGTACGGTTGCGGTTGTCGGTCAGGCAGTCAACATAGACGGCGACACCGGCGGGACCATAGCCCTCGTACACGATGTTCTCGTAGACGGCGGCATCGGCACCCGAACCAAAGGCCTTGTCGATAGCGGACTTGATCTTGTCCTTGGGCATGGACTGAGCCTTGGCCTTAGCAACGGCAGCGGCGAGGCTGGCGTTGTTCTCGGGCAGCGGGTCACCGCCGAGACGGGCAGCAACGGTGATGTTGCGGCTCAGCTTGGAGAAGAGGGCGGAACGCTTGGCGTCCTGCGCGCCCTTACGATGCTTGGTTGTGGCCCACTTAGAGTGTCCGGACATACGTGTCTCCTATCGGTTTTGACCTAAAGCCCAGCGCAGATGCTCGGGCAATATAAACAAACGTCGTTATGATATACCTACTGGCCTGCGAGATAAACCCCAAAATGAAGACGTCGTGATGATGCCACCCTTTGGTGCAAAGTAACCTGTCCCCTTTGCACCAAATTAGGACCAGAGAAGGTCGCTGCGAGTGATGGTGGCGCCGATGGCAAAGGGCATGCAGGCGATAACCGGATACAGGTAGCGCATATAGGTCGAACCGTTGCAGGGACCGATCAGGCACACGGCAAGCACGCCCAGCAGCGGCAACCAAATGGCCAGACCGCGCCATGAATGACGACGTAGCAGATAGACCACCACGGCGATCATGATCCACACATAGGTGGCCGAGCTCATGGTGAGCGAGATAAACGGAATGCGCTGCACCGCCACGCGATACAGGTTGATCAGGTGGTCGCACCAGCGCACAACCTTGCTATCGACCGGATGGAAGTCAAAGTACTTGAGGTTATCGGGCTTCGCCATAATCTCGGCACTGCGCGCCGTGCTGTAGACCCACGCATCGCGGGCACTCGGATAAAAGTAGCCGTAGTAGTTATTGATGAGCGCCGAGATGTAGCACTCGGGATCCTTTTTGAACATCTGCGCCCAGACCTCAAAATAGGCCTTGATGTCCTCCTGCGAAGCGTACTCGTTAAAGCAGTTCTTGACGGCGTCGGACTTGTCGGGGTTGTAACGGCGGCCCAGATTCTCGTACTTGAGCACACGGTCGATCACGGCACGCTCATCGTCGGTCACCAAGCCGTCGCAAGGAGCCTCCACGATAGTGCCGTCCTCCTTAACCGTAGGGTTGACACCCGAGTTGAGGCCGTCGTGCTTTTGGACGAAACGAGCCGTCTGCTGGAACGGAATCGAGAGGATTTCGCGCTTGGAACCAGGCGTAATGTCGTGCGCCGGCATAAAGACCTTGGTGAAGTACATATTAGAGGCAAGGCAGAGTGCAAGCACCGCAAGAACTCCCATCCAGCGGAAACGCGGGATGGAGCCCGAAGGCGCAGCACCAGCCTGCTTGGCCGCGCGACGAGCCACATGCGCGTCCCATGCGCAAAACGCCGCCGCGATTACGCATGCCGCCAGGGGAAACACCAGGCCGCCGTTGCGCAGAAACGTGGAACCCATGGCACCCAGAGCGAGCAGCAGCCAGTCATGGCGCGCAAAGAGCACGGGCCTCTGTTCGCCCGCACGCTCGGCATTGGCATCGCGACGGGGCAGGCCGCATGCCACGAGCTTCACGGCCTGCACCAACAGCACCAAAAACGCATCGGCAAACAGCACATCTTTGGTAAGCAGGGCCGCGTAGTTGGAGAACATGGGCATAAACACAAAGAACAGCAAGATCACGCCGCGGACCGGCAGACTCACGCCCAGCTTGCGCAGCGACGAGATGGAATAGGCCATGCAGGCGGCCGTAATGACGAACTGAGCGCAGGTGTAGATGGCAAGACCTGCGTTGGCACTGTTGAACAGTGAAAGCCCCAGCTGGACGCACGAACCGATGATAGCCGTGTGCACCACGGGGTGATGTCCGTTGAGCAACACATTGGGATTGAGCAGACGCAGGTAGTCACTCGTGCCGTTGGGGTAGTTGAACCACTGGCGAATCTGCGCACCGGTGTCCCCCATAAAAAGGCCGGGCAGCGAAGCGATGAGCGTGGGCGCCCAGGCGACCATAAGCACCAGGAAGGGCCCGACAAAGGGATGGACCGAAAGCACGGCGTGAGCCACACGCCATACGCGGCCAAAGTGCGCTTCGGAAAACGGAATGCGCCGAGAGCTCAGCCAATCTAGACACTCAAAAGCCAGGTAGAAGGCAACGACCGCCAAGAGCATCCAGCCCGCACCGCCTATCCAGGCGCAGATGATCCGAGCCTTGTCGCCGAGTACGATCTCGGCAGAATCGGTGAGGTCGTAGCTGCGGCCAAACACCATGCAGACGGCAAAGAACAGCGACGGAAGGATCACCGAAGGACGCCAAGCATCGCCGCGGCCAAAGAATACGTAGCGAAACGGCAGAGTGAGCAGGCAGGCAAGCGCAAGCAGCATGACCGCGTCGGTATGGCCGGCAAACGAGAGGAGCACCTCGTAGCACACGTACAGCATGCCCGAGGCTTTGGGGTCAATCGCCAAGACTGCGTTGCTCGAGACCGGCGCGGGATCGATGGAAAACGCCGTGGTCGCCAACAGCGCGAGCAGAAATGCGATGAGCGTCTGCTTGGCGGGGTAGCGCTTAAACCAGACGATGCGGGCAGCGTCGCGCGCAGCCGTTGTGGAGAGGTCGGAATCCTTCACAGTCCAAAGAGCCTTTCTAGAAACCTATCAAACTCGGCAAAACCACCACAAAGGTGCCTGCCCCCTATGTGGTGGTTAGGCGTCGAGGTAGATGCGCTGGGGGCGATTGCGGTGTCGGGCGAAGATGATGAGCACCAGGCCGGCAATCACGAGCGGCAAACTCAGCAGCTGACCCATGGTGATGACGCCGCCCAGCAGATAGCCCAGCTGCGCATCGGGCACGCGCACGAACTCAACGAGAAAGCGGACGATGCCGTACCCCATCACGAACACGCCCATAAACGTACCCTGGGGCAGCAGTGGCTTTTTGCGGCTGAGCACCTGCAGGATGCAAAAGAGCACAATGCCCTCTAGAAACGCCTCGTAGAGCTGGGAGGGATGGCGCGGCATATCGCCCGCGGTGCCGCCAAAGACCACACCCCAGGGCAGATCGGTCGGCTTACCCCACAGCTCGCCGTTGACGAAATTGGCGCAACGTCCCAGGCACAGCGCCAGCGGGGCGCCGATCACGGCAAGGTCGGCGACGGTCCAGGCGTCGAGCTTATACATGCGGCACACGATGATGCCGCCCAAGATGCCGCCCACCAGGCCACCGTGGAAGCTCATGCCGCCCTCGTTGGTGGCAAAGATCTCGAGCGGGTGGGTCCAATAGTAGCCATCGCCGTAAAAGACGACGTAAAACAGGCGCGCGCCGATGATGAGGCCAAAGACCGCGCCGACCACGACGCTCGTCAGGTCATCAATCGTAATGTCGAAGCCCCAACGACGCTGCGTGCGGTACATAACGACCGCCGTGAGCAGAGCGCCGACCACGTAGGCCAGGCCGTACCAGTAGATGGTGATGGGGCCCGCCGAGATCGCGACGGGATCAAGCATATGGTAGAGGTCGTTGAGCATATCGATCCCCTGCTCCCTACATACAAATGCGGCCGCGGGCCTTACGCTCGCAGCCGCATATTTGGACGTAACGTCTATGCGGAGCGTACCGTCCGCAGCTTTCGCATCTTAGAACGGCGCGTACTCGTCGTACAGGTCCTCGGCCTCGCCGGAAGCATTGACCTGCTCAACGCGGGTAACGCCGGGCACATGCTCCTTCAGGATGCGCTCGATACCCATGGAAAGGGTTAGCGAGCTCATGGGGCAGCCGGCGCAGGCGCCCTGCAGCTCCAGCTTGACAACGCCCTCGTCGTCGACGCCCACGTACTCCATATCGCCGCCATCGGCCTGCAGGTTGGGGCGAATCTCTTCAAGAACCTTCTTAAGCAGCTCTTCGTTAACAGCCACAGGGGCTCCTTTCTCACAATAACGCGGGCACGCCCGCGGACAGGGGCTATGTTACTACAGCCATGTACCCGCTTAGGCGCCAGCCATGCGTGCGGACACGACTTTCACGAGCAGTCAATTTGGGACGGGTCTCTTTTGGCTGTTTTGCCGCCAGCTGGCGTTGGCACGCGCTACTGCTGAGTCTGCTCCCCGGTACCAATCTGGACATCGACGATGACCTGGCGGTAGCTGATGCCGCAGGAGTCGAGAATGCGGCGGCTGATACGGCCGTCATCGGTGTCGGCATACTTATTGTCCAGGTAGACGACCTCGCCCACGCCCACCTGCGCCAGGATCTTGGCGCAGTCGTGGCACGGGAACAGCGTGACGTAGACCGTGGAACCCTCGAGGTCCTTGAGCGAGCCACGGTAGTTGAGCACGGCGTTGGCCTCGGCATGGACCACGTAGTTGTGCTTGTCCTGCAGCGGGTCATCGCTCGTACCCCACGGGAAAAAGTCGTCGTTGAGCGCCGAGGGCGTGCCGTTGTAACCCACCGAAAGGATGCGGTGGTTGGTGCTGGCGATGCATGCTCCCACCTGCGTGTTGGGGTCCTTGCTACGGCGCTGCGCGGCGATGGCCACGCTCATAAAGAACTCGTCCCAGCTAATAACGTCGCGGCGCTTGCCCGACGCGGTTTGATGAAGATCGTCCGACATGGCAGACACCTCCGAAATCGCAATAGTTTGGCCCATTGTAGCAGGTGAAAGGTAGGGGCGCTTATCCCACCAGCCCCTCGCCCTACGCGCGGCGGGGCTTTTGGTTGATGCGGTAGAGCTCGGCGAGACCCCGCAACGTCAGCGCGTCGTCTACCGTCAGGCTATGGCCGACCAGCGCCGCAAGTGCCTCGGCATCGTCGCCGGTAATGACGATGGGCACATCGCCCTCCCCCGCGGCCTTGGTCGCGCGCATCTCGGCAAGCACCATGTCGAGCATGCCGTCGATGCGGGCTACCTCGCCCAAAACCACACCCGAGCGCATGGCCTCACGCGTGTTGTGGCCGATTACATGTGTGGGCGCCGAGGGCTCAACCTGGGGTAGGCGCGCTGCTGCCGCCGAGAGCGAACGGGCGCCGAGTGCCAGCCCCGGCGCGATAACGCCGCCCACAAAGGTACCGTGCGCGTCGATGACCTCGATATTGGTCGTCGTGCCCAGGTCAATCACGATGCACGGCGACCCGTAGACGGCGCGGGCCGCCACGGCATCGGCGATGCGGTCGGGGCCGATCTCGGCCGGATCGTCGTAGTGCACGGGCATGCCGGTCTTAAGTCCCGGCCCCACGGTGAGCACGCGCCCCGTGCAGGTGCGGGAAAGTGCCGCCTTCCACGGGCGCTCGAGCGCCGGGACCACGCAGCTCAGCACAGCAGCCGCGGGCACAAGCGCACCCGGCATGCCCGCATCGGCCGCCAGTGCGGCCATGACCTGCACGAGACGCATGCGCGCCTCGTCTGCTGTGATGCTCGACGGCGTGGTGATCTCGCACGTCGCAAGCGGACATTCCTGCGCCGCGGCCGAATCCTCTGCAAACAGGCCAAAGCGAATGAACGTGTTGCCCACGTCGACCGTCAATATATATGCGTACCCATTAAGCATCGTCGGCGCTCCTTTCGTCTGTCCAGCAGTATATCGCCTACCTAAACCAGTCATCCCAAAATGACTAGCTTGCGGCTATACTGGTGCGCGGTCGTTTGCGAGCTCACGCGGCGGCCCTTGGTAACCCGACTTCCCGCGCCGTATCCGTAACGGCGCTCCCGGGGGAAGCGGATATACGCAAAGGAGTTTTATATGAGCAATCCCTCGAACCGCACCTCGATGCGCGGTCAACTTACGCTGCGCGGCGTCGTCATCGGCGTCCTTGGCTGCGTGATCATCACGGCAAGCTCGGCCTACACCGCCCTCAAGATGGGCGCACTCCCCTGGCCGATCGTCTTCGCTGCCGTCATCTCGCTGTTCTTCCTTAAGCTCATGGGCAACGCCAGCCTCAACGAGGCAAACGTCACCCACACCATCATGTCAGCAGGCGCCATGGTCGCCGGCGGTCTGGCGTTTACCATCCCGGGCGCCTGGATGCTGGGCTATGCCGACCAGATCAGCTGGCTCGACATGTTCATCGTGGCACTCGCCGGCACCATCCTGGGTCTGCTGGCCACGGCACTCATCCACCGTCACTTTATCGTGGACGCCGCGCTGGAGTTCCCCACCGGCAACGCCGCAGCTCAGACCCTGCGCGCCACCGAGGCCGGCGGCAAGACCGGCAAGCAGCTCTTTGGCTCCATGGCCATCGCCGGCATCTACAGCGTGCTTCGAGACGCCCTGGGCGTGGTGCCCAGCATGCTGTGCACGCTCAATATCCCCGGCGTTACCTTTGCCATCTACAACTCGCCCATGTTGCTCTCCGTCGGCTTCCTCGTGGGCTTCGCCCCGGTCGCATTCTGGTTTGCCGGCGCGCTACTGGGCAACTTTGGCATCATTGTCGGCGGCACCGCTACCGGTCTGTTTGACGTTATGACCGCACAAGGCATTGTTAAGTCCCTGGGTATGGGCCTTATGATGGGCTTTGGCGTCGCCGTCGTCCTCAAGGACATCCTGCCGCAGGTCGCCGGTATCGTCCGCGGCCTTGCCGCCGACAGCTCCACCGACACCGACGAGCAGTCGCTCATCTCGGGCTCCCTTAAGCTCGACGCCGGTATCATCGGCCTGGGCGCTGCCGCCATCGCCGTGATCATCGCCATTGTGCTCGACCTTGGCCCCGTTCCTGCCGTCATCGTCACGCTGTTCACCTTTGTCACCACCATCATGAGCGCGCAGAGCTGCGGTCAGACGGGCATCGACCCCATGGAGATCTTTGGCCTCATCGTCATGCTCATCGTTGCCGCCTTCGCGCAGCTCGCTCAGGTCAAGCTGTTCTTTATCGCCGGCATCGTGGCCGTAGCGTGCGGCCTTGCGGGCGACGTCATGAACGACTTTAAGGCCGGCGCCGTGCTGGGCACCAACCCGCGCGCACAGTGGGTCGGCCAGGCCATCGGCGGCATCGTGGGCGCCCTGGTCGCTGCCGCCGTCATGGTCGCGCTCGTCACCGCCTATGGTCCGGACGCCTTTGGTCCCGACAAGAGTTTCGTTGCCGCACAGGCAAGCGTCGTCGCCACCATGGTCTCGGGCATCCCGAGTGTGCCGTGGTTCGCAGGCGGCTTTATCGCCGGTATCGTCATGTACTGGCTCGGCATTCCAGCCATGATGATCGGCCTGGGCGTGTACCTGCCGTTCTATATGTCGCTCACGGCCTTCTTGGGCTCCTGTGTCAAGCTCGCTTACGACAAGTGGTCCGCCCACCGCGACGCCACCGCTGGTCTTTCGGACGAGGAGAAGGCTGCCAAGGACGCCGCCTTCCAGGAACAGGGCCTGGTCGTCGCCAGCGGCCTGCTCGGCGGCGAGTCCATCGTCGGCGTTATTCTGGCGTTTGTCTCTGTTGGTCTGAGCCTGCTGGGGTAGGCCGAACAACAACGCACCAGCGCAGAGCGCGGAGTCGGAATCAAACCGGCCCCGCGCTTTTTTGTCTATTTGACTCTTATGATCCTCACGGCGTTTTAGCCATGTCGATTGGCCTGACTTCCAGGTCAACAAACCTTGTCTGACACCTCGCCTAACGCGGTGTAGAGTAAAGACGACAGACGCAAGAAGCGGCTCAGAAGCTAAACGAGGTAAGCATGGAACTCGACAAACAACAGATCAAGCGGCTGCGCGAGCGTCATCATCGTCGTCACGGTATACGCCCTGCACACAGCGAGGCCATGGAGAATGCCACCCGTTTCCTTAAGCAGGCGTTCAACATTCGCGAGGGACGCGCGCCCTATCACGTGATTCGCAAGCGCTTTGTAAACGGGGCGCGCCTGACTGGCTCGCACTTATGCATCCTGATCATTGCCATGTTGATCGCGAGCATCGGCCTCGATATCGACTCGGATATCGCCATTGTAGGTGCCATGCTCATCTGCCCGCTCATGGGCTCGGTCCTTGCCATGGCATACGGCATTGCCACGCTCGACCGCGAGATTGCCGTCGAGGCAATTGCCGGCCTCGCGCTGCAGATGGTCTTTTGTCTAATCACGTCCACGCTGTACTTTAAGCTCTCGCCCCTTGGCACCACCACGGCCGCCATCATCGACAACTCGACACCGACTGTGTGGGACCTTGCCGTCGCGCTCGCGGGCGGCTTTGCGGGCGGACTGGGCAACTCGCGCGACCAGGAACCCGCCACGCTCATCGCCGGCGTGGCCGTGGCGACCGCGCTCATGCCGCCCCTGTGCGCGGCGGGCTATGGCATCGCCATCGCGAGCGGGTCGCTGTTTCTCTCGGCCCTCTACGAGTTTGGCATCAACGTGGTCTTTATCGCACTGGCTGCCGAAGCCGTGCTGCTTCTTTTGCGCGTGCCGCTCAAGCGCGACCTCAACGGCGACGGCATTGTGACCGCCGAGGAAAACGCCGAGGTCGATGAGCTGTCACACAAGGTGCGCCGCCGCATCATCGTGGGCACGGTGATCTTTGCCATCCCCTGCATCGTTATGACCGCGGGATCCATTGGCTCGGCGCAGGCCGGCGTGCAGGACGGCTATGGCGTCACCGAAACCACGCGCGAGCTTGCCGCGGTGCTGCCGGGCTTTAAGGATTACACCGTTGCCGTCGAGACCTCGGCCACCGAAGACGAGGAGGAGGGCCTTGTCGAGCGCGAGGTTGTCGCCCATGTGACGACAAGCGAGGCGCTTGGGGCACACGACCGCCGTGTAGCCCGCAAGCTCATCGACCTCAATGTGCCCGAGCTCGATCGCGTGGAGTTTGATGTGCAGTAATACGCGACGTGGGATGGATGCGCGCAGCCGCGAGTCACGACTTGGCGCAGACGTGACGCGGGCCACGAGCAAAGAGCGGGGCGCGGTCCATGGCCGCGCCCCGCTCGCTGATTTATTGCCGTGAATCAGCTGTCCGTATCGACATCGCCAGACTCCACTGTAAACGCCGGACCGGTACTCACCAGATAAAAACGGGTCACCCTGGTATCTCTAAATAGGTAGAGCAAGCCCTGATCGCGTCGGCGCGAAATATACGCCACGTGGACCGTACCGAATTCTTCGCCGTTTTCCTTCTTTAATATCAGGATGTTGGGGTCATCCGTACGCTTAAACTGCCCGTCTGTGCAGATTCCGTCTTGGTCGACCAGCTGCCATCGACAGTTGTCCTCCTCAAGAAAAGCCAGGGTTTCCCGACTTGTTTCGTCATCCCGATAGTAACCGTCAATGGCAAAGCCTTCGGAAACGCATTCCTGCATATAGGCTGTTTCTCGACTTATAGCGAACTGCCCTATAGCGCCCAGAAGCACTGCCAGGCAAACCACTGCAACGGTTATCGAGACAAAACGGCGGCTCATGTCAGCCAGCCCGATACTTGTTTAACGGAGCACGAAACATACTTGGTACCTCCGATATCATGGCGAATGTCACCTACGGCCTGTCGGCAATCATATGTTTCCAACATCAAACCATATGGCAACCACTCGCGAGAGGAGTATCGGCGAACGGTGCATTTTTGCGTTCTATTGGGCAAACGTCAACGCGCGCTACAGCTCTTGCTCGACCTATTCAGATCTTGTCGCATACTACCGTAGATCCTCAACGCTTCCGCCCCCAAGAGATCATTTTTAGTACTTGAAGAAGCCCTCGCCCGAGCTTTCGCCCAGCTTACCTTCGTCGAGCATTTTCTTGAGGACGGATGCCATAGCCTTAAAGTTGTAGGGCATCATCATCTTCTTGAGCAGCGGGCTCACCAGGCCCGGGACCTTCTGATACTGCATGACGATGTTGTAGGCCGTCTGGATACCCACCGTGTCGAATACGCGGAACGGGCCCTTGGGGGCGCCGGTGCCCCGCGTCCATGCAAGGTCGATGCTCTTGGGGTCACTCACACCCGAAACATACAGGTCAAGGCCCGAAAGCAGCCACGGCACCAACATGGAATTGAGCAGGTAGCCGTTCTTTTCCTTGTTGACGGGCAGGGCAAGCATACGGATATCGTTGGCAAAGTCGACGAGCTCGTCGAAGTAGCGCTTGTCGGTTTGGTCCTGTGCCATGACCTCGGTCATGTTGTTCTTCCAGATGGAGTTGGCAAAGTGCAGCGACAGGTACTTCTCGGGACGGCCGGTGTACTTGGCAAAGGTGCTCGGCAGCAGCGTGGATGAGTTGGTCACGATGACGGTCTTTTGCGGCAGAACCGGGGCGAGCTTCTTGTAGAAGTCGATTTTTGCCTGAGTGTCCTCGGCCATAGACTCGATGACCAGGTCGGCGTCGGCCACGGCCTTGGCAAGATCGAGCTCCAGCTTGAGTGTGGAGTAGGCACGCTCGACGGCGGCGAGCGCCGCTTCCTTGTCGAAGGGCTGGGTGCCATCGGCGATACCGGCGCACCACTCGCCCGTGCCGTCCGCCATGCCCTCGATTGCCGCGATGTACTCCTTGCGCACGTGATCGATCTTGGGCTGGGTGCGGCCGATGCTGCCCTCGCTGCGCAGCCAAATCGTTACATCAAAGCCGCAGTAGGCAGCCTGAAAGGCAATCTGGCTTCCCAACACGCCGCCGCCGGCAACACAAACGGTCTTGTAGCTCATGGAACGGCCCTCTCTTACGTAATTCCATAGATGTGTATTTATTCAACCGTAAGGATGACGCGCGCTGGGGGTGGGTTCTATAAACGGGCGGTATTTCGCGGCAAACGGCTACATATGTTCATTATCTCAGGGGTTCCGAGGGCAGTTTTTGGTGCCACCGAGACGTCGTTTTCGGAAGTATGCGGCAAATTCCGAAACTCTTGAGCACGTCCTGATTTTCGCCAATAAAACCGCAGGTACAGAGCTTTGTCATATCCGGTGTGCTCGGCCTATTCAGATTTTGCCGCATACTTCCGAAATCTAAGTTCGCAAAGGGTGATAGTTGGGGCGTTTACGCAACATATGTCTAGCAAAAACGGGTGGTAGCCGGCACGGCTGCCACCCGTTTGTCTCATATCTAGCCCATAGCGGGCAAGCTACTTCTTAATGCCGCGTCCCAGACGCTCGGCGACCGACGCAACGGCTTCCTCGCTGGCCGGCTCGCAGCTCACGCAGCCATCGTGGGCGCGCATCTGGCCGGTGACCTCGTCCATCGCGAGCGGCGCCACCTTCTCGAGCTTAAAGCCCTTGCCGGCGCGCATGTTCTCCTTGGCCACACTGATCATGAGCTTAATACGGTTGAGCTGGTTGACCTCGGACGCACCGGGGTCGTAGTCCACCGCGACAATGTTGCTCTCGGGATGCTGGCGGCGCAGCTCCTTGATCACGGCCTTGCCAACCACGTGGTTGGGCAGGCACGCGAAGGGCTGCGTGCAGATGATGTTGGGCGCGCCGTGGTCGATGAGGTCGAGCATCTCGGCCGTGAGCAGCCAGCCCTCGCCCATGTTGTTGCACACCGAAAGCACCGTACGGGCCTTGTCGGCCATGGTACCGATGCGCTCGGGCGCCTCAAAGCGTCGGGACTTTTCGAGCATCTCCTCCACCGGCGTACGCATCCAGTCCACGAGCTTGATGAGCGCCTGCATACCAGCGCGCGTGGTAGCAGAGCTTCCCAGCTCGTCCTTCTGCAGCTCGGCATTACTCATGGAGTACAGGAAGAAGTCGAGCAGGCCCGGCACCACGGCCTCGCAGCCCTCGCGCTCAATGACATCGACCACGTGGTTGTTAGCCGTGGGATGGAACTTGACCAAGATCTCACCGACCACGCCCACGCGCGGCTTGGTGCCCTCGCCCACAAGCGGCATGGTGTCGAACGTGCGGATGGCCTCGCGGCACAGCTTGGTGTAGTTATGCCTGTTGAACTTGGGTGCCAGCTTGCGAGCGCGCGCCATGTACTCCTCGTAGAGCGCGTTGGCGGCACCAGGCGTGGCCTCGTACGGGCGGCAGCGGTAGAGCATCTGCATCATCACGTCGCCAAAGAGCACCGCGTAGACTGCCTGCTTAAGCAGCGCCGGCGTCAGCTTAAAGCCGGGGTTGTCCTCGCCCAGCGCCACGGCCGAAAGCGAGATCACGGGGATCTCGGGGTGGCCGCTCTCGCGCAGGGCCTTGCGGATGAGCGCGATGTAGTTGGTGGCACGGCAGCCGCCGCCGGTCTGGCTGATGACCACGGCGGTCTTGGACAGGTCGTACCGACCGCTCTCGATGGCCTCCATAATCTGGCCCGTCACCAAAATCGACGGGTAGCAAATGTCATTGTTCACATAGCGCAGGCCAGCCTCGACGGCATCGTGGTCGGTCGAGGGCAGCAGCTCAAGGTTGTAGCCGGCACCGCGGAACACCTCTTTGACCAGGTCAAAGTGGATCGGCGCCATCTGCGGGCACAGGATGGTATAGCCCTCGTCGCGCATCTGCTCGGTAAAGGGCACCTTGGGCCACGCGGTCGAAGCACTCTCGCGCTGAGCCTCGAACGTGTACTTGCGGCTCGCAAACGCGGGGGCATCCGTGGAGGGCGCCACCGGCGCGGCGTCGCCCTGCTCGTAGGCCTCGCCCGCGGCCGTGGCCTCGGCCAAGCGCTCGGCCTCCTGGTCCTTGAGCGCCGCCATGAGCGAGCGGATGCGGATGCGCGCAGCGCCCAGGTTGGACACCTCGTCGATCTTGAGCACGGTGTAGATCTTGCCGCTGGCCTCAAGGATTTCCTGCACCTGGTCGGTGGTCAGAGCGTCCAGGCCACAGCCGAAGGAATTGAGCTGGATCAGATCCAGGTCGTTGCGCATCGTCACAAAACGGGCGACGGCATACAGGCGGCTGTGGTACATCCACTGGTCGACGACGCGAATCGGACGCTCAGGCTTTACCAGGTGCGCGAGCGAATCCTCGGTAAAGACCGCAAAGCCAAAGCTCGAGATAAGCTCGGGCAGGGCATGGTTGATCTCGGGGTCGTTATGGTAGGGGCGGCCGGCGAGCACAATGCCGTGGCCACCGTGGTCCTCGACCCACTTAAGAGCCTCCTCGCCCATGGTCTGGATGTCCTCATGGAAACGCGCATCGGCCTCAAAGGCAGCGTTGACAGCGGCATCGACCTCGGAGCGCGTGATCTTGGGCCCACGCACGCGACCGCGACCGGCTTGCGCATCGGCCACACGGTCGACGGCGAGCACCTGATACAGACGGCGCTTGAGCTCGGTCTTGTCATGATAGGGCACAAACGGGTACAGGAACTCGATGTTCTGCTCGCGGATCTCGTCGATGTTGAGTGCCAACGCCGTGGGGTAGCTCATGACGATGGGGCAGTTGTAACAGTTGCCGGCGGTCGGATCCTCCTTGCGCTCCCAGCGCACGCACGGCATCCAGATAAAGTCGACATCGCGGTCGATAAGGTTCATCACATGGCCGTGGCTCATCTTGGCCGGATAGCACACGCTCTCGGACGGCATGGACTCGATACCCGCCTGGTAGGTCTTCTTGCTCGACTGGTCGGACAGCTGCACGCTAAAGCCCAGGCGCGTAAAGAACGCATGCCAGAAGGGGTAGTTCTCGTACATGTTGAGCGCGCGCGGAATGCCGACGGTGCCGCGCGGGGCCTCGTCGGGGCTCAGCACCTCGCGGTTAAAGAGCAGCTCGTTTTTCTTTTTGAAGAGGTTGGGGGCCTCGGTCTTCTGCTTTTTGTGGCCGGCACCCTTCTCGCAGCGGTTGCCGGTAATGAAGCGCCTACCGCCGCCAAAATCGTTGACGGTGAGCTGGCAGTTGTTGGAGCAACGTCCGCAGCGGACGTGTTTTTGCGTCACGGTGAGGTGCGCGATATCCTCGGCAGAAAGAATGGTCGAGGTGCCGTCGGCGCCGGCGCGATCGCGGGCGAGCAGGGCCGCACCGTAGGCGCCCATGCAGCCGGCGATGTCGGGGCGCACGGCATGCACGCCGGTGAGCTGCTCAAACGCACGCAGCGTGGCATCGGACATAAAGGTGCCGCCCTGGACGATCACCTGACTGCCGATCTCCTTGGGGTCGCGCAGCTTAATGACCTTGAACAGGGCATTCTTGATGACGGAATAGGACAGGCCGGCCGCGATGTCACCCACCGTGGCGCCTTCCTTTTGCGCCTGCTTGACGCGCGAGTTCATAAAGACCGTGCAGCGGCTGCCCAGGTCGACGGGGGCCTTGGCATGGATGGCGGCGTCGGCGAACGCGCGCACGTCCATGTTCATGGAGACAGCGAAACTCTCGATAAAGCTGCCGCAGCCCGACGAGCAGGCCTCGTTGAGCATGATGTGCTCGATGACACCGTCCTTGACGCGCAGGCACTTCATGTCCTGGCCGCCGATGTCCAGGATAAACTCGACGCCGGGCAGGAACGCCTTGGCGCCGCGCAGGTGCGCGACGGTCTCGATCTCGCCGGAATCGGCCTTGAGAGCCTCGATGAGCAGCGCCTCGCCGTAGCCCGTGGTGGTCACGTGGCCGATGGTGCAGCCCGCGGGGATGTGGTTGTAGAAATCGGCCATGATGACCTTGGCCGTGCCCAGGATGTCACCGTTGTTGTTGCCGTACCAGGTATGCAACAGCTGGCCGTCCTCGCCCACGAGCGCGGCCTTCATGGTGGTGGAACCGGCGTCGATGCCGATGAACACGCGGCCGGTGTAGCCGTCGAGCTTGCCCTTGGGGACGACCTCGGTGTCGTGGCGACCCTTGAACTCGGCAAAGTCCTCGTCGGTGGCAAAGAGCGGATCCAGGCGCTCGACCTCAGCACCCTGCGTGTCGCCCAAGCTGTCGATGGCCTCGATAAGCTGTGGGAACGTGCTGAGCTTGTTGGACTCGTGCGCCATGGCGGCGCCGCTCGCTACAAACAGGTGGGCGTTTTGGGGCACGATACGGTGCTCCTCGTCCAGGTTGAGCGTGAGGTAGAAGCGGTGGCGCAGCTCGGAGAGATACTGCAGCGGGCCGCCCAGGAAGGCGACGTTGCCGCGGATGGGGCGGCCGCACGCCAGGCCCGAGATGGTCTGGGTCACGACGGCCTGGAAGATGGAGGCAGCCACGTCCTCGGGACGGGCGCCCTCGTTGAGCAGCGGCTGGACGTCGGTCTTGGCAAAGACGCCGCAGCGGCTGGCGATGGGATAGATGGTAGTGGCGTTGGCCGCGAGCTCGTTGAGGCCGCTCGCGTCGGTGTGCAGCAGGGTTGCCATCTGGTCGATGAAGGCGCCCGTACCGCCGGCGCAGGTGCCGTTCATGCGCTGCTCGATGCCGTTGTCGAAGTAGATGATCTTGGCGTCCTCGCCGCCCAGCTCGATGGCGACATCGGTGGCCGGGATAAGGGTCTCGACGGCGCGTTTGCTGGCGATGACCTCCTGGACAAACTCCAGGTCGAGCCACTGGGACAGCAGCAGGCCGCCCGAGCCGGTAATGGCGCAGGTCATCTGGGCCGTCGGCAGCACGGTCGCGGCACCCTCGAACAGGTCGCGGGCGCAGGCACGGACGTCGGTGTGATGGCGCTGGTACTTGGCGTAGACGATCTGGTTGTCGTCGTTGAGCACGGCGAGCTTAACGGTAGTGGAACCCACGTCGATGCCCAGGTGCAGGTTGCCACGAGCGTTCTCGGGGTTGAAGATCGCGCCTTCGGGGGCGTGGGCGGCGGCTACGGGCTCAGCGGCGGCAGCGGGCTCGCCAGTGACGGACGCCTCCCCTGCCGCGTTCTTGGCATCGGCAACTGCCTCGGCAACTTTCTCGGCTGCCGCGGTCGCGGCCTTCTGCGCGGCGTCCACCACGGCGGGCGCGGCCTCGCGTGCGGCAGCGACCATGCGGTCCTTAATGCCCTCGACGAGTTTGCTCATTGTCTCTCCTCTTAGTTGTTGGACTCGACGGTTGCGGCGGTGTCGACCGCGTCCTCGAGCTGCAAGTTCAATAGCTTCATGCCGTATTCCGGCACGTTGATATCGATGGGTTGGCCATACAGGTCGCCGGGGCGCACAAAAGCGAGCACCGTCATAATGCGCGCCATGGCCTCGGGCGATTCGGTGAGCCCACGCTCAAACCAGCGCTGAATCATGCCGACCTCGGCGCTCACGACGTAGGTGACGTAGTAGTCAAAGAACGTGCCCAGCGCCAGGCCCAAAATGCCCGTCTGCGCACGCGGCACCACAGCCTCACGCGCGGTGTCGATAATCCTTTTAATAAAGGCCTGGTCGCCGCCCGGACCCAGCAGCGCACCGATTAAGTCGCGGTTGGCCGCAAGATAACGCAGCAGCTCAACCGAACCGGGCGCCGGCTCGAGCTCATCGATGTTGTGATAGAGATCGGGCAGCTGAGCTGCAGTGATGAGCTCAATGCGCTCACGGATCTCGGCCAGCAAGCCGTCCTCGATTTGATTGATAAAGTCGGGAATATCGCGGTAGTGCGAATAGAACGTGCGGCGCGTAAGACCGGCGCGCTCGGTGAGCGACGCAACGTTAATGCGCGAAAGGTCGCCGCTTTCGGCAAGCTCGCTGGCAAGTGCCTGGCGAAGGGCACGCTGCGAGCGAAGGGATCGGCGATCGCATTTCTCGAGCTGGGACAAGCGTCCTCCCTGTTACTCAACCTGTGCACTATTGCACAGTGCGAGTATTATTGCACACCGTGTGCATCAACACGTAAAGGCAATATTTAGATTGTGGCAAAAGCGCAGTCCCTTGGTCACATTATTCGATGACGGTGCGGGAGTTTTGCTTGCGCATGGTGGCGAGCATGTGCTTGGGAACGGCGTGGGTCATGCAGCTGCCGATAGTCGCGCCTGCGGCGGCCTTGGCTGCATCGCTGCCGTTTTTGGTCGCATAACTGTGGCGGAAGCGTTTGAGCATGGCAATGTCGTTGCCGCCGTCGCCGTAGACCGCCACCTCGTCCTCGGCAATGCCGTAGTAACCCGCCAGCCAGGCAACACTCTCGCCCTTGTTGCACGCCACGTCCGTGATCTCGAACATCACCGGATCGAACGGCGCGTTGACCACGCGGTCCGATCGTTCGGCCAAATATGCCTTAAGGTCGCGCTCCAGCTCGGGCGAGGTCACGCGACAATTGATCTTGCATACATCGTGACGCAAGATATCGCCGATCGACTGGTCGAAATACTGTTCCTCGTGATAGCCGCCACGCGCACGCATGCCGCGCATCACAATACGCTTGATGGGGCTGTCCTTTTTAAAGCCCGCCTGATGCATCTCGAACGAACCGCTCGAGAACATGCCATCGGGCGTGGAGCAATCAAAGCAGATATCCGGGAACGCCTTGAGCAGCTCCTCGGTAACCTGCGGGTCGATGGTCCAGGTTTTGAGCACCTCGCCATGACTGTCGCGCACGATGGAGCCGTTAGAGCAGCAGGCATCGATCGCCAGCCCCGTAAAGCCATGCTCGCCGATTGGCAACGTCGAGCGCCCGGTCGCGGGAACCACATGCAAGTCAGCCTCGGTCAGCTCGCGGATGGCACGGCGGATGGTCCCATCCGCCTCGTGCAGGGCGTTCAGCAGCGTTCCGTCTAAGTCACTCGCAAACATCTTGATCATGGGCGTGCCTCTCCTTCGTCTGCACGATATTGTAGACGAGAACGGGCGCGCCCCAAGAGAGGCACGCCCGTCGGGCGAAAGATTGTCCTACACCGCGGCAGGGCCATGTTCGCCGGTACGGATGCGGATAACTTCCTCGACCGGCTCGACCCAAATCTTGCCGTCTCCGACGGCACCGGTGCGAGCAGCGTTGCAGATGATCTCGACAATGCCGTCGACATGTTCATCGGCGCAGATGAGGATGAACTGCACCTTAGGGATCGTGTTGACAAGCAACTCGTTGCCGCGCACGTATTCCTTCCAGCCATGCTGCGCGCCGCAGCCCTGCACCTGGTTGATGGTCATGCCGCGAACATCGGCAGCAAACAGCGCGTCTTTGAGAACCTCAAGTTTTTCCTGACGGACGATCGCCGTGATCTTCTTCATAGTGAATTCCTCTCTTTAGTAAAGAAATGAATTGCCATTCAATAACGCGGGTTTTCCAAGTGCCCGAGATTGCCCCGAAAGAGGAGCGCCGCGTACTTCGGTACGCAAGCGACGGTTTGAGGGGCAAGGTCGGGTGCTTGGGAAAGCCGCGCTGCTAATCGAGTCCGGAGAACGAGGGGTACGCGCTCTCGCCGTGCTGACTCGCATCCAGGCCCAGTGCCTCGTCGGCCTCGTCCACGCGCAGGCTACCGTGGAACAGCGCCTTGACCACCGCGGCGATCACCAAGTCGAGCATCAGCACAATAACGACCGTCACCACAATGCCCAGAACCTGCGAGACAAGCAGCGACACGTCGCCCGTGTAGAACAGGCCGCCCTTACCGGTCCACGAGAGCTCCGGCACGCAGAACAGGCCCGTGAGCACACCGCCCAAGATGCCGCCGATACCGTGGCAACCGAACGCGTCGAGCGCATCGTCGTAGCCGAACTTGGTCTTAAGATGGCTGATGGCCAGATAGCAGACGGGCGATACGATCAGGCCCATGACCAGCGCCGCCCACGGCTCGACAAAGCCCGCACCCGGCGTAACCACCACAAGGCCCGCAACCAAACCGGTGCTAGCACCCACCAGCGTGGGACGACCGGTGTGCACGCGCTCGACGACAAGCCACGAGACCATGCCCGCCGCGCTGGCCGTCACGGTGTTGAGGATGGCGAGTGCCGCCACGGCGTCGGCCTTAAACTCGCTGCCGCCGTTAAAGCCAAACCAACCAAACCAAAGTAGACCGGCGCCCAGCGCCACAAACGGCACGTTATGCGGACGGTAGCTCACCATGCCAAAGCCGCGACGACGGCCGAGCATTAAGCAGAGAATCAGGCCCGTGAGACCGGACGAAATGTGTACCACGTCGCCGCCGGCAAAGTCGAGCGCGCCGATGATGTCGCCGATAAAGGAACCATCGCCGCCCCAAACCATGTGGGCGAGCGGCGCATAGACCACGAGCAGCCAAATGCCCAGGAAGGCCGTCATGGCACCAAACTTAACGCGGCCTGCCAGACTGCCCGTAACGATAGCGGCGGTGATCATGGCAAACGCCATCTGGAAGGCGATGTTGATGATCTGAGGGTAGACGGCACCATCCGCAGCATTGCCCTCGGCCGCCTGCAGCACCTGGTTGAGCACCGGCAGGCACAGCAACTGGTCAAAGCCGCCAATAAACGGGCTAGAACCGTCGCCACCGTAGGCCAGCGACCAGCCGGCAACAATCCACAGCACACCAACCAGGCCAATGGCGCCAAAGCACATAAGCATGGTGTTGATGACATTTTTGCGCCTGGACAGGCCGCCATAGAAAAACGCCAGACCCGGTGTCATTAAAAACACGAGCATGGTGCAGATGAGCATAAACGTTGTCGATCCCGTATCGTACATTCGCTCCCCCTTGGTCGCATGAACGTTGTCGGCGCTCATGATGCGGCCGAGGGGCAACTGGTGTAGACCAGATACGGCGTTGTTAAACGCTGCGTTGTCGAATGGAAACGGCACCGCAATCTTGGAAACGGCGCGGCAACGGACGCGAAACGAACGGGAAACGTGCGAACGAGAAGGGCGCGCTTGGCTCCGCTCTGGCTAGCGCCGGAACAGCTCGCGGGCTCGGTCGCGGAGGTCGGTAGCTCGAATGACACCCTCGTAACGATTGATGCGCAGACGCGGGAAGGCGTTAAAGAAGCGTAGGTCGCGGCGGCTGAGTGACACGCTCGGTACCGGGCGGCTCATGCGCTTGCCGGCAAGGCGACGACCGAGCGACGGACGCGGCATACTCGGCGCGGCATCGGCCACGCGGCGGGCAGCGAGCGCCAGGCCGCGAGCACCATCCGAGATAAACGTCGGCATCGAAGTCTTCTCGCGCAGGGCATCGAGCGCCGCGTCGCCCAGCTCGGCCAGCCAAGCGTTAACGGCGCGACCGCGGATATGCGTCTGCGCCACCGAGTCAATCGCCGAATCGGGAATACGTTCGAGCATAGAGTCGGAGGCGTCGGCAAGCGACTCATTGATGCGGTCGGCAAGGTCGGCACGCACACGCTCAAGCTGATCGGACAGACGCCGCCAGCTCGCCAACGAGCACACCGCATCGACCATCATCGCGACCGCGACGATAAAGGCGGCCAAGCGCACGATTAGCACCGGCAGATGGCCAAGCAGCCCCAGCAATGCCGGCTCCACTAAACGGCAAATACACAACGCACCCAAGCCAAACGCGCAGGCCCAGTACAGGCAGATGCGTCCGTGCAGGTTAAACGGCAGATGCGAGTAATCCCAAAACCGGGCACCCGTCGTTTTTTCCAACAGCACGCCCACGCTATATTCGATCACGCTGCATACGAGCGCGGCAGCGACAAACTGGCTCGAGGCGTCTGGGATTCCACGCAGCAGCAACCAGCACGCAATGCCGCCCGCACCGTAGATGGGACAACACGGCCCTAGCAAAAAGCCGCTGTTGGCAAAGCGTCCGTGGTTGAGCATGGCGCAGACTGTCGACTCCCATACCCAGCCGCAAAAACCGTAGAAGGCAAACGAGAGTACCAGCGCCGAGAGCGGACAGGCGGCAAGCGTCGCGCCGTCAAATGCCATGTCGATCGCGGTTCCCACCGTCTACCCACTCCTCTTTTCGTTCGATTCTTTGCTCGAGCCGTCACTCGGGCCCTCGTTCAAATCGTTCGCGCCGCCTTTGCGCGGCAGACGGCCGGCAATCGTCTCGCGCAGTGCGCACCATTTATCCGCCAGGCACACAATCCATGCCTCACGACACGTCGGCGGCACCGGTACCAGCGGAAACATATGCCGTACGATAATATTCCGCTCGCGCGGCGTCAGCTCAAAATCTTCCTCCGCACGCGCCAAGGCAAAAAACGGGTGACGAAAGCCATGCAGTCGATGGCTTGGGTCGGGATCGTGCCAGTCATAGAGAAAGTAATCGTGCAGCAGGGCCCCGCGCAGCAGCGATAAGCGGTCGACGGAGATACCGACGCGGCCCAGGCGCTCGGCAAAGGACAGACTTGCCCGCGCTACCGAGGTCACATGCGTATAGACCGTCACATCGCCATGTTGGATAAACTCATGCATCAGGTCCAAGCGGCCCGCCTGGGCAAGCTGACGGGCGGCATCGTCGACCTCGCGCGCGATTTTCTCGGCACGAACGGTATCGGACATGCGGCCTCCTTCCGGCGGCGCTCGGCGGCAAGCCGCGGCCTGCGCGCAATGAATAAAATCATCATCGAATTTACCAGTATGGCATCGGACAAAACGTTTTGCCCCACCAGTTGGCGAATTACCGCGCCGCCGTCACATATCAAACGCCAAAATGTGCGAGACTGTCTTGTGCAATTGTGCCGGCCGAGGGAGTGCCGGCGCACGATTCGCATGGAGTAACCCACAACGATGCTGCTTACGCAAACGACAACGCCCGAGGACGTCAAGGCTCTCGATCGCGCCGAGCTTCCGCTGCTCTGCGGCGAGATCCGCCACGCCATCCTCGAAAGCTCCGCCGCCGTCGGCGGGCACGTTGCCCCCAACCTGGGCGTCGTTGAGCTTACGGTTGCGCTCCATCGCGTGTTTAACTCCCCCATCGACAAGATTGTCTTTGATGTTTCGCACCAGACCTACGCCCACAAGGCGCTGACTGGGCGCGCGTACACTTATATCGACCCGGCACGCTACGGCGAGGCCTCTGGTTTTGCCAATCCTGACGAGTCCGAGCACGACCTGTTCGCCATGGGCCACACCTCCACGTCGGTGAGCCTGGGCTGCGGCTTGGCGCACGCTCGTGACCTGGCGGGCGATGCGTACAACGTCATCACCATCATTGGCGACGGTTCGCTTTCGGGCGGTCTGGCGTTTGAGGGCTTTAACAATGCCGCCGAGCTCGACAGCAACCTGATCATCATCGTCAACGATAACGACCAGTCCATCGCCGAAAACCACGGTGGCCTGTATCGCAATCTGGCCGAGCTACGCGCCAGCAACGGCACCTGTGAGCGCAACGTTTTCCGCGCGATGGGGCTCGACTACTGCTATCTGGACACCGGCAACGATGTGTTGGCCCTGGTCGACACGCTGCAGGAGCTGCGCGATATCGATCATCCCATCGTGCTGCACGTCTCCACCGCAAAGGGCAAGGGCTTTGAGCCAGCCCAGAGCGACCCCGAGCGCTGGCATCATGTGGGTCCGTTTGACATGGCGACTGGGCGCAAGCTCTGCCCGGGCCATCCGAGCGAGCCTGCGCCGCGCACCTATGCCGACATTACGGGCGAGGCGCTCAGCGCCGCCATCGAGCGCGATCCGCAGGTCGTGGGCATCACGGCCGCCACGCCCTACATTATGGGCTTTACACCCGAGCTTCGCGCTGCCGCCGGCAAACAGTTCGTCGATGCGGGCATTGCCGAGGAGCACGCTGTGACCTTTGCCACCGCGCTTGCACGCTCGGACGCCAAGCCAGTCTTTGGTGTGTACGGCACGTTTTTGCAGCGCGCCTACGACGAGCTGTGGCACGACCTGTGCCTCAACGACGCCCCGGCAACCATCCTGGTGTTTGGCGCGTCGATCTTTGGCACCACATCCGAGACGCACCTCTCGTTCTTCGATATTTCCATGCTGGGCGCTCTTCCCAACATGCACTACTTGGCGCCGGCCTGCATGGAGGAATATCTGTCCATGCTGAGCTGGTCGCTCGACCACCGCGAGCATCCCGTGGCGATCCGCGTACCGGGCATTGGCCTGGTGAGCCGTCCCGACCTTGCGCCCGCCGAAGGCACCGACTACAGCGCCGTTCGCTACAACGTGGTGCGCCAGGGTCGCGACGTAGCAGTGCTCGCGCTCGGCGATTTCTTTGAGCTGGGCGAGCGCGTGGCAAACCGCTTGGCTGCCGAGTACGGTATCGAGGCCACGCTCGTCAACCCGCGCTTTGCAACCGAGCTTGACCGTGAGTTCCTCGACAGCCTTGTCGCTGAGCATCGCGTTGTCGTCACCCTCGAGGACGGCATCTTGGACGGTGGCTGGGGCGAGCGCGTGGCATGTTATCTGGCCTGCACGCCGCTGCGCACGCGCACCTTTGGCATCGCCAAGGGCTTCCCCGACCGCTACGACCCCAACGAGTTGCTCGCTCAGAACGGCATGACGGTCGAGAACATGGCCGCCGAAGCCGTAAGGCTACTCAACGAGTAAGAAAACCTCCGCAAGGGAAGCACCCCTGCGGAGGTTTTTGTTTTCACGACACGATTATCTCAATCTGTAACATCTAGGGCCCGAATTTCCGTCTACCTGTTACAGATTGAGATAAGACATCTTAGTCCCAGACCTTTGTCTCAATCTGTAACAGATAGGGACCTTTTGGCCGTCCAGATGTTACAGATTGAGACATTCGAATTCCCCTGAAGAGAAAATCTCGATCTGTAACAGTTACTCGGCAAAAACGGCTGCAGATGTTACAGATTGAGACAAAGCAGCGAGACAGGCCACCACATCTGCAAGAACCACCACAAAGGTGCCTGTCCCTTTTTGGTAGGTACAATAACCCATAAGGTAAGTATGTTTCTGAGTTATTTCGTGTTGACCCATTTGAGCGCGATGGGGTATAACTCTACTCAACCGCTAGGGATTTTATTGAGAAAGGTGTTCTCCCATGAGCAAGAACCTCTCCCAGCAGGTCGTTCTCGACCGCCGCGGCTTCGTTGCCGCCACCTTCGCAACCGTCGCCGGCCTTGGTCTTGCCGGCTGCTCCGACACCAGCGCCGAGGCCGACAAGGGTTCCGCCGCCGGCTCCTCCAAGAGCTCCGAGGATACCGAGGCTTCCACCACGCTCGACGCCAAGGCATTCGACAAGCTCGTCAACGACGGCCCCAAGGCCGATGACGACGCCATCGCCGCCAGCACCTGGGCTACGGCCGTCAAGGACGCCGGCGTCTTTAAGATCGGTGGCGTTCAGACCTCCACGCTCTTCTCCCTCCTCAACGAGAAAGACGGTCAGACCCGCGGCTTCGATGCCGGTATCGCACAGCTCCTGTCCAACTACATTCTGGGCGAGAACAAGGTCGAGATCACGCAGGTGACCTCGGACACGCGCGAGTCCGTCCTGCAGAACGGCCAGGTCGACGCCGTCTTTGCCACCTACACCATCACTGACGAGCGCAAGAAGCTCGTCTCCTTCGCCGGTCCCTACTACTACACCCAGCAGGCCATCCTGGTGCTCGCCGACAACGACGACATCAAGAGCGTCGACGACCTGGCCGACAAGAACGTCGCCGTCCAGTCCGGCTCCAACGGCCCCGCCATCCTGGAGGAGTTCGCCCCCAAGGCCAGCCAACAGGAGTTCAAGACCGACGAGGAGGCCCGCCAGGCACTTCAGCAGGGCCGCGTTGACGCCTACGTCATCGACAACAACATGCAGCAGAGCGCCCTGGTCCGCGAGCCCGGTAAGTACAAGATTGCCGGCAAGCCCTTCGGCAGCAAGGAGCCCTATGGCATTGGCCTGCCACTCGATTCCGACGGTGTCGCCTTTGTCAACGACTTCCTTAAGAAGATCGAGGATGACGGCACCTGGACCGAGCTGTGGCAGATCTGCATTGGCGACCGTACGGGCGACACCAATGTTCCCGAGCTGCCCGAGATCGGCGCCTAGGCAGCGAGCCTAGTAACGGCCGCTACGAAACCATACGGAAACGCACGATGCGCTTTATTGCGCTAAACTGTTTCCTCACTGAGTTGTCGGGGCTTCCGTACACACGGGAGCCCCTTTCCTTACCGGCGGGAGGTCCGCATGAGTCTCTCCGAGCTCTGGTCGCTCTATGGCCAGAACTATATCGACGCGCTGCTAGCAACCTGGGGCATGACGCTTGAGTCGTTTGCCATCGCCATGGTGCTGGCCGTCGCCGTCACCGTGATGCGCGTGTCGCCGCTCAAGCCGCTGCGCGTCTTTGGCGACCTGTATGTCCAGGTCTTCCGTAACATCCCCGGCATCGCGCTGCTCATTATCGTCGTCTATGCGCTGCCCCCGCTCAAGGTCGTCCTGCCCTACCGCACCTGCGTCATCGTCGCCACAGTGCTCTTGGGTTCTGCCTTTGGCTCCGAGAACTTTATGAGCGGCATCAACACCGTCGGCGTCGGTCAGGTAGAAGCCGCCCGTTCGCTCGGCATGAGCTTCAACCGTATCCTCGCCAAGATCGTGATTCCGCAGGCGCTGCGCTCGAGCGTGCTGCCCATGACCAACCTCTTTATCGCCGTCATGCTCACCACCGCGCTCGGCAGTCAGGTACCGCTTAAACCGCAGGAGCTCACCGGCGTGGTGAGCTACATCAACACGCGCTCGCTCGGCGGCGTCGCCGCGTTCTTTATCTCGGCGCTTGGCTACCTGGGCACGGCCTTTGTGGTGAGCCACATTGGCAACTACATCGATAAGAAGGTGAGGATCCTCCGATGAGTAAACATTCCTCCCCTGCACTTACCATGCGCGATGCGCTCTACGAGGCTCCCGGCCCCAAGATGCGCGCCAAGATTCGCGTCGGCACCGCCATCTCACTTGTTGCCGTGGCCGCGCTCATCGCTCTGGTACTGCAGCGCTTTTACGTGACCGGCCAGCTTTCGGTCCATTACTGGTACTTCTTTACGCACCTCACCACCTGGAAGTTCCTGCTTGCCGGTTTTGAGGGCACCGTTAAAGTCGCACTCACCGCCGGCGTCATTGCGCTGGTACTGGGCTTAGCCCTTATGCTCGGCCGCACCAGCGACATTAAGCCGCTGCAGCTGGTCTGCCGCGTGCTCACCGATTTCTTCCGTGGCGTGCCGAGCCTTCTGTTCATCTACTTCTTCTTTTTGGTGCTGCCCCAGTACAAGATCGCACTGCCGTCGTTTTGGATGCTCACGCTTCCCGTCGCGCTCGCTGCGGCCGGCGTACTGGCCGAGATCTTCCGTGCCGGCGTCAATGCCGTGCCGCGCGGCCAGGTCGAGGCCGCCCAGGCGCTCGGTCTCTCCAAGGCTAAAATCACCTTTAAAATCGTGCTGCCGCAGGCCATTCGGTTTATCATTCCGTCGTTGATTTCGCAGCTTGTGGTCGTCGTCAAAGACACCACCGTCGCCTACGTGGTGAGCTACCCCGACCTTATGCAAAACGCCCGCGTGCTCATTACCAACTACGACGCCCTCGTGTCGGTCTACCTAGTGATCGCGGTCATCTATATCCTCATCAACGTCGCAATCAACAAGGCCGCTGTCTACGTTTCGCACAAGACCGGCGCGACCATCATTCGCTAACGATTTACCATTTCGAGTCATAAGGAGCCGAGCACCATGGCACAGAGCACTTCTTCTACCGGTAATCAGCCGCTGATCGAGCTCAAGCACGTCGATAAGCACTATGGCGATCTGCACGTCCTCAACGACATCAATCTCTCGGTCGACCGCGGCGAAGTCGTCGTCGTGATCGGCCCCTCGGGCTCGGGCAAGTCGACCATGTGCCGAACCATCAACCGCCTGGAAACCATCGACTCGGGCGAGATCCTCATCGAGGGCGAGCCTCTGCCGCAGGAAGGCAAGGATCTTGCCCGCATGCGCGCCGAGCTGGGCATGGTGTTTCAGCAGTTCAACCTGTTCGCGCATATGACGGTGCTGCAGAACGTCATGCTGGGGCCGGTCGACGTGCTGGGCGTGTCCAAGGAGGAAGCTCGTGAGCGCGCCATGGACCTGCTGAGCCGCGTGGGCGTTGCCGAACAGGCCGACAAGGTGCCCGCTCAGCTCTCGGGCGGCCAGCAGCAGCGCGTGGCCATTGCCCGCTCGCTCGCCATGCAGCCCAAGGCCATGCTCTTCGACGAGCCCACGAGTGCCCTTGACCCCGAGATGATCAACGAGGTGCTCGAGGTCATGGTCCGCCTGGCCCAGCAGGGCATGACGATGATCGTCATTACGCACGAGATGAACTTCGCCCGCCGCGTGGCCGACCGCGTCGTGTTTATGGCCGACGGCCAGATCGTGGAAACCGGCACGCCCGACGAGTTCTTCGACCATCCCCAGACCAAGCGCGCCCAAGACTTCCTCAACTCCATCAAGGGCCACTAGCCCAATTGCCATATCTGCTCGCCATGACCATCCAAACTCGAAAGCAACACCCATGATCGGAACTCGCACTTCATCGTCATACACCCCGCACCTCGACGTCGATCCCGCCGACCGCCCGCTTATCCTGGTGGCACCGCGCTGGGAAGAAGCGAAGCCCTTTTTGAGCGAAATGCTCTCCCCCAACGAGGAGATCGCGAGCGTCTTTGTCGACGCCATTCTTGCCGCCGGCGGCCTGCCGCTGCAGATGTCCATTACCGAGGACATCGAGGTCATCCGTCATTACGTGGAAATCGCCGACGGTATCGCCATTCCTGGCGGCCCGGACGTCAACCCCAAGCGCTGGGGCGATGAGCGCCCTTACGACCCCACGCTATGCTGCGAGATTCGCGATCGCTTTGAGTTCAAGCTCGTCAACGAGGTGCTCCGCGCCAAAAAGCCGCTCTTTACCACCTGCCGTGGCACGCAGCTGCTCAACGTCGCCACCGGCGGCACCCTGTGCATGGACGTGCCGAGCTTGGGCGCGCGCGAGGGCCGCACGCAGTGGCGCCATACCCATGTGCTCAACGACCCCGTGCATCCTGTCGAGGTCGTGCCGGGCTCGCTGCTGGAGCGCGCGCTTGGCGGACGCAGGCTCATCCAGACCAACTCCGCACACCATTGCTGCGTCGACCGCCTGGGCAAGAGCACGCGCCTGGTCGCCAAGGCAACCGATGGCGTACCCGAGTGCATTGAGGTCGAGGGACAGCCGTTCTGTCTGGGCGTGCAATGGCATCCCGAGTACACGTGGAAGACGCTCGAGACCGACTTTAACCTGTGGAAGTCGTTTGTCGAGGCAGCAGCAAAGGTTAAACAGGCCCGCTAGTTTGCAAGCTACACAAGTTAAAGCCTCCTAAGCCAGGGGGGGGGCGGACAGCAGCCACGGTGCCCGCCCCCTGTATTTGATACGCTCGGTATGTTTATCCCTCACAAACAATCAAAGAAATCTCGACCGCAATCGGTCGACCGTAAAGCAGATGGCAAAAACGCTTGCTACGTTTATGAGGCAGTCAATTAAAATCGAAACGCATTGACCGTCCCCCAACGGGGTCACGCCGCAAATCCACATGAGCATCGAGGCTGGAAGCGGAAGCATGGAATTGGCTCCGACCTGTATGTAGATCGTTACGACGTTGACAAGCAACAGCATGCCAATAGGACCGAAGCCGGATCCAAAATAGGAAACAACGATCACGCAAGAGACCACGTATGCAAGGCAGACCGCACTCGCCAGAAGAAGTCGATCGCAAAACATATTCAGGTTGAAATACTGTTGAGCATCCAAAACGATTGCGCAGTTAAGACAGTACAAAACGACACTTGACAGGATAAACGCGCCCAATAGGGCGAAAGAAGACAGCATCACTCGCGCAACGGTAACGCACGCCCGCTTCCCTCCCCGAGCCTCCGACAGCCCCCACGGTTCCTCGACAAAGCTCGAACTGGCAAAGCGTGGGACAACGCAAGGCGCGATAAGCGGAAAGAACAATGCATGAGCCAACGGGGCCACATTGAACAGCAAGCCGCGAAAAACCTCTGCATTACCAAATAGAAGGGCGTCCTCTGCCGACAGTTTAAGCGTCGGGTCTGGGAAAAGCCCAAGAAACTGCCCTCGCGGAGGCTACAGAACCACATCGGGAAAGAATTAAGCTGCAATATCACCATACACGCATAAATTGCCAGGATTAAGACGTACGTCCATTCGCTCACATGCTTCAATTCTGAATGGAGGAACCTTTTAATCTGACGAGCCATTGAGCACACCTCCGACACGACAGGTCACGAGAGCGTAAATCAATACCGATAGACAGCCAGCTGCCACGCCATATCCCAGAAGCGTCAGCTGCCCCATATCGCTATACCCAAGGGCACATCCGGCTCCAAGGTACGGCCCCGGAAGGAGGAAGATCCATCGCAAGGATGGTATAGGTGCCTGAAGGAAGGTTCCGTAGAGCGTCAAGCTCATGACAAATCCAATTATTATTACAGCCCCGCTCAATACAGCGCTGCCTGTAATCCGATAGATGGTCATCGTCTCCAACGCAACCGATATCACCAATACGGCGTTGATTATCATCGCAGGCAAAAATGCAGCCAGCATGCCATGCACGTAGTTTTGCCCTCCACGTGTTACGGCTATTGCAAAAAGAAGAAGGCAAAGCGCACTATATGCTGCGCCGATTATTAAAGCAGACGAAAGTACATGTGCCAGAACCCCGTTAAAGCGGGCAAGACCTCTTGCTGAAGAAATTCGGCATCCCTCTTCATAGCCGCGCTCCTGTAAAATCGCCAGGCAAACGATGAGCGGAACGAACAGAGAGGTGCCAGCAAAAGCACTGCGCACAAGGGACTCATCAGGCGCAGAAGAGTCGATTACATTCCAAAAGAATCCAATATCCTCCCCGCAGACGCTATTGCCAAAGGCTAGCAACGTTGTTCCGCTTTTTAGAAAGACACCGAAGAGAAGGCCGAACGCCAGCATAAGCGCAAGACAAAACTGCGCCGGAAACATCCTGTGTAAACGCATCATGTCCGCCTTTATGGGATGGATCGCCCGCTTCATAGCGAGACCGCCTTCATCAAGCGCCTGTAATACTCTTTTAGGGACGACGCCTCATCCCTTATGACGTCCATCGATTCCTTTTTTAGCAGTTCGCCGTCATGAAGAAACAGGCAGCTTGTTGCAACCGATGCCAACTCATCCAAATCATGACTAGAGATGAGCATGGTCTTACCCTGCTCTCGATTCAATCGACCGATAAGGGCCCATATACTCTCGATGCCCAACGGATCCAATCCATTTGCCGGCTCATCGAAAATTAGTACGTCGGTGTCGCCCAATAAAGCCGTAGCTATATCCAGTCGCCGTTTCATTCCCAGAGAAAAACTGCTCACGCTCTTTTTCTCATCGGCATCCAGCCCGACTAGGCTCAAAACGCGAGGAATCTCACGCTTCTCATCGAGCCCCCATTCCGCACATCGGATTTGAAGATTCTCAACCGCACTGAGAGATTGGTATGCTCCACTGGAATCTGGTACATAGCCGACACGCGTCCGCATCAGGCTCAGCTCTCTTTTTGACTTGCCTCCGAAGAGTTCCACGCTTCCCGACGATGGCTCACAGATGCCCAAGACGATTTTAATTAGCGTGCTTTTGCCCGCACCGTTTGCACCGACAAGGGCACAGAGCTCAGACTGATGCACCTCAAAGGAAACGTCATGCAACACACGCCGTTTTCCATAGCGCTTTGACACCTTTGATAGCTTTATCGCTGATGCGTTCATTGGCCTCCCGTTCCGCTTGATAGCAAAACCGCCCATATCGTCCCTTCTTTCCTTTATCGTTTTCCATTGTTATTATTGTTTTTCGATAACTCATATTTGTCCCTTGATTATCGACTTTATCCGAACACCTCCCACATTCATCCGTACATGTACGG
>CAJMMD010000024.1 GCA_905214465.1 uncultured bacterium
CAAAAAGGGCGCCGACCATTGCGGTCGACGCCCTTTCTTATTGGCGGTTATAAGCCCCAGCACTTATTTGTTGACCTGGCCAGCGCGGACGGCTGCCTTCTTGCGGTCGGTGGCGTTGAGCAGACGCTTGCGCAGGCGGATGTTCTTAGGAGTGATCTCCACCAGCTCGTCGTCAGCGATGTACTCCAGCGCCTCTTCCAGCGAGAAGGTGCGAGGCGGCACCAGCTGGACGGAGATGTCGGAGGTCGAGGAACGCTGGTTGCCCAGGTTCTTGGTACGGGCGATGTTGACGACCATGTCGCCGGCCTTGCTGCGCTCGCCCACGATCATGCCCTCGTAGCACTCGGTACCCGGCTCAACGAACAGCTGGCCGCGCTCCTGCAGCGTGCCCAGAGCGTAGGCAACGGCCTTCTCGGTGGTCATGGAGATCATGGCGCCGTTCTGGCGATTGCCGATCTCGCCGGCGTAGGGGCCATACTCCAGGAAGGTGTGGTAGAACACGCCCTCGCCGTGGGTGACGTTCATAATGCGGTTCTTAAGACCCATGATGCCGCGTGTCGGGATCTTGAACTCAAGATGGGTCACGATGCCCGAGGTGTCCATGCTCGTCATGATGCCACCGGAGGTGCCGAAGACCTCGACGACCTTGCCCGAGTACTCGTCCGGGCACTCGACGACGGCCTGCTCGACAGGCTCCAGCTTGTTGCCGCTCTCGTCCTTCTTAAACAGAACGCGGGGACGGCCGACCTGGAACTCAAAGCCCTCGCGGCGCATGGACTCCATCAGGACGGACAGGTGTAGAATGCCGCGGCCCGAGACCTCGACGCCGCTCTTGTCCTCGAGCTCCTCGATCTTCATGGTCACGTTGTTCTCGGCCTCGTTGAACAGGCGCTCCTTGAGCTGACGGGCACCCACGATGTCGCCGTCACGGCCGACGAGCGGGGAGGTCGAGGCCTCAAAGACGATGGACAGGGTCGGCGGGTCGATCTCAATGGGCTCGAGCTCGACGGGGTGCTCGGGGTCGGTGTAAACATCGCCGATATCGGTGCGGTCGATACCCACGACAGCGGCGATATCGCCGGCGCCGACTTCCTGGCACTCGGTGCGGCCCAGGTAGTCGAAGGTGAAGAGCTGCTTGACGGTAGCGGTGGCGCTGGAGCCGTCGTTCTTGACGACCAGAATCTGGTCGCCCTGGTGAATGGCGCCGGAATACACGCGACCGATGCCGATGCGGCCGACAAAGTTGGAGTGGTCGATGGTCACGCACTGCATGGCCAGCGGGGCGGTCTCGTCAACCTCGGGCGCAGGCATATCGTCGATGATCATATCGAGCAGCGGGTACATATCCATGTTGCCGTCGTTGGGGTCGAGGCGGGCAAAGCCATTCATGGCGCTGGCGTAGACCACGTGCTCCATGGCGAACTCAAGCTGGTCGTCGGTGGCGCCCAGGTCGGCCATAAGGTCGAGGCAGTCGTTGTAGGCCTTCTCGGGGTTGGCACCCGGACGGTCGATCTTGTTGATGACGATCATGATCTTGAGGCCGGTGTCGATAGCGTGACGCAGCACAAAGCGGGTCTGGGGCATGGGGCCCTCAAAGGCGTCGACCAGCAGCAGGGCGCCGTCGGCCATACGCAGCACACGCTCGACCTCGCCGCCAAAGTCGGCATGGCCCGGGGTGTCGATGACGTTGATCTTGACGTCCTTGTACTCGATAGAGATGTTCTTGGCGAGAATCGTGATGCCGCGCTCGCGCTCCTGGTCGTTAGAGTCCAGGACGCGGTCCTCGACCTGCTGGTTGGCACGGAAGGCGTCCGTGGCACGCAGGAGCTTGTCAACCATCGTCGTCTTGCCGTGGTCGACGTGGGCGATGATGGCGATGTTCCTCAGATTGTCTACGCGCATGTAGTTCCCCTATCTTCTATCCATATACAAACGGCACGCGTATGCGACCCACCCAGCAATGCAACGCTCGGCGGGAATACTGAGCCTTTTACCGAAAACTCGTTTATTTTAGCGATTTTAGATGAGAGGGGTTTCCTCACCTGCAGGTTCAGGGTCGCTCCACATAAAACCATCGCCGGCACCCATGCCCTCATACAGCACATATGCCGAAAAGCCGCTCTCGAGCGTGGTTTCGAAGAAGCTCACGAGCAGGGCGTCGTGATAGCCGCCGTCAATCTCGACGCAGCCGGTATAGCCGATGGCATAGCGGGCGATACGGCCCAGGCCCTCATCCTTAAGGCCCATCTTGTGCTCGGAGATAAAGTTGGTGGCAGCCTCGAGGCACGCCTCTTCGCCGTCCTCGTCGAGTGCCGCCAGATAGCGGTTGGAAGCAGCGTCCTCGATCGCCACAACTACGCCCGGATTCTCGCCGGCGGCAAGGTCGTCCAAGAACGCACCAATCAGGTCACACACCATGGCGTCGAGCTCGGCGGAGACGTTACCGGCGTCCTGCATATCCTGTGCCATCTCTAGACCTTCCCATCGAATCCGGCGTCGTTACAGTTCTTGTGCCTCGGCAGCGATCTTGGCGGCGGCGTCGCGGGCGCGCACCATATCCATCGCGCGCTTGTCGAGCACCTTGATCTGGTTGGTCAGCATTACTGCATCGACCACACCCCAGATTACCAAGCCTGTTGAAATCGAAAACCCAAGCGCACCAACTGTACCACGAAGACGAGAACAGATTACCGCGACAAGGGCGGAGATGATAACCATCTTGATATAGGAGCCGCGGCGCTCGCGAAGCGTGCGGGCCTGCGTCACATAGGCGATGCGAGCCGCCTCGGATGCCTCCGAGCGCATCTGGGCTTCACGCGCGATGGCGGCCGCTTCGGCTGAAACGCCGCGACCCATCAGTGCACACTCCGTCTCATGGCTACTCGTCATTTAAAAATCATCGGGCGAGAGCGTATGGACGAACTCGTCGAACTTCTCAAATTCCTGCTCGTCATCGACTTCCTCGGCAACCGGAGAGACGGTCCCCAGGCGGTTCATGATGTCGTCCTCAACAAACATGGGAGCATTGCTGCGCACGGCGAGGGCGATGGCATCGCTCGGACGCGCATCGATCCTATGCTCGTTGCTGTCGGCCAAAACAACGACCGTCGCATAGAACACGGGAGGCTCGGCACGGACAATCTCGATGCGCTCGAGTTTTGCATCCAGGGCATCAAGCGTGTCGAGCAGCAGGTCATGGGCGATCGGGCGCTCGGCACGACCGCTGTCGATACCGCGGCTAATAGCCGCAGCCTCAAACGAACCAGTTTGGATAGAAAGGGAGCGCAGCGGCGCAGGGGAGTCCGATTTGCTGCAGCGCTCGCGAAGTACGATAAGCGATGGCACGGGACCGGCGGCCATGACGATGGTCTCTATGTCGACACGAACCATGGAACACCTCCGGTACGTAGCGGTTAACACGCGGCGCCTTCGCCGCATTGAATAGCTATACTACCCAATCTTTCGCACAGCACACAAAACCAAAATGAGTTTTATCACACACAAGAAAAAAGCCCCGAGGCCATGCCTCGAGGCTCTTCACAGTTTTGATGGTGGACCTGACAAGATTCGAACTTGTGACCTCCCGGTTATCAGCCGGACGCTCTAACCAACTGAGCTACAGGTCCATCGCGCAAGGGATATATTAGACGAGTCGTTACGCGCGCGTCAACAACTTTTTTGAAAATCTTTGGAGGGTGTTCGCCCCGGCCGCACGGCGGCATGTGAAGTCGCCTGCTCGGACAGTCCTGACTCGCGCAGAGAGCACATTAAGTGCTCTCTGGCTCGTGCGGAACTCGCGATCGACTTCGCATGCCGCCGTGTGGCCGGGGCGAACGCGAGTCCCGAGGTTTTCAAAAAAGCGGTCGGCGCGCAGTGCGCCGACCGCCGATATATGGGGTCTGATATTTTCTACCAGCTAGGGCCTCTTACTCGTCTAGGAGATCCTCTGGCATGTCGTTGCCGTCGCCTAGGTCGACTGGGGTATTTTCGGCATCGACCGTTGCCTCGGCCTCGGCGCCTTCGCCTTCGGGCTTTTCCTTAGCTGCCGTCATGCGGGCGACAGCGCACACACGGTCGTTGTCGTCGACGGTCATCATCTTGACGCCCTGGGTGGCACGGCCGGTCTGGCTGATCTCGTCGGTCTTGACGCGAATGACCGTCGCGCCCTCCGTCACGATGAACAGCTCGTGCTGCGGGCCCACCGTCTTCATGGCCGCGAGGTTACCCTTACGCTCGGTCATTTGGATGGTGTAGACGCCCTGGCCGCCGCGATTCTGCTCCGGGTAGTCCGCGACCGGCGTGCGCTTGCCGTAGCCGCGCTCGGTGATGACGAACAGATCGCCGTTGCCGTTAGTGACTTCCATGCCCAGAACGCTCACGCCGTCCTTCATACCGATACCGCGAACGCCGCTAGTATCGCGGCCGGTGGCGCGCACCTGCTCCTCGGAGAACATGATCGCCTTGCCCGCGGTGGTGGCCAGGATAATCTTGTCGCCCTCGCGCACGCGGCGCACGTTCAGCAGCGCGTCGTCGTCACGCAGGTTGATAGCGATCAGGCCGTCGCGACGGCTGCGGTCATATGCGCTCATCACGGTCTTCTTGACCATGCCGCTCTTGGTGGCAAACATCAGATACTCGTCGGCAGGGAACTCGCGGCAGCTGATGACGCTCGCGATCTTCTCGCCCTCCTCGAAGGGCAGCAGGTTGACGATCGCGGTACCGCGCGCCTGGCGCGTACCCACCGGCAGCTCGTGCACCTTCAGGCGATAGACCTTGCCCTTGCTCGAGAAGAACAGCACGTACTCGTGCGTGGACGCGATGAACATCTCGTCGATGACGTCGTCCTCTTTGAGGTTGACGCCCGAGACGCCCTTGCCGCCGCGCTTCTGGGCGCGGTAGGCGGCCACCGGGATGCGCTTGACATAGCCGGTGTGGGTGATGGTCACGACCATGTCCTCGTCGGCAATGAGGTCCTCGACGTCCAGGTCCTTCTCGACATGGCTGATCTCGGTGCGGCGCTTATCGCCGAACTTCTTGGAGATCTCGCGCATCTCTTCCTTAATGACGCCCAGGATCTTCCCCTCGTGCGCCAGCAGGTCCTCGTAGTAGGCGATGGCGCGGCGCAGGCCGTCCAGCTCTTCCTGAATCTTGTCGCGCTCCAGGCCGGTCAGGCGGCGCAGCTTCATCTCGAGGATGGCCGTGGTCTGCTCGGGCGTAAAGCCAAAGCGCTCGATCAGGCGGCTACTGGCCTCGGAGTCGGTCTGCGAGGAGCGGATAATGCTAATGACCTCGTCGATATGGTCAAGGGCCATCAGGTAGCCCTCAAGGATATGCGCGCGGGCCTGGGCCTTCTTGAGGTCGAAGCGGGTGCGGCGGGTGACGACGTCGACCTGGTGGTCGATGTAGTGCTGCAGCATCTCGCGCAGACTCAGGCATTTGGGAACGCCGTTGACAAGCGCCAGGTTGTTGGCGCCAAAGGTCGTCTGCAGCGAGGTGTACTTATACAGGTTGTTGAGCACGACCTGCGGAATGACGCCCTTCTTGAGCTCGATGACCAGACGGATGCCCTTCTGGTTGGACTCATCGCGCATATCCGAGATGCCCTCGATGCGCTTGTCGTTGACGAGCTGGGCGATCTTCTCCTGCAGGGTGCCCTTGTTGACCATGTAGGGAATCTCGGTAAAGACCAGGCGGCTGCGGCCGGTCTTGGTGGACTCCACGTGAGCCTTGGCGCGCACGGTAATGGAGCCGCGGCCGGTCTCGTAGCTCTGCTTAATGCCGGCGCTGCCCATGATGATGGCGCCGGTGGGGAAGTCCGGACCGGGCATGATCTGCATGAGCTCGTCGACGGTGGCGTCGGGGTTGTCGATCAGGTAGCAGGTGGCCTCGATCGCCTCGGTGAGGTTATGCGGGGCGATGTTGGTGGCCATGCCGACGGCGATGCCCTGGCTGCCGTTGACCAGCAGGTTGGGGAAGCGCGCAGGCAGCGCCACGGGCTCGGCGAGCGATTCGTCGTAGTTGGGCTGCCAGTCGACGGTATCCTTCTGCAAGTCACGCAGCAGTTCCATGGCGGGCTTGGCCAGGCGGCTCTCGGTGTAACGCATGGCTGCCGCGCCGTCGCCGTCGATGTTGCCGAAGTTGCCGTGACCGTCGATGAGCGGCGTGCGCATGGAGAACCACTGCGCCAGGCGGACCATGGCCTCATAGACCGCGAAGTCGCCATGCGGGTGGTACTTACCGATAACTTCGCCGACCGTCCAGGCCGACTTCTTGTGTGGGCGGTTGGGGTAGATGCCGCTCTCGTTCATCGCATACAGGATACGGCGGTGTACCGGCTTTAAGCCGTCGCGCACGTCCGGCAGGGCGCGCGCCGTGATAACCGACATCGAATACTCGATAAACGACTGCTTCATCTCGCGGCCAAACTCCGAAATCTGGAGCTGGCCGCCGTTGATATCCTCGCCGGCCGAGGCGCCACGGTCGACTTCGCCAAAGCTCTCCTCGAGCTCACCGTCGTCGTCCTCTTCCTCATCATCATCGGCATCGGGGTTATAGGCGTCCGGGTCGCCGTCCTCGCCCTGCTCAGCACGGGCAAGCAGGCGCTTCAGATCATCGGGCATACCGGCATCGCCGGCCTCGTCCATACCCTCGTTATTGTTGATATCGTCTGCCACGTTACCTCCTCATGGTTTGCGTGGTCCATTAGTTCCCTACCACGGAGACGGCTTTTCCAGGTGCCGCAGATTCGCCCGAAAGAGGAGGGAAGCGTACTTGGGTACGCGACCGACGATTGAGGGCGAAGGTGCGGTGGCTGGGAAAGCCGTGCAGGTTAGGCGTCTAAGAAGCGTGCATCATGCGCGTGTTTCTCGATGTACTCGCGGCGATAGCCGACCTCGGAACCCATCAGCTCACGCACGGCGCGGTCCGCCACCACGGCGTCCTCGATCGACACGCGCTGCAGGATGCGGGTCTTGGGATCCATCGTCGTCGAGGCAAGCTGCTTGGGGTCCATCTCGCCCAGGCCCTTGTAGCGCTGGACGGTATAGCCCTTGCGCTTCTTGGTGATCTTGCCGTCCTTGGCCTTGCCGTCCTCGTCGTTGTCGTCGGGGTTCAGGCCCAGACTCTGGATGGTGTCGCGCAGGATCTCGTCTTCGGGCTGGCGGCCGTTGGGATACACGTAGTGGATCTTGTTGCGTACCTTAATGCCAAAGATGGGCGGGCAGGCAACATAGACGTAGCCGGCATCGATCAGCGGACGCATGTACTTGTAGAAGAACGTCAGCAGCAGGATGCGGATATGCGCACCGTCGACGTCTGCATCGGTCATGATGATGATCTTGTGGTAGCGCGCCTTGGTGATATCGAAGTCGCCGCCGTCGCCGGCACTCGTCGTGACGCCGCAGCCGATCGCGGTAATCAGCGACTGGATGGTGTCACTCGAGAACGCGCGATGGTCACCAACGCGTTCGACGTTCAGAATCTTGCCGCGCAGGGGCAGAATCGCCTGGATGTCTCGGCGACGGCCGTCCTTGGCCGAACCGCCTGCCGAGTCGCCCTCTACGATGAAGAGCTCGGTCAGCTCGGCATCGCGCACTGAGCAGTCAGCGAGCTTACCGGGCAGGGACGCCGTCTCGAGCAGGCTCTTGCGGCGGGTCGCCTCGCGCGCCTTGCGGGCGGCGTTGCGCGCCTTGCAGGCCTGTTGCGCCTTCTTGACGATCTCGCGGGCGGGCTTGGGATGCTCCTCCAAGTAATCGGCGAGGCCGTCGGTCACGATCTTGAGCGTGAGCGCGCGCATATAGGAGCTACCGAGCTTGGCCTTGGTCTGCCCCTCAAACTGCGGATCGGGCAGCTTGACCGAGATAACGGCCGAAAGGCCCTCGCGCACATCGTCGCCGGTCAGGTTGGCGTCTTTTTCCTTGAGCAGGTTCTGTTTGCGCGCGTAGTCGTTGATCACGCGGGTGAGGGCGGTGCGGAAGCCCTCAAGGTGCATGCCGCCCTCGGGAGTGTAGATGTCGTTGGCAAACGACATGACGTTCTCGCCGTAGCCGCTATTCCACTGCAGGGAAACCTCGACCTCGCCCATCTTGGCCACGGGAGCATCCGGGTCCGATTTGCCCTCGATGTAGATGGGCTCCTTAAAGGCCTCGGGGACGTCCTTGCCCTCGTTGAGGAACTTGACGAAGTCGATGATGCCGCCCTCGTAGCAAAACTCCTCCACGTGGGGAGTCGCCTCGCGCTCGTCGGTCAGCACGATCTTGAGGTTCTTATTGAGGAACGCTGTCTCCTGCAGACGGTTGTGCAGCGTATCGAAATCGTAGATGCAGGTCTCGAAGATCTCGTCGTCGGGCCAGAAGGTGACGGTGGTGCCCGTCGAATCCGAGGTGCCCACGACCTCCATCTTCTTGACGGTCTTGCCGCGCGAGAACTCCATCTCGTAGGTGTTGCCATCGCGACGAACCTGAACGACCACGCGCTTGGACAGTGCGTTGACGACGGAGATGCCTACGCCGTGCAGGCCGCCCGAGACCTTATAGGCCGAGTTATCGAACTTACCGCCGGCGTGCAAGATCGTCATAACGACCTCGAGCGTCGGGATCTTTTTAACAGGGTGCTCGTCGACGGGGATGCCGCGCCCGTTGTCGACGACCGTGATGGAGTTGTCGGCGTGGACCGTCACCTGGATCTCGGTGCAGAAACCGGCCATGGCCTCGTCGACGGAGTTGTCAACGATCTCCCACACCAGGTGATGCAGACCGCTGGCGCTCGTCGAGCCGATATACATGCCCGGGCGCTTACGAACGGCCTCGAGACCTTCGAGAATCTTAATCTCGCCGCCATCGTAATCGTTTTCGTTTGCCACACGTCCTCCTTCAGTCAAGAAAATGTGTACAGCCTTACTAGTTTATCGTAAAAAAATACCCTCGGGACCGAGGGTATTTGGCTCTACAAGGCCACCAGATGCGATTTAAGGCTCTTTTTTGCTTTGCACGCCCTTGGCCCACTCGGCACTGGCTCTCATGGCATTCTCGAGGGCCTCGCGCAGTTTTTGGTCTTCGATGGGCGCCACCTGGCGCTCGATCTCGGTGCACTCGGCCTCACTTAGGTCGGCGTGCGGGGCCGGCGGGCGCTCGGTCGTCGCCGGGCGCAGGCGCTCCTTGGCGGCGGGCGGCGTGTGACCGGGCGCGGTGGTTTTGAACACCAGGCCGTCCACATGCGCACCGGCGCGCTCCATGCGCGCGCGGATGATCTCGCGCAACAACGTCATTTCCTGCGTCCACGAGGGCGAGTCGAGATACACCAGCAGCTCATTGGACTCGGGCAGGTAGCGCAGTCCCGTCACATGCCGCCCCTCGCGCGTGCCCGAGCACACCGCGTTCCATGCGCGATAGACCGTGCGCGACTCCTCGGCGGCCTCCATCTGCGCACGGCGCTTAGGCGTTGCAGCCGCCAGGATGCGCTGGCGCTCTGCGTTCAAAAACCCGCTGAAGGCGACTGTCTCGCTCTCGCGCTCGTAATTAGCACGTCTCACCCATGCTCACCACCTTGGCTCGATCAAGCAGGTCATCGGTAAAGTACCCCAGGTTGGTCGTAGTTATAACCGTCTGGATATCATCGCCAATCAGCCGCAGGAAAGCGCCGCGACGCTCGCCGTCGAGCTCGCTCATCACGTCGTCCAAAAGCAGCAGTGGGGCGGTGCCCAGGACATCGCGAGCCACGGCAACCTCGGCCACCTTCCAGGACAGCACCAGCGTGCGCTGCTGTCCTTGGCTGGCAAATGAACGGGCGGAGCGACCCGCCACGGTAAACTCAATCTCGTCGCGATGCGGTCCCACCAACGTCACGCCGCGGCGAATTTCCTCGTCGGCATGCTCGTCAAGGGCGGCCAGCATGCGCTCGTACGCCCAACCCTTCAGCTCTTCGCGATCCTCGACCTGGGGCAAAGCCCCCAGCGTGGACGCATAGGTCACGTTGGCGGCCTCACCTGACGCTACTTGCCCGTAGGCAGTGTGCACATGGCCCGCCAGCCGGTCGAGCAGAGCCAACCGGTGCACGAGCAGGGCCGAGCCCGCGCGGGCAATCGAATCGTTCCACGCGCCGAGCATCTCGCGGCAGCACCAGGTCTCCTTGAGCAAGGCGTTACGCTGGGTCACGCAGCGCCCATAGGTGCTCGCAAGATCGGCATAGCGTGCGCTCAGCTGCATGCCAAAGTCATCGAGGGCGGCTCGGCGCACACTGGCGCCTCGCTTAACCATGTCCAGATGGTCGGGGCAAAACAGCACGCTCGGCAGAACCCCGCGCACACCAGCGGCAGAGCATCTCTTGCCGTTGCGGCTAAACGAGCGCTTACCGTCCTCCGCGCTCAATCCCATATCAAGCACGCGGCCGTCGCCCTCGAGCCTCAGCTCGATCTTGCACGAGCCCACGCCGTCATGGACGAGCTCGGCTGCGGTCGGATGCCTAAACGAGGCGCCGCTCGTCAGCAGCTGCAGCGCCTCTATGAGATTGGTCTTTCCCGCCGCGTTGGGTCCCGCAAGTATCGTCACGCCCTCGTCCAGGGCAAGGCGATAGCTATCGAAGCTGCGGTAGTGCGCGACGGAAAGATCGCGGGCGAACATGGTCATGGCGCAGCGCTAGATGCGGACCGGCATGACCAGGTACAGGTAGTTGATCTTGTCGTAGGACTTAAAGATGCCCGCCTGCGAGTAGCTCTTGAGCTCCAGCGTGATCTCCTTCTCCTTGGACAGGGCATTGAGGCAGCCGAAGATGTAATGGTAGTTGAAGGCGATGGTACCCGACTCGCCCTCGGCCTCGACATCGATCGTCTCCTGCGCAAGGTCCTGGTCATTGGAAATGGAGGACAGGCCCATCTGCCCGTTCTCGACATCGATCTCGAACTTGACGGCGGGGTTGGCGCTCGCGATAACGGCCACGCGCTTGAGGGCGGCGTTAAAGGCGGCGACGTCGATCTTGACGCTCGTCACGCACGAATCGGGGATGAGCTGCTTGTAGTTGGGGTACACGCCCTCGATACGGCGCGACACGTAGGTGGTGTTGCCGGCCTCGAAGACGACCTGGGTGTCGGTAGCCCCGATCATGATGGTCGCCTGGCTGGCCATGATGTTCAGCGCGTCGTTAAAGGCGTCAGCCGGAACGTTGAGCTCAAAGGAGCCCTCGAGGGTCGAGGTCTCGACCTGCGTATCGCACACGGCCAAGCGAAAGGAATCGGTCGCTACCAGGCGTACGGTGTTGTTCTCGACCTTCATGTGCACGCCGCCCAGGATGGGGCGAGCCTTGTCGGTCGAGGTGACGCGCCACACGCGGCCGACCATTTCGGACAAGACATCGGTCGGCAGCTCCACGGCACTCTCGATGGCATAGGCCGGAAACTCGGGGAAGTCATTGGCATCGAGCGTGTTCAGGCGGAAAGAGCTCTTCTCGCAACCAATCAGCACCTGGCGCTCGGACAGCTCAAAGGTGACCGGGGCATCGGGGAGGGTCTTGGTGATATTGGAGAGCATCTTACAGGGAATAACCATCTCGCCCTCTTCTTCGACATGCGCCGCGATGCGATGACGGATCGAGATGGTGTAGTTAGAGGTCTGGAATTCCAAGATGCCGTCTTGGGCCTTAACGAGCACGCCCGACAGGATGGGGAGGGTGGATGCCGAAGCGACACCCTTCATAACGACGCCGATGGCTTGTGTAAGCGAGCTCTGGCTGACGGTGAACTTCATCTTTTAATACCTTTCTATAGATATAAATATCTTAATAATAGTAATAGCACTGACGAAACTGTTGATTACTCCCAAAGACGCAGGTCAGACCCAGAAAGAGAATCGACAGCAACCTGTGTGCAACAGGGGTGGTTTTCCACGTTCAAAACCTGCGCAAAACTTTTCATCACCGCGGGTTGGGTTTTAGACACCTTATGCCCGTGGTTTCGACAAGTTTTCAACAGGTGTCTCTATTTCCCTACGAGCGCAGTGTAATTTTATCGCGCAGCGACTTGAGGTCTTCGGTGACAGTGCGGTCTTCCTGGATCATCTTCTGGACCTTTTTGTAGCTCGTGCTGACGGTCGAGTGGTTGCGGTTGCCAAATTCGGCGCCCACCGCCGTGGTCGTCATCTCGCACATCTCGATGGCTAGGTAGATAGCGATATGGCGTGCTTTGGCGATATTGGCGTTGCGACGCGGGCCGATGAGCTCCTCGTGCGTCACGCCGTACTGCTCTTCGATGACGGACTGAACCGTCTGGACGTTGATCTTTTTGGCCGATGTGTCGAAGTACTGGCTGGCGATGGCGTCGATATCGTCAAAGGTGAGCTCCCCGCCCTCGCGCTCGCGGTCGCCCGCCTCGCCGGCGCAGCGCTCGCAGAAGCTCTCGAGTTCGCGGATGTTGGTGCCCGAGACCTCGGCCATGTGTTTAAAGTGCTCGTCGGTCAGGTGCCCGCCGTCGCCCCCATAGGCCGCCAGCAGCGAGTCGTCGCCTGCCTCGGGAGCGGCGACGATGGTGTTCTCGTAATAGCGCTGCAAGATCTTGTATTTCATCTCGTAGCTGGGCTCTGCGACCAAGCAGAGCATGCCGGCGTTGAAGCGGCTGGTCAGACGCTCGTCCATGCTCAGGTCCTTGGGGGCGCGGTCTGCCGCGATGACGACCTTCTTGTTGTTGCGGATGAACTCGTCCATGAGCTGGAAAAAGTAGTCCACGCTCGCGCGCTTGCCGATGATGTTTTGGATGTCATCGATGATGAGCACGTCCACGCCGTGGTATGCCTGCATGATAGGGGCGTTGCTCTTCTTTTGGCGGTCGAACTCGGTCATCAGGTCGTCCAGATATGCCTGGGAGTTGGCATACTTGACCTTGATCTCGGGCGACTTCTCGGCGAGCTCGTTTTTGATGGCAAGCAGCAGGTGCGTCTTGCCCAGGCCCGATTTGCCGTAGATGAACAGTGATGTGCACGTGCCACGCTCGTCCGCGAGGGCGGCAAACTTGAGTGCCGAGCGATAGGCATGGCTGTTCTCGGGGCCGTAGACAAAGTTCTCAAAGGTAAATTTTGAGTTCGCGGCGAGCGGGGCTCCATCCGCATTCTGCTCGGCCGGTACGGTCGGTGCCGGCATGGGTGAAGCGGGGGTCGCAGCTTGCGTGGACTTAGTCGGCGCTCCGCCCTTCATCTGGTTCATCATGCGACGAAAATCATCGGCCGAGAGCGTGTTCTTGATTGCAATGCCCGAATCCGCGCCCGCCGCTGCGTCGTGAGCGATAGGCATGTGCGTGACGGGTGCGTTCGTTGACGTCGCCGCCGCGGTCGGCAACGGTGCCATGGTTTCACGGGAAACATCGCCGTGCTGGTGCTCGATTGTCGGCACGTCGCCTGCGGAGGCCGGCACCGCCGGGGAGGCAGCGGGAGCCGCGGCGGGCGCCGTCGCAGCAGCGGATTCCGCCACGGCTCCTTGCGGTGCCACGATGTCGAGCGCAATCGGTGCAAAGGCGATTTCTTCCAGATAGGCCTCAATAGTCGGCTGATGCTTTTTGAGCTGCGCGATGGCAAAGCGCGAGGGGGCCTCGATCGTGAGCGTATCTTCGGTCAGGCTTATGGCGCGCGATTGCCCCAGCATGTTGATGAGGCGTGCATCTTGGCCGTCGCGCTGGCAAAAGGCGATGGCATCCCCCAGGATGATGCTTGCTTCCTCGTCCACTGTCTCTCCCGTTCTTTAGCTCTGAGCTCGCACGCGAGCGGCGCCGAGTTCGGTCAGATGGTATTTCTGGCCATGCTTGATGACCAAGCCGGCCTGCGCCAAGTCATTGAGCGTGCGTGACCAAGTGGGGGCCGAGTTTCCAAACGCCCTCGCCAGATCGGTAGCACCGCACGCTTGATTTTGCGCCAGATAGCCCAGCGCGGCGTTGCCGCGATCGCTTACGAACACGTCCGGTTGTGGCTGCGCATACTGATTTGCTGCATTAGGATACATCATTTGAGCTGCTGGTTGTTGAGAACTCTGCATCGGCGGCATTTGCTGTTGAAAACTTTGAGGCCACTGTTGGTAAGGCTGCGGAGTCATCTGCTGGGCCCAGGGGTTGTACTGCTGCTGCGGCATCTGCTGGTACGGCTGCTGATATCCCTGCTGGTACTGCTGCGGGAACTGCTGGCCATACCCCAGTGGCGGCATCTGCTGATATGGATATCCCTGTTGGTACGGCTGATAGCCCATTTGCTGGCCACCCGGTGCCCCCGTCGCCTGCTGCATTGCTGTTGCATCCTGATCCGCCAGCGGCATGGCCTCTGGCGCGTTTGGCGGCATCGACATCGATGCCGCCTGGGGCTCTTGTGTAGGAAGCATTCCGGGCTGCTGCATCTGTCCCACGGGGGGCTGCATCTGTTGCGTTGCCATGGGCTGCTGCGCAAAAGCTCCCGGCAGGGGATATGTGGGCTGCTCCGTCTCGGGCCGCACGGCAGCACCGCGTCCGCCGGCACGCTCTATTTCCTGCACGCGTTTAGGGTCCAGGCTTACCGTAACCACGGTGCCGTTGCCCATGTTGTCCTCGATGGACACGGCCCCGCCGGCGTTTTCCAAATACTCCTGCACCATGGGAAACCCTGCTCCGGTTCCACGGATGTAGCGCTTCATCTTGCTGTTTGCGCTGGTAACGCCAAAGTCGAAAGCACGCTCCTTGTCGTCGATGCCGGGTCCTTGATCAGCGAAGCGGATGGTGTCTCCGCCGTCCAGAATCGAGATGATGGGCTCGGCAAAGTGCGCGTGGATAAAGTTTTCGACAATCTCGCGGATGACCATGAGCGAGATATGGCCACCTTGTTCTTTCATGCACTGGTAGACGGTGTTGGTCGTCTCTTCCAAATACGTGCGGACATCTTGCGGATCAATGACGATCACACGCGGTGTCGACAGCATATCGTCATAGACGGCGATGCGCGCGGCGTACATGGCTTTTGGCGCCTGCGTGGTCGTCTGCTCGCCTTCCTCACGCTCTTCGCGCACGCCGGTGATGTGCTCGTTGTCGGGTGCCGGGTCTCCGGAATCGACCATGGTGTAAAAGTCGTCAGACATGCCGCTCGCAATCTTTCAAAAGGTTTCGAACAAATAGTAGCTCACCGTGCAATGTTTCTCATCTTTCGACAACTTTTCAAAACCTGTTGAAAACTTTGGAAAACGGACGAAAAGTTCTCAACATTGCCAACATGACCTGTTGAAAACCCGATGAAATATCGTGAAAAGTTGCCATGCACCGCTAAATCGAGCTCGGCTTATGGGGGAACCGTGTGAACTGCGCAACCTTTTACCTTTGATTTCTTGACATTTGAACATTGATTTCCCTACAATCTTCAAGCTCACGTGTCTATATCTGCGTCCGCGCCCCCGCGGACACTCGAAATGCAGCAGGAGGAACTTAAGATGAAGCGTACGTATCAGCCTAATAAGCGTAAGCGTGCCAAGACCCATGGCTTCCGTGCCCGTATGGCCACTAAGGGTGGTCGTGCCGTGCTCGCCCGTCGTCGCGCCAAGGGCCGCAAGCGTCTCACTGTCTAGCAGCGATACACACATCTCGCATGAAGACTATTAAGTCTCGGCAAGATTTCGAGCATGTGTTCAGTCAGGGGCGTCGTTTCAATCACCCTCTGATTCGAATGACCATATGTGAATCGGTTGGCGAAGGCGACTCCGGAAGGGTCGCCTTCGTTGGTGCTAAACGGCTCGGTTGTGCTGTCGTGCGCAACCGTTCTAAGCGTGTGATGCGCGAGGCCGCCCGCAGCTGTGGATTTCCCGTTGCGGGTTATGACATCATCTTGTTCGCAACTCCCAAGACGAGGGTTTCTTCGCCTCAGGAGATGGACAATGCATTGCGTTCGCTTATGAAACGCGCCGGCGTTGCCGGGGAGGAGCGATGAGCAATCACGTTTTGCGACGTGTTGCCATCGCTCCTATTCGCATATATCAACAGGTTATTTCGCCCTTATTGCCTGACGCCTGCATTTATTACCCAACGTGCTCGCAATACGCCGTCCAGGCGATTGAGAAGTACGGTGTTTTGAGAGGCTGCTGGCTTGCCGTGAGGCGCATCGCTCGCTGCAATCCCCTGCACGTCGGCGGTTATGACCCTGTGCCCTAGCGGGCACTCGCTATCGGAGGAAAACTTACATGTGGGATTGGATCGTTAACATCCTTTTCGAGCTGCTCAAGCTCATCCAGACCTTTGCGGTCGACTGGGGCCTGTCCATCATCATCCTGGTGGTCATCATCCGTCTGCTACTGACGCCGCTTATGCTCAAGTCGACTAAGTCGACGGCACGCATGCAGGTGCTGCAGCCCAAGATGCTCGAGATCCAGGAGCGCTATGCCGACGATCCCCAGCGTCAGGCCGAGGAAATGCAGAAGTTCTACAGCGAGAACAAGTTCAACCCGATGGCTGGTTGTCTGCCGCTGTTGATTCAGATGCCTGTCCTGTTCGCCCTATTTACGCTGCTGCGTAACCTGCCGGACTACTTTAACGACGGCGCGTTCTCGTTCTTTAATATTCTGCCCGACCTGACCACCACGCCGAGTGCCTCCTTTGCCGATGGCTTTATGGTCGCGCTGCCTGCGCTGGTCTGCCTGATCCTGTTCGCTGTCCTGACCCTGATTCCGCAGCTCTATATGTCGCGCAACCAGACCGGCCAGCAGGCTCAGAGCATGCGTATGATGGCCGTTGTCATGACGGTCATGATGCTTTGGATGGGCTGGAGCCTTCCCGTTGGTGTTCTGCTGTACTACGACGTCTCGTCTGCTTGGCAGGTTATCCAGCAGATTTTTGTGACGCAGAAGGTCATCGACAAGGCGAAGGCCGATGAGGAGGAGCGCCTTAAGAACGCGCCGCTGCAGGTTGAGGTCACTCGTCGCGAGAAGAAGCCGCGCCCGCACAAGAAGAAGTAGCGGGATATCAATCTTATTTAGGTACCTAACTTTTGGAGTACGTTATGTCTGAAGAGATCATCGAGGATATGCTTGAGGAGGTTGCCCCGCAGGTCGCGGGCGATTATCCCGAGATTGCACAGCGCTACAAGGCCGGTGAAGAGCTGACCGACGAGGAGCTCGACACCATTGCCGATGTCGCGATTTCCATCCTGCGTTCCATCCTTTCGCACTTCGATGCCGCCAACTCTCCTATCGATGAGTATGAGGGCGACGAGGGTGAGCTGATTCTGGATGTAACGGCTCCCGACCTTGCTGTTCTCATTGGCCGTCATGGTCGCACCCTTGATGCCCTTCAGGTTATGTTCTCTTTGCTAGTGAGCCGCAAGCTTGGCTTTAGGTATCCGGTTGTAGTGGACGTCGAGGGATACAAGAGCCGCCGTCAGGACAAGGTTGCCTCCATGGCTCAGTCTGCAGCCGAGCGTGCCATCCGCACTCATAAGAGTGTTTCGCTTCCGCCCATGAATGCCTACGAGCGCCGACTGGTTCATATTGCACTTCGTGGCAATGACGCCGTCGATACTCATTCTGAGGGTTCTGACCCCGATCGCCATGTGGTGATTGTTGCTCGATAATCTACTCGAGCTTATGCTAAGGGGACGTGGTTTCCACGTCCCCTTTTTTTGTCAAAAGTTCTCGATACACTGATTTTTGTCAGAAAGGAGCTTTCGTTGTTAGTACTTACTGATCAGCAAGCTGACGAGATGTTGACTCGTCTAACTTCCTATTGCAAAGAGTATTCCTTGAGCGTATCTGATGTTGAGATGAGGAATTGTATTCAGCATTTGGATTTGGTTCTGGAAACAAATAAGACAACTAATCTCACCCGTATTCTTAACGTTGAAGATGCTGCGGTACTTCATATCCTCGACTCACTTGTTTTGCTCCCCTATATCAATAAGGCTCCTGAGGGAGCTTTGCTCGATATGGGGACAGGTGCGGGCTTCCCTGGTATTCCGTTAACCATAACCACGCATCGTAAAGCTACTTATATTGACTCTGTTGGTAAGAAGGTTGATGCCGTCAATTCTTTTGTTCATGCTCTTGGGTTGAAACATGCTCATGCGGTCCCTGATCGTCTTGAAGAATATGCTCGAAGCCATAAGAAGCAGTTCTCTGTCGTAACTGCCCGCGCACTGGCTCCTCTACCGATTCTTGTTGAGTATGCAGCTCCGTTCCTCAAGGATGGAGGGCTATTTGTTATCACCAAGGGCAATCCTTCGGATGAGGAGCTTGCTTCTGGCATGTCAGCAGCTAAGATTTGTGGCTTCACTTTGCTTCTGAATGACGCAATCGATTTGCCTGAGGGCTTGGGCCACAGGGAGTTCATTGTTCTTAAGAAGAGTCATCCAGCATCTGTTTCATTGCCTCGTGCAAATGGCATGGCAAAGAAGAATCCGCTTGCCTAGATGTTTCACGTGAAACATAATGGATACTAACAACTTGCAGTGTTTCACGTGAAACATGGCAGTTGATATCGAATCGGAATGTTTCACGTGAAACATCCTCCGTTTGACAGCTTTAATACACACCAGGAGGGACCGTGGGATTTCGCGACGTTAAGCGTTCTAAGAACGCAAAAGACACGCGTATCATTGCAATCATCAATCAAAAAGGCGGCGTCGGTAAGTCAACAACGGCAGTAAACCTTGCAGCAGCACTGGGTGAGGAGGGTCGTAAGACACTGATTGTCGATTTTGATCCGCAGGGAAACAGTACCAGTGGATTTGGAATTGAAAAAGAAGACCTTGATCACTGCATCTATGATGCATTGTTGAATGATGTGCCGGCAGAATCGCTTGTTCTTGATACAAATTGCAAAAAGGTATTCGTAATTCCAGCTACGATTCAGCTTGCAGGTGCTGAAATTGAGCTCGTAAGCGCAATTGCTCGTGAAACCCGCCTCAAAGACTTGCTTGAGCCGATTCAGGACGAGTTCGATTTTATTTTCATTGACTGTCCTCCTTCGCTCGGCCTGCTTACAATCAATGCCTTGACCGCAGCAGATAGCGTTTTGATTCCAATCCAGTGTGAGTATTACGCACTCGAGGGCGTTACGAAGCTGCTTGAGTCAATGAAGATGGTCAAATCACGTCTGAACAAGGGCTTAGACACCTATGGCGTGCTTATGACCATGTATGACTCACGTACTTCTTTGTCGAATCAGGTTGTTGAGGAAGTTCAATCGTACTTTGGTGATAAGGCGTTTAAGACGCTGATTCCCCGTACTGTTAAAATCTCTGAAGCTCCGTCTTTTGGAGAACCGGTAATTACCTATGCACCTCAAAATAAGGGTGCAAAAGCGTATATGAACCTTGCAAAAGAGGTGATCAAGCGTGCCTAGTGCAAAGAAACGCGGTGGATTGGGACGCGGACTCAATGCTTTGGTCTCAGAGGCTGAGTATGAGACCGGTGGTTCTGCTGCATCTGCTTCAAATACAGCATCTGAAACAAAACTACCGGTTGAGGATATCGTTCCCAACCCTAATCAACCGCGAATTCACTTTAATGAAACTGAACTTCGCGAGTTGAGCGAGTCAATCCAAGAACATGGCGTTTTGCAGCCGCTTTTGGTTCGCAAGCATGGAAACGGCTATGAGATCATCGCTGGTGAGCGTCGTTACCAGGCGTCAAAGCTTGCTGGTCTTGAGGAGCTGCCTGTCATCATTAAAGATGTTAATGATGAAGAGATGCTGGCTCTTGCTCTTATCGAAAACCTTCAGCGTTCTGATCTGAATCCCGTCGAAGAGGCTAAGGGCTATCGCCAGCTCATTGATGCCAGCGGTATGACCCAGGAGGCATTGTCGAAGGCAGTAAGCAAATCACGCTCTGCAATTACAAATTCGCTGCGCCTTCTCGATCTCCCCGAAGTAGTTCAGCAGATGATTTTTGAGGGTAAACTTACTGCTGGTCACGCACGTGCGATTCTTGCAGTTCCCTATGAGGATGCTCGAATTCGACTTGCAGAGAAGGTTGTTGCGGAGGGCCTTTCCGTAAGAGCGACAGAAAATCTTGCTCCATTGTTTTCTGCCGGAGAGACACCTAAGACGCCGCGGCCTGCAACGCCTCAGTCTTTTAAAAAGGCTGCGCGTGTACTTCGTCAGGTATTTAATACCAATGTGCGCGTGAAAAGCTCGCGTGGAAAGAATAAGATTGAGATTGAGTTTAAAGACGAGGAAGAGCTCTCTCGTATTCTTGGTGAAATGATTCAGTTTGATCAAGGAGGCCAAGATGAGGAATAAGATTTTAACTGCGATTGCATTGGTGACGACTGTCGCGGCCGGTGCCTTTGCTGGCTATAAGATCGCGACAGACGATGAACTTCGAGGTCGTTTGCTTCGTGGTGCGCAAGATATTGTCGATTCTTCCAAGAAGAAAATGGATGTTATGACAGAAGATGTTGCCATGCGCACTGCTCAGGTAACAAAAAATCCTAAGATTAATCAAGGTTGGGTTAGCAACCAATGGGAAAATGTAGGCTATTAGGTACCTAACAATTACCCTGCATATTTTAAGCGGCCCTTGTCTGATTCATGAGACAAGGGCCGCTTATTTTGTCCGTAAACAATGGGGAAGCTAGCAGCGGTCCAAAATTGAGGTCAATAAATGAAACGGCCCCTGTTGCATATCCTGCAACAGGGGCCGTCCGATGTTTCACATGAAACGTTTTGGAGTGCGACTCCCCTATGCGTTCTTCTGAACTTTGAAGCGCTGTTTCAGCTGTCCGCAAGCGGCGTCAATATCGTTACCACGGGAGTTACGAATCGTGGTCTCGATGCCACGGGACTCAAGACGACGCTGAAGATCCTCAACCTTATGAATCGGCGACGGCTTGAGCGGACTGCCCTCGATGTCGTTAAGTTGAATCAGGTTAACGTGGCACAGCGTTCCCTCGCAGAAGTCGCAGAGTGCCTGCATCTCGGGATTCGTATCGTTGACGCCTTCGATCATGGCATACTCATAGGTCGGGCGGCGGCCAGTCTTCTCGGTGTAGAGCTGAAGCGCTTCGTGAAGGCGAAGCAGCGTGTATTTCTTAACACCGGGCATGAGCTTATTGCGCGTCGACTGGATGGCGGAATGCAGAGAAACGGCAAGCGTGAACTGCTCGGGGATATCGGCAAATTTGCGAATACCGGGAATAACGCCGCTGGTAGAGACGGTGAGGTGACGAGCGCCGATACCGATGCCATCGGGGTCGTTGAGGATACGCAGTGCCTTGAGAACCTCGTCGTAGTTGGCAAACGGCTCGCCCTGGCCCATGAAGACAACGCTTGTGGCACGCTCGCTAAAGTCGTTGGATACATGAAGCACCTGGTCGACGATCTCTTGAGCGGTCAGAGAGCGCTTGAGGCCGTTGAGACCGGTAGCGCAAAAGGCACAGCCCATGCCGCAGCCTGCCTGGGTGGAAACGCAGACGGAAAGCTTGTTACGACGTGGCATGCCAACAGTCTCGACGGAAATGCCATCGTGGTACTCGAGCAGATACTTGCGCGAGCCATCTTTGGAAACCTGCTTGGTGAGTTCAGTCGGCGTATCAAAGGCAAAAGCCTCTTTAAGCTGCTCACGGAAAGCCTTGGGGAGGTTGGTCATATCGTCAAACGAACAAACGTTCTTCTCAAAGACCCATTCGATGAGCTGCTTCGCGCGGAAGGCAGGCTGGCCAAGTTCGGCCACGAGCTCGCGAATATCGTTTTGGCTCAAGTCGCGAATGTCCTGAGATTTAGTCCTGGGATTCATGGAAGCCTTTCGATTTTGGGGAAACGTAGAGGGTATCGCTACAATATGGTATCAGCTGCAGAAATTATAGAGGAGGAGTCTGCCCATGCCGGGTAAAAGCCTAGAGAACATGCACGTAGCGGTCTTGGCGGGCGGTCATTCCGCCGAGCGCGAGATCTCGCTCGATTCGGGAAAGAACGTTGTGGTGGCGCTGAAGGAAGCCGGCTACACCTCGGTGGAGCTGCTTGACACGGCCGCTGATGACTTTATGGTAACCATGGCGACCGGCGGATTCGATGTGGCATTTATCGCCATGCACGGCGCCGGCGGTGAGGATGGCGCCATGCAGGGTGCCATGGAGACCCTGGGTATCCCCTACACGGCCTCGGGCGTACTTGCCAGCGCCTGCGGTGCCGACAAGGAGGTCTCTAAGCTCCTATACGCCAAAGCGGGCATTCCCATTGCCCCCGGCCTTGCGCTCGAGGTGGGCGACGAAGTCGATATCGATCATATCGTCGAGGTTTGTGGCGAGCGCTGCTTTGTGAAGCCGGCCGTCAACGGTTCCAGCTATGGCATTTCCCTGGTCCATGAGCCCTCCGAGCTGCCCGCGGCAATCGCCAAGGCGTTTGAGTACGGCGACAAAGTGCTGGTCGAGAAGTGCATCGAGGGTACCGAGATCACCGTCGGCGTATACGGCGAAGATGACGTGCGCGCCCTGCCGATTGTCGAGATTCGTAAGCCCGAGGACTGCGAGTTCTACGATCTGGACGTGAAGTATGTCGACCCTACGGATATCCATCGCATTCCGGCGCAGATTTCACCCGAGAATTACGCTCGCGCTCAGGAACTTGCCTGTGCCGCTCACAAGGCCCTCGGTTGCCTGGGTATCTCGCGCAGCGACTTTATTGTGAGCGAAGACGGTCCCATTATCCTCGAGACCAATACCATTCCCGGCATGACCGATACGTCGCTGTATCCGGATGAGATCCGCCACACCGACGACATGACGTTCCCGCAGGTCTGTGACAGCCTGATCCGTATGGGCCTTCGTCGAGCGGGCATTGCATGCTAATCGAGGACGCGGTTTCGTCAGGAACGCCGCAGTTTGTCATCGACTCCTATGCCACGCTTGCCGACCGCGCCAAAACGCAGTCCTTCGGCCTTATCGAGGAAGATGTGATTGTCCTCGATACCGAGACCACGGGTCTTTCGGTGCAGGACAACGAGCTGATCGAGATCTCGGCGGCCCGTCTTTCGGGCCGCGAGGTCATCGACCGCTTCGATACCTTCGTGCATCCCAAACAGCTGATTCCCGCCGAGATTACCGAGCTCACGAGCATTACAAATGCCGATGTGGCAGATGCCCCGTCGGCGGTTGAGGCCGTCGCCGCTCTCGCCGATTTTGTCGGTGGCTGCCCGGTGATCGCACACAACGCCACGTTCGACCGCTCGTTTATCGAGTCTGTCAAAGGCGGCGTCAACGTGAGCGATATTTGGATCGATTCGCTGGCGCTGTCGCGCATCGCGCTTCCGCGCCTGGCCTCGCACAAGCTGTCTTTTATGGCCGATCTGTTTGGCTGCGACTCGGTATCACACCGTGCCAATGCCGACGTCGACGCCCTGTGTGGCGTATGGCGCGTGTTGCTCGTGGCGCTCACCGACTTGCCCCAGGGCCTCATGGCGCGCCTAGCCGACATGCATCCGGACGTGCCTTGGTCCTATCGTCCTATCTTCTCATTCTTGGCAGGGCAGAACCCTGGTTCTATCTTCTCTCTCAGCGCCGCTCGTGCTGACGTTCTCAAGGCCGATCGCGCCGACGATCGGGTGGACGCCGATGAGCTGCCGGTTCTCAAGATGCCGAGTCGTGAGGAGATCGAGGCAGACTATGCACCAGGTGGCCTGGTCAATCGCATGTATCCCACCTACGAGCCGCGTGATGAGCAGATCGCGATGGCGCTCGAGGTCCGCGATGCGCTGGTCACGGGCACTCATCGAGTAATTGAGGCAGGCACAGGCGTCGGCAAATCGATGGCCTATCTGGTGCCTTTTGCCGAGGCAGCACGCCGTAACAACATCACGGTTGGTATTGCGACCAAATCGAACAATCTTGCCGACCAGCTCATGTACCATGAGCTGCCAAAACTTGCCGAGCAACTGGACGGTGGTCTGTCATTTTGCGCTCTCAAGGGGTATGACCACTATCCGTGCCTGCGCAAGCTTGAGCGCATGAGCCGCGGCCAGGTCGAGATTACCACCAAGCGCGATCCGGCAGACACGCTCACGGCGGTCGCGGTCATTATGGCGTACGTCTGCCAATCAACCGATGGCGACCTCGACTCGCTCGGCATTCGGTGGCGCAGCGTCAACCGTCCCGACTTTACGACGGCCTCGCGCGAGTGTGCTCGTCGCCTCTGCCCGTTTTTCCCTGATAAATGTTTGGTCCACGGCGCTCGCCGTCGTGCGGCGCATGCCGATGTGGTGGTCACCAACCATTCCCTGCTGTTCCGCAACGTCGCGGCCGAGGGCAGGATTTTGCCGCCGATTCGTCATTGGGTAATCGACGAGGCCCATTCCATCGAGCGCGAGGCGCGCCGTCAGTGGGCGCGTGTGGTGTCGGCGGACGAATCACGCGTTCTGTTTGAGCGTCTGGGTGGCTCGAGCACCGGCGCGCTAAGCCAGGTTTCCCGTGATTTGGCAACCTCCGAGGGCTCTACGCTCTATCTGGGCCTTACTGCCAAGGCGACGTCGACGGTTGCGCGCGCGAGCATGGCGATTGCCGGCGTGTTCGATGGCGTTCGCGAGCTCGGTCGCCGTGTCCGTGGGGGCTATGACAATGCCAATCTATGGATTGGCCCCGAGCTGCGCGAATCTGACGACTGGCATGATTTCTTACAGTCGGCCTACACTGGCATCGACGCATTGGAACAAGCTGACAAGAGCGTCGACGCGCTGGTGCAAGCCGTCGCCGCCGACAAGCCAGAGGTTGTTGTCGACCTGGGTGATATCTCGCGCCGCCTGCACGAGCTGGCCGAGAACCTAAAACTCATCATTGATGGTACCGATGAACACTACGTGTATTCGCTGCAGGTCAATCGCAGGCTGCGTGCCGGCGGAGAGTCAATGACCGCAGAGCGCATCGACATTGGCGAGGCCTTGGCAACCGAGTGGCTGCCCGAGGTTCACACGGCTATCTTTGCCTCGGCGACCATGACGGTGTCCAAAAGCTTTGAGCACTTTAACCATGCGGTCGGCCTTGATCGCATCGGTGCTTCAACGTCGTCATCGCTGCACTTGGATTCGAGCTACGACTTCGATTCGAACATGGCTGTAGTCGTTGCGGGCGATATCCCCGATCCGCGCGATCGTGAGAGCTATCTTACGGCGCTCGAGCGCGTACTGGTCGACGCCCATCTTGCCATGGGCGGATCGGTGCTCACGTTGTTCACCAATCGGCGCGACATGGAGGACCTATACGCCCGCGTTGAGCCCAAGATGGCCCGTGCGGGTTTGGAGCTCAACTGCCAGCAGCGCAACTCATCTCCTCGTCGCCTACGCGACCGGTTTATCAACGAACCGACCTCGTCGCTCTTCGCTCTCAAGGCCTTCTGGGAGGGGTTTGATGCCAGCGGTGAGACGCTGCGCTGCGTCATCATTCCCAAGTTGCCGTTCTCGAGCCCCACGGACCCGCTCTCGTGCGAGCGCAACCTGCGCGAAGACCGCGCATGGGCGCGCTATTCGCTGCCCGAGGCGGTGCTCGAGGTTAAGCAGGCCGCGGGGCGTTTGATTCGCTCGTCGACCGATAGCGGCGTGCTGATCTTGGCGGATCCTCGCCTGGTGACGAAGGGCTATGGCAAGAAGTTCTTAACGTCGCTGCCCACGAGCTCCTACCAGCGCATCGAATCGGCGCAGATCGGGCACCATCTACAGCTGTGGCGTGCACGCCACGAGCGGCGGCGCTAAAGCGGACAGACGAGGGTTTTTGCCATATCGCACAGACGCTTTGACAGGGCGGGGTCATCCAAGATGCGGATGGCTCCGCCCGCTGCGATTATCTGGCTCAGCAGCCAACGCTCGGAGCCGTAATGTACGGTTACCGTTGCCATGTCTGTCCCGCTGCGTTCGATTAGGGTGATGCCGGCCCAGTCCAGATGCTCCGCCATATCGAATGGCATCAAGAGCTTTGCGCTACGCTGCGTCCGGGCAAGGGAATCGTGGAGGGATGCGACGTCCGGTGCGTGAGGCACGACGGAGTCTTCCGTCAAGGCGAGTCCCTCGATTTTATCCATGCGATAGGTGCGCTGCTCATCGACCGCGATGTCCCAGGCAATCAGATATGTTTGGTCGCCGTTTGCTGTAATGCGCAAGGGGTCGACCAGACGCTCGCGTGGCCGCGCATCGTCCATCGAGCGATACGAGATGCGACAGCGAACGCCGTCCTGAATGGCGCAGCTCAGCTGCTGCCAGTGCGACCCGTGGTTGACGGTGTCAAAGACGTGCTGGTTATAGCCGAGCTCTTCGGGTAGAAGAGCATGTCGAATTCGAGCCGCCGCCTGGGGCTCGATCCCCAACGATTCAAGTTCGTGGTTGAGCACAGCGCCCTCGGCGGCACTCAGGCGCAGCGGTAGTACACGCCCGGCGTCACCGGTGAGGACCACGCGCTCGCCGTGGCATTCGCAGATGATACGCGCACCCGATTCTCGGTCCGCGAGCGTCGAGACGATCTCGAGAATCTCGTCGAGCGACGCCCCCGTGATGTCAAAGCGACTGCAAATCTCGGTTCGTGTCATGCCGCTCTCGCCGGCGGCGTAGAGGGCCTCCATGATGTCGATGGCGCGCGAGAGCCTCTGCTCGCTGGTGAGTTTACGCACGGGCATGCTCGTGCACCGTCCTTTCAATGAGGTGGTTCCACGCCTGCTTGAGCGATTTGGGGGCCATGGGCCTCATGCCGTCCATGGCGTGGGCCATGCAAAATGAGGCGGCGGCTTCAAGATCGCGCACGTCAACGGTCCAAGTCCATCCCGAATCGGTGTGTGCGAGCTCACCTCGCCCGCGCGTGAGGCCGTTGATCATATCGATCTGCGTCTGCGGGGCGAACGAGAACGTAGCCGCAACGGGCGGGCGGTCGGCAAAATCGAATTCAAAGAACAGGTAGTCGTTGAGATTGAAGTCTGCAGGGATGGCGTAGGCCTTCGAAGGACGCCAAGCGCGAACGATACGGTCGCAGCGGAATGTCCTGATGTCGTCGGTGGCATTGTCGAGGCCGCAGAAGTACGCAACGCCCTCGCGCTCGAACATGCCGTAGACGCAGACGGTACGCTCTTTCTGCTCACCGCGTCCGTTCTGATATAAAAATCGCAGCGCGCATCGCTCGGTAAAGGCGCTCCATACCGCATCGACGGTGGGAGAGCGGCGGATCGGTGCTTCGTCCGCCGTCGTCCTGCCGGTGAGGTAGGCAATCTTGGAACGAATATCGGCAAGCGGCGCGGCAAAAGTGGATGAGCCGGCCGCTATTGTCTGGTCGATAGCGTTGAGCAGGATATCGGCGTCGTCTGCGGTGATGAGGCCGCCTGCCGCAAACGTGTGCTCGCGGTCGATTGTCCATGAGCTTTCCTCGGTCTCCTGCGCGCCGGCGGGGCGAACCTCCTTGATTAAGATGCCGCGTTCGAGCAGTTTGTCACGATCGCGCCGAAACTTGCGCTTATCCGAGTCGATATTGCCCGAGCCATATCCCAGGTCAGAATCCAAGACGATCTGCTCGGTCGTCAGCGGTTCGGGGGAGCTGTTGAGCACAAAGAAAAGATTGAGGATGCGCTGAGCCGTTTTATCGAAACTGGGCTCCGAATTCCCCTTTTTAATTGTCGCGGTCGCGTCGCTTGCCGTCATAGAGTCCTCGCATGAGAAGGTGGTTTGCTGCCATGATTTTAGTCCGATATGGAGATTAGGCTATATCCTTGTCCGCTCGGGGCGTTAAGATGGCCCGAATTCGGTCGTTTGCGCTCGCTCGGGGTATACTTTCGACTATATACGGTTCTAATGTGCATGCATTGGGCCTATTTGTCGGATTATGGATGTGGAGCGCACATGGCGAACACCCAGAACTATATTAACCACTTGCTGCAGAACACCGGCATCACGCCGGCATGCAGCGAAGAAGAGCGCTTGGCTGCCGAGGATATCGCTCAGATCTTCCGCAACCACGGCTTTGATCCCGAGGTTCAGGAGTTCAATGCCCCGGCGCCCAGCAGGTTGGCATTTGCCGTTACCGGTATTCTTGCGTTTGCCGGCGCCCTGCTGATGGGCATCGGTGGCGGCATCGGCTTGGTCGGCACCTTGCTGGCCATTGTCGGCGCCGTTCTTTACGTGCTCGAGCGCACGGGCCACCCCGTGGTTTCGCGCCTGGGCAAGACGGGCGTGAGCCAAAATGTCATCGCCTACCACAAGGCCTCGGGCCCGCTCGCGTCTCCGCGCAACCGCCCGGTGGTCGTTGTCGCACACTACGACTCTCCCCGTGCTGAGCTGCTCGCCCGCGAGCCCTATGCTTCGTATCGTGCGCTCATCGCCAAGCTGTTGCCCGTTGCCACGGTTGCCCCTGCTGCCGTTGCCATCTTGCGTATCCTGCCGCTCCCCGGCGCGCTCAAGGTTCTGCTGTGGATTGTCGCGATCCTCGCTTCCCTCGTTGCGCTCGCCAACGCGGCAAACATCATTTCTAACCGTTTTGTGCTTCCCTATACGTCCGGCGCAGTGTGCAACAAGTCTTCTGTCGCCGCTATGCTCGGCGTTATGGACAACGTTGCTCCCTTCCAGGGCGAAAACGAGTTTCCCGACGATGTTCCGTTCGATACCTATTTTGGGGAGCAGAAGCGTCGTGCCGAGGAGATGGCGCGCGCAGCAGCGGAGTATGCCGCGGCCCAACAGCAAAACGACTACGGCAACACCATCGAGTATGAAGAGCCTACCTACGCCGAGGACGAGTTCGGTCAGCCGATTGCTCCCGACGCTCAGACCGAGCCCGAACAGGGCGAGGCTTTCGACGAGCAGATCGAGGGCTTTGAGGGTGCGTCTGCCGACGAGACGCTGATTGGCGCCATCGTGCCCGAGGATCAGAATCAGGCTGTCCAGGCCGAAGAGTTCAATGACGAGGTTCCCACTGCCGAGCCGGCGGAGGAGCCTGTCGCGGCCGAGCCCGAGCCCAGGCTCTATCGCAATGCCGCCGGCAACATCCGCTTTGGTTCGGATGCCATCCGTGCACTCGGAATGCTTCCCGAGTCCTGCACGCTCGATTACGAGGAAGGCGAGGAGCCGACGTTTGAGCCCGAGCCTGCCCCCGTCGTGACTGCATCTGCGCCCGTTGTCGCCGTGGATGATGAGTCTGCCGCGGTTGCCGCTGCCGTTGCCGAGCCCGAGGCGGTGTCCGCGATCGATCCCGCGGCAGGACTGGACATTTTGGCTCCCGCCGCGCCGGCGCAAGACGTTAGGGACGAGCCTGACGACGATTACGCTGAACAGCCGAGGCGCGTGTCTTACGAGAGCGATACTGATTTCTCGGCCGAGATTCCCGCGGCAACGCCCCATGCCGATATTGCATCCGCGTTCTCTTCGATTGGCGCCAGCGCTTCCAACTTCTTTAAGGGTGCGCTTGCAAAGGGCAGGAAATTTGTCGACGATTTCGAGGGGAAGCGCGTTGCCGCACGCGAGGCTGCCGAGCAGGAGGCTATCGCTCAGCAGCAGGCAACCGAGGCGGCACGTGAGCTCGCGGCGCAAGAGTTCGAGCAGAACGAGGCTATGCAGTCCGTGCCCGTCGACGCTGCCGAAGCTACGACGTCCTTTGAGTCCCAGCAACCGGCGTCCGCGGATGTTGTTGAGGCGACGACGTCTTTCGAGGCTCAGCAGCACGTCGATAGCACCATGTCGTTTGATGCCGCGCAGTTCGATTCCACGATAACGTTTGAAAAGCAAGGCACCGCGATTGCCGAGTCCCTTCCTGTTTCCGATGAGCAGGGCGACGCGGCAGACGATGACGGGCCTATTGATGCTGCCGAAATCCAAGATGCCGCCGAGGACGAGCCCGTCGAGGCCAACTCTGACGAAGAGCAATACGCAACAGCCGAGCAAGATGATTCGACCGAGGTCGAGCAGGAGGAAGTGCCTGCGGTTTCCGAGGCTCCCGAGACAGATGAGTCGAGGCCTTACTCCACGCAGATTTTCACCATGCCGACCCCGAGTGGTTCCGGTGCCACGGTTGCCGATGTTGCTCCCACCCAGGACGAAACGGTCGATTCCCTTATGGCCCAGATTTCCTCCCAGGCATCGCCGCGTCCGCAGATGAATGTTCCCGATCCGGCGTCGGCTCCGTCGCCTGCACCTTCCTCGTCTCCGCTGGCTTCGGTCCCCGATCCGTCGCTGCCGTCGATGAAGCAGACAAACGTTGCGTCTCGCACGTCGCTGTTCGACCTTCCCGATCCCTCCGCACAGGTCAACGACCCCTTTGCTACCGCTCAGGGTCCCGAACCCACATCGGCACCCGTTGCGCCTCCTATGCCCGTTGCGTCGGGCGCACAGCCGATCGAGACCATTTCGGCTCCCGCCCCTGCGGCACCCAAGTCTCGCAAGCGCGGCCTGGGCGGCCTGTTCGGTCGTAAAAAGAAAAACGAACAGGACAGCATGAGTGACTGGCTGGGCGTCGAAGACGATTACGATGCCAAGAAGTCCGGTCGCGGCATCGGTTCGTGGGATAATTTCGAGGACGATAACGATGACTGGAAGGGCGGCGCTACGTCTTCCGACGGCGCTTCTTCCGAAGATATGCTCTCGGCTGTCGCCTCTATGGGCGATGATGAGCTGCTCGGTCACGATATCTGGTTTGTGGCAACGGGCGCCTCGGACTGTGATGGCGCCGGTATGAAGGCCTTCTTGGCTTCGCATCGCGATAAGCTCCGCGGCGTATTCTTCATCAATCTTGAATCCGTCGGCGCCGGTAGGCTTTCGGTGGTGACGGTTGAGGGCGAACAGCAGCTGCTCAAGGGCGATCGCCGCATCATGAACCTGGTCAGCAAGGTGTGCAAGTCGTTCCATGTCGATTGTGGCGCGCTCGAGATGCCCTATGCCAAGACCGATGCCTATGCCGCGCTCGAGGCGAGCCGCCGAGCCCTCACCATCGCCGGCGTGGACGGCACGCGCCTGGCTTGTGCTCGTACCGAGGACGACCTGCCCCACAATGTCAACCCGACGAACATTGCCACGGTATCCGAGGTCGTGACCGAGGTTATCCGCCGTTCGTAGACGGAGCTCTAGGGAGTCAACGTGTTTTCGTATATTAAGCGCCATTGGCCTGTCTACGTGATTTTGACCTTGATTGCCATTGCGTTAGGATTTGGGGCTGCCTACATCGTGGGTGCGAAGGGCTCGACCCCCGCCTCCGCAATCAGCGAAGAGGTGGAGCAAGAACAGAGCACGGGTGCCGATGGGATTCCTGAGTCCGAGCAGGCAATCGTTGATGGTGGATCTTCGTCTGCAGAGTAGATACGGCGATTTAAATGATTGAAAGCGGGCGAGCCGGGGAACTGACTCGCCCAATTTTCATCGCGCTAGCGCTTCTTTGGGATCGACCTAAGGCGAGCGAACCATAGGGCTGCGGCACCCGAGGTCAGAAGCGCGGTGATGCAGGCGGCGATGGGAACTGATCCTGTTGCCGGTAGGTCCTGCGGTAGGGTACAGCGTTGAATGACACGGTCCTCGTCATGTGACTCAAGTTTATCGCCGCCGCCGTTGCGGCAAAGATCGACGCGCGCGCTGTTGGTGAGTGCGGTTTGGGGCGTATAAGCCGACGTTGCCTGCATGTGCACGGCTGCGCCCCGAGCGTCTGTGCCAAGGATTGCTTTGGCATCGTCAAGGTCGTCGTGCTCATCTTTGAGATCATCACGGGTCCAAGAATCCACATCGCTTCGAGTCGTAAAGTCGGCGGCTACTGCACCGTATTCAATGCGAATGCCCGTTACGACGGTATTGGATGCAAGGTCAAGTTCTTTCGCCTCGAGTGTGGTGGATTCCGTGGTCGAGACATCCGCCTTCCAGAGGTGCCAGCCGTCGTAATCGACGAGGCGGCAATCCTCACCCAGACTCTCTTTTACTTCGTCGGACTCAAGCCAAGGATTTTCGTGCCCATCGTCAAGCGTCGCGTTTGCCGGCCCATCGACGTCTGTCGAGTCCAACGGCGTCGTGCGATACCACACGTTGCACAGACCGTTGAGGTCGCCGATGGCGACGGGGGTTTCGATTGAGACGAATCTCGCCGTGCCGTCTTTGGCACACTCAAGATCATCGGTAATTGTGAACTCATCAACCCGGGTAGCTGAATCGTTTCGAGCGTCGATGGTATAGGAGAAAAGTCCGTCCGTATTGGTTTGCGTTGCGGCGCGATTTTTACCATCGCCGTTGGCCAGCAGACCCTTCCCGATAGGTTGGACAAGCTCCTGACGCTTGTCGACCTGTCCTTTGATCTCGATGGGCGCATCCTTCATCGCGACAGATTGGACTTCTCCCGTATCCTTTATTTCAAACGTTATCTCCTCGGCAAGGTCATAGGTCCGCGGAGACATCATTTCGCGCAACGAGTAGGTGCCGGGTGCAAGATGTTCGACGCGGTGCGGCTTGTCGGATGAGGTCCAGGAGTCTATTTCGGTTTTATCGGGACCATATAAGGTGAGTTGTGCGCCTTCCACTTCCTGCTCACCGCTTGCATCGACCTTGGAGATATCAACCTTAGTGTAATCGTCGGATACGTTAAGCCGTGCTTCCACAACGGGCGTTTTCTGGTCGGCATAAGCGAGGTCTACGATATGGGGCGTTCGGTCGAGCAGGAAGCCGGCCGGCGCTTGAGTCTCGACAACCTCGTAGCGTGCGGTGCCAGATCCCAGCGGGAGGTCGTCCGCGCGTGCTTCTCCAGTTTCATCCGTTGTGACGGTAGCAACAGTCTCACCGTCGAGCGCGGCAATGCTACCGTCGGGGCGCACGATATCACCCGAGGCACGGATCTCAAAGATGGCGCCCGCTAGGCTGCTGCCGTCTACGGCATCGGTTTTAACGATCCTGATGTTTCCGGTCGCGGCGTGGTCATAATACGAGGCGATTGCAACGGGCGTTAGGTTCATGTCGGCGGGTATGTTTACCTTGATCTCTTCGCCGACAAGATAGGGCTCTTTGGCCGAGGTTTCGCGTACATAATAGGTGCCCGGCACGAGCGATTCGGGCAGTGTGACGGTCCCGGTCGCGTCAGTCGTAAAGGTGTCCATTACGTTATGTGCTGGATACCAGCAAGTTTGTGAGACAGGTTCGTGATTGCTGTCGAGGAGTTGGAAGGTGAATCCGGCTAGTGGAACAGAAGCGCCTGTTTGGGCATCGCGTTTTACAATCTGGAGATGCGTCGACAGAGCGTGGTTGTCCACGATATATTGAAGCTCGGCGCCGTCGGAAATCTGATTGGCCCCGACGGTCCATTCCCCTGCACGTTTAAAACCCTCGGGGACGGTTTCCGGAACCTCGCGAACCGTGTAGCCGGCGCGGTCGTATGGGATGGCTCCGTGGACACCGGCGGGTCGCTTGCCTGCGCCAAACCATGCTTCTGACTGATCTTTGGTGGAGGCAAAGCCATAGATGTTTGTGGTCAGTGTGCCAACAACCTGCTGAGAGCTGTTGCTGACAACCTCAAAGACAACACCTCCCGCCGGCTGCTCCAGGCCGGATTGGTCGCTATTGCCGTAGTCCTTGAATTTGGAAATCTCAAGGTCAAACGCAATGGGGATATCGGAAACGCGAGATTCGATCTCGACCACGCCTGAATCGCCGAG
>CAJMMD010000025.1 GCA_905214465.1 uncultured bacterium
CGCCCTCCTGGTCGGAGCCGCCGCGGCCGTAGATGATCTCGTCGGTCTCGTAGCCCTCATAGGGATCGGCATCCCAGTTCTCGATGTTGCCGATGCCGACGGTGTCGATGTGAGAGTCGATGGCGATGATCTTGTCGCCCTCGCCCATAAAGCCCATGACGTTGCCCAGGCCGTCGACCTTGACCTCGTCATAGCCAAGGCTCTCCATCTCGGCCTTGATGCAGGCAACAACCTCGCCCTCCTCGCAGGACTCAGAGGGGTGAGAGATCATGGCGCGCAGGAAGCGAGTCATATCAGCACGATGAGACTCCGCAGCAGCCTTAATGGCATCAAAATCGAGTTCTTTAGTCATAACAGTCAACCTTTCTACAAGGGTTTACCTACAGGTAGATATTTCAGATAGATCACTTGTGCCAAGCAGCGTGAGGTCGAGCACCCCACAAGCAAGTAACCATAGGAGGCGGACGGAGGACTTTGCTCCGTCGCGAGTTCCGCACGAGCCGGAGAGCACTTAATGTGCTCTCCGTGCGAGCAGGACTGTAGAGCAGGAAACCTTGTATACGCCCGCTCGCTCCCGAGGGGCATCTCTCATGCAAAAACTTTTGTTGGGTAAAGTCCGAGGTCAGTGGCGTTTTATAACGAGAAATTCAAAAAAGTTGAAAATCCATTACAAATTTGCGTTGACTTTAGGTAACTAAAGTTTCATACTCCTTTTCAACCACTGGGGGATGTGAACACGCACGGATCGTTCACATCATGATTGAAGAGGATTTCTTAGACATGTTCACGCATCAGCTAAACATTATCAGCGTAGTAATTATCTGATGCGGGTTAGCACATACAGCTAGCCCGTACGATAACGGGCGGCTGATGAAGATGAGGGCCGTCGAGCGCAACCGACGGCCCTCATTTTTTATGTCTAGGAAGTTCTTTTTAGAGGAGGAAATGTAATGAACGGAGTTTTGCTCATGGTTGTGGCCGCGGCGGTGCTCGCCTGTGGCTATCTGGGCTACGGCCGCTGGCTGGCCAACAAGTGGGGCGTTGACAAAGAGGCCCTCACGCCGGCCAAGCGCATGAAGGACGGCAAGAGCTTCTCGCCCGTCTCCGCCTTTACCGCGTTCTCGCACCAGTTCAGCTCGATCTGCGGTGCTGGCCCTGTCACGGGTACGATCGTCGCCATGGCCTTTGGCTGGCTGCCCGTCGTGCTCTGGGTCCTCGTCGGCGGCATCTTCTTTGGCGCCGTCCACGACTTTGGTGCTCTGTACGCTTCGATGAAGAACAACGGCAAGTCCCTGGCCCAGCTCATCGAGAAATACATCGGCAAGACCGGCCGTCGCCTGTTCCTGCTGTTCTGCTGGCTGTTCTGCATCATCGTCATCGCCGCTTTCACCGACATGGTCTGCAAGACGTTCATGTTCACCTCGGTCGTTGACGCTTCTGGCGCTGCCACCGGTGCTATCGACTTCACCAAGTCCTATGCCGCCGGCTGCGCTGGTACCATCTCCATCCTGTTCACCTTCGTCGCTATCGCCTTTGGTTGGGCCCAGAAGAAGTTCAACCTCACCGGCGCTGCCGAGTTTGTCACTGGCGTGGTGCTCATGGTTCTCATGTTTGCCGTCGGCATGCAGTTCCCGGTCTACCTGGACAAGTTCCAGTGGTTCGCCGTTGTCATGGTCTACCTGGTCTTTGCTGGCGCCATGCCCATCCAGATGCTCAAGACCCCTCGCGACTACCTCACTTCCATCATGATGATCGTCATGATCGCCTGCGCTGTCCTCGGTATCGTCGTCCTGGGTGTTAACGGTCAGGCCACGATGACCGCCCCGGTCTTTACCGGCTTCTCCAGCGCTTCCGGCATGATGTTCCCCGTCCTGTTTGTCTCCGTTGCTTGCGGTGCCCTCTCCGGTTTCCACAGCCTCGTTTCTTCCGGCACCTCTTCTAAGCAGGTCGAAAAGGAGCAGGACGCCGTCAAGGTCGGTTATGGCGCCATGATCGTCGAGTCCTTCGTCGGCATCCTTGCCATCATCGTCGCCGGCATCATGTTCTCCGATATGAACACCGCCGGCACTGGTGCCCTCAACGCCGGCGTCGCTTCCACCCCGTTCCAGATCTTCGCCGCTGGTATCTCCCGCGGTATGCAGGCCTTCGGTGTTGACGGCACGCTCGCTACCGTCTTCATGACCATGAACGTCTCCGCTCTGGCCCTGACCTCGCTCGATGCCGTCGCCCGCATCGCCCGCACCTCGTTCTCCGAGTTCTTTGCCCAGACCAACGACGCCCTGGCCATCGAGTCCAAGGCCGGCTACATGAAGGTTCTCGGCAACCCCTGGTTCGCCACGGTCGTCACCCTGCTTCCCGGTCTCGCCCTCGCCTTTGGCGGCTATGCCAACATCTGGCCGCTCTTTGGTGCTTCCAACCAGCTGCTCGGCGGCATGACCATGATCACCCTCGCCGTGTTCTGCAAGTGCACCGGCCGCAAGGGCTGGATGCTCTACGTGCCCGTCGCCTTCCTGCTCTGCTGCACCTTCACCTCGCTGGTCCAGAGCGCCATGGGCTGCATGACCGCCGTCCAGGCCTACGGCTTCTTTGGCACCATCCCGGCTACCGCCACCACGGCTGCCGTCTCCGTCGCCGCCACCAAGGGTCTGCAGCTCGTCTTTGCCGTCCTGCTGATGGTCCTGGGTCTCATCGTTGCCGTCAACTGCCTCAAGGAGTTCTTCGGCAAAGAGGCCGGCTCCATGCCCGACGAGGAGCCCGAGTGGTCCGAGATGGGCAAGGCCGAGTACGGTCGCGCCGCTGCTGCCGAGGCTCCCGCCGACGCCGAGGCCGCCAAGGCCTAGTCAGCTTGATGGACTGACCGTTCCATCCATATGACTCGGAAAGACCGGGTCCGCGACTTCGCGGGCTCGGTCTTTTTTTCATTAAAGGCTTTAGCCTGTGCGGGGCGCGCAGCGCGCCGCATCAGAAACCACCCGCTATGCGGGTGGGGACAACCGGCTTTACAAAGCCGCCCCCTCGCCGGACACTTGCGATTGTTCAGGCCGCAAGGAATCCGAGTCGAGAGGGCGGTGGTGGCGTATGGCCCAGAAGGCCTACAGCCTGTCGCACACGAAGTGGATGTGCAAGTACCACGTCGTGTTCACGCCGAAGTATAGGCGCAAAGTCATCTACAACCAAATAAGGTCCGACCTTGGGGAGATCTTCAGGAAGCTCTGCCAGTACAAGGGGATAGAGATCATCGAGGGGCACCTGATGCCCGACCACGTCCACATGCTGCTGGCGATACCGCCGAAGTACAGCGTGTCCAGCGTGATGGGCTATCTGAAGGGGAAAAGCTCGCTGATGGTATTCGACAGGCACGCGAACATGAAGTACAAGTTCGGCAACAGGAAGTTCTGGGCCGAGGGCTACTACGTTTCCACCGTCGGCCTGAACGAGGCGACGATCGCGAAGTACATCCGGGAGCAGGAGAAGGCCGACATCGCGCTCGACCGGCTGAGCGTCAAGGAGTACGAGGACCCCTTCGATAGGGGGCCGGGGCGCAAATAGCGCCGGTTTGACCGGCCCGTCACGGGTCAACCTGCAGTGCGGCCCGAATCCCGTGAGGGCCGGCGCCTTTAGACGCGTGCCGGAAATCCAAGGGTTATACCCTAAGAGCAAACCACCCCTTTTAGGGGTGGTTTTGATGCGAAAGCGGGTGACGCTCGAGTGTTCTCGCAGATGTTTTGCGTGGATAAGGGTGCGCGTTGTACCATATAAACGTATATGTGTACATATGAAAGGGGCCCCGTGGCCAAGACGGTATATTCCGATGATCAAAACAATGTCGATGCTTTGGCTGAGCGCCTGAGCAGCCAGACGTCGCTTTCTGCCGAGCGCGCCAAGCTGGTTGCCTACGACCTGCTCTGCCGCAAGGCGCTCAAGATCAAGTCGAGCGCGCTGGCGCAGATTTTCCGTTCCGTCGATAAGGAATGCGACACCAAGGCGATGCGCGACGAACTCATCGCGGCAAAGATCGTTACCAAGATCGAGGGTAGCGGCATTAACGGGCGCCCGGCGTTCTATACCATCAATGCCGAGATCCGCGATGCCCAGGAGCGGCCTGCCGAGTCCGTCGAAGATTTTGTCGTCGAGGATTTCGCTGACGTGCCTGCTGTGGAAGAAGTTGCTCCGCGTGAGCATGTCGATACCGATGAGTTGCTCGATGAGAACGTCGTGCGTGCCTTTACGGCCAAGGCAGGACGCGGCGGTTTTGGCGGGGGCGGCAAGCGCGATGCACAGCGCCGCGCCCAGCAGGAGCGCTTCCGTCGCGCCGTTGCTCGAAAGGGCGAGACGGATGCCGAGGCTGTTGAGACCGAGGTTGCTGCCGAGTCGCAGAGGCCCGCGAAGGAGCAAAAGCCCGTGGAGGCCCAGGAGCCCCAGCGTCGCCGTGGTGCCCACTTTAAGGCTGCGCAGCAGGATGTCGCGCATGAGGTTGAAGAGCCTTCCGAGGCTGCAGACGATGTTGAGGAGTCTGCCAAGAAGGCTCCGGGTTCATGCCGTCCCGGGCGTGGTTTTGCGAGGCGCGCGTATCCCGTAAGGCGTCAGGAGAAGGGCGAGCCGGCTTCGACCGCTCAGGCCGAGAAGGCCGAACAAACCGAGAAAACCGTTGAGCCGGCGGCTCGCGAGCAGCAACCTTCCGAGTCGCAGCCTGCGGCTGACACTGAGGTCAAAGCTCAACAGACCGCTGATAAGCAGGCTGGGGAGAGCGCCTCAGGCAAGCCCCGCCGTCGTCGTCACCGCGGCGGTCGTGGCTCAAATGCCGAGGCCGCGGCCGAGAAGACAGCGACACAAAACGGAGATGAGAAGGCCGAGACTCCGGTGGATCAGGTCAAGCGCCAGCCGGCGAAGGAGGCCAAGTCCGATCGTCCGCAAAAGCGCTCGTCTGCGCCCAAGCAGGAACGTAATACCCGGGCAGATTCCAAGCGTAAGCCTCATGCACAGGCTGAGCCTGCCGCGGCTGATAGTGCTACCCAGCAGCCCGAGTCGGCCGTCCACGGCGAGGTATCGGCGTTTGCCCTTGCCCGCGTTTTGGGCAGGCAGCTGCTCAAAGTTGTCCCTACGCCTACGGCGCTCTCTAAGATCAAGGAGCAGCAGACTCAAATTGTTAAGGTCGAGGGCAAGGACGGCAAAAAGGCGCCGCAGCGCACTCAGCACAACGAGATGTCCAACCGCAAGATTGCCGAGGAAATCGCAATCATCCAGGCTTGGATCGAGCAAAACCGAGGTGCCGATACGCCGGTTGCCTCGCGCCGCCAGCGTGCCTACCAGATTTTTAACGACGAGAAGGCTTTTGACGGCAAGCACGGTGAGCGCCTGATAAGGCGCATGACCGAAAAGGGCATCAGCATGCAGGCGATCAAGGTCGCCCCCAACCGCCCCGTGCACTTTACGGGTTTCTTTACGCTGGGCGCCGATAAGCCGTTCATTATGGTCGAGAACCTGGACACCTACGACGAGATCGTCAGGCTGCTGCGTGGCCGCAAGCACGCCAAGCTCTTTGGCATCAAGGTGGGCGGCGTGATTTTTGGCGGCGGATGCAAGGCGAGCGTCTCGCATGCCCTGGACGATTATCTGGCTGAGATCGGCTATCGCTTTAACTACGTCTACTACGTGGGCGATATCGACCGCGAGGGCGCGCGCATCGTCGAGCAGGCTCGCAATGCCAATGTGGTTGAGATTCGCCTGCATGCCGGTATGTACCGCGCCATGCTCGCCGAGCATAAGCGTCGCGTGAAGGCCGGCGGCGAGTGCGAGCCCGCGGCTGCCAACCAGGGCGTGCCGCAGAATCTGGCGGCGACGATCAATGATCTGCCCATGGTCACGCGCGTGCAGTTCCGCAATGTGCTGCGCGAGGGCGGGCGCATTCCGCAGGAGATTCTGATGACCGCCGACTATCGGGATGGCGACTCGGGAAGCTTCGACCGCATGCTTAACAACTAAATTTCGCCGGCCCCGGGAGAGCGGGGACACCGGCTTAGGTTTCCTGCTCTACAGTCCTGCTCACGACGGAGGCCACATTAAGTGGCCTCCTGTTCGTGCGGAACTCGCGATAAACCTAAGCCGGTGTCCCCGCTCTCCCGGGGGCTGTCGTGGCTTGGCCGTTGCACGCGGCTCGCTTTTCGGAACGGGGCTGACGGACACGTTCCGAAATCTACCGCCGTCGCTGTACAGGGTGTCTATAAAGAGCCGTGGCCAAAAAACGGCAAATATGAGTACTGATACTCTTTTAGTAGCAGTAATTTCGACCACATTTAAGGTGATTTGACGTGTCGGTCGAGCAGATAAGCTGCCGTATCTCCTCAAGTGTTCATTAAAGGAAGACCTTGATGCGAATAAATCTCATTAAGATCTTCTTTTATTAACGAAAATAATGTAGCTACAACGGTAACAGTACTCATATTTGCCGTTTTTTGGCCACAGTCCTTCGGAGGGTCCTCGAAAATAGTCCCGAGCCGGCACTTTAGGAACGTCCCTAAGTGCCGACACCGCGTCTGCCTGCGGCGCCCGCGCGCCGCTGCGTCGCTCCGCACCCTTGCGGGTTCGGATTCCTCCGCTTGGCGGCGTTGGCTCGATTTGCTTGACGTGAGGGGCTCTTGGCTGGTGTGGGACGGAGGGATTCCGCGTCCGCCTGGTCGGCGGCCGCGCCCCGCTGCGTCGCTTCGCTCCTTGCGTGCTGCGCTGGAAAACGCTTCGCGTTTCCTCAGCTCCGCACCCTTGCGGGCTCGAATTCCTCCGCTTGCCCACAAGAAAGCGCCCTGGGCCGTTATGGGCTTAGGGCGCTCAGTTTTAATGGCTGGGACGGAGGGATTCGAACCCCCAACAGCCGGCACCAAAAACCGGAGTTCTACCGTTGAACTACGTCCCAATGTGTGGTGTTGCCCAAAAGCAACTCGTCTAGTTTACCTAATCTGCGAGGGCATCGCAAACGCCGTCGAGTAGGCGTACGGCGAGCGTCTGCGCGTCGCTGGCCGTGAAGGTGCCGTTGTAGCGCGTCATGCCCGTGAGCTCAATGCGAATGCGAGCCGGCTTCTGCTGCGCGGCGACATTGGCGGTGCGGATGCGCTGGGCCAGGTTGTGGCACTCGGCGAGGGCAATCGTGGCGCGTGGCGCGGCGTCGGCGGGCAGCTCGTCGCTTGCGATCTCGAGCACCAGGTCAACGTCGGTTGGGACCTCGGAGTCGCAGAGCATCATGCCGCTGTTGTCGGTCGTTGCCGTGGCGATGTTCCACATGCGCGAAGCAACGCTGCGTGCGATGGGGTCCTCACCGATAACGGCGATCTGGAAGCGCTCGAGCACGTTGGCGGCGCGAGCAAAACCGATGCGGGACTCGGCTTCGGTGACCGAGGGCTTGCCCTCCCACACATGGTGCAGGCGGTTGATGTAGGCGTAGGTGTCCTGGAAGGCCATGCCGTCGGCAAACAGGCCGACATTTTCCTGGAACTGCTGCAGGGCGGCCTCGGTATGCGGACCAAAGTAGCCGTCGTCTTCGCCACAGGCAAAGCCCAAAACGTTGAGAGCGCGCTGCAGGGCCTGCACATCGGCGCCATGGAAATTGGGCATGCGCAGATACAGAGTGCGGTCGCCCAGCTTATACGAGGCGTCGACCAGGGCGCTCCAACAGGGGATATCGACGGCATGACCGGCAGCAAGGCCGCTGTCGAGCCTGAAGGTGCTGACGGCCTGCTCGGTGGTGGTGCCAAAGCGCTTGTCGACAACCTCGGCGTCATCGATTGTATAGCCGAGCTGCAGAAGGCGGGACTGAACATCCTCGACGGCTGCTCCCTGCATGCCCGTGGTAATAGGTTCCATGAACGAACCCCTTTCGGCGTACCATTCGTACTATTTTGAGCGTGTGTCGGATAGACAACGCGAGACAATTTATAAACATGCACTCAATAGTGTAGCAACTTGTACCCAAACGCGCTGCCCACAGGTTTTGTGACCCCCGCTAGTTGAGGCGCTCCACAAAGAAATCTGCCATGGAGAGGAACAGTTCGCGTGCGTGCGGGTCAAGCTCAACGTTCTCGATGGCAGCCTTGGCTTTTGCGGTCAGGTCCAGCGCGTAGGCGTGAGCATATTCGATGGAGCCGGTCTGCTGGAAGATCTCCACGGCGCGCGCGAGCTGCGCGGGGTCCTCGGTGCCCGAGGAAAGGATTGCCTCGACCTCGTCGTGATGGCGCTCATCAGACAGGGCGTGCACGGCAACGAGCGTGCGTTTGCCCTCGGTGATGTCGGTGCGGAAGTCCTTGTTGGCGGCCTCTTTGGTGCCGACCAAGTTGAGCAGGTCGTCCTGAATCTGAAAGGCAAGGCCGGTGTGCAGGCCAAAGGCGCGTAGCGCCTCGACCTGCTCTTCGCTGCCGCCGCCGATAATGGCTCCGGCGGCAAGCGGCGTGGCTCCGCTGTAATACGCGGTCTTGTGCGTCGCCATGTCCAGGTAGTCATCAACCGAGATATCAAAGCGCTCGTCACGGACCCAACCCAGGTCAAGCGCTTGACCCTCGATGGTGCGGACGATCATCTCGGTAAGCTCGTGGAGCACACGCAGCTTCACGTCGGACTCGAGCGTGGGATCGTCGAGAACCGTCTTGGTGACCATGGTGAGCGCCAGGTCGCCACAATTGATGGCGAGCCCCGTGCCCTCGGTAAGGTGCATGCAGGGCTTGCCTCGACGAAGCTGTCCGTTGTCGGCGATGTCGTCGTGGATGAGCGCACCCGACTGGAAATGCTCGATAGCTGCCGCGGCGCTGCGGGCGCTCTCAAAGCTACCGCCCACTGCGGTTGCGGCGAGCATGCAGATAAGCGGGCGGTGGCGCTTGCCGGCGTTGGCCGTAAAAGCCGAGAGCGGCGCGTACAGGTAGCGTTCGATATCGGCAGAGGTCGCCTGTCCGTCAAAGAACGTGGCCAGATAGTCATTAATCTGGTCAAAGTGCTGGGCTAAAAAGCAGGTAAACGGACTGGACACGGGTTCTCGCATTCTTTCTTAGGTTGCATCGATGTAGTGTGCAGGCAACATATTGCCACATTGTGCCTGCCTGCGTGGCAGGTTTGGGGATTTAAGGCAACGGCGCATGTCGGACGAGTTTCGTAGTTAGACCAGTCCAAAGTGCTCGAGCGCCTTGACGACGCCATCTTTGTCGACCGAGTCGGTGATGTAGTCCGCGCGCTTTTTGAGATAGTCCGGTGCATTGCCCATGGCGATGCCGACGTCGACGGCGTTCATCAGCGAGATGTCATTGCTGGCATCACCGATGCCATACACCGTTCCATGGTTGGGGTCGAGAGCGTCGAGTACGGACTGGATACCCTCGCGCTTGGTACATTCGCGAGGCGAAATCTCGGTCACTTCGAGCTCGAGCTCGTTAAAGCAGAGCAGCGGCTCAAACGTTTGATCCTGAGCGATGCGGTTGGCAAGCGACGTGGACATTAAGATCTTGTAGGCGCTGTAATGTTGCAGCTGCGTAATTGCATCGCCCACGGTGCGGGCATATCCGGGGGCGTCGGGCGCATCGGCACCCATGCGAACGACGCCATTGAGTCCCTCAAAACGAATCACTTCGTCCGATTGCTCAAGAATGGGAGCAAGACGCTGCAGCATACCGGGCGTCATCGCCAAATCGCGGATCACGTGTCCCTCAAGTTCGACATAGCCACCCGCGAGGCAGACGATGCCGGTCCAGGGCAGATCGAGCAGCTTTGGATGGATGCAGCTCAGCGTGCGCCCTGTGCAGATAAACGCCATATTGCCCTTGGCGACAAAATTACGGATGGCTTGCGAGACCGCTTCATTGGGATAGGGGGAGAGGTCTCGCTCGCTCTCGGGAAGCTCTTGTGCCACTCGAGGGTCTTGCCAGGCGAGTGTTCCGTCGATATCGAAGAAGCAGATATCGCCGCGCTTATGGGCTGCGCTGGCGGCAGGGGAGGCCGAGGTGGTGGGCACAAATCCCGGCTCGAGGCCCATGATCTGGTCAAAATGCTCTTTAACGCGGGGAACGGAGATGCCGATAATCACCTGGGCGGTCTTGCCCGTAATGATGAGGCCCTTGGCGCCCACCGCGACAAACGACGCGTTATCTGCAACGATGGAAGGGTCTGCGACCTCGACGCGCAGGCGCGTGGCGCAGTTGGTTGCGCCCACGATATTGCCAACGCCACCTAAAAGCTGAATTACCCGCTCAGCGAGGACGTGATCTTGATCGGATTGAATACTGACCTCGCCATTGGGAGATTGCTCTTTGGCAAAGCCGCTTCCCGTTAAACGATCGATTGCCGCGCGATTGGAGACATGATCCTCGCGGCCTGGCGTCTTAAGGTCATAGACCAAGATGAGTGCTCGAAAACTAACAAAAAAGATGAGGCTAAAGGCAAGACCGATACCGAGCGCCAAAAGGTAGGAGCCGGCATGCATTCGCATGAGTGGGATGAAGTTGAAGGCCGTCATTTCCATGAGACCGCCCGAGAAGATGCCGACGATACCGAAGAAGTTCATGGTCATGGCAAGGCAGGAGGATAGGACGGCGTAGAGCAAAAAGAGTCCAGGATAGGTGAACATAAAGAGAAACTCGAGCGGCTCGGTGACACCGCAGACCACCGAGGCGACGATGGCGGGCAAAAGGATGACCTTAAGGCCGGCGCGGCGTTCGGGTTTGGCGGTGAAATAGAATGCTGCCGCGATGGCGGGAAGGCCAAAGAGCTTGCCCCAGCCGGTGGCGGTAAAACCTGCCCAGGGCGCAAGTTCATTTAAAGGGCGCGTGCTATGGGAGAGAATGGGGAGCAGGTTGGTCCACGTGGCGTAAATACCGTCGTGAATGACCAGATTGTCGTAATAGATGGGCATATAGAGCAGGTGGTGCAGCCCCATGGGCTCGAGTGCTCGCTCCAAAAACACAAAGATGCCCACGCCGAAGGGGCCGACGCCCGCAAGTGCGTGGCGCAGCGTTTCGGTTACGGCGTATGCGAAGGGCACGATGGCGGCCGAGATGGCGGCAAGGGCAAACACGGCAAAAAAGCTGATGAGGTAGACCAGCGAGGAACCCGAGAAGGTGCCGAGCCAATCGGGAACCTTGGCATCGTAGAAGCGGTCATGGATGGCGACGACGGTTGCCGATACCGCCAGCGGGCCGATAATGCCGGTGTCGAGCGTCTTGATGCCGTCGATGACGGTGATACCGCTGGCGGGGGTCAAAGATGATGGGTACTTAAGCCCAAGGTTGTCTCCGCTCAGCTTAATGATCTCGCTCAAAAAGAAGCAATAGGCAAAATAGGCCACGAGTGCCTCGAGGCAGCAGCGTGCCGGTTGCTTTTGGGCAAGACCGATAGGCAGCGCTACGGCAAAAAGGAGCGGGAGACGTTTAAAGACCGTCCACGAGCCGCGCTGGATGATGGTCCAGAAAACGTACCAAGGGGTTCCGTATACGGCGAGGTCACCGACGATGTCTACGGTCGTGGCGAGGGCGGAGATGCCGACCATGAGGCCTGATATAGAAAACAGCATGGCGGGCGCGAACATTGCCCCGCCAAAGCGTTGGATTTTCTGCAGCATAATATGCCTTCCGGATGCAACATGCTGTGCGAGCAAGAACGTTTAAACAATGAACTCATTGTAGAGGACTGGCTGCTTGCCGCATTGACGGTTTTGATTCGGTCCGATTTGGGTTTCGGGGGAACCGTCGACGGTAAATAATCCGTACTTTACCGATAATCGGTTTAAACAACTTTAAGAAATGCTATCGTGCCTAGCCATACATATTCATTAGAGGTGAAGTTATGCCAAAAGCGATTTACGAAGGAATCTACCGCGAGATCCGTTCGCGCATCATTAACGGGACCTATGCGTTTCAGGAGATGCTGCCAACCGAAGCCGAGCTGACCGCGGAGTTTGGCTGCACGCGCAATACCGTTCGACGCGCCTTGAGCATGCTGGCCGACCAGATGTTTGTGCAGCCTATACACGGCAAGGGCGTGCGCGTTATTTGGCTTAAGGGCGAAACCGACATGCTGGGCGCACTCGAAGAGGTTGAGTCGTTTGGCGAGTTCGCAAAACGCAACAATGCCGTCGCATCGACCGAGGTCAAGTCTTTTGAACATTTGATTTGCACTGAGCAACTGTCGCGCCGCCTTGGCTTTAAGGTGGGCGAGGAGCTGATTCGCGTCGTGCGTGTCCGAAGCCTCAACGGCAGCGCGCGCCAGGTGGACCACGGCTACTTTTTGGAGTCGATCGCCAAGGGCCTGACCCCCGAGATTGCGGCAAGCTCTATCTACGACTATCTGGAGCACAAGCGTGGCGTCAAAGTGATGGCGAGCCGCCGTACGGTGAGCGTCGAACTTGCCAACGATGAGGACTGCAGCTACTTGGACCTTGGCAAGTACAACTGCGTCGCCGTTATGGAGAGCCAGTCGTACACCTCGGACGGCATCTTATTTGAGGTGACGCACGCTCGCACACACCCCGAGATCTTCCACTACCGCGTTAACTCCAAGCGATAGCCGGCTAGCTCGCAGCCTGACGAGACTCATGTCCTCAAAGAGAAAACGCCCGGTCAAACCGACGATGCATCGGCTTGACCGGGCGTTTTCTCTGCATTCGATAACAAGTAATTGTTTATACAAAACTTGTCAAGTATCAAGTTGAAATTACCGTTCACCGAAGTTTTTCTACCGCTCTAGTAATACTTGTTCAAACAACTAGCCAAATAGCGTATTGTACAAATCAGCAAAAGGGGCAAAGTCCCCGAGCCAATCTCCGAAGGCGGCGGCAAAGGGTGCCGCCACGGTGTGAAAGGGTGGATTGTAATGAAGAACGAAATGAGCAGAAGGCAGTTCCTGGGCTTCGCTGGCTCCGCGGCTGCGGTTCTTGGTCTGGGTCTCGTGGGCTGTGGTGGTTCTGCCGGCTCCGGCTCCTCTGCTTCTGGTGACGCTGCCGAGGTCTACTTCCTCCAATTTAAGCCTGAGGTCGACAAGGAGTGGAAGGAGATCGCCAAGGCGTACAAGAAGGAGAAGGGCGTCGAGGTCAAGATCGTGACCGCCGCCTCCAACACCTACGAGGAGAAGCTCAAGTCCGAGATGTCCAAGAGCTCCGCTCCGACGCTGTTCCAGGTCAACGGCCCCACCGGCCTTAAGAACTGGAAGGACTACTGCGCCGATCTTTCCGACACCAAGCTCCGCGGTGAGCTCATCGACGACTCCCTGGCGCTGCAGTCCGACGGCAAGGATCTGGGTATCGACTGGGTTCAGGAGAGCTACGGCATCATCTACAACAAGGAGCTCCTCGAGAAGGCCGGCTACAAGGCCGAGGACATCAACTCCTTCGACAAGCTGAAGGCTTGCGCCGATGACATCCAGGCCCGCAAGGACGAGCTCGGCGTTGACGGTGCCTTCACTTCCGCCGGCATGGATGACTCCTCCAGCTGGCGCTACACCACCCACCTCGCCAACCTCCCGCTCTACTACGAGTTCGAGAAGGAGCACAACCAGGAGGACGACGAGATCAAGGGCGAGTATCTCGACAACTTTAAGCAGATCTTCGACCTGTACATCACCGACTCCACCTGCGATCCTTCGCAGCTCGCCTCCAAGACCGGTGACGACGCCACCAACGAGTTCGCAACCGGCAAGGCCGTCTTCTATCAGAACGGCTCTTGGGCCTACGCCGACCTCACCAAGGCCGGTATGACCGACGACCAGCTCGGCATGCTGCCGATCTACATCGGCGTCGACGGCGAGGAGAACCAGGGCCTGTGCTCCGGCGGCGAGAACTACTGGTGCGTCAGCTCCCAGGCTTCCGAGGATGCCCAGAAGGCCACCGAGGACTTCATGTATTGGTGCGTCACTTCTGACACCGCCACCAGCATCATCGCTGACAAGATGGGTCTGACCGCCCCGTTCAAGAGCGCTAAGGAGACCACCAACGTCTTCTCTCAGCAGGCCGTTGCTATGGCCAAGGACGGCAAGAAGACCGTCGCTTGGGACTTCGTTTACATCCCCTCCGAGGAGTGGAAGAAGAACCTCAAGCAGGCTCTCATCGCTTATGCTGCCGACAACACCAAGTGGGACGGCGTCAAGAACGCCTTCGTCGATGGCTGGAAGACCGAGAAGGCTGCTTCCGAGTAAGCAGTTGCTGCCCAAGCTATCTGATTAGCGACAGGGGGCGGGCAGACGTAGGTTTGCCCGCCCCCTGCATATTGAAAGGACCCTTCTATGGGCAAAGCACTCAAGCGCTGGTGGCCGCTCTTTATGCTGCCCACGTGCCTGGCGTTTATGATCGGGTTCGTGATTCCCTTTATCCAGGGTTTCTATCTCTCGTTCTGCCAGTTTATTACCATCAATAACGCGCACTTTGTCGGTATCGAGAACTACGTGCGCGCGCTGTCCGATCCGCAGTTCTCCACGTCGTTCTTCTTTACCGTGGCGTTTGCCTTCCTGTCGACGGTGCTCATCAACGTGATCGCGCTGGCCATTGCGCAGGCGCTCACTCGCAAGGCGCTCAAGGGCACCAACATCTTCCGTACGATTTTCTTTATGCCTAACCTGATTGGCGGCATTGTACTGGGTTACATTTGGCAGATTCTGATCAACTGCCTGCTCTCCAACGTGGGTGCCCAGCTTATCGCCCTCAACTCCGCCGCTGGCTTCTGGGGCCTTATCATCCTGACCCTGTGGCAACAGGTCGGCTACATGATGATCATCTACATCGCCGGTCTGCAGTCCATTCCGTCTGACTACATCGAGGCCGCCAAGGTCGATGGCGCTACGGCATGGCAGACGTTTTGGAAGGTTAAGATCCCCAACCTGATGCCGACCATCACCATCTGCCTGTTCCTGTCCATCACCAACGGCTTTAAGCTGTTCGACCAGAACCTCGCCCTTACCGGTGGCGCCCCGGCGCACTCCACCGAGATGCTCGCCCTGAACATCTACAACACGTTCTATTCGCGTGCTGGCATCGCATGGCAGGGCATCGGTCAGGCCAAGGCAGTTATCTTCTGCATCCTGGTTGTCGCTATTTCTATGATCCAGCTTAAGGCCACGAGGTCCAAGGAGGTGCAGCAGTAATGAAACGCGATAAGGCTATCAACCGCGCGCTCTCGATCTTCTTTACGATCCTGTCGCTCGCATGGATCTACCCCGTGTTCATGATTGCGCTCAATTCCTTTAAGAAAGCGACCGCAATCAGCACCACCACGGCGTTCGATCTGCTCACGCCCGAGACGTTCAACGGCCTCGCAAACTACGTGCACGCTCTGAACGAGCAGGGCTTTGCCTCGGCATTTATGTACTCGCTTATTATCACGGTCACGTCGGTCGTGCTGATCTTGGTGTGCTGCTCCATGTGCGCTTGGTACGTGGTGCGCGTCAACAGCAAGATCTCGAACTTCTTCTATTACCTGTTCGTCTTCTCGATGGTCGTACCGTTCCAGATGCTCATGTTCACGCTGTCCAACCTCGCGGACCGCATCGGCTTTAACACGCCGTTTAACATCTGCTTCATCTACCTTGGTTTTGGCGCGGGCCTCGCGGTCTTTATGTTCGCCGGCTTCGTCAAGAACATCCCGCTCGAGATTGAGGAAGCGGCCATGATCGACGGCTGCAACCCGGTCCAGGTGTTCTTTAAGATCGTCCTTCCCATTATGAAGCCCACCTATCTTTCGGTCGGCATCCTTGAGACCATGTGGGTCTGGAACGACTATCTGCTGCCCTACCTTACGCTCGACTCCACCAAGTACAAGACCATTCCTATCTTGATCCAGTACTTCCGTGGCGGCTATGGCCACGTCGAGCTCGGCCCCATGATGGCATGCATCATGATGGTCGTCATCCCCATCGTCATCATGTACATCTTCTGCCAGAAGTACATCATTGACGGCGTTGTGGCAGGTGCCGTCAAGGGCTGATGCCGTAACTGTTTTGCAAGTTTTGGCGGCGCCCCTCAGCGTGGCGCCGCGTATCGAAAGGTAGAGACATGGCCGAGATCGTTCTCAAACATGTTCAGAAGGTGTATCCCAACAACGAGTCCAAAAAGAAGGGCTTCTTTGGCAAAAAGAAGAAGACCGAGGAGAAGAAGCACAACCTCAAGGTTACCGAGGACGGCGTGCTCGCGGTGGAGGACTTTAACCTCACCGTGCATGACCAGGAGTTTATCGTCCTCGTTGGCCCTTCTGGCTGTGGTAAGTCCACGACGATGCGCATGGTCGCCGGCCTGGAGGACATCACCTCGGGCGATGTGCTCATCGATGGCAAGCGCGTCAACGACGTCGCTCCCAAGGACCGCGACATCGCCATGGTGTTCCAGAGCTATGCTCTGTACCCCAATATGACGGTGTACGAGAACATGGCGTTTACGCTCGAGCTCAAGAAGGTCCCCAAGGACGAGATCGACCGTAAGGTTCGCTCCGCTGCCGAGATCCTGGGTATTACCGAGTACCTCGACCGTAAGCCTAAGGCGCTCTCCGGCGGTCAGCGTCAGCGCGTCGCCATCGGCCGCGCCATCGTGCGTGATCCTAAGGTCTTCCTGATGGACGAGCCGCTGTCCAACCTGGACGCCAAGCTGCGTAACCAGATGCGTGCCGAGCTCATCAAGCTGCGCCACGAGATCAAGGGCACGTTCATCTACGTCACTCATGACCAGACCGAGGCCATGACCCTCGGTGACCGTATCGTGGTCATGAAGGACGGCGTCGTCCAGCAGATCGCCACCCCGCAGGAGGTCTTCAACCATCCCGCGAACATCTTCGTCGCCGGCTTTATCGGCGTGCCGCAGATGAACTTCTTCGATGCCCAGCTGGTGCGCTCGGGCAACGGCTTTACCGTCAAGACCGAGGATATGAACGTGGCGCTCGCCCCCGAGACCTGCGCTCAGCTTGCTCTCAACTGGGACGGCGGCGACGTGAAGGAGATCACGGCCGGCGTGCGTCCCGAGCAGATTCTGCTTGCCGACAAGGACGAGGAGGGCGCGCTCCAGGGTACCGTCGAGGTGACCGAGCTCATGGGTTCGACCGAGCATGTCCACGTGACCGCTCCCGATGGCCAGTTCGTCCTGATCATTCCCGTTGTCGACCTCGAGGCCAAGGGTGCGCTCAAGGCGGGCGACCCCATCTGGTTCAAGTTTGAGAAGAACGCGACCCACCTCTTCGATAAGGTCTCTGGCAAGAACCTTATCTAGGCCCGGTGCAACCAGGCCCTTCCTTTGGGCGACTGCGGTATTGCCATCCTTTTGCCGCGGTCACATATAAGGCTCCCCTCCCGTCCACTGGGCGAGAGGGGAGCCTTTCTTTGTGTTGGGACTGCCTGACCGGTCGTTTGTCTCGATCTGTAACGGATAGGGCCGATTTCGGACGTTAGATGTTACAGATCGAGACGGTTCCGCTGAGCTAACCATTTCATCTAAATCTGTAACACCAAAGGCGAATTTCACCTGCTAGATGTTACAGATTGAGATAAACCCAAGGGGAGGGGCCGGTATGTCTCAATCTGTAACAGCTGGGACCGTTTTGGTTGAGTAGTTGTTATGGATCGAGATTGTTTGGCCGAGTCGGATCACAGGGTAACGTGCGAGCACAAAAAACGGAGCCGCGTTGCCGTGGCTCCGTTTTCAAGAGGATGGGCGATGAAACCGAATTAGCTCAGGTGCCAGATCTCGTCGTTGTACTGGGAGATCGTGCGGTCGGACGAGAAGGTGCCGGCGTTGGCGATGTTGATCAGCGCCTTGCGCATCCAAGCGTCCTGGTCCTCGTAGTCGGCCAGCACGCGCTCCTTGGTCTGGATGTACTCCTCAATGTCGAGTAGAGCCATAAACCAGTCCTTGCCCATGATGTCGTCGTGCAGGCGCTGCAGGCGCTCGGCGTTGCCGGTCGCCATAAAGGCCGGGTTGGTGATGAAGTCCACCAGCAGCTTGATGCCGGGCTTGCGGTAGAGCGCGCCGGCGTCATAGGTGCCGTCGGCGTAGAGCTGCTCGACCTGCTTGGACGAGGCGCCAAAGGTATAGATGTTCTCGTCGCCGACAAGCTCGGCAATCTCCACGTTGGCACCGTCGAGCGTGCACAGGGTCAAAGCGCCGTTGAGCATGAACTTCATGTTGGAGGTGCCGCTCGCCTCCTTGGAGGCCAGGCTGATCTGCTCGGAGATGTCAGCAGCGGGGATCACGCGCTCGGCAGCGGTGACGTTGTAGTTCTCGATCATGACAACCTGCAGGTAGGGAGCCACGTCGGGGTCGTTTGCAATCCACTGGGACAGCGTCAGGATCAGGTGAATGATGTCTTGGGCGATAGTGTAGGCAGGGGCCGCCTTGCCGCCAAAGATGATGGTGACGGGATGCTTAGGTCTGTTGCCGTTCTTGATATCGAGGTACTTCCAGATGATGTAGAGCGCGAGCATCTGCTGGCGCTTGTACTCGTGGATGCGCTTGACCTGGACGTCGATGATGGCGTTGGAGGGAATGGTCACGCCCTGCTCGAGCGCCATGAACTGGCGCATGATGGCCTTGGCCTCGGCCTTGGTGGCGGCCAGGCGCTCAAGAACATCTTTGTCGTCAACGAACTCGGCAAGCTTACTCAGGTCGCCGGTGCTGCGCCAATCGGTGCCGATCACATCGTCGAGCAGGCTGGCGAGCGCGGGGTTGGCGCCATGGATCCAACGGCGGAAGGTGATGCCGTTGGTCTTGTTGGAGAACTTCTCGGGGTAGATCTCGTAGAACGGATGAAGCTCGGTATCCTCCAGGATCTTGGTGTGCAGCGCGGCGACGCCGTTGATGGAGAAGCCAAAGTGGATGTCCATGTGGGCCATGTGGACGGTGTCGTATTCGTCGATGATGGCGACGCGTGGGTCGTCGTGCTCGGCCTTGGCGATCTCATCGAGCTTGACGATAATGTCGGCGATGGCAGGGGAGACCTTTTGCAGGCTGGCGAGCGGCCACTTCTCGAGGGCCTCGGCAAGAATCGTGTGGTTAGTGTAGGCGACCATGGACCGTACGATGGTCACGGCCTCGTCAAACTCGATGTCGTGCTCGGTGGTGAGCAGGCGAATGAGCTCGGGAATGACCATGGTGGGGTGCGTGTCATTGATCTGGACTACGGCGTAGTCGGCCAGGTCGTGCAAGTTGCTGCCGCGCTCGATGGCCTCGTCGATCAGGAGCTGGGCGGCGTTGCTCACCATGAAGTATTCCTGGTAGATGCGAAGCAGGCGGCCCTGCTCGTCGGAATCATCCGGATAGAGGAACAAGGTGAGGTTCTTGGCGATCTCGGTCTTGTCGAAGTCGATGGAGCTGCCGGGGACCAGGCCGTCGTCGACACTTGCCAGGTCGAACAGGCGTAGGCGGTTCTTGGTGGGCTGGCCATAACCGGGTACATCGATGTTGACGAGCTTGGAAGTAACGGCAAAATCACCGAACTCGACGGTGTAGGAGCGGTCGTCGTCGACTAGGATGTCCTGCTCACCGAGCCACTCGTCGGGGACGGCCTTCTGCTGGTTGTCGACAAAGCGCTGGCGGAACAGGCCGTAATGGTAGTTGAGGCCCACGCCATCGCCGGTCAAGCCCAGCGTGGCGATGGAATCCAGGAAGCATGCGGCCAGACGGCCCAGGCCGCCGTTGCCGAGCGACGGTTCGACCTCGAACTCCTCGATCTTGTTGAGGTCGTGGCCCGCGGCGGTGAGCTGGTCCTTAACCTCGTCATAGATGCCAAGGTCGATCATATTGTTGATGAGCAGCTTGCCGATCAAAAACTCGGCAGAGATGTAGTAGAGCTTTTTCTTGCCGTTGTTGAGAGGACAGGCGGCAGAGCGCTCCTGCACGAGCTTGGCCAGCAGCTTATAAATACGACGGTCATCGAGCTGCTCGAGCGAGGTGCCAAAGGACTGCTCGGCAAGATCCGCAAGATTGATACGGGGCATGTTTCCTCCTGTGATGGGTTGATTACATGTCAGAAATTCAAAAGAAGCCCGCGCGAGGGATTGGAGTGGCCTCGCGCGGGGAAAACGGACGCGTCCGCACGATGGGGTGGGGTCGGGCGCGGTGGCTCCTATTGGGGAAGCTCAATTTCGTCTTCCGACGGGATGCGGAAGTAGGTCTCGGTCCAGCCGGTGAGCTTGTGCTCGAGCTCGCGGGTGATGGCGCCATCGAGCATGCGCCAGGTCCAGTTGCCGCCCATGGTGGCGGGAGTGTTGATGCGCGCCTCGTTGCCCAGGTTGAGCAGGTCCTGCATGGTGTAGATGCAGGTATCGCTTACGCTGGCGGCGATGGCGCGGTTGAGTGCATCGGCCATGGGCTCGCCTGCCTGCTGGTGGGTGTACAGGGCCGCCTGCTCGCGCTGACGCGGGGTGGCCGTTCCCTCAAACCAACCGCGCGCCGTCTCGTTGTCGTGTGTGCCCACATAGGCGACGGTGTTGGCAATGTAGTTGTGCGGCAGGTAGTACGAGTTGGTGCCCTCAAAGGCGAACTGCAAGATCTTCATGCCGGGGAAGCCCGAGTTGTCGCGCATGTCGATGACGCCGGGGGTGAGGAAGCCCAGGTCTTCGGCGATGATGGGCAGCGTGCCGAGCTTTTCCTCGAGCGTCTTGAAGAACTTGAGGCCGGGGCCCTGCGTCCACGAACCGTAGGACGAATCGGGTGAGGAGAACGGCACCTCCCAATAGGCCTCGAAGCCGCGGAAGTGATCCAGGCGGATGACATCGTACATGTCGAGGGCGGCGCGGATACGGCCCTCCCACCAGGAGAAACCGTCGGCTTCCATGGCGTCCCAGTCGTAGATGGGATTGCCCCAGTACTGGCCGGTGGCCGAGAACTGGTCGGGCGGCGTGCCGGCGACACTCACAGGATTACCGGCGGCGTCGATCTTAAAGAGCTCGGGCGTGGCCCACATCTCGACGGAGTCGCGCGAGACATAGATGGGCAGGTCGCCGATGATGAGGATATCGCGCTCGTTGGCATAGGCCTTGAGGCGGCTCCACTGACGATTGAAGAAGTACTGCGTCATCTGGTGGTAGAGCATGCGCGCGGGATGGGCGGCGCAGACCTTGGCAGAAGCCTCGCCGCGGGTACGGAGCTCTGCGGGCCACTCCCAAAAGGCCTTGAGACCGCACTCCTCCTTGACGGTCATGAACTCGCAGTAGGGGATGAGCCAGTCTTCGTTTGCTTGGACAAAGTCGTCGAAGTCGGCCGGCTTGTCGGCGGCAAAGCGCTCGGCGGCGCGGTCGAGAATCTGACGACGGCCACCAAAGATGGCACCATAGTCGACATTGCTGGGGTCGGAGCCCAGGTACACGCCATCGATATCGCACTGCTCCAGATAGCCGGCCTCGATAAGCTCGGCAAAGTCGATGAAATTGGGGTTGCCCGCACGGGCCGAGAACGACTGATAGGGCGAGTCGCCATAGCTCGTTGTCGTAAGGGGGAGAATCTGCCAGTAATGTTGTTTGCACGAGGCGAGGAAATCGACAAAGTCATAGGCGTTCCAGCCAAAGCCGCCGATACCGTAAGGTCCGGGCAATGACGAAACGGGCATCAGAACGCCGCTTGCACGCTCCATGGATGCACTCACCGTCCTTTTGAATAAGGGGCTGCGCCGTAGATGGATAGACGGCTCGTCCCGAGTTTCCATTGCTATTGTCCCTATTGTAGAACATGTTGTTTAAACATGTATAGAGAGAATGAAAAAGTTGCCGACTTTCGGTGAATGGTAGTGCGCCATAGACGATATGAGTTGAACATTGGGAGCTCCTCCCCTTGCGGCTCTTTTGTGGGTCGGGCGACAATGGTCGTCGTCATTAAAGACCGGCTGCCAGCCAGGTTGCAACAATGCAAGAAGGGTTCACATTCAGTTGGCCGTTGACACAAACAATCGCGCGAAGACCTCGTCTTCTTCGGTAAGTCCAGGCGCGGCAAGACGCGCATGGCAGTCGCCCTCACGATGCGCGCGGTCGCCGCGGACATGTCGGTCAGGTTCTGGCAGACCGCGCAGCTGGTTCTCGAGCTCGGCAACGCGAAGCGCAAGGGAACGCTGTCGAAACTGTTGAACGACGTGTCGCCCGCGAGGCTGCTCGTGCTCGACGAGTTCGTCTACGTCCCCTGCGACGTAGACGGTGCGAGGGTTCTCTACCAGGTCATTTCCGTCCATGTAGTGCTCGTAGGCCGCGGCGTCGTCGGGCTCGTCGAAGGAGAGGGACTCCGTCCAGTCCCAGTAGGCCCCCGTCCAGGCGCCCCTGCGCCTGCCGGCCGGCGTCGTCTCGTCGAAGACGAGGCCGTGGCGCAGCAGGAACTTCGACATCCGCTGCTTGGCGTGTTGCAGGTCGTCGCGCGCGTCCTCGAGGGCGCTCGTCGGGGACCCACACCTCGACGACGTTGCGGCGCGCCAGCATGCGTGCCAGCCACTCGGCGTCGCGGCGGTCGTTCTTGCGGCCGCGGTCGGCCGCGGGCCGGTGCATCTTCGGGACCGCCCCGACGACGCAGCCGAGGCCGAGGGCCCGCAGCGCGCGGCCGCGGTTGATGGTACGACCATTGTCGCCCGACCCACGAGAGAGCTGCAAGGGGAGAGGCCCCAATGTTCAACTCATATCGTCTGTTGTGCCAGAGTCGCTCGGGAAAGCGCGACCGACGCAGCGCGCTGTTTTCCAGTCACATCCAGTTCGGGTTGATTTCAGCATGCGATAAGAAACTGGATTTGAATTTCGACTCGAAAGATGGGCAATGCTGATGAGAAACGCTTGGAGTTCGGGATTGCGCGGCGTGAAGCGACCCTCTTCTTATCGAGTTCGTTACAATGTAGGAAAAACAGTAAGTAAGAAGACCTCTGATTGCTTTAGGAGGAGCTGTGGTGAATAGCGCCCAGAAGATCGATAAGTCCATCCAGAAGATGATGACTCTCGGAAGAAGGCTTGGGATTCTGTTTACGGCGCTGTTTATAGCGGTGTGTTGCTGTTCGGTGGTGGTGGTTATTTCCATTGGGCTTATGGCTGCTCAAGGAAACCTATATGATCCATCAAAGACGGTTTCCGTAGTGGTTCCTTTGATGTATCTTCTGATTTCCGGAGGGGCCACATGGACCCTGCGGGGAATCAGCATGGACATGGCTCATGGCGAATCGCCCTTTACCCTTTCGCATGCTCGAAGAATCTCGATTATCGGGTGGCTGTTTGTTGCAGCGGCAATAGGTGACCTCTTGTTTTCTCCGGGGTTTCTTTCGATAGTGATTGGCCCCTTCGACTTGCTGGGGAACGCCTATTCGATGTTTGAACACCTGGCCCTGCCCATAGATATTGGTGCTGTGCTGGGGGCCGTTTGCTGCTTCTCGATTTCTGCGATATGGCGCTACGGAGCTCTGCTTCAAGACCAGACCGAGGATTTGGTGTGAGGGGCGGCATGGACTATCTGATTATTGAGCTTGAAAGCTTATTGCTTCGACGCGGAAAGACGAGTACGGATATCATTCGGGCGACCGGGCACACACCGGCAAGTATCTCAAAAATACGAAATGGCAAGGTGAAGGCAATTAGGTTAAAGACATTGCTGGATATTTGCGTAGAGCTTGATTGCCAGCCTGGCGATCTTATTAAGCGCGTCAACGAAAGAGAACTTGAGGAACTGGCGACGCGGCGCGCCCGCAACGCGCTGAGCAGGGCGACCGCGACGGGTGATGACCCGGTCCTGGAGTCAGATCATGTTTACGTGGTCGATCTTAGAGACGACTGAGGCTGGAGAATAAAAAAGTATTGAGCAGGTGCAGCCCGTGAAAACAACGGTTTTCACGGGCTGTTCATTCAACGTCCTGCAGTGGCCTGTATTTCTCGCCGCGTCACTGGGGAACGAGAGAGTCATTTCCTGTGCTGGATGCAGGGGGGTGCTTACCTTGTGTAATATATAAATAAGCTTATATTGAAATATGATACATATCGAATTAGAATAACATTATCAATTCGGTATGCAAGGAAAGGAGGGAGAGATGGATTGGATTAACGAGCCGGAGGAAGGCGTTGCACCCGCGTGCGGCAACTGCTTCTTCTACGCGCACGGGGGATGCACGAAGAGGTGCCCCAATCAGTCCTGCACGTTCCGTTTCTAGGGGGCAGAGATGAACTGGCTTTCTACCGCGAAAGGAGGGGAATGAAATGGAATGGATTACCGAGCCGTCAGCCGGGGCTGAGCCCATGTGCAGCAATTGCTTCTTTTACGCGCACGGCAGCTGCAGCACCAAGTGTTCTTCACAGGAGTGCACTATCCGCTTTTAGCGGATAGTGCACGCCGTACGGCGTGCACAGACTGTTCAAAGATATTTTGGCCAGCAGCGCCTGAGGGGCGATGTGGCATTGCAATATGGGGGGCGAACCGACGTTACCTATAACCCCGCACAATTGCCATGTCGTCCCTTTTTATTGACGGGGAGGATGTCGTCCATGCGGGAAGTCCCAGTTGAATTGCGTGCCATATCCAAGAGATATGGCGGGTTTGAAGCGGTTAAATCAGTCTCGTTCTCTTTAATGGAAGGCGAGCTGTGTGCACTCATTGGGGAGAATGGTGCCGGCAAGAGCACGTTAATTCGATTGATCACGGGGCTTTCGGAGCCATCGTCAGGAACGATCTCGATGTTTGGGCAAACCGGGAGACGTGAAATACGGAGCTGCAGGGAAAGGCTGGGTTATATGCCCGACCTCAATGCTTCGTATCCTAATCTGACCGCGCGAGACAACTTGGTCGTTCGCTGTATTGAGTGGGGGCTTCCCACCGATCGTTCCATCGACGGTGTGTTATCAACCGTCGGTTTGGGGGAGGCCGGCGGGAAGAAAGTGAAGAACTTCTCAATGGGAATGAGGAGGCGTCTCGATCTGGCCATAGCGTTGCTGGGCGATCCGGAGCTGTTGATCCTGGACGAGCCGACAAACGGCCTGGATCCGATGGGGATAGTCGAAGTAAGAAAAATCCTTACGCATCTTAACAAAGATCAAGGTAAAACGATTCTCGTATCCAGCCACAATCTTGAGGAGATGCACAAGCTGGCAACTGATTACCTCTTCATAAGTCATGGTCGCCTCATTCGAAGGATGACCGCACCTCAGCTGGAAAAGTCATGCCGCGGTGGTTTCGTGTTGCATGTGGACGATCTGGAGCGAACGAGATCGGTTCTCGGAGATGAGACCTCACATTCTTTTCTGCCGGACGGCAGCGTCCTTATGCGCTATGAGGAGAAAAAGGAAGGGCGGGGCATTGCAATCGAAGCGCTCTCGACCGCAGGTGTGAGGGTTGCGGAGGCGTATTCTCATAGGAAGAGCCTTGAGGAGTTTTATTCGGAGCTCATCGGTCGAGAGAGCGAGCTGTGATGAAACGCGAGTTCATCTCAGCTTTTCGGAGCGAGGTATGGTTGCTCGCCAGGCACCCGGCGACCGCTCTGATGATTGCGCTTGCGGCTGTGCTGTATGTGGTTGCGGCTGCGACTTCGTCTGAGGTGCTGATCATGGTCGCCGGTGATGACCCGTATACGCTTGGAGGGGCTATAGGTTTTATTGGAAACCTAGTGGATGCAGGGGACGTTTTGGGCTCTGTTGCCCGGACGTCTTTTGCGTCTACAGTGGTCTGGATTCCGGTGACGATTCTCTACGCGGTTTACGCTACGTCGAGAGACTTTGAATCCGTGGCTTACGCCGTATCGAGATCGCGAGGGGTGTCGCAGGCGGCGATTGTGATCACGAAGCTGTTGGTGAACTGCACTCTGGTCGGTGCCGTGTATCTTCTTTCTACGACTGCGCTGTATTTAACCAAGATGGCCCAATGGGACGTTGGGGCCTCGTGCTCAGGGTTTGCCCAATTTGTATCGATTGCGCTGATGATCGCGCTGCTGCTCATTTCGATGTACGCCGCTACCTTCGCCCTGTATTTGCTCACGAGGAGTGTGGTGGCGAGCAGCGTCGTTGCAATAGCGGTTTCGACATTTGTGATGGTGTGGTTCCCAAGTACATACGGAAGCGGTCAGCCCAGCTTGCTGCTCATGCTCTCGCCCGTGTATTACCTGATGAACCTGTGTTCCCTGAGTATGCAGAATGTTGGTGTAATTCAGGTTTTGCTGTATGCGGGCGGCACTGTGCTTGTGTCGGTTGGAGTTGCGCTCGTCTCGCTATTTGTAAGGACGGCGGTTCGATGAATCTTGGGATGTCGGTCAGGGCGGAACTGTTCCGCGCAAGGAGAATGAAACTCGCCGTGATAATAGCGCTGATGTATTTGGGCATCGCGGGGATTTATGTGTTTGCCGGGTCCGGCGCATGGGTCTCCGCAGGGGGAGAGGGCCAGTTCTTTGGCTTTTCCGCCGATCCGGGCTATCTTTTCTCGATAGGGGTTGGGCCAACGGGTATCTCTTCCTGGCTAAGTGTCGTCTCCATGGCGCATACGGTGTTCTTCCCAATCGTCTCTGTTGTTGTGGCGGGGACGCTATTCGGTGATGCGACGAGCGTGTCGGCAAGGGGAGTTTCGATTGCTCGGGGCTTCCGCAGCTGGCAGCTGTTTGCGGCAAAGACATTGGCTTGCGAAGTGTATACGCTGTGCCCCTACATCGTGTTTACTCTCGGTGTCGCTGCGGTCTTTGCCGTGTGCTCCGGAAGCGGTCTAGACAGCCTTACGGTTGGTAATGTGACCTCGGCACTCCTGTCGAATATCGTTATAGACGCCGCTTATACGCTGATGGTTGCGGTTGCATATGAGGTGTTCAGGATCAGATCTCTTGTGTCGGGAGCCTTGCTGGTCGCAACGTTCGCGGGCCTTGTTATCGCGATGAGTTTCCCAACCGTTTTACCCCCGGTTCACATGGCTTATTGGATGAGGGCGTGCGGGGCTGCCGGCGGGACGGTCCTGATGGCTGCATGCGGCCATGCGGTCATCGTGTCGCTCGCATGTCTATTGCTGCTTTCGTGCAGTTTTTATCGAAGAAGGTAGTGCGCTGGCGTATGCGCAGCGTCTGAGGGTCGATATGGATTTGGTTGGAAATGGAGATGGTGCGAAGTGAAACTGTCGCAATTTAATGTGGTGCATGAACATAACGGAAGTCTTCTTATCATGAATGCGCGAACCGGCGGCATCCTGTCGTTAAATCCGGAATACGCGCAGAAATTCAAAAGGATTCAAGAAGGGGACGTTCGGGATGCCGATGATCTTGTCGCGGAGCTGATAAGGGGAGGCATCCTAGTCAATGAGGAGAGGGACGAGCTTGGGGAGATCAGGTTGCAAAGTCGCGCCGCGCGCTTTGCGAATACTGCTCTGTCCCTTACCATTGCGCCAACGATGGCTTGCAACTTTTGCTGTCCCTACTGCTATGAAAAGGGACAGGCGTACACGACGATGGGCGAGGAGGTTTTGACACAGCTCTCCAAGTTCGTGAAAGATTACTATCCTGGTATCGCAAGTCTCTCAGTTGGATGGTACGGCGGCGAGCCTCTGCTCGGAATGAAGATGATCGAACGGATTACGTCGGATCTGAAAGATGTCGTGGGGCCAACGTGTGAATATTCCGCATCGATAGTGACAAATGGCTATCTGCTGACGCCTGATGTTGCAAGGAGGCTCGCGGCATGTGGTGTGACGAGCGCGCAAGTGACTATAGATGGATCGAAGTCGGATCACGATTCGAGAAGGATTCTTCACGACGGAAGCCCTACATACGAACGTATTCTCAAGAACGTCAAAGAGTGTGCCGACATCATCGATATTTCGATAAGGAGCAACGTCGACAAGACCAACATCGAGGCCGCTCAAGAGCTATTGGATTATCTCGAGCTAAATGGCCTGATGAATAAGGTTCACTTCTATTTAGCCCCTGTTGACGATATCAATCAGGTATGTGCGAACGACAGCCACTGCTTTACTGTAAAAGAGTTCTCGTATGAGGAGACTGAGTTTTATAAAAGGGCAATTGCGCGGGGCTTCAAAGTTCAACCTTTTGGTGGGACGAATTTCGGGATATGTTGCGCCGTTGGAATCAACTCGTACGTGGTTGATCCCGTCGGAGATTTGTATAAGTGCTGGGATGACATTGGAATGAAGGAGCGGAGGGTCGGAACTATTTTCGAGCCGCCAATGTTGAGCAAGAACATGATTAACTGGATGGCATATGAGCCGGATGACCCGGAATGCCAAGAGTGCTTTGCTTTTCCCATGTGCATGGGAGGGTGCCCCAACCACGCCTTAAACGGTGAGGGGAAACGTTGCGTTTCCTTCCGGTATGATGCCGAGCAAAAAATGCTGCTCTCCCAGATGATGAATACGGCAAAACGGGGTGCGGGGCAAAATGAGGCTGATGCTTAATCTCTGTAGAAAATATATACTGGGCGGTCGATTCTACGCCTATCTTGTCGTAACAGTTTTGGTCGGGCTGCTTGCGCTTGCGGGTCCCTTTCTTACCGGCATAGTGGTAAACCGATTGGCGATGCCGGCCAGCGCCGATCTTGCCGCCGTTCTCGTTTGTTGCCTTATTTTGGTTGCGGTCCAAGCGGTTCGAGCGGGACTAGTGTATTGCTCAGAGATGCTGTACATCAACCTTCAGTCGCATGCGGGGTTCGGCTTAAATGCGGATACGCTTGAGCACGTGAAGCACCTTCCCCAGGCATTCTTCGAGGGCTTCAACGCGTCGTATTATAACCAGCAAATCAATCACGACGCTAATGACCTTGTCATCTTCGTAATCAACTCGGTTGTGGGGGTTTCAAGCAACGTTATCACCCTTTTGTCCGCCCTGTTTGTTCTCGGTAGCCTGAATATCAAGTTGAGTGTGGTCTGCCTTGTTCTTGCGGCAGCGAGTGCCGCTTTTTATGCGGTTTCACGCGCAAGGCTGTTTGAGAGAAGTTTTGACGTACAAGAGCAGAGCGCGAGGTTTTTTTCCTGTCTACAAGATCAGTTGGAGAAAGTTGATTTCATCCGCAAACATGCTTTGTTCGATAGGTCCCGCGCTGTACTGGTCGAAGCTTTTAATGGGCTCTATCCAACGATGAGAGCAAATCAGGAAGTAGGGTCTAGATTTACCTTTGGCAACGCGTTGGTCGCTTCCGCCGCTCAAGGATGTCTTCTTGCTGTGGGCGCGGTTGAAGTGATGGGCGGGAGACTGTTGCCTGGTTTTCTCGTGACTGCTGTTGGATATTATTCGAACTTAAGCTCAGCGGTACAGTATTTGTTGGGCTGGGGAAGGGATTACCAGACTAATCGCGTATGCTATGAGCGGCTGAAAAGAATTTGGGATGTCCCGGTGGAAGCGAATGGCAAATTGGCGCTTGGTCCGATTGAGGAAATCCGTCTAGAGAACATCAAGCTACGTTATCCAGGGGCGGAAAGGGTCGCGTTAAGCATTGAGGGGCTCGCGTTTTCCAGGGGTCGGCTATATGGAATCTCGGGGCCGAATGGTTCGGGGAAGAGCTCGCTGCTGTCAGTGATATTGGGGCTATATCCAGATGACACAGAAGGGGCCGTTCGCTACAACGGGGTGTCACAGCGTTGCATCGATCGATATGCATTGCGGCGGTGTCGAGTCAGCATTACGGAGCAAGAACCCCCTATCGTTGAGGGGACGATTCTCGATAATCTTACGCTGCTTTCTGATGATTACGAGATGGATAAGCTGAATCGGATGCTTGTCATATTGGGGCTAGACGAAATGGTTGCTTCTGTGGAGAACGGGGCAACGGCGATGCTTGACGGCGGGAAAGGAGGGGTGTCCGGCGGCGAGAAGCAAAAGATTGCAATTGTGAGACAGCTGTTGAAATCGCCGGACGTTATGCTTTTTGATGAACCGACCTCAGCACTTGATGCGAAGAGTCGAGGCGCGCTGATCAAATTGCTTCATGAAATTAAGAGAGACCATATTGTAATCGTTGTCACTCATGACGAGGAGATGCTTGCCGCCTGTGACGAGGTCATTTCGACGGCTGGATGATTATCGGATTGTGGCGTTGAAGACCAAGAAACTTGAAATGGCGTGGGCTCTGGGTAGGTCTCCACGGGTACGCCGTCGGTGCTGCACTCGACCGCCCGGCAAGAAGGTTTTATAGCGTGTTTCCCCAGAGAGGTCCCTTTGTCCGGTAGTGGCGAGGGGAGCCTCTCTTTTGCTCACCTCTTGCGGCGGAGGGGGACACCATGCGCCTATGCAGGACAAACTGCGCGTTCTTGTCGAATGATGGGCTATGTGTAGAGATGATGGTCTCGGGTAGAGGCCGTGTCGCGCTCGGCTGCGATGAGCCAGGCAATTCAATCTTCATCCGGGAGGGCCTTGGCAAGACAAGCAGGGCGAAGACCTTGGCGACGTTCGGGAGCCGTGTGGCGCCCGGCTCCGCGCTCATCCACGACATGGAGCCGGGCGCCACACGGCTCCCGTCAACAATCTGTCACTGAAGAGCCAGCACTACAACGCGAAGCTGCTCAAGGGCGTTCCCGACGGCCAGAACCCGCTGGGGCCCGTGAACCGGATGCGCTACTTCATGCAGTGCTTCCTGAGGGCTCATCCCGGCTCCAACCGGGACGACATGCGGGGCTGTGGCTATGAGTCCGCCCGAGGACAAGCTTGAGAAGGTCGCGATGGTGCTCGATCGGGCAATGCGATACCCGAAAACGCTCAGGTTCAGGCAGTTCTATGCAAGAAAGCCCAGTTCAGATGAGTTCGACGAGCAATATTTATCAACACAGTGCAAGGGGGGATTATATTTGTATTTCATCCGTGTTGAGCTTCACACGGTGCGCGACTCATCGCAAACTGGCGGGCGCAGCGGAAAGAAAACCGACTGCAGACGAACGATCGATATCGGGAGCAAATAGCCACCGGATGCTTTTCGGTCTCCTACGCGTCGACCTCCGCGATTTCTTCTGCGTCTCGCCAAGTTGAAAGGAGCGATGTCGAAAACTCCTTTTCGGTTAGCGTCAAGACATCCTTCACGCAAAAACCTTTCAATTTGTCAGGAAGCCCAAAACGCGCTTTTTTCCTAATCGAGCTGGCAACCCGCTTCAACGCGGTCTTGTTCTTGTCCTCGTTGTATACCAAAACAAAGACGCAGTGCTCGCGAAACCATCTCGTCCTCTTTCCCCACAGGTCCGAGCAGATCAAAACGCTGTCCTTGCACTTCTCGATGAGGGCGTCCCTTTGGCCAAGATTGATACCAAGCTCTTCGTCATCCTTGGGATTGAGCCTCTTCCCCAGCGTCTCCTTCAGACTGCCGTTTTTAAATTCGACTAGATATAACGTTTCCCGATCGCAATACAGCGCATCGGCGGAGCGCGGGAGTTGCATCCACCTATTGACCTTCTTGCAGTAGCATTCTTTAACAGAGTCAAAATTGACAACAGGCAAATCGTCATCCACAAGAGAGACGCTCCCGTCTCTGGATGTTTTGGAGATGGTCGACGTGCAGTCCCTTAGGATACAGGTCCTGCAACGGGAGCAACCATCGCTGCCATCTGGCACCGCGGGAGAGTTCGGATGAGGGCAGGAGGCGCACAGGTCGCTACTCAAGGCCGTACTCCTCCCTCTCAAGCGTATCAAAAGGAGCCGCCAGCTTCTCGTAGGCGACCTCAGTCGAGCCGGTTATATCGGCAAAGCGAGAGCGTCCATCAGTGCAGGTCTCCGCAAGATAATATGAGCACAATCCATCAACAGCGTGCTTCTTAGAATACACTTCGATCGCATTCAGGAAATATGGACTATGGGTGCTCATTAAGACGTGCATCCCGAGCTCTTTCTGGAGCAGCACGATTATCTCGGCGAAGGCCAGCTGCCATGCAGGATGAAGATGAATCTCGGGTTCATCGAGGATAATAGTCCCTCCGGCATCTAGCGCGCCGGACTTCAAGAGCACCTTCATGATGGCGAACGTCTTCAAGCCAGCAGAAAGGTTCCCAGGCTCCAACCCCCGAGCGAAGCCCTCTTCGAGATACGTAAGGTGACCGCGACTTTCGCTCCTCTCGAAATGCCCCGGACATAAGGAGGAAACCTTGTCCATGAGAACCTTCAGGTGTCGCTCCTTCGCGATCTCTTCGAACAGCGAGGACTCGCTGTCATCGTTACGGATGGTCGCCTGAATCAAATCTTGCCGCAGCTCCTCCTGGTGTCCAAGGAGGGGCTTGAACCGAAAAGCGGGGCCGTAGGGTCCTCCGAGAGAATCGATCAGGAACGGGTCGTCCAGATAATGCGCCCTGAATCGCAAAACCCTCCTATCGTGCACCTCCGCCACCTCGTCACTTGCAACCGAGAAAACCGTAGATGCGTCCTTTATCTGGAGTTCGACCTTCCCGGGCTCTTCGCCGAAAACCGAATTGATCTGGCCGTTGAACTCGCTTCGGAACCTGTTTGTCGCAATCGCACGAAATACCTCATCATCGGAGATATCCATGATCTCGATAATCTGATCGGCAACTCCTGCTACGCCATTCGTGAAATCGGATTCGATCTCACGGGAGATCTCCTCCCCGTAATACTCCTTTATCTCATCAATAAGCTCGTCCCTCGTGCACTCGCCCGAAAAAACCCTGTCGATGAAACTATTCATTCTTCCAGCAGTTCGCCTGTGGCGAGACGTGGAGTCGAGAGGGCTTCCCACATATGCCTTCCTGATGGCGCGCTCAACACTATTGCGCCTCATGCGGTCGATTTTGTTCTCCGAATCGGACATGCTGTTGAAGGCCGCATAAAGCGCTTTTCCAACCGTGCTTTTCCCCGTCCCGTTCTCCCCGGCGATCACGGCAATACCATTAATCTCGATATCGGCCTCAGCGACCCTGCCGATGTTTTTCATCTTGATTTTCAATGCATATCACCAGCTCTAAACTCGCGAGACTCAATAGCTCGATTATCGCACAGAGAGATCGACTTCTCGAGGACTCCCTAAATGGAACGCGCGGTGAGGACATGGCTCGCCGCCGTCCGCTTCGCGTTCGCGCGGGGGAAGGTGACGACCAGGGACCTCTCCGGGCTCATCGAGAGGAGCGCCAGATTCTCCTCGTCCATTTGAACTGTATCGTATTCAAGGACACTTGACTTAGAGGAATGGCGTTGAGCGGCGATAATCGTTTCAGCGCCAAAAAGAAAGGAGTGTCAGTCATGGCAGACGGGCCCTCCTACACAGCGGGGTACCGCGCCGAGGCCGCAGACTTCGCCGCCGCGTCGGGGAAGCCCATCGCCCAAGTGGCAGCCGACCTCGGCATCAACGAGAAGACCCTGGGAAGATGGGTGACGGTCAGGAAGAAGGAGCTGACCAACCACCCGGTCGCGGCGGCCGCAAGTGCATGCGCGAGCTCGAGCTCGAGAACGAGTTCCTAAAAAGCCCCGACCTCACATTTGAACTGCGTCCCAAATCTTGGACGCCCTAAATAGCGACTAGGCCGCGAGGGCC
>CAJMMD010000026.1 GCA_905214465.1 uncultured bacterium
TGGCCAGCTTGGAGATGTGCACGAGGCCGTCCTGGTGCACGCCCACGTCGACGAAGGCGCCAAAGTCGACGACGTTGCGCACCGTGCCCTTGAGTTCCATGCCGGGCTCCAGGTCGTCGATCGAAAGCGCCGAGCGGCTAAAGACTACCTCGGGCGCGTCGTCGCGCGGGTCGCGACCGGGCTTCTTGAGCTCGTTGACGATGTCGATGAGCGTGAGGGTGCCGCAGTCCAGGTCGCTTGCCAGCGCCGAGATGCTGCCCAGGCGGCGCTCGATATCGGGCACGCCGCCGCGGCTGAGCTCGCTTGCCGCAACGCCGGCGCGCTCCAGGACGGCCGTGGCCACCTCGTAGCTTTCGGGGTGGACGCTTGTCGCGTCGAGCGGGTTCTTACCGCCGCTGATGCGCAGGAAGCCTGCGGCGTTGAGGTATGCCTTGGGTCCCAGTTTGGGGACCTTCTTAAGCTGGCGGCGATCGGTAAAGGCACCGTTTTCCTCGCGGAAAGCCACGATGTTCTTGGCCACGCTCGGCGTGATGCCCGATACGTATCCCAGCAGGCTCGCGCTCGCGGTGTTGACGTCGACGCCCACACGGTTGACGACGTCTTCCACCACGTGGCCCAGGGTGCGCGAAAGCTCTGCCTGGTCAAGGTCGTGCTGGTATTGGCCCACGCCGATGGATTGGGGCGGGATCTTGACGAGCTCTGCCAGCGGGTCTTGCAGGCGGCGGCCCAGGCTCATAGCGCCGCGCACGGTGACGTCCAGGTCGGGATATTCCTGGCTGGCGAGCTCGGAGGCGGAGTACACCGACGCGCCCGCCTCGTTGACGATGGTGTAGCGAAGGCTGGGCGCCTGCTCGGCAATAAACTCCGAGACGACTTCCTCGGTCTCGCGGCTGGCGGTGCCGTTGCCGATGACGATGGTGTTGACGCTGTCCTTCTTGACGAGGCGGGCGAGCTCGCGCTTGGTGCCGGCGACGTCGTGGCGCGGCTTGGTGGGGTAGACCACGCCGTGGTCGAGCAACTTGCCGGTCTCGTCCATGACGGCGACCTTGCAGCCGGTGCGGTAGCCCGGGTCGAGCGCGAGCACGCGGGCGCCGCGTACGGGGCGTGCCGAGAGCAGGCCCTCGAGATTCTTGGCAAAGACGTTGATGGCCTCGGTCTGGGCGCGAACGGTGAGTTTGGCGCGGGCCTCGCGCTCCAGCGAGGGAGCCATGAGGCGTTTGTAGCCGTCGGCGATGGCGGCATCGAAGATGGGAGCAAACACGCCCTGGCGTCGGGGCCAACGGCTGCCGAGGCGCACCGTGGCGGCAGCGCCGTCGACGTTCACGCGCACGCGGAGCTTGCCCTCGCGCTCACCGCGGTCGATAGCCAGCACGCGGTGGTTGGGTATACGGCGCAGCGGCTCATCATAGCTGTAGTACGGCTCGTAGGGGGTCTTCTCGGCGGGGTCGGCGGCCTCGACGACGATGTCGGCGGTGTTTTGCGTAAAGGCGCGCAGGTCGGCGACGTTCTCGGGATCTTCGGCCACCGTCTCGGCCACGATGTCGGCGGCACCGGCGAGTGCCTTCTCGGGCGTGTCGAAGCCAGCCTCCTCGTTGACGTATGCCGCGGCGGCGTCGAGCGCACTGCCCTTGGCCGAGGCCTGCATGATGATCATGTTGGCGAGCGGCTCCAGGCCGGCCTCGCGGGCCTTCTGCGCGCGGGTCATGCGCTTTTTACGGTAGGGCTTGTAGAGGTCCTCGACACGCTGGAGCTGCGTGGCCTCGCGAATCTGCTGCTCGAGTTCGGGCGTGAGTTTGCCCTGGGCGTCGATGAGCAGGATGACGTCCTCTTTGCGCTGCTCAAGATTGCGCAGGTAGGACAGGCGCTCGTCGAGGGCGCGCAGGGCGACGTCATCCATGCCGCCCGTGGCCTCCTTGCGGTAGCGCGAGATAAAGGGGATGGTGTTGCCCTCGTCGATGAGCTTGACGGCCGCTTCGATGTTGGCGGCCTTAAGGTTGAGCTCGCGGGCGAGCTGGACGATAAGATCCATGAAACTCCTTGCGTTTAAGGTGCGTTTGCAGCGCGGAGCTACAAAGGATACCACCTGCCACTTCGCCCAAAAAAGACTGTTTTGGCGCGGAACCACGAAAGCGGCCTATCTACTACGTTTGAACCGTGTGGGTCGACCATCCCCTGGTTTTCCGAAAATGCGCAACCCGTCTACCTGCGGTTTTTATTTCGCGAAATTCTGTATGGTTAAGGGTGGTCGGTTAAACGTAGTAGATAGGCCCATTTCGTGGCGAACGAATCAAGCCGAGGTGCAAAATAGCCCCCGCCCCAGAAAAATCACCGGCAAGGTAGCAAAATGCCCCGCGGGCAGGAGGCTGCTCGCGGGGCAAAGAAGAGGGGCTTATTTGTGACGGACCGAGGGACTCGGCATGGGGTTTCTGCCGCGGCCGCTCTTAAGGCATTACAGCTCGACGAGCTGGCCGGTCTCGGCAGCCTCCTTGATGGCGTTAAGCAGCGTGAGCGTCTTGACGTTGTCGGCGGGGGTCACGACGGGCTCGACCTCGCGGCGGATGACCTTCACAAAGTGCTTGAGCTGCATCTTGTGCGGCAGCGCCGGGTCCACAGCCGGGATCTCCATCTGCAGCGGCTTGTGCCAGTTGGAGGCACCGTCGTAGGAGAACTGGTGCAGGCGGGGCAGCGAAAGGGCGCCCTTGGTACCGCCAATAAAGTAGGCATCGGCGTCGAAGGGGCGGTACTGCGGGTCCTCGCGGGCGGTTGCCTCCCAGTTCCAGGGGCTGGCGGTGGCGTCGGAGATGGTCATGCTCGCAAGCGCGCCATCGGCAAAGCGAACGTTGACCACGGCGGAATCCTCGGTTTCAAAACCGCGAGCGGCGCTGGACTGCATGCCCTGGACGGCGACGGGCTCACCCAGCAGGTAGCGGAGCAGGTCGACATCGTGGACCAGGTTGACCAGGATCGGGCCGGCACCCTTCTTGCGGCGCCACTCGACATCGAAGTACTCGTCATTCTTATAGATCATGTAGTGGAAGCTCGACACGGTGAGCTTGCCCAGCTCGCCGGACTCGATGATCTCCTTGGCTTTGTTGACGAAGGGGTTGTGGCGACGGTGCTGACCCACGAGCACGGGCACACCGGCGGTCTCGGCCTCGGCGGCGAAGGCCTGGGCATCCTCGAGATCGTTGGAGATCGGCTTTTCGACCAGCGGCACGATGTTGCGCTTGATGGCCTCGCGGGCAACGCTCAGGTGCAGGTCGTTGGGGGTGGCGATGATGACGGCCTCGGGTTTGACCTCGTCCATCATCTGGGCGGGATCGGTGTAAAACGGCACGCCAGCGGCCTCGGCCGTGGCGCGGGCGCCCTCAAAGGCGTCGGCGATGGCGACGAGCTCGGCCTCGGGCTCCTCGGTGACAAAGCGGATGTGGTTGCGGCCCATGGCGCCGGCGCCGATGACGGCAATGCGGACGGGGTTGAGCTCAGACATTTCGACTCCTTAATACTGGTGACCGGTGGAATGCGACAAAAGGGCTGCCCCTTTGTCGCATCGGTAAAACTAGGCGGACTTCTTCTTGCTGTCGGAGACCATCATGTAGACGGTGAGTACGACGGCGATGGCGGCAATCACGATGGCGCCGTAGAAGGACTGCTGGTAGGCGGCGCTGCCGGCCTCGGCGTGATACAGCACGGCAGTGATGGGCTGGCTGATCCAGGTGGAGGCGGCGTAGCCCAAAAACATGATGCCGTAGTTGACGCCGATGTTGCTGGTGCCAAAGGCGCCACCGGTGAGCGGCGGGTAGATGACGAGCAGAGCGCCAAAGCTAAAGCCGAGCAGGGCGAGTGCCACAAAGAACATGCTCTGCGTAAAGCTCATCGACATGATGACGAGCGCGACGATGGTGACGACAAGGCTGATGAGCAGCGACTTATAGGCGCCGAGCTTGTCGATGATCTGGCCAAAGGACAGACGGCCAACCAGGTTGGCGCAGGTGTTGACGGAGACGACCACGCCGCCGAGGGCGACGGCCGCAGCGCTCGTGGGGTCGGCGAAGAGCTGGACGGCGGCGATGGAGGCAACCTTGCCCACGAGCAGGGTGCCCGCGGTGGCGGCAAAGGCGAAGGTGACGATGAGGACCCAGAAGCGCGGGGTCTTGACCATCTCGCCCGGGGTGAGGTCGCCGAAGGTGCCGGCGTGCGCGCCGCCCTTGGGGGCCTCGAAGCCCTCGGGCAGCCAACCGGCCTCGGGGGCCTTCAGGAACAGGGCGGAGGCGGCGATCATCACAAAGAAGATGACGCCGAGTGCCTTAAGGGCGCCAAAGATGCCCAGGCTCGGGATGAGCAGCGAGGCGAGCACCGGGGATAGCACGGCGGGGCCGGCGGTCGAAGCGGCAAGGGTGATGCCGGAGGCGAGACCCTTCTTGTCGATGAACCACTTTTGGCCGGTGGTGAGTGCCGGGTTGTAGCCCAGGCCGTTGCCGATGGCGGCGACGAGCGAGAACCACAGGTAGAACTGCCACGGTTCGGTGACGGTGCCGGACATGAACCAGCCCAGGCCGTAGCACACGGCGGCAGCGATCACGACGTTGCGCGGGCCGATCTTATCGGAGATGCGGCCGGCGAAGATGCCCGTCACGGCCATGATGGTCTGAAAGACCGGGAAGGCCCAGGTAAGAGCGCTGGACCACTCGGGGTAGACGGCGAGCAGGTTCTTGCTCACGACGGAATACAGCGCGATGGAGCTGATGAAGAACATGGTGACGCACGCGGCGGAAAGCACGACGGCGCGACCCTTGTTGGAGCTGGTGGAAGCCATTGGACTCTTTCTAATCGATACGGGGGAGGAACAGGCGTGTCCGCGGGTCCTCCCTGTCGGGCTGCTTTACTGGTCAGTCGGCTTTGCGACGCCGGACTCGTCGGACCAAAGCTCGACACCCTTGTTCTTGAGGTAGTTGTCGGCGTATGCGCGACGGCCGCCGGGCTTGGCGGTGAGGTCGCCCATCATATTGGAGAAGCCGCCGTCGACCTTGATGGCGTCGCCGGTGGTAAAGTCCGAGCGCTTGGACGCCAGGAACATGACGGCGTTGGCGATATCGCTGACCTCGCCGATGCGGCGCGTGGCGATAAGGCGGCTGCGGCTCTTCTCGACCTCGGGGTCGGCGTAAAAGCTCGCCGACATGGGGGTCTTGACAAAGCAGGGCTCGACGCAGTTGGAGCGGACGCCGTAGGGGCCCCACTCGGCGGCCAGCATCTTGGACATCATGTTGACGCCCGCCTTGGTGGAGCTGTACACGCCCGAGAACGTCTCGGGGGAGTGGCTGGCGACGGTCGAGATGTGCACCAGGCGACCCTGGCCGGCCTTGATCATCTCGCGACCAAAGCGCTGCGAGGTGATGAAGTAGCCGGTGAGGTTGACGTTGAGTACCTGCTCCCAGTCGCTCAGCGGCAGGTCCTCCATAGCGGCGAAGCGCAGGATGCCGGCGGTGTTGACGAGAACGTCGACGCGGCCGAAGTTGGCGATGGTGGCGTCGACGGCGGCCTGAACCTCGGCCTCGTCGGTGGCGTTCATCTTGTAACCCTCGGCGTGGATGCCAAACTCGGCAGCAAGGTCGGCGGCAGCGGCCTTGACCTTCTCCTCGTCCAGGTCGAGCATGACGACGTTGGCGCCGTTGCGGGCGAACTCGCGGCAAATCTCGACGCCCATGCCGCCGAGCGCGCCGGTCACGGCGCAAACATCGCCCTCGAGCTTAAGCCAATTGCTCATAGGAACTTCCCTTCTTGTGCCTCCCGGTGGGTCGCTCCCATTAACCGACCCACGTGGTTTTCGCTGGTTATCGTATGCTTAGCGTTCGCGCAGGTGAATTGCATATTTGTTAGAATGACGTTAACCGTAGGTTTACACTGTACATTGAGGTTTGTTCTCAATTGAGCGCGTGACCTGCGAAAACGACCCCCTGCGGTGCTGTGGGCCCGCGCGTGCGAAAACGGGAGATTGACGTGTACGATCGACGACTTGACGCTATTTCGGCCGCCGCGGAGCTGGGAAGTTTCTCGCGTGCCGCGGCAAAGCTGCGCGTGTCGACGCCGGCACTCGTCAAGCAGGTTTCGGGCTTCGAGGCCGAGTTCGGCATCACGCTGTTCGAGCGCTCGCATTCGGGCGTCAAGGTGACGCCGGCGGGTGCTCTGCTGGTGGACGACGCGCGCTCGATCATGCGCCAGTCCGAGGACGCACTGCGTCGTGCCCGACGCGCGGCGGGCGATGGCGGCGCCGTGCGCCTGGGTGTGTCGATGATGTGCCCGGGGCGCCATACACTCGCGCTATGGCCGCAGCTGCACGACATGGAACCGCGTTTGCGTTTTGAGATTGTGCCGGTGGGGGACCTTTACGATGAGCACGAGACCGTTATGCGCAGTCTGGGACGCGAGGTCGACGTGGTGCAGTCGAGTTTTTCGACCCCGCGCTGGGGAGACGCCTGCCAAAAGCTTCGCATCGTTACCGTGCCGTTTTATATCGACGTGCCGCGCACAAGCCGACTCGCGCGCAAGACGCGCATCACGGTTGCCGACCTGGAGGGTATGCGCCTGCGCGTGCTTCGTCACGGCAACGACGCCATGGACAGCCTGCGTATCGATCTTTTGGCCGACGGCGGCGTGGACGTGATCGACGTGGACAGCTTTGACTTTGCACTTTTTAACGAGGCGGAGGAAAAGGGCGACGCGGTGCTCACCTGCGGAGCGTGGTCGGGCGTGCACCCGGCCTTTGTGGGCGTACCGTTTTTGTGCGGCCGCGAGGTGCCGGTCTATTTGCACTACCCGCTCGAGCCCACCCTCCAAGTCCAAAAATTCGTCAACGCCATTGCCCAACTCCTCAAGTAGCTCACACAAAACGAGGCCCTGGCCAAACGGCCAGGGCCTCACTAACCTTTATTCCGTTTTAAACGACGGGCTGATCACGCGTAGGAGGGTGCCCCGTGGACGGCGGTGTATTTCCTCCGCGCGCAGTTTCGCAGCGCAGCGAGAATGTTTGAGCACGGAGGAGTTACCCCGCCGCCCCGGGGAACCCTCCGTCAGTAATCGTTCCTACTCCAGCTCAAACGCACCCGTGTAGAGCTGGTAGTAATACCCGCGCTTGGCGATCAGTTCGTCGTGGTTGCCGCGCTCGATGATGCGGCCGTGGTCCAGGCAGATGATTGCGTCGGAGTTGCGCACGGTGGAGAGGCGGTGCGCGATGACAAACGTCGTGCGGCCCTCCATGAGCTTATCCATGCCCGCCTGCACGATAGCCTCGGTGCGGGTGTCGATGGAGCTCGTGGCCTCGTCCAGAATCATCGCCGGCGGATCGGCGACGGCGGCGCGCGCAATCGAAATCAGCTGGCGCTGGCCCTGCGACAGCTGGGCACCGTTACCGGTGAGCATGGTGTCGTAGCCGTCGGGCAGGCGGGTGATAAAGTCGTCCGCGCCCGCGAGCTTGGCCGCCGCGATGCACTCCTCGTCGGTCGCATCCAGGTTGCCGTAGCGGATGTTATCCATCACGGTGCCGGTGAACAGGTTCACGTCCTGCAGCACGACACCCAGCGAGCGGCGCAGATCGGCCTTGCGGATTTTGTTGACGTTGATGCCGTCGTAGCGAATCTTGCCGTCGGCGATGTCATAGAAACGGTTGATGAGGTTGGTGATGGTCGTCTTGCCGGCACCGGTGGCGCCGACAAACGCGACCTTCTGGCCCGGCTTGGCGTATACGGACACGCCGTGCAGCACCTCGTGGTCGGGCGTGTAGCCAAAGTCGACGTTGTCCATGACCAGGTCGCCGCGCAACGGCACGTACTCGATCTCGCCGGTTGCGCGGTGCGGATGTTTCCACGCCCACATGCCAGTATGGTGGTCGGCCTCCTCGAGCTGCCAGGTGTCGGGGTTGACCTGCGCGTTGACGAGTGTCACGTAGCCTTCGTCGGCCTCGGGCTTCTCGTCGATGAGCTCAAAGATGCGGTCGGCGCCGGCCAGGCCCATGACCACGGCGTTGATCTGCTGCGAGATCTGGCCGATCTGTCCGCAGAACTGCTTGGTCATGTTAAGGAACGGCACCACGACGGCGATGGACAGCGCCATGCCCGAGATGCTCAGGTTGGGCACGCCCAGCGCCAGGAAAATGCCGCCGGCAAGGGCCACCAGCACGTAGAGCAAGTTGCCCAGGTTCATAAGGATGGGCATGAGGATGTTGGCGTACATGTTGGCCTTCTGTGAGACCTCGAAGAGCTTTTCGTTGCGCTCGTCAAAATCAGCCTCGGCGGCAGACTCGTGGCAGAACGCCTTGACGACTTTCTGACCGTTCATGACTTCCTCGATATGGCCCTCGACCACGCCGAGCTCGGTCTGCTGCGCAATGAAGAAGCGCGCGGAGTTGGAGCCGAGCAGCTTGGTCATAAAGGTCATAAAGGCGACGCCGGCGATGATGACCAGGCACATCCACACGCTGTAGTACAGCATGATGAAGAACACCGTGACGATGATGATGATCGTCATGAGCAGGTTGGGCAGCGACTGGCTGATCATCTGACGCAGCGTGTCGATGTCGTTGGTGTAGTGGCTCATGATATCGCCGCGCTGGTGCGTGTCGAAGTAGCGGATCGGCAGGTCCTGCATGCGGTTGAACATCATCTCGCGCAGCTTCTCCAGCGAGCCCTGCGTGACGATAGCCATGGCGCGGTTCCAGAAGAGCGAGGACAGGACACCGACGCCGTAGATGCAGGCGAGGGTGGTCACGAGCTGCAGAATCTTGGGCTGTGCGGCTTCCCAATCGCCCGACTGCCACGATTCGCTAATAATCTGCAGGGCGCTCTGCAGGAAGGTCGCGCCGATGGAGTTGATGATGGCGCAGAGCACCACGCCGGCGACGACAAGGGGCAAAAGCACGGGATAGAAGCCAAAGAGCGTCTTGATGAGGCGCGACATGGTGCCGCCCTTACGGTTGAGCGCGCGCTCGGCGGTCGTTGCCTTACTCATGTGCCTCGCCTCCTTCCTGGGTCTGAGCTTGCGTTGCGGATGCCTCGGTGTCGGCCTCGACGGCCCCTTCGCCCTCGGCAGACATCTTGTTTTGCGAGGTAAAGGTCTCGCGGTAGATCTCGCTCGTCTTGAGTAGCTCGTCATGGTTGCCGATCTGCGCGATACGGCCGCCCTCCATGACGATGATGCGGTCTGCGTCCTGCACGGAGCTGATGCGCTGGGCGATGATGAGCTTGGTCGTGTTGGGCAGATAGCTTGCCAGCCCTGCGCGGATCTTGGCGTCGGTCTTGGTGTCGACGGCGCTGGTGGAGTCGTCCAGGATCAAGATCTTGGGGCGACGCAGCAGGGCGCGTGCAATGCACAGGCGCTGCTTCTGACCGCCCGAAACATTAGAGCCGCCCTGTTCGATCCAGGTGTCGTAGCCCTTGGGGAAGCCGTCGACAAACTCATCGGCGCAGGCCAGATGTGCCGCCTCGCGGACTTCCTCGTCGGTGGCGTTCGGGTCGCCCCAGCGCAGATTCTCGGCGATGGTGCCGCTAAACAGCACGTTTTTCTGCAGCACCATGGCGACCTGGTGGCGCAGTGCGTCCAGGTCGTAGTCGCGCACGTCCACGCCGCCCACGCGCACAGTGCCTTCGGTGGTGTCGTACAGGCGGGCGATGAGGTTAACGAGCGTGGACTTGGCCGAACCGGTGCCGCCGATGATGCCGATGGTCTCGCCGCTCGTAATGTGCAGGTCGATATCGTCGAGCGCCTGGCGCTTCGCATGCTTGGAATACTTAAAGCTCACGTGGTCAAAGTCGATGGAACCGTCGGCAACCTCGAGCACGGGCTCGGAGGGATTGGCGATCGTGGGCTCGGCGGCCAGCACCTCGGCAATGCGGTGTGCCGATTCGTCGGCCATGGTCACCATGACAAAGATCATCGACAGCTGCATCAGGCTCATGAGAATCTGGAAACCATAGGTAAAGGTCGAGGAGAGCTGGCCCACGTCGAACAGCGTGCCCTGGCTCGTGATGATGAGCTTGGAGCCCAGGTAGATGATGACGACAAACGCGCCGTTGACGCAGATGTTCATCATGGGGTTGTTAAAGGCGAGCAGCTTCTCGGCGCGGGTGAAGTCCATCTGGACGTCGCGCGCGGCGGTCGCGAACTTCTCCTTCTCAAAGTCTTCGCGCACATAGCTCTTGACCACGCGCATACCGGTGACGTTTTCCTCGACGGACTCGTTAAGGGCATCGTACTTGTGGAACACGCGCGAGAAGATGGGGCGCACCTTAAAGATGATAAAGAACAGTCCAAAGCCCAGCAGCGGAATGATGACCAGGTAGACCATGGCGACGCTGCCGCCCATGATAAACGCCATGGTAAAGGCGAAGATCAATACCAGCGGCGCGCGCACGGCGATACGGATGATCATCATAAAGGCCTGCTGCACGTTGTTGATATCGGTGGTCAGGCGCGTGACGAGCGAGGAGCTCGAGAACTCATCGATGTTGGCAAAGCTGAACGTCTGGATCTTGTAGAACAGGTCGTGACGCAGGTTCTTGGCGAACCCGCAGCTCGCATGGCTGCAGGTGACGCCGGCAGCGGCACCAAAAGCAAGCGACGTCAGCGCGATGAGCACCAAAAAGCCTGCGGTGGGAAGCATCTCGGCTACGGTGGCGCCGTCTTTGATGGCGTCGATCAGGTTGGCAGTGATAAATGGAATCAGCATCTCGCAGAGCACCTCGCCAAGCACAAGCAACGGCGTAGCAACGGTGACTTTCATATAGTCGCGGATGCTGCCCATGAGGGTTTTAATCATCCAGTTCCTCCCAGGTTACGCGGATTTTATCGAGCATTTCGGCGAGGTCCTCGCGCTCGTCGTGGGTGAGCGCGCTAAAGGCCTGCTCTCTAAAGCGAATGCGGGCCGCCTGCTCTACGTGGGCCTTTTCCCATCCCGCTTCGGTCAGGCGAATGGTGAGCTGCCGCCGGTCTTTGGGATTGCGGCTGCGCTCGATAAGGCCGGCGCATTCGATCTTGGAGAGAATCTCGGAAAGCGAACCGGGCTTAAGATCAAAGTGCAGGCCTAGTTCCTGCTGTGACATCTCGCCGTTTGGCTGCTTGGCGAGCAAGCAGACGATGGGGGCCTTTCCCGAGGCGCCGCCGCCGTGAAAGTGCAGAAAGTGGCCGCAGAAGCCCAGCCCGTTTAGGATGTGCTTGGCGAGCGCGTCTGATTGGGACTGTGCCGCGGGCGCATCTGCGGGTTCATGGGGGTCGCCGCCCGGCGTGTGGGGGCAGAGGCCGATGTGGTCATCGCACATGGTGTCGCTCCTTTCTTTAGTTAGGTAGTGCAATTGTTTTGTGCCTAACTAATTTAGGAGTGCAAGAAATAAATGTCAAGGTACCAAACTTATTAAGTTACGGCGTTTTACCAAACGCCGTAACCGCTCGATGCTGCAAACGCTCCTAAGCGGCAATCTGATCCCTTGGGGACGAAGGAAAAGGTATCGTTTTGGGCTGCGATGATGCCTTTCGAAGCGGCCTTGCCAAAAACCATGCCTAATTACTACGATGAATCCAGCATCGCTGACCACAACAGCTGTTTCTGAAAAAACGCAAGCTATCTACCTGCGGTTTTGTTGGAGAGAAATTCGTTGTGGTTGGAGGCGGGCGGTTAAACGTAGTAAATAGGCATAGTTTTGAAATGGCGCTATATGAGTAGCATCAACTAGGCCGCTATGGGGCAAACAGCCCCCATTTTCGAAACCTTTCCGCAACAATTTGCCCTTCGTACCGCTCGCCTCCGCCCACAACGCCTCCTGCGCTACACTTAGTCGCACTGTGGCGCTGCTGCGCTGTGCCCGAAACAAGGGAGACCCTCATGAAGAACACTCAGCTGCTGCTGATTAACGATATGTGCGGTTACGGCAAGGTCGCGCTTTCCGCCATGCTGCCGGTGCTGTCGCACATGGGCTACCGTATCCATAACCTGCCGACGGCGCTCGTTTCCGACACGCTCAACTACCCCAAGTTCTACATCCACGACACCACGGAGTACGTGCGTCAGAGTCTTGCCATCTGGGAGGAGCTCGGCTTTGAGTTCGACGCCATCTCGACCGGCTTTATCGTGACCGAGGAAGAGACGCGCATCATCTCGGACTTTTGCCACCGCCGCGCGCAAAAGGGCACCAAGGTGTTCGTCGACCCCATCATGGGCGACAACGGCAAGCTCTATGCGGGCGTGCCCGAGTCCACGATTGGCCTTATGCGGCATCTTCTGGAGTGCGCAGACTACGCGGTGCCTAACTATACCGAGGCGTGCCTGCTTGCCGATAGGCCTATTGCCGAGGAAATTACGCCCGATGAGGGCCGCGCCCTTGTGGACGCCGTGCGCGAGCTGGGTGCCAAGTCGGTGGTCATTACGAGCGCCGTGGTCAATGGCACGAACGCGGTTATCGGTTACGACCATGTAGCGGGGGAGTACTTTATGATTCCCTTTGAGCTCATTCCGGTCTATTTCCCGGGCACGGGCGACACGTTCTCGGCGGTGCTCGTCGGCCGCGTTATGGCAGGTTGGAGTCTGCAGCGCGCGACGTCCGATGCCATGCGTGTGGTGGCTGAGCTTATCGAGCGCAATGCCGACCAGGAGGACAAGTCGGCCGGCCTTCCCATCGAAGCCTGCCTGGATGTGATTGACCATGAGTAACGCTGGCGAGGGCGGCGCCAAGCCTGCGGGCGGGGGCAAGCCGCTCGGCGCGCCGCGGGACAAACGTCCGCGTATCCGCGTGAGCTGCGTGGACCAGCTGGGAACGTGCCGCTGCCATCATGGTCACAAGCCGGGCGACGTTTTTGACTTCGACCGAGACCGCGGCAAGATGTGCGCCATGGCCTGCCATGTGGGCTTTCCCTATATCGATATCCTGCGCTATGGCGGAACCGTGCCTGGCAACGAGCCCGGCACGGCAAAGTTCTGCTGTCCCGAGGTCGACACGTTGAACGTCTGGCTTGCCGAGATCGTCGACGAATAGCCGGATGTGACAAAGGGGCGGGCCCTTTGTCGCATCCGCCGATGGTGCCCCTTCTTTTTTGCCTATAATCCTAAATCTCTGCATTTCATCCGATATTAGGTTCTAAAAACTCTGCATTTCATCGATAATCAAGCATATAAACCTTGCATTTCATTTGATGACACTGAGGGGAGAGCCTATGCTGCGTAGGAAAATAGCGGCAGAGCTGGAGCGTTGGCTGAAGTCTGCCGAGCAAAAGGCCTTATTCATTACGGGTTCTCGCCAGATCGGCAAAAGTTATTCGATTCGCGCATTTGGCAAAGCCAGCCATGCAACCTACATCGAACTCAACCTCATGGAAAATCGCCAGGCAAAAGATGCTCTTCTCGAGGCACGGGATGCCGACGATTTCATCAGCAGGGTGACGCTTCTCTCGGGAAAGCCGATAGCACCGGGCAAAACGCTCGTGTTTATCGATGAGGTCCAAGAGGCCCCCGACATCATGACGATGGCAAAGTTCCTTGTTGAGGACGGGAGGTGCCGCTGGGCGTTTTCGGGGTCAATGCTCGGGACCCAGTTCAAGGTCGTTAGGTCCTATCCCGTGGGATATGTTCACGAGCTTAGGATGTTCCCGCTCGATTTCGAGGAGTTTTGCTGGGCGATCGGGGTGAGCGAGGGAGCTCGCCAAACGATACGCGATGCGTGTATCAGCGAGAAGCCCATTCCTGATTACATTCACGACGCGATGATGGCAAACTTCAGGACCTATACCGTTGTCGGTGGAATGCCAGAGGTCGTGCAGCGTTTCCTTGACACGCGGGGCGACCTTGCCTCTGTTCGTCAGCTACAGTCAGAGCTCAACGAACAGTACCGGCGGGATATCTCCAAGTATGCAAGCGGGCGAGCCCTTCAGGTGCAGAGCATTTACGATCAGCTCCCTATTATGCTCGAGGGCGAAAACAAACGCTTCGTGCTCAATTCCATTGACCTCAAGGCGCATTACGACAAGTACCAGCGAGATTTTGTCTGGCTTGTCGATGCCGGCGTTGCTCTCAAGGCGGATATCGTAACCGAGCCAAAGTCGCCCCTGCTCAAGACGGCACGGCCATCGCAGTTCAAGCTATACCAATCGGATACGGGCATGTTGATGGCGCGCTACCCCGTTGGCGTCGCCCAGGCGGCGTATCTTGATAGCAAGGAACCCAATCTGGGCGGTATTTACGAAAACGTGGTGGCCCAGCAGCTGACTGCCCAAAATCGCCAGCTTTACTACTATCAGACAAAGAAGCGCGGCGAAGTGGACTTTGTGGTCGACGGACCGGATGGAACGGCTGTTCCGATCGAGGTTAAATCGGGTTCCTATTACCACGCGCACGCCGCGCTCGGTCATGTGCTTGATACGGCCGAATATGGCGTAAGGCTTGGGATTGTTTTCTCGAGAGGCAACGTTGAACGCAGCGGAGCTGTTCTTTATTTGCCGCTATATGCGACCTGGGCCCTTTCGGATGTTTTGGGTGACTCCTGTGCCGAGGGGATAAAGCTGGAGGTCAAGCCGGTCTAGGGACAGTCCCCGATGCGACAAAGGGATAGTGCCTTTGTCGCATCCGCTATCCGAGATAATGAGCGTGGATTTTCTCCCGTCTAGAGCGCACTTGAATGCTCAAAGTGGGAGAAAATCCACGCTCGATCTGTATGCCGATGACGCGGCTCGCGAGGTTCGTGCGCCCGCGAACCTACATCTGCTCGAGCATGGCAGTGCAGCCGGCGAGCACATCGCGGTAGGTGGCATCGAAGTTGCCGGTGTACCAGGGATCGGCCACGTCGCCGGGGCGCTCGGTCCAATCGAGCAAGCGCGTAATCTTGCCGTCGGGGTCGTCGCCAAAGATGCGACGCAGACCGCGCGCGTTCTCAGCATCCATATAAACAATGCGATCCCAGTTGCCATACTCTGCGCGCCGCACCTGACGTGCGCGATGTGCGACGACGGGAATCCCAACCTCGCGTAGCTTGGCAACGGTACCGTGATGTGGCGGGTTGCCGATCTCCTCGGTCGAGGTCGCGGCGGAATCGATGACAAACTCGTCCGCGCGTCCGGCGCGGTGCACCAGCTCGGTAAACACCGACTCAGCCATCGTCGAGCGGCAGATATTTCCATAGCAGATAAAAAGAATGCGTTGCATAGAACGATACCTTTCATATAGAAGGCTGCTAAAGAGTCGAAGCCGGGCGCATGCAGAGTTTTATTTCTTGGCCAGTTTGAAGTAACGCTCAAATATCAATTCGAAAACGTAATAGAACATCAATCGACTGTCGAGGTCCATGCTGCCCAAGCGGATTTCTTTTTGCACGGTGTAGATAGGGTAGTCGGCTAGTTTCGAGAGAGAATTTCGAGAAAAGCCGGTGAGTGTGACGACCTTGCATCCGCGCGTTTTGGCTATCGATGTAGCGTCAATAGACACCTGCGTCTCGCCGCTTACGGAAACGCTGAAGACCAGGTCGTTTTTGCCGAGGAGTTCTGCGTAATGCCTCATGACGTGGCGTTCACTAAGCGTGTCGGTATTCTTGCCCATTATTTTGAGCTTTTCAGCCATCTCGAGGCACGGGTATTTCGAAAAGCCCGAGCAGAAGAACACGATATGCGAGGCGTCCTGGATAAGGCTTACAACCGAGTCGATGACCCGGTCGTTAATCAGGTCTTTTGTTTGTACGAGCTGGGTGTCGAGCGGAAGTGTCTCGATTGTGAATCGATTGCGGTCGAGCGAGGCGGAATACGATTGTTTGAGCTCCGTAAACCCCGAGAAGCCAAGCTTATGAGCAAGCCTGACGATTGTATTGGGAGCGACGAAGAACCGTTCAGCAACGCTCTTAAGCGTGACATCGTCAATATCATCACGCAGCTCGATGATGTAGCGCATGATCTCGCTTTCGAGATCGTTGAGCTTGCTCTCGCCAGCCCGCACATGATCATAAAAAGATGCTTGATCTTTCATAAGATGTTCCAGCCCCTCGCACCTCGTCGTACATATGGTACCGCTTTGTGTAGCCAGGTGAGAAATCGGTAATCGGTCAAGATCGCCAATTGCCCATGAACTGGGTAAACGTGCGTGTCTGCCTACACATATCTGTGTCGTGAGCGAAATCATGTGTCCCCGTTTCGCATTGGCTCACACGGGGACTCGCAAATGACCTTATGTCGCAAAATATCAATCGAAACGAAGCAAGCCGAGGACAACCGCGGAGCCCAAGGTCTTCGAGAACACCGATCAGCCAACCCTGGAGGGACGGAACATGAAGGATAAGCTCAATATTGTGATCGTTGGCGGCGGCTCCACGTGGTGCCCTGGCATTCTTAAAGCCCTGACCAAGCACATGGACATTCTGCCGCTGAACCGCGTGATGCTCTATGACATCGATGCCGAGCGTCAGCGTCCGATCGGCGAGTTTGGCAAGATCCTCTTCGCCGAGGAGGAGCCCGGTGTGGAGTTTGGTTACACCACCGATAAGGACGAGGCTTACACCGACGTCGACTTTGTGCTCTGCCAGATTCGTACCGGCGGCTACGAGATGCGTAGCAAGGACGAGAAGATTCCGCTGCATATGGGAATCATCGGCCAGGAAACGGTGGGCCCTGGCGGCATGGCTTACGGTATGCGCTCCATGCATGACATGGTTGAGATCGTCAACGACGTTCGCGCTCATAGCCCGGAGGCGTGGATTATCAACTACACCAACCCGGCTGCTATTGTGGCATATGGTCTCGAGCGCGTCCTGCCCGATGAGCATCGCGTCCTCAACATCTGCGATCAGCCCGTCAACCTCATGCGCTCTTACGGTCGCCTGCTCGGTCGCGATATGAGCAAGACGGAGCCCGTGTACTTCGGCCTCAATCACTTCGGTTGGTTCAAGCACATCTACGATGAAGAGGGCCATGACCTCGTCCCGCAGATTAAGGAGTACACGGAGAAGAACGGCTTCCTTCCTGCCGATGCCGAGCAGCGTGACCAGTCCTGGCTTGATACCTACGCCATGGTCAAGGACATGCTCGAGGACTTCCCCGACTATCTGCCCAACACTTATCTGCAGTACTATCTGTATCCCGAGTACAAGGTCGTTCACCTCGACCCCGACTACACTCGCTCCGACGAGGTTATCAACGGTCGTGAGAAGCGCGTGTTCGCCGAGTGCGAGCGTGTTGCCAAAGTCGGCACCGCAAAGAACTCCTCGGTTGTGCAAAACGACGCTCATGGCGATATGATCGTGGAAATCACGTCGGCCATTTATCGCAACACCAACAAGACTTTCATTGTCATTGTGCCCAACAACGGCATTATCGAGGGTATGCCCGATGACGCCATGGTCGAGGTTGCGGCAAGCGTGGGCGCCAATGGCCCGCAGCCCTATGCTGTTGGCAAGATCGGTACCTTCTATCGCGGCCTTATGGAGAACCAGTACGCCTATGAGCGCCTGACTGTTGAGGCTTGGATGGAGGGCTCCTACGAGAAGGCTCTGCAGGCACTCACGCTTAATCGTCTGGTCGGTGACGCCAAGAAGGCTCGCAAAGTGCTCGACAAGCTCATCGAGGCCAATAAGGATTACTGGCCGGAGCTTAAGTAGTTAGTTCCATAGCGCTTGATAACTGTTATGGGGCGTGTGGGCTGTAGAGCTGCACGCCCCGTTTCTTTAAGAGGGGTATCCCATGAACAAAGATGAGCTGCTGGCAAAGTTCCAGCGCCTGGGCAAAGTCCTCATGACGCCTGTCTTGATCCTGCCAATCGCCGGCATCCTTCAGGGCTTTGGCAATGCCTTTACCAGCCCCACCCTTACGGCAGCTGTTCCCTGGCTTGCTGCTCCGGGCTTTGCGATCTTCTTTTCGATTCTCAAGGCCGCTGCCAGCATCGTTATGAACAACATCCCGGTTATCTTCTCGATTTGTCTCGCCTATGGCTTCGCCAAGTCCGAGAAGGCTACCGCGGCGCTTTGTGGCTTTTTGGGCTACATGTGCATGAATTCCGTGATGGGCACGTTCCTTACGGCGACTGGCGTTATCGATCCCGCGAATCTTACGACGGGCCAGAGCACGATCCTCGGCATCACCACGCTCGACACGGGCGTTATCGGCGGTCTTCTGGTGGGCGCAATCGTCGCATGGTTGCATAACCGTTACTACAAGATTGAGCTGCCTGCCGTGTTCTCCATCTTCAACGGCACGCGCTTTATCCCGGCGGTGACGCTGCTCTCATGCAGCATCCTCGCATTGGTCATGTCCTTTGTTTTCCCGTTTATTCAGAACGCTCTCGGCGCGCTGTCCGAGTTCATCAAGACTACGGGTGCCTTTGGTGCATTTGTCTACGGCGCCGGCGAGCGCATGCTCCTGCCTTTTGGCCTGCATCACTTTGTCTATTTGCCGTTCTTCTTCACGTCGCTTGGTGGCGTCGAGACCATCGACGGCCAGACTGTTCAGGGCGCTATCAATATCTACAACGCGATCCTGGGCTCTCCCAGCACGCCGTTTAACATCGAGGTCAGCCGTTTTGTCATGAACGGCAAGGTTATCTTCGCCATGTTCGGCCTGCCCGGCGCTGCACTCGCCTTCTACAAGACGGCGCTTCCCAAGAACAAGAAGAAGACCGCAGCGCTCATGATTGCCATCGTGGTGCCTTGCATCCTCTCCGGCATTACCGAGCCGCTCGAGTACTCCTTCCTGTTCATCGCGCCCATCCTCTACGTATTCCACGCTCTCATGGCTGGTCTTGCTTATGCGCTGACCTATATCCTGCAGTTCAACGTGGCCGGTTCCGCATCCTTTGGCGGCCCGCTCTTGTCGTTGATCTTTAACGGCATTATGGGTGCAGCCAAGGGCTCCAACTGGCAGGTTATCCTGTTCCTCGGCCCCATCTACTTCGTGGTGTACTACTTCGTCTTCAAGTTCATCATCCTTAAGAAGGACCTTAAGACCCCCGGCCGCGAGGAAGAGTCCGACGATGAGGCCGAAAAGGCTCCCAAGACCGTGATCAGCGACCTCATTCCCGCCATCGTTGAGGCAGTGGGCGGCGACAACAATATTAAGTCTGTCGAGGCCTGCTTCACCCGTCTGCGCATCCAGCTCAATGACTGTGACAAGGTGGTTGATGACGCCGAGTTTACCGAAAAGCTCGAAGCGCGTGGCATCGTGCATGTTAACGGCGGCGTGCAGATTGTCTACGGTAACATGGCATCTAACTACGCAACCCAGATGCGCGAGCTGCTGGGCATGGAGTAAACGACTCAAACACACGAGCAAGATTAATACAGGCCGGCGTCCGATTCTACAATCGGGCGCCGGCCTGTGCTGTTTTGGGGCGAATGGGCAAGTACATGACGTGCTCGCTGCTCTCTTTTGGCACTGCCTATCGTGTGTTCGGGCGTCTTGCAACGGTGAGGTGCGTCCTTTTCAGTCCTAGTGTGTTTGCGGCTAGCGCTGCGCCCGAAGTCGATTTGCACAGCTGATATACAGAGCGTTAACCGCGCTTTGTAGGCTCATGCCCTCAACCAAGGCGGTCGAGTACTCGCTGAGTGACTCCGCGCTCACGGGTAGCAAGAGCTCGCGCGCCCCGTTGTTATCGAATGCCATGTTGCTCGATATCCAAATAACGCGGCAACCTCGCCGCTTGGCCTCAACGTAAAGATTGAAGATATGGCTCGTCTTCCCTGAGAACGATACAAAGATGGCTAGATCGTCGGGTTGGAGCAGACAGAGCGACGTTTCCTGTCCCTTGACGGAGCCGAATGAGAAGCACAGTCGGTTTACGCGGCTCAGCTTTTCGCAGAGTGAGCGGGCGGCGAGATTGGAGAATGAGCTTCCGTATACGTAGACATTTTGCGCATCGAGAAGCCAGTCAACGGCCTGCTCGAGTCGATCCTCAGTGAGCAGGCGTTTTGTTTCAAGCAAAGAGGTCTCTACGATATCGAAATACCAGGGTATATCGATTTGCTTATGCGCCCTTGCCTCGGTTGTCTCGCGCTGGAGCCAAGCGTTGAAGTCGTCAACTTGCTCTTTGAACGATCGAAAGCTCGAGCCGTTTACGCGCCTGCAGAAGCGCGAGATGGTCGCGGGCGATGTATTGCACGCGCGGGCAAGTTCTTCTATTGAGAGCTCTGGGATCTCGTCGTGATGGGAAAGGGCGTAGAGTGCGATGTGGGCGTCAAGGCTGCCGCCCTTCTCGACGTCTTCGATACAAGACCTGAGGTTCGAATAGACCTCGTACATCGACATTCAAATCACTCCAAACAATAATGCCCCGGAGCGGATATGCCATCTCCGGAGCATTGTGGTGAAGCTATGGGACGGATTTATTCCATGCCCAAGTATTCTCTCATTTCGACTTTGTAGACAGAAGCTTTATTGCCGTAAACGATCTGAACACCGCCGCCAACGTGCACGATGGCGCTGGCGCCGAGGTCTTTGGTGAAGACGCTATCGTCCTTGACCAGGGCGGTGTCTTTGAGGCTGAGCCTCAGGCGAGTGAAGCAGGCGTTGACACCCGAGATGTTATCGGCGCCGCCCACGGCTTCCACGATCTGCGGGATGAGCTCGCTTACCTGGACAGGTGCTTTGGAGTCGATGGCCGACGTGTCATCCGCTGCCTGCGTGTCATCATCCTCGCGGCCCGGGGTTTTGAGGTTAAATTTCTTGATAAAGGTGCGGAACAGTACGTAATAAATCCCGAAGTAAGCGATGCCGAGCGGAATAAGCCAGAACCAGTTGGAGCCTTTATCGGCGTTCATGATGCCGTTGAAGATCCACGAGAGGAGCGGTCCGCCGAAGGCGGAAGGTCCGGGCACATTGAACTGTACCAGGTAGGTGAGTACATACGCGATGCCGCACAGCAGGGCGTGGACCACATAGAGTACGGGCGCTACAAAGAGGAAGGAGTACTCGAGCGGTTCGGTTATGCCCATGATGGCGGCCGGAATAACGGCGGCGATCATGAGGGAGCCGACCTTCTTTTTATTCTCGGGACGGGCACAGTGGTAGATGGCGAGCGCCGCCGCGGGCAGGCCGCACATGGCGAACAGCACCTTGCCGTTCATGACGTATTTTGAGATGTCGATGTCGTACATCATGCCGGGCGTGTTGAGCATGGCGTTGTAGATGTTGACAGCACCCTCGACGGTCTGGCCGTCAACCTGGATGCTACCGCCCAGAGAAGTGAAGAAAAACGGCAGGTAGATGAAATGATGCAGGCCGAAGGGCAGAAGCATGCGCTCGGAGAAGCCATAGATGAACGCGCCAAACACCCCGGTGGAATCGATGAGTGTCGAGGCGGCCTTTAGGCCGGTTTGCACAAACGGAAACACGAAGGCGAGCGCAACGCCCACCAGGCTTGCGAAAACGACGGTGAGGGCGGGGACGCAGCGCGTGCCGTTGAAGATGCCGAGCACCGGCGGAAGCTGCACCTTATAGAATCGGTTGTGGATCCATGCGACTACCAAGCCGATGATGATGCCGCCGAATACGCCGGTGTCGAGTGTGGTTACGCCCAGGATGGCGTTCTGACCGGTCTGTAGGTTGGCGGGATCGATGGTGCCCAGCAGGATAAGCAGCTGACCCATGATCGTGTTCATGGTCATGTAGCCGATAAAGCCCGAGAGTGCGGCGGTCGCCTTCTCGGCCTTGGCGTAACCGTAGGCGATGCAGATCGCAAAGAGAACCGAGATGTTACCATTGATAACGTTGCCGGCTGCTTTGATGAGCGTGCTAAAGATCACCATCGGCTCGGTGCCCAAAAACGGGCAGAGCGAGATGAGGTTGGCATTGGAAAGGGCGGAGCCCAGACCGACCAAAATGCCGGAAACGGGCAGGAGGAGGACCGGCGCCATGAGCACCTTGCCGAGTCTCTGGAACTCGCTGTAGAGCTTGCTTTCTTTCATGATGTTCCTTCGATGCGCGGGGAGTTAGGACAGGGTCGGCCAATAATCGCCGTTCGCTTCGATCAGGTCGTCGAGGATTTGGCGCGCGACGGTAGTCGAAGGGACGGTCTTGTTGATTGCGATGGCTTCGAGCGCCTTCTGGTAGGAATGCTCGTAATATGCGTCGACGGCGAGCTTCTCACTGGCATTCTGCTCTTCGATAAGCCCCTTGTAGAAGGTGGGGATAGCAGGCTGGCTGATGGGTTCGGGGCCCCAAGAACGCAGGTAGGCGGGGACCTCGACCATGGCGTCGTCGGGCAGATTGGGGATGGCGCCGTTATTCTCGACGATTACGAGATAGCGTTCGCACTTGTTGTAGGCGATAGAGGCGGCTGCGTCGACGATAAAGTCGCCAAAGACCGTGAAGCTCTGTACGGGGCTCTTGTAATTGGCGGGATCTGCCAGGTACTTGTCGTGCTCGGCAAACATCTCCTTCTCGCGTCCGTTGATGACGTTGTCGGCGCGCGTCCAGTTGGGGTCCATGTCATCTGCCATGTCTTTGGAGTACAGGTAGTACTGCAGGTAGCTGTTGGGCAGATACTCGGGATAGTCCTTCACAATCTTGACGTATTGACCCCAGGTGTGCATCCAGTCCTTGTCCTTGTGATGCTTGTCGCTCACGGCCATGCCGTGCTCGAGAATCATCTGACGGAGCTCCGGCAGACGATCGCGCCCCTGCTTGTCGTAAATTTTGGTAAACCAGCCAAAGTGATTGAGTCCAAAATACATGGGGTCGATATCGCGCCAGCTGGGAAGTTCGAGCATCTTAGAGTACGAGAGCAAGATAGCCGTGGGCATATCGCAGATGTTAAGGATATGGTCGTTGCCAAACTCGCGACGTGTGGCCTCGGCGACAACTGCGGCGGGGTTGGAATAGTTGAGGATCCAGGCGTCTGGACTATATTTCTTGGCGTAGCGTACGAGGTCGAAGACGCCGGGGATGGACCTGATGCCATAGGAGATCGAACCGCCGGCGCCGCAGGTTTCCTGTCCCACGCAACCGTACTTGAGAGGGATGCGCTCGTCCTGGCGACGCATCTGAAGGCCACCCTGGCGGATTTGCGCGAAGACGAAGTCGACATCGGTGAATGCCTTTTCGGGATCGGTCGTCACGACAACTTCGATGTCAGGAGCTTCCTGCTCGATGAACTGCTTCATGATGTCGTAGACGAGATGCATGCGCTTCTCGTCGATGTCGTACAGGGCGAGTTTGCGCAGCGGTAATTCGTTTTTCTTCTGCAACAGGCTCTGGATGATGCCGGGAGTGTGGGTGCTGCCGGCTCCGGCGATTACAACTGCTTTCTTGTCCATGTGGTAAACCCCTTTCGTGTGGATTGACCACTTCAGACTACGAAAGCTCTACCTGCGATTCCATCGATTTTCAGATTGCGAAAAACGATAGCGATAATCTTAACAGGATGCGTTTTGCGTGGTTAAATAGCGCCGGGAAAGATGCTGACTTGGGCGGCAGACGACGTGTTGCATGGCTGCAGGAGCGAACGCCACACGGTCAAAAGATGGTGGGCGGTGCTGCGGCTTTTGGCTGTAATTGCGCTACCCGCGGTGGCGCTCCCAGCGGGCCAGCTTAATCGTCACCAGCGTGAGCGCCCAGGCCACAAGCGAGAACGCGGCGCCCACGGCACCCACGTACGCAATGCCAATGCTGCTTACCACGGCGCCGCCCACTGCAGTGCCAAACGAGATGCCGACGTTAAACGCCATGGGCTCAACCGAACTTGCAAGTACCATCGACTTGGGATGGCGGCTGCGTGCCACGTCCATAAAGTGCGTGATGCACGACACCGAGAACAGGTACATGAGCAACGCCAAGCTAAAGACAAAGACCAGCGCGAGCGGCATGGTGCCGCCCACGGCAAACAGCCCGAGTAACGCCGCAGCCTGCAACACAAACGTCACAAGCAGCGCCTTCATGCCAAAGCGCGCATCGATCCATCCGCCCAGGATGTTCGAGATCAGGCAGAACACGCCGTAGGCCATAAGCGTGGTGCTCGCCTGAACGGTGCCCATACCCAGCACCTGCTCAAGATAAGGCGTCACGTAGCCGTAGAATACGTAGACCGACCCCACGCCAAACAAGAAGATGAGCATGCCGGTGATGATGCTCGGTTCGCGTAGGAGCCCCGCCTGCTCGCGAAAGGTGGCAGGCTCGTCGGTCTGCCCGGCGCGCGGCATAAACGCCACGAGCGCTCCGCAGATCAAAACGGCAAAGGTCAGCGTGCCGTACATGGCCACGTGCCAATCGAGCGTGTCGGCCACAAACTTGCCAATCGAGGTCACAAAGACCATTGCTACGGAAAACGCACCATATACCACCGAGATGGCAAGCGAAGTTTGCTGCGGGGACAGCAGCTCGGGGATGTACGTCACACCCACGGCGAGCAGCGCGCCCGAGACGGAGCCCAGGACAATGCGCGAGATAAAGAGCACCTGGAAGTTGGGTGCCAACGCCATGACCAGGTTGCCGAGCACAAAGACGATGCTATAGCACACGAGCAGCTGGTAGCGGCGGAATCGCCCCGTGCTGAGCGCAAGCACCGGCGTGGCGATAGCGTAGACGAGCGCGAACACGCTGATGAGCTGGCCCGCGGTGGCAAGCGAGATGCCGAGCTCCGTCGCCAGGTCGCTTTCGATGCCGATGACCACGAACTCGGAGCAGCCGAGCGAGAATCCCAACAGCACGAGCAGCGCCAGGCAGAGCTTGGTGCGCGCGGGGGAGAGCGCGGCGGCGGTTGACTTACTTTTAGGCGTGGTTGCGGCGGTCAAGGTTGTCACTCCAATGTCGCATGAATAAGCGGGATTCAATCCCTGCAACTCTAACAGAATGTGACGAATGGGCAGTCCCTTTGTCGCATTGCGCTGCCGGCCAGTCGCCCAAACCGTCACAACATTCGGCGAAAATCTCGAAAACGAGGAAAAGCGTCGAATGTTGTGACGGTTTTCCTGTCTGTACCGGCGAGCTCCAGCGCCGTCTGGGGGTATAAGGCTAGCAAGTGTTTATTTGCGAGGCCTAAGGGGCGCCCCGTATGGATATCGATAACTTTGAATGGTGGTATAGCGAGGGCGAGGCTCCGGACGAAGAGTGGGACGAGCCCGCGCCGTGTGACGTGTCGAGCGACGAGGACGAGACCGGCAACGATGCCGGTGTCGAGCCTGAAGCCGCCTCCGATGCCGCCGAACCCCTAACCTTTGAACAGGCTTGGGCCCAGGCCGAGGCCGACGAGGCGAAGGCCGATGCCACGGCCACGCTCGGCGAGCCGGCTGATATGTCGATCTCGCCGGCAAAGACCCCACAGCCGCGCCATACCATCGACCCCGGCAGCACGGCATCCTTCAGCATACTCGACGTGCCCGCGCAGGGTGCCCAGGCGCCCGCCCCCACCCATCGCCCCAACCTGGCTCGCGAGGAAGACGCGGGCCGTCGCTCTCCGCTCGGCCCCATTCTCATCGCCTTTATGGCCGGCGTCATCGCTTGCTCGGCGATCGGAAATGTCTGGGGTCACGTGGAGCAACAGCGCAAAGACGCCGCCAAGGTCGAGATGTCTGTCGAGCAATCGCTCAGCCGTACGCGCTCGGTGCATGTATCGGTCGAGGTCAAGGACGGCGCGACGTGGGACACCGCGCGCGGCGACAGCCAGATGCTCGTCCATATCGTGGGTCGCACGCTCAAGGGGCAAGCGATCGACGAGTACCAATACGTCAATTCCGAAGGTGACGGCATCGAGCTCAAGCCCGGCGACTACGAGCTCACGGTCGATGAGCCGCCCGTCGCCACCGACGGCACGCGTTACCGTGCCTCAAAGCGCATGGTTCCGGTGAGTTTTAATTCACAGGCGCCCGATACGGTCGATAGCACGCCGCAGGGCGGGTTTGACCTTTACGCTATTGCTCAATAACTGCACCTGTCGCTCAACCCCGCCGCCAAGAGTGGGACAATAGCCCTCGACACTGTTGTTTACTTTTGGAGGAAGTAGCATGTCCACCGTCACCACCATCAAGCGCGGCGGCCTCACCGCGGCCATCGATTCCATGGGTGCCCAGCTCACGAGCCTTGCCCTCAACGGCAACGAGTATCTGTGGCAGGGCGACCCGTCCTTTTGGGGCAAGCACGCGCCTATCCTGTTCCCCATTGTGGGCTCGCTGCGCAACAACACGGCAACGTCTGCGGCCGGCACCTGCGAGATGGCTCGCCACGGCATCGCGCGCATCGTCGAGCACAAGCTGGTCGAGGTCTCCGAGGACGGCTCCTCGGTAACGTACGAGATCACTGACACGCCCGAGTCGCTCAAGGCGTTCCCGTTCCACTTTAAGCTCAACATGACCTATGCCCTGACTGGTGACGCCACGCTTACCCAGACCTTTGCCGTCACCAATACCGGCGACATGGACCTGCCGTTCTCGGTGGGCGGCCACCCCGCATTTAACGTGCCCGCCCCCGGTGCCGAGGACGAGGCATTCGAGGATTACGAGCTGGCGTTTACCGAGGCTTGGACTAACGAGGCCCCCATCATCACGCCCGACGGTCTTATGACGTTCGAGGGTAGCTACAAGGCTCCCGATAACTCGGACGTGCTGCCCATCACGCACCGCAGCTTCGATAACGACGCCATCATGTTTACCGATACCCCGGGCTCCACGCTCACGCTGCGCGGTCGCAAGTCGGGCCATGGCGTCAAGATCGACTTTGAGGGCTTTAAGTACATCGGCGTGTGGTCTGCCGCCAACGACGCTCCGTTTGTGGCGCTCGAGCCTTGGACCGGCCACACTACCATGGACACCGAGGACGACGTCTTTGAGCACAAGGTCAACGCCATTACGCTGGCGCCAGGCGCTACCGACACCCGTTCCTTTAGCGTCACCCTGCTCTAGAGGTTCCGCCGTTCTAACGAACGGCGGACCGGTCGACGCTGCGCGCCACCCAGAGCGACAATTTGTCATTCAAAAGGCACGGCATGACCAGAAGGTCTATGCCGTGCCTTTTTCATGCCAACTTGTTCGCTCTGGGCGGCGCTCGCTGGCATTGCCAAAACATCGACGCTCCCAATGACTACCGTGTGTCTATTAATTTTTCGAGCTTGTGCTGCGCTGCTGGTCGCTGGCGTATATCCTGTTAAGTCGTCAGCATACGATTCAACAGGGAAGGCAGATTATGCATTCTCCCCATCAACGCGACGCGCATCCACAGCCGGTGTGCAGTCGTCGCATCTTCTTGGGTAGCGCTCTCGCTGCGAGCGCTTCTGTCGTCGCCGGCGCACTTGCCGGCTGCCAGCGTCCCTCCACGCTGGAAGTAGTTCAGCCCACGACGGGCGGCGGTCGCGATGACCTGTCCGATTCCGTTATCGGCAAGGATAAGATCCGCATTGGCATGGAGGCGGCCTACGCCCCGTACAACTGGCAGGTTTCCGAGGCCAGCGAGTTCACGATCCCCATCGACAACGTGCAGGGCGCCTATGCCGATGGCTACGACGTGCAGATTGCCAAGATCGTCTGCAAGGCTCTCGGCGGCGAGCCCGTTGCCGTCAAGCAGAGCTTCTCGGGCCTTATCGACTCGCTCAACAACGGCCAGATTGACCTCATCATCGCCGGCATGAGCGCCACGCCCGAGCGCGAGGAGTCCGTCGGCTTTTCCGACCCGTACTTCATTGGCTACTTTGGCCTGTTCGTAAAAGAGGGCTCGCCCTACCAAAACGCCACCAAGCTCAGCGACTTCAGCGGTGCCACGGTGCTCGGCCAAAAGGACACCATGCTCGATACCGTCATCGACGAGATTCCGGGCGTTGTGCACAAGAACCCGGTCGATTCGGTCCCCACGGTGTTCTCGAATCTGCTGCAGGGCACGTGCGACGCCGTGACCTACAACACTGAGAACGAAAAGGGCTATATGGCCCAAAATCCCGGTATCGTCCCCATCCACTTTGCCGAGGGCGAGGGCTTTAAGCAGGAGGTCACGGCAAATGTCGGTTGCCGCAAGGGCTCGGACAAACTGCTTAAGCTCATCGACAAGACACTCAAGGGCATTAGCCAAGAGGAGCGCGACCAAATGTGGGACGCGTGCCTCGACCGTCAGCCGGCATAGGGAGGCAGCATGAAAGGCATCAATCGTCTGGCCTCCTTTATCAAGGCCGACCACCGTTATGTGTACCTGGGCACGAGCGTTATCGCGGCGCTCGGCTTGGCATTTAGCCAGCGCAACCCCACGCCGCTGAGCTTTTTGGCGCCCACCGGCATCTTCCAAGATTGCCTTTGGGCGATTCTTTGGGCCTGGATCGTCGTGTCGGCGGCGGCGCTGGTCACCAAGGTTATGCACTGGAGCGACTATCGCGAAACGTCGCCGTTTGCATCCGAGCGTTTCCGTCGCGGCGCGCGCCTGGGCAGCTATGTCGTGGTCGTCATCGCGGCGATCTTCTTTGTCGACCGCTGCGTCATGTCGTTTATCGACCTGGTGCAGGTGAGTATTGTCTCGGACTCCAACCCCAGCGACTTTTTGTCGAGCCTGGTCTACATGACCTACAAGAGCGGGGACTTCTTTATCCGCGGCATCGAGATCACCATCGCACTTGCGACCTTCGGTACCGTCATCGCTTTTTTCCTTGCGCTGCTCTTTGTGTTCTTGCGCACCCAGACCTTCGATCGCGTCGACAACGACCTGGTGCGCTTCTTTAAGAGCGTCGGCCGCGGCTTTGCGACCATCTACTCCACCATCGTGCGTGGCACGCCCATGATGGTCCAGGGCCTACTCATCTATTACGCGGGCTTCACCGTTTTGCGCGGCATGGGCTTCGAGACCGCCCAGGCCAACCAGATCTGGAGTACCTTCACCGCCGGCCTCGTCACCATCTCGCTCAACTCTACCGCCTACATGATGGAGGTCCTGCGCGGCGGCATCGAGTCCATCGATCCCGGCCAGGCCGAGGCAGCGCGCTCGCTGGGCCTGTCGCAGTGGCAGGCTATGCGCAAGGTCGTGTTCCCTCAGGGTATTAAAAATGCGATCCCGGCGCTCACCAACGAGCTCATCATCAACATCAAGGACTCGTCGGTGCTCTCGGTCATCGGCGTGTTCGACCTCATGTACGCTACTACCACGGTCGCCGGCGTGTACTACCGCCAGATGGAGGTCTACTGCGTGGCGCTCGTGGTCTACCTGATCCTGACGCTCGTGGCGAGCCGCCTGCTCGAAGCCTTTGGCAAAAAGCTCGGCGCCGAGGCCCCGGCAACGCTGCCCAGCTCCAATTAGGCTCAAGACGAGGAGAATCATCATGGCAGATACCGCCACTACCGGCACCGCGGCCGCCGCACAGACCAATGAGCCGCTCATCCGCGTCGAGGGCCTGCGCAAGAGCTTCGGCTCGCTCGAGGTACTCAAGGGCATCGACCTGTCCGTTAACCCCGGCGAGGTCGTCACCATTATCGGCGCCTCGGGCTCGGGCAAGTCGACCTTCCTGCGCTGCCTCAACCTGCTCGAGACCCCGGACGCGGGCCATATCTGGTTCCACGGCCAGGACCTTACGGCCGAGCGCTGCAATATCAATAAGCTGCGCGAGGACATCGGCATGGTGTTCCAGGGCTTCAACCTGTTCAACAACATGGACGTGCTCGACAACTGCACGCTCGCGCCCGTCACGCTCAAAAAGATGAGCAAGGTCGAGGCCGAGAAGGTCGCGATGGAGCATCTGACCAGCGTGGGACTCGAAAAGTTCGCGCACGCCGCCGTTGGTCGCCTGTCCGGTGGTCAAAAACAGCGCGTGGCCATCGCTCGTGCCCTATGTATGAATCCGCAGATCATGCTGTTCGACGAGCCGACCTCCGCGCTCGACCCCGAGATCGTGGGCGAGGTGCTCGAGGTCATGCGCAAGCTCGCCGCCGACGGCATGACCATGGTCGTCGTCACGCACGAGATGGCCTTTGCCCGCACGGTGTCCGACCGCGTGGTCTTTATGGACAAGGGCGTGGTGCTCGAGGATGCCGCGCCGGCCGAGCTCTTCGGCAACCCCAAACACCAGCGCACTCGTGAGTTCCTCTCTCGCTATCTCGAGGACAAATAACCGACCGCAAACGCTTACGTTGCAGGGCCGCTCCCGTGGGGCGGCCTTTGTCGTCACAATCGAAAGGATGTCATGGCCGAGGTTTGGCGCTTCTTTGCGCATGAGGACGATTTTGCCGATATAGACGAGGCCGACGCGTGCGAGCGCTTGGGCCGCGTGCTGTCGTTTCCGACCATCTCGAGCATGGATGCCGAGGCGGTGGACTGGCAGCCCTTCGACGACCTGCGCGCCTATATGCAGCAGGCCTGGCCGCGCGTGTTCGCGGCGGGCGAGGTCGAGCTTGTCGACCATTCGCTGTTGGTGACGCTTGACGGTTCCGACCCCGCCCTCAAACCCGTCATGCTCATGGGCCACATGGACGTGGTCCCCGTGGTGCCGGGTACTGAGGCCGATTGGACGCACGCCCCCTTTAGCGGACATGTGGACGACGCCTACATTTGGGGCCGCGGTGCCATCGACATGAAAGACCAGGTCGCAGGTATTCTCGAGGCGGTTGAGTATGCGCTGGCGCACGGTTGGCAGCACGAGCGCACGCTGCTCCTGGCCTTTGGTCAGGACGAGGAGACGACGCAGTACGGCGCAGGCGCCATCGGCCGCGCGCTCGAGGAGCGCGGCATTGAGCTTGAGTACCTGATCGACGAGGGCGACTACCGCATCGTTCCGGCTGCCGAGTACGGCGCGGGCGAGGGCTGGCTTATGCATGCCGATCTCGCGGAGAAGGGCTACGCCGATATCGTGTTGAGGACGCGTAGCGAGGGCGGACATTCTTCCAACCCCTACGGCGGCACGTCGCTCGAGGTGCTCGGCCGCGCCATCGCCGCAATCTGCGATATCGAATGGCCGACGCGCGTCACGGACCTGCTTGTCGCACAGCTCGTCGAGCTGGGACTCTGCACGGCCGACGAGATTGCCTCCAACAAGGACGCCATCGTGCGCGAGTGCCTTGCCAGCAAGAAGCTCTATCCGCTCGTGACCACCACCTGTGCACCGACCCAAATCGAGGGCGGTAGCACCGGTGCTAATGTGATGCCGCAGGATATGTGGGCCAATATCAATTTCCGCATGCTCGAGGGCACGAGTGTGGCCGACGTTGTGGCGCGCTGCCGTGAGGCGGTTGCCGGGGCGGACCTTGCCGGTCGTGTCGAAGTGGAGCTGGGCCCCGGCAGCTCTGAACCCTCGCCGTCCCCGCGCATCGGCGGACCGGGACTCGAGACCGTCCGCGCCATCGCCGCCCGCTATTTCCGCGATCCAAAGGGGACGGAGGAAAACGGATCATTCGAGCCAGTGGCAATTGTGCCCTCGACCGTGATCGGTGCGACCGACGCTGCCAACTACCAGCGTGTTTGCCCTGAGTGCATTCGCTTCTCGGCCTTTGTGGTCGATGACGACGAGTGTGATCGCGGCGTCCACGGCACCAACGAGCGCATCACCCGCCGCGCCTACCTCCAGGGCATCCGCTTCCTCGTCGCTCTGCTTCAAACGCTCTAGAATGTGACAAAGCGACAGTCCCTTTGTTAGCCGTTGGGGACGCTCTTAAACGACTAGTCGTTAAGGAACGTACCCAACGGCTACGTCCACTCATTCCGTGCGGGTTATATGCAGGTTTGCCTGCGCACGCTATCATGTATGGGTTAGATCGCAACTATGTACCCCACACGCGAAGGGATGCGCATGTATCTGAAGATCGACATGCTCTAGCTGGGCTTACCCCCGCAGTGGCGCCATGCGCCCCATCAATTCTGCCGATTTTCACCTTCACGCATATAAAGGAGTCCCGCCATGCGCGACAAGCTCGAAAAGATCATCAAGGCCTATGAGGAGCTCGAGAAGAAGCTTTCCGACCCGGCCGTTGCCTCCGACATCAAGGAGTTCACGCGTCTCAACAAGGAGTACGCTCACCAGTCCGACCTCATCGCCGCCTCGCGCGAGTACATCGGCGCGCTCGATGACATCGAGGCTGCCAAGGAAATGCTCCACGATACTACCGATGCCGATGAGAAGGAGATGCTCCAGATGGACATCTCCGAAAACGAGGCCAAGCTTCCCCAGCTCGAGGAAGACATTAAGTACATGCTCATCCCGAGCGACCCCAACGACGACAAGAACACCATCGTCGAGATCCGCTCCGCCGCTGGTGGCGACGAGGCGGCCATCTTCGCCGGCGACCTGTACAAGATGTATCAGCGCTTTTGCGAGTCGCGCGGCTGGAAGACCACCGTGCTCGACTCCAGCCCCAGCGAGGCCGGCGGCTTTAAGTCCATCGAGTTCAAGGTCGAGGGCGACCGCGTCTACTCCGTCATGAAGTTCGAGTCCGGCGTGCACCGCGTCCAGCGCGTTCCCAAGACCGAGTCCCAGGGCCGTATCCAGACCTCCACGGCGACCGTCGCCGTACTTCCCGAAGCCGAGGAGATCGACGTCCAGATCAACCAGTCCGACCTGCGCATCGACACCTACTGCGCCTCCGGTCCTGGCGGTCAGTGCGTTAACACCACTTATTCCGCCGTGCGCATCACCCACCTGCCCACCAACACCGTGGTGCAGTCGCAGGAACAGCGCTCCCAGATCCAGAACCGCGAAGTCTGCATGCAGATGCTGCGCGCCCGTCTGTACGAGATGGAGCTCGAGAAGCAGCAGGCAGAGCTCGGTGCCGAGCGCCAGAGCCAGATCGGCCACGGCAACCGTTCCGAGAAGATCCGTACCTACAACCAGCCCCAGGACCGCGTGACCGATCACCGCATCGGTTTCAACTCCACCTACAATGGCGTCCTCCTGGGCGACCAGCTCGGCACCGTCATCGAGGCGCTCGCCGCCGCCGAGCGAGCCGAGAAGCTGGCACAGGCCGTGTAGGTTACGCGGTTTTACAAACCGCGTAACGACTCGACGCTGCAAGCGCCCCTAAGCGGCAATCTGACGTTCAATCGTCGGTCGCGTACCAAAGTACGCTTCCC
>CAJMMD010000027.1 GCA_905214465.1 uncultured bacterium
GGCCCCGAACACGCCGAGCGCCACGGCCAGCGCGCCCGCGCCGAGCGCCGCAAGGGCGAGCAGCTTCGCCGCGACGGCGCGCCCGCGCGAGGGGACCGCCGTGAGGTTGGCGAGGCGCCCGGCAGCGCGCTCCTCGTCCACGGCGAGCCCGCAGACGATGGCGCACATGAGCGGCATGAGGGCGCCGAGGAACTGGGCATAGGCGTCCGCGCCCAGCGCCGGGTCCCATCGGGTTACGGAGAAGTACTCGCCGCAGGCAAGACCGGCTGCCAGGCCGCAGACGAGGTGCACCGCCGTGAGCGGGGAGCGCGCCAGGCGCAGGGCCTCGGAGAGCAGGGCCCGCGGGAGAGTCATGCGCGGCGTCGGGTCGGAGAGTCGTGTCATGGCCATCACCTCTCCTCGGAGCGCGCGAACCAGGCCGCGCCCGCCGCCGTGAGCGCGGCGAACGCGAGCGCACAGACCGCAAGACCCGCCAGCGTGAGCACGCCGTCCGCCGTGAGCGCCCCGCCGAGCGCCATGTCCGCCGCGAGCGGCTCGCCGCTCGGCAGCACGGGAATGAAGCTCGTGGGGATGACCATGCTCGCCGACGGCGGAAAGAGCTGCGGCAGCGGCATCAGCGACCAGGCGAACCCACCCACGAGCTGCGCGGCGAGCGGGCAGAAGATGCCCGCGAGCATGCCGAGCCGCGCCGTGAGGAAGAGCCCTGCTGGGATCATCCACGCCGCGGTCACCGTGTTGGCGAGCGCGCAGAGGAGCATCGTGAACGTGCCCGCGGCCGTGAGGCCCTGCGAGGAGAACGCCGATCCCGCGAGGTAGATGCCGAAGACCACGAGGTTCGAGAGCGTGCAGAGCGCGAGGCACCAGAGCGCCTTGGCCCACCAGGCGCGCCCGAGCGGGAAGCCCAGGCCCAGAAGCCCCCGCATCCGCGTGCGCGCGTCCGCCCGCGCGACGCACGCCACCACGAGCGAGAGAGACACGGGCAGGAAGAGCGCGTACCAGTAGTTCCACGCGCTGAAGATCTGCACGCCCCGGTAGGGCATCGCGCCGAGCAGCGGCATCGGCAGCGCCATGAGCACGGCCAGGCGAACCGGTGCCGCGTGGCGCGACTTCAGGGCCTCGGCGCGCAGGCCCGCGAGCAGGCCGCCTTTCTCGCCCGTCATGCCGCCACCTCCCCGCGCGCTCGACGCCCTTCCCGGCAGAAGCTCATGAAGAGTTCCTCGAGGTCCTGCCCGGGCCGAAGCGCATCCTCGTAGGCGAGGCGCCCCCCGCAGATGATGCCGATGGTGTCCGCCATCTGCTGCACCTCGGAGAGGATGTGGCTCGAGACGATCACCGTCGTACCCGCCGCCGCGAAGCCGCGGATCTGGTCGCGCAGCTCCTCGATGCCGATGGGGTCGAGGCCGTTGGTGGGCTCGTCGAGCACGAGCAGGCGTGGCCGGGCGATCAGCGCCAGCGCGAGCCCCAGGCGCTGCCGCATGCCCATCGAGAAGCGCCCGGCGCGCTTCTTCCCGGTGTCCGCGAGGTCCACGGCGGCGAGCACCTCATCTATGCGGCTCTCGGGAAGGCCCAGCAGCGTGGTGCGCACGCGCAGGTTCTCGCGCGCGGTGAGGTTGGGGTAGAGCGGCGCCTCCTCGATGAGGCTGCCGATTGCGTAGAGGTCCTCGCGGCGCCAGGCGTGCCCGGCAAAGAGGATCTCCCCGGCCGTCGGCCGCAGCATCCCGCAGATCATCTTGAGCGTTGTCGACTTGCCGGCGCCGTTGGGACCGAGCAGCCCGTACACCTCGCCCTCGCGGATATGAAGGCTCACGTCGGCCACGGCGTCCTGCGCCTGGTCGCCGCGGCCGAAGCGCTTGGTGAGCCCGCGCGTCTCGAGCATGTAACCCATGGGTTCGTCCTTTCTCTTCCGGGCGCGCGGGCCGAGTCGCCGTGCCCGCGCGCCTCACCTTTCGGGTTCACCATCCATGGTGGGGCGCGTTTCTAACGAAGCCGTAACGGCCGTTGGGTTCTTTTGGCGCCAACCCTTCTCGACCCGCACATCATGATTAATTTGCTTAAGGCAACAACTTTCCCAATCGATGTAATCACCGAATCAAAACGTGTACGTCAGCCATCAAAGATGCCGAAAAATGTCATATTTGGAGGCTGATGTACACAAATGCAGAATCCCGCACAACCCAGTAGCATCCTCCATATGTCTGGACTCTCTATGCTTACGCTGGATAGACATCGCCGGAACGGGTATAGTAGCGAAAGTTTTGTCGTTAACCAGCGGGGGAGTCCTGTGGGCATCAAAAAGAAGATCAAAAAGGAGCTTATCGGCACTTCCGATTACCCGTCGAATAAGATCTTTACGATCTCCAATTTCATCACCTTTACGCGCCTGATCCTCACCCTGGTATTTCTGTACCTGTTTGTGACGGATAACAACCGCGTCATCGCCATCGTTATCTACGCCGTTGCCGCCTCTACCGACTGGATGGACGGTCAGATCGCCCGCATGACCAAGACGGTCTCGTGGCTCGGCAAGGTCATGGATCCCATCTGCGACCGTGCGCTGCTGTTCACCGGCGTACTTGGGCTGGTAGTCCGCGGAGAGCTGCCCATCTGGGTCTGCGTGCTCATTATTGGCCGCGACATCTATCTGGGCATCGGCACGCTTATCGTGCGTCATTATCACCGTCGCCCCATCGATGTCGTCTTTCCCGGAAAGATTGCCACTGCACTGCTCATGACTGGCTTCTCGCTCATGCTGCTCGGGTTCCCCGTTATTGACGGCCTGCATCTTTTACCTTCAACCCTTACGGCCTTCCCGGGCCTCAACGGAAGCTCGGTGCCCCTCGGCATCTTCTTTGTGTACGGCGGCGTGATCTTCTCCATGCTCACGGCTGTCATCTACTCCATTAAGGGCGGAGCGGCCATTAAACAAGCTCTCACGCATCCCGAGGACGAGGACATCGACTTTCTGAACCCTGAAATCGAAGACTGATTCGTTGGGGTATGATTACGTACGGTTCATTATTTGCGGCACGTCCGCGATAAGTTAGGGGTTGTCATGGACAACATGGTTAACAATATGCCTCACAATGATAAGACTGCTGACGCTACCTGCGTATTCCGCGTGCCTTCAAGCGACGTCACCGTTCCCGACCTCATGGCCAACGTGCGCATCACCGCCCCCGTTCTGTCCATCGTCAAGGGTCCGCAGACTGGTGCCGCCTTTGAGCTCGAGGACGACGTGACCACCATCGGCCGCGATCCTGCGAACGGCATCTTCCTCAATGACATGACCGTTTCGCGTAGCCACGCGCGCATTATTCGCGAGGGCCTCGGCGCTCGCATTGAGGACCTGGGCTCGCTCAATGGCACCTGGGTCGACGGCGCCATTGTCAATGCGGCCCCGCTGCACGATGGTTCTTCCGTCCAGATCGGTACGTTTACGCTCATCTACCACGAGAGCACGCCGGAGCGCATCGAAACCGGTGAGTAGGGCATGGCCGAACGCAACTATCTGAGTATCGGCCAAGTCGTCAACCTTCTTCGAGGCGCATACCCCGATCTTTCGAACTCAAAAATTAGATTTCTAGAAGATGAGGGGCTCATTACCCCTCATCGTACGCCTAAGGGATACCGTCAGTACTCCAAGGAGGACGTTGATCGCCTGGAGGTCATTCTGCACTTGCAGAAGACCCGCTACATGCCGCTCAACGTGATTAAGCAGCGCTTGGAAAACGCCACGGACCTGTCAACGCTCGCCTACGAGGTGGGCTTGCTGTCCGATGTTCCGCTTAAGACGGAGCCCAAGGAGACCAAACAAAAGCTGCATCCCATCGAGACCATTCCCGATATGCTGGGCGTCGAGATCTCGTTTATCCGCTCGCTCGCCGAGAACGACCTCATTCGCATCATCAAGAGTCCGCAGAACCGTGAGCTCGTCGATGGTCGCGATTTTCCGATCATCCGCTACTGCTCCGAGCTGTCACGCTTCCATATCGAGCCGCGCAACCTGCGTCAGTACGTGTCTTCCGCCAACCGCGAATCCTCGATGTTTGAGCAAGTGCTCGTAAGCATGCTCGGCATGGACACCTCCGATGACGAGCGCGACGCCAAGCTCGAGCGTGCGTTTAAGAAGCTTCACGACCTGACGGAGGGTGTGCACACTGCGCTGCTCAAGAACCGCGTTTTTGAGTCGCTCAACGCCGTGGTCGAGGACGCCGACATCGATGCACTCGATGAGGAAATCACTCGCTCCGAGTTCACCAAAGCAAAAAACGAAGAAACTGTCGCGCCGGCTTCGCACGAGGATTCTCTCGTAAAGCCGCTCAAGGTCGTCGCCCCTTCGCAATCCGGAACCGCCACCGCGGGCAAATAACAGCTGCCGCTTATCCGGCAACCCATTGAAAGGTCATGCAATGTACGACTTCGAATCTCTAATCGTCGACATCCCCGACTATCCCGAGCCCGGAGTCATCTTTAAAGACATCACGCCGCTCTTTGGCAATCCCGAGGCGCTCAAAGCCATGACAGATGCCCTCGCCGAGCACTTTGCCGGCATGGGAATCACCAAGGTCGTGGGCCCCGAGGCTCGCGGCTTTATGGTTGGCGTACCGGTGGCTGTAGCCCTTGGCGCCGGCTTTGTTCCCGCACGTAAACCGGGCAAGCTACCGCGCGAGACCGTGAGCCAGAGCTACGAGCTCGAGTACGGAACGGATTCCATTGAAATCCATGCCGACGCTATCAGCTCTAAAGATACCGTGTTGATTCTGGACGACTTGGTCGCGACGGGCGGAACCGTCGAGGCAACAGGTAAACTGGTGCGAGATATGGGCGCAAAGCTTGTCGGTTACGGTTGTATCCTTGAGCTTGCGTTTCTCAACCCGCGCGAGAAGCTCACGCCGTCTGTTGGCGATGTGGAGCTCTTTAGCCTGGTGACGGTGGACTAGCCGTTACCCTTAGTTACTGGAAAGGAAGCTACATGCGCACAGCAAACACGCACAAAAACATGGCACGCTGCGCTGCTACGGCAACCCTCGCTTGTGTTTTGGGCTTGGGCCTCGCGGCTCCTGCCTACGCCGATACCGCATCCGACCTTGCCGCTGCTCGAACGAAGCTCGAGCAGATCGGTACCCAAACCCAGCAGATTTACGATGAGCTCGCCACGCAGACGCAGGCGCTCGACCAGACTGCTGGCGAGATCACGCAAAAGCAGCAGGAGATCGCCGATGGTCAGGCCAAGCTCTCGACCTATGTCGCCGGCGAGTACAAAACCGGCGGTCTGAGCCTGCTTCAGGTTCTGACGGGCGTCGATGACCTGAGCGATATGCTCAACCGTCTGTTCTACTACGGCAAAGTTTCCGATAAGCAGGCTCAGACCATTCAAGAGGTCAAGGAGCTTAAGCAGCAGCTCACCGATAAGCAGGCCGAGCAGGAGAAGAACGTCGCCACCACGCAAAAGAAGGTCGACGAGCTTAACGCCCAGCAGGCTGAAGCCCAGAACGTCGTAAACTCCCTGGATTCACAGCTGCAGGCCGAGCTTGCCGCCGAGGCCGAGGCCAACGCCGCGCTGCAAGCCGGCATCAACGCTAGTACTGCCGAGAAGGCCACGGTGAGCAACGAGACTGCCGGTACGACCGAGAACACCAACAACGGTGGTCAGACCAGCAATAACAACAACCAGGGCGGTAACACTCCGGCTCCTACGCCGGCACCTGCTCCGACGCCGCAGCCCTCCACGCCTGCTCCGGCTCCAACGCCTTCTGCTCCGAGCCAGTCCGTCGATGGCGGTTCTGTTGTCTCGCGTGCATACAGCAAGCTTGGTTGTGCTTATTCCTGGGGCGGAATTGGCCCGAACAGCTTCGACTGCTCTGGTTTTGTTAGCTATTGCCTCACTGGTCGCTATTGTCGCCTGGGCACCACGGGCACCTTTATGGGCTGGACGCGTGTGTCCGATCCGCAGCCCGGTGACGTTGTGGTCAACTCGTACCACACCGGCATTTACATCGGTGGTGGTCAGATGATTCATGCTTCCGACTACAACACGGGTGTTATCATCAGCTCCGTTGCCGCCGGCATGAACAACAACTACATCTTCGTGCGTTACTAAGTCATCTTACACAGCGTGTGAATGTGGACCTCGTGGCTTAAAGTCGCGAGGTCCATTCTTTTTTCTCTAATCTTGTACGGCTATCTAGTATTCAAAACTAGATAGCCGTACATTCGGTTTGCAAGATGGCTATAATTGTTGAGGAACAATTAGAAAGGACCCTCTATGAGCTGGGCACTTATCTCCGATTCAAGCTGTAACCTCCGCGATTGGCAACCGACCGCGCCCCATACCACCTTTGCATTTGCGCCCCTCAAAATTCGAGTGGGGGAGCGTGAATTCATCGATGACCTTTCGCTCGATGTTCATGAGCTCAACTGCGCTGTTCAGGCGGAGACGAACGCTTCTTCGAGCGCTTGTCCCAGCGTAGGGGAGTGGGCCGAGCTCTTCAAATTGGCAGACAAGACCATCTGCATGCCGATCTCTGAGGGCGTGTCGGGCAGCTACAACGCGGCAGCCACGGCTCGCGATATGGTTCTTGCCGAGGAGCCCGATCGGCAGATTCATCTAGTCAATTCGCGCGCAGCTGGCGGCAAAATGGACCTCATTTTCTTGCTGTTCGACCGCTATCTTGCAAGCAATCCGGATGTCTCATTCGAGGACGCTTGCGCATACTTCGATAGCCTTGAACAGAACAGCAAAATCCTCTTCAGCTTGTGCAATTACGAAAACCTGGCCAAAGCCGGACGTATCCCTAAGGCAGCCGGCGTCATTGCCAACAAGCTCAATATCCGCATTTTGGGCACGGCGAGTGAGGCCGGTAAAATCGAACTCGTCGGTCACACGCGTGGCGAAAAGAAGATGCTCAACAAGATCATCGACACCATGGAAGCTGAGGGCTTTACGGGCGGTGAGGTCATCATCGATCACGTTGAGAACGAAGCTGGAGCCCAGGCGCTTACTGACCGCATAGTCGAGCATTGGCCCGGCTCCAAGACCATCATCATGCCCTGCAACGGCCTGGATTCCTATTACGCCGAGATGCACGGCCTCATCATCGGCTACGGCATGGGCGTAGCTTCGGGCAAATAAAGTCCAACCAAGCAAAAATACGGGCGGGACAAAGCGACAGATGGCTCTTTGTCCCGCCCGTATTATACGTCGGCTAGCTATTAAACCCGTTGAACTTGAGATAGCTCATCAAGTAAGCCTTCGAAACGAAGGATGAAACCGCACTGCGCACAAGCAGCGACTCACGCGTTACCTGATGCGCCGTATCGGGAACCGGCGTCTGCTCGACGGAAAACGCCGAACGAATCGATGCCTCGAGCTGATCGACCACATAATCAAAGGCCGTCGGGGCATCGTAGCTCAAACGCTGAATGTTAAAGAGTGCCTGCACCGCGGCAATAGGTAACACCTGCTTAAAGAGGCAGATAGCGATCAGGCGGGCAATCTGCTCGCGGCCATATTGCTTTTTGACCGGAGCAGGCACCAGGCCGACCTTCACGTAGTTATTGATCATCGATGGCGTAATGATAGGCTGCTCAACGCAAATGGACAGCGGCTCCATCCACAGCGCAACATACTCAATGACCTGGTCGCGGTAGAGCGTCACATTGGGCAACTGGTTATAACGCGACAGACTCAACGTATTGAGTTTACGCACGATATCGGACTGAATGAATGCATCGGGCAGCACTGTGGGCTGAATATCCTCGGGCTTAATGCTGACCGACGAATCGGACATCGGAATAACGTATTTAGCGTGGTTCATAAGAGGCCTCCGTTCGTTTTATATATTGTATTCTAGGTTATCTAGTTTTGCATACCACATAGCCGCCAAGAAAATTGGCGGGACAGTGCACTGATGCTTCGTCCCGCCATTTAGTAAATTGGTAACAACCTTACATAAGATATATTATCGTACTTATCCACGGAGAAACGCGTATGCGCTCGTTGCCGCTATGGCTCCATCAGAAACGGCGGTCACAACCTGGCGTAAGCGCTTGGAACGGATGTCGCCAGCGGCAAATAGACCAGGTGTACAGGTGGCCATCGAATCGTCGGTGACAATGCCGCCATCAGGCGCCAGATCGACTAGATGCTCAACAAGCTCGGTATGGGGCTGCGTTCCGGTAAAGACAAAGATGCCAAACGAGCCGGGCTCAAATGACTCGGTATGAGTCTCGCCGGATGCATTGTCCTTAAAGGTAATCGTCGCTGGCATGGCTTCGCCCGATAGCTCCACAATACTAGTTTGGTACCTAACTGTAATATTGTCCTTTGCGAGTACTTTCTGAACAACACCATCGGGCGCACGGAACTGGTCGCGGCGCAGCACGATGGTCACACTGTTGGCAAGGTCGGACAGGAACAGAGCCTCTTCGCATGCCGAATTGCCACCACCGATTACAAAAACCTGCTTGCCGCGGAAAAACATGCCGTCACATGTTGCGCAATATGAAACGCCACGACCGCGATACGTATCCTCGCCTGCGAAACCTGCCGGACGCGGCGTGGCACCCATGCAAGCGATAACGCTCGAGGCCAGCGTATCGCCCATATCGTGATGCACCGTAAACAACGCTGCATCGGCATCGTAATCGATACCCGTAACCATGCTCCATGTAACCTGTGCTCCCAGGCCCTCTGCATGCTGCTGAAAACGCTCGCCGAGTTCGGCGCCACTCAGGAGCGGGAAACCCGGATAGTTCTCGACCTCATTGGTTGTGGCGATCTGCCCTCCCGACATGCCCTGCTCAATCACGGTCGTCGTCAGGTTGGCACGCGCAGCATAAATGGCGGCAGCATAGCCCGCGGGGCCGCCACCGATAATCGCAACATCGATCGGCTTATCGGTAGTCATGAAGCGTCCTTTCGTCGAAACGTTGTCGTTCTTTGCGCTCATACCCAAATTTACGTGAACGTGACACTCATGCACTACAATGATAGATCCGTATTACAAAGCTGAAGGGGAGTTATCGATGGACCAGGCGCAGACGAGTGACGACGCTCCCCTGCTCACGCACAGCACTCCCCAATCGGAGCAAACCACGCTCCTGGCTCAGCAAAAACCTCTCGTGACCATCGTGCACGCCTCCGTTGGCTCGGGCCACAAGGCCGCCGCAAATGCGATTGCGCAGGCATTCGACCTCATCCGCGGCACCAATGGCATCCCCGAGGATATTGAGATTGAAGTGCTCGATATCCTTGATTTTGGACGTATTAAATTCGACGGCAATAAGACCGCGGCTTCTTTTACGGGAGCCACGCGCCCCGTTTACGACCTGACCTGGCGATATACGCTTACGGGACATCTTCTCTGGGGTGGCGGAACGGCATGGTCGCGAATCATGTTCCCCGCCTTCAACGAATATATTCGTAGCCGCAGGCCCATAGCCGTGGTCGCAACGCACATCACAGCAGCCAATGTTGCCGTGGGTGCCCGCATAATTACGGGTATCGATTATCCAGTCATCTGCGTACCGACCGACTACGAAGTCGAGGGCTGGTGGCCCCACAAGGACACCGATCTATTCTGTGTTGCCAACGAATTTATGTCCGAAACGCTGCGTCCGCGCAAGGTGCCCGAGGCAAAGATTCGCATTACCGGCATTCCCATTCGCGCCGGATTCGACACGGATTACGATCGCGAGGAAGAGCTAGCTAAGTTCAACCTCCCCACCGACAAGACCGTCGTGCTGGTAATGGCCGGTGCCAGCTTGCCTCAACCGTACGTTCGCTTTCGCGCGGAGATGGACCGCACCCTCCCCTTCCTACGCAGCTTCGAAGACATGCACTTTGTCTTTTTGCCGGGCAAGGATAAGGAATACGCCGCCCGTCTCAAAACGCTCTTCGAGGCCATGAAACTCGAGAACGTCACGGTTCTTGACTATGTCGATGATATGGCAGCGCTTATGCACGGCTGCGACCTGGCAATTCTCAAATCGGGCGGACTCACCGTCACCGAGTGCCTATGCGCACATCTGCCGATGATCCTGCTGGGCAAATCATACGGCCAGGAAAAGGCCAACACCACGATGCTCACCGGCATGGGCGCCAGCATGCACGTCACCACGGCACGAGAACTCATCGTGACGTTGCGCCATCTCCACGATCATCCGGAGTCGCTCAAGGCACTGCTCATCAACGGCGAAGTTCTACGCCGCCCCCACGCAGCCGAAGACATAGCCATCGCAACCATGGAGCTCGTAGGCAAACCCCAAAAGCGCAAAAGAGCCTTTTGCCGCTTCTACTGGGGCGGAAAACCCGCGCATATCCGCTAGCGTCTTTATGTCCGCTTACCTGCGGGAGGCCCCTATATATCATCCCATGCTCAAACATTCTCGCTTCGCTGCGAAACTGCGCGTGGGACGATATATAGGGGCCTCCCGCAGGTAAGCTGCGTTTACGTACTAGCAGCTATACCAGATTCCCCACCACTAGAACCTTCAAAGGCGAAACCGGAAAATCTAAATACAGTAAGCCAATGCGACAAAGGGATTGTTCCTTTGTCGCATTGGCTTACTAGAATGTAAATATTTTTTCAAGCGAGTAGCCGCCCGCCTGCCTCTCACACATATCGTTCCACGCGCAGTTTCGCAGCGAGCGAAGCGACGCGAGAATGTTTGAGCATGGAATGATATGTGTGAGAGGCGGGCGGGAGGGATAAGAGCGTCCCTAGGCGACGCCGCTGGAGCCGAAGCCTCCTTTGCCTCGGTCGGTTTTGTCTAGTTCTTCTACTTCTACGAGGTTGACCGTGGGGACTTCTTGGATGACGAGCTGGGCGATGCGGTCGCCTTTGTTGATTTGGATGTCGTTGGTGGGATCCAGGTTGATAAGGATAACCTTGAGTTCTCCTCGGTAGTGGGCGTCAATGAGGCCCGGCGTGTTGACTATAGACAGGCCCTGCTTGATGGCCAAGCCGCTGCGGGGCTGGACGAAGCCGGCGTAGCCATCGGGCAGGGCGATGGCCAGCCCCGTAGAGACCAGACGGCGTTCGAAGGGCTTCAGGACGCAGTCCTCGTTGGAGCGCAAATCCAAGCCGGCATCAGTGGGATGGGCGTATTTGGGAAGCTCAACGGTGGGATCGAGACGCTTTATGTTGACGGTAATGTTGGACATGGAATCACCTTAGCTTGTCGAGCTCTTGCAGAAACTCATCGACGTCTTTGAAATCGCGGTAGACCGAGGCAAAGCGGATGTACGCCACCTTGTCAATCTTGGCCAAGCGCTTGAGCACCATGTCACCCAACTCATGGGACGTGACGGCCGTCAGTGTGCGAGAGCGCAGCTCGACCTCGATGTCGTCGATAATCTCATTGAGCTTCTTAGTGTCGATATCGCGCTTGATGGTGGCGCGCATCAAGCCGACGAGCAGCTTATTGCGATCGAACCGCTGCTTGGTTCCGTCTGACTTAATGACCTCGATTGGGTCTTCGCATCGCTCGAACGTTGTAAAGCGATAGTTACACGAGCAACATTCGCGACGGCGCTTAATGGTGTTATTTGACTCCTGCATACGAGAATCAACGACGCGGGTATGTGCCTTGCCGCATTTGGGACAGCGCATGGTACCTCCTCTTAAACGATAACAAGGGTACCATGCGCAGCGCGATAATGATTACGAACGAGCAGGAACCTTAAGATGCGCACCGGCGGCGAGCGAACCATGCTCCAGATGATTGACGTTACGGATCATGTCGGAAGTCTCTTGCGTGGAAAGGCCTTCGATTGGATATTCCTCGGCAAGCGACCAAAGAGAATCGCCAGTCTGAACGCGAATGGTCTCGTATGTAACGTTGGAAACGGACTCGGCATACGCGGCATGACGAGCGCTAAAGACCGACGTAGCGAGGACAAAGAAGAGCGTAAGCGCAACGGCGACGGCGACAATCGTCGGAACCTTCAGGGCAACGCGGGCCGGCGCGACTACAGCCTGCTGATTGCGCGCAGGCTGTACGGTCAAAGGCTGAAAGCCGGAGCGGCCACCCTGAACAACCGTAAAAGTGGGTTCTGCAGGCGTCTCGAGCTTAAGGGCGAGGTTTCCCTGGACCATATTCGTTGCGTTCATCATGTTCTCCTCTCGCGTGTTTTGCTGAGAACAGTTTTATCAAGCCGCGCGGACAAAAATGTCTAGCGCGAGAACGAATGTTCGGTTATTATTATCTTCGAACAGTTGTTCCTGTCAAGCAAAATTCGAACATTTGTTTGACATGGGTAGAGAGGATGCCCTGATGGCTCGCAAAATTACCAAGCGTCAGCAGCAAATTTACGACTTCATCAAGGAATATCAGCAGGAGAAGGGTTATCCGCCCAGCGTGCGCGAGATGGCTTCTGCCGTGGGCCTTTCCTCCCCCAGCACCGTGCACGCCCATCTCTCTGCCCTGGAGGCGCGCGGGCTACTCAAGCGCGATGCCACCAAGCCGCGCGCCCTGGAACTCTTTAACGAGGATGGTTCCTCTGTCTCAATTTCCAAATCTGACGAGCCCACCGCACCTCGCGGAACGGTCTCGCTACCGCTCGTTGGTCGCGTCGCGGCTGGGATTCCCATTCTGGCCGAGCAGAATATCGAAGACACGTTTACTATCCCGACCGAAATCGCCACTGATCAGGGTTCCTTTATCCTTGAGGTGCATGGGAGCTCAATGATCAATGTCGGCATCTTCAATGGCGATTACATCATCGTCCGTGAACAAAAGAGTGCCATGAACGGCGAAATTGTCGTGGCCATGATTGATGGTTCGGCGACCGTCAAGACGTTCTACAAGGAGCAGGGGCGTGTGCGCTTGCAGCCCGAGAACGACACCATGGAACCTATCTATGCAACGAATCCCGTTATCCTGGGCAAAGTCGTCGGCTTGATGCGCCGGTTCTCGTAATGCAAAAACGTATAACCATCTTTGATACCGTCCGCGGGTTTACGATGATTTCTATGGCAGGTTTTCACGCTTGCTATGATCTCGCCTACCTGTACGGCTGGGATATGCCTTGGTTTACCCAGACTGTCTTTCAAGACGTCTGGCGCGCCAGCATCAGCTGGGTATTTTTGTTTATCGCGGGTTGGATGTGCACTCTTTCGCGCAACAATATCAAACGTGCCGCCAAATACGCCTTAGCAGCACTCGTTGTCTGGTTGGCAACAACACTTGTCTCATTCGACGATTCGGTTAATTTTGGCATCATCTACTGCATGGCCGCATGCACCGGCATCGTGGCGTTGACCGATCCCGTCCTTAAGAAGATAACGGCGAGATGGGGCATGCCCCTATGCCTTGTGTTGTTCGCCCTCACCTGGAGCATCCCCAAAACGATCTACCCTGTCCCCTACCTGGCGTGGCTGGGATTTCCGAGCCCTGGGTTTGTCTCAGGTGATTACTACCCCATCATCCCGTTTATCTTTATGTATCTTGCAGGATACTTCGCCGCACACATAGCGCAGGGAATCGATAAGACCGTCCCCAGCTGGGCCTACGCCAACCCCCTGCCGGTGCTCGCCGGCCTTGGACGTCACGCACTCCCCTTTTATCTGCTGCATCAGCCCATCATTCTGGGCATTTTGGAGCTCGTCTACTCGGTGCGATAACGCTCGAGCCGCGGTGCAATACGAGCCGGCAACTTCGCCACAATGCGAACACCGTCCTCGAGATATTCCTCATGCAGAAGGGTTCCCTGCTCATGCACCAGCGTGATGAGAGCGCCCTCGCGATACGGAATATCAGCGGAAAGCAACACATCGGTGGCAGCTGCCTCGCGAGCAATGCGATCAACGAGATCGTCGAGCCCCTCGCCCGTTTGGGCCGAGAACAGAACGGCTTCCGGATAGCGACGACGGAAACTCAATCGATCAACGCTATCGAGAAGATCGATTTTATTGAATACGGTCAGCGTTAAACGCTCTCCGGCGCCGATCTCATCAAGCACGCGGTCGACAGCCTCCAGCTGCCGCTCATAGTCCTCGTCAGACGCATCTACGACTTTGAGAATTAGATCGGCACCCAAAACCTCGGACAGCGTCGATTTAAAGGCATCGACCAGACCATGGGGCAGCTTTTGAATAAAGCCGACGGTATCGGTAATCGTCATGCCGCGACCGCCGGGCAGGCGATACGAACGCGTCGTCGGGTCGAGCGTAGCAAACAGCTTGTCCTGCGAAAGTACCGTAGAGCCGGTCAGACGATTGAGCAACGTCGATTTACCGGCATTGGTATAACCGGCTAACGCGACGCGAAACGCCGGTGACTCAATGCGGTTCTTGGATTGAACATCGCGACGCTGTTCAACCTGCTTGAGCTCACGACGAAGCGCAGCGATCTTATTACGAATGAGGCGACGGTCGACCTCGAGCTGACTTTCGCCCTGACCAAAACGTGAGCCGATGCCGCCGCGCGTCTGCTCCTTGGCGAGATGGCTCCACATGCCACGCAGGCGAGGCAACAAATATTGAAGCTGTGCCAGCTGTACCTGCAGGCGTCCCTCACGCGTCTGAGCATGCAGGCCAAAGATATCTAGGATCAGTGCTGTACGATCGATAATCTTTACCGGCTCGCCCACGGCTTTCTCCAAATAGGATTGCTGCGAGGGGGTCAGGTCGTCGTCAAAAATAACGACATCGGCATCCATGCGATGCACCAGGCCGCACAGCTCTTCAACCTTACCGGAACCGATAAACGATTTAGGATACGGCTTTACCAAACGCTGCGACAAGCGTGCCACGCACTGGGCACCAGCTGTGTGGGCAAGACACTCCAGCTCATCAAGCGAGCGATCGAGCGGCCATGCATTGTCGCACCACTCAACACCAACTAAAATGGCACGCTCGGGCTCGGGTGCCGTGGGAACAAGGGGGAAACGGGCCATTAGGCAGCCTCAATACGATGCAGGATATCCTCAACGACCTCATCGATCGTACATTCATCCATATCAAACCACGCGATACGGTCATCACGCTTAAACCACGAAAGCTGACGCTTGGCATAACGACGCGAACGCATCTTAATGAGTTCGCGAGCCTCATCCATGCTCATCACGCCATTGAAAGCATCGATGATCTCTTTATAGCCAATTGCCTGCATCGACGTCAGGGCATCACCCAGCCCCTGGCCCATAAGACCGCGGACCTCATCGACAAGACCCTGCTCAAACATCAGATCGACGCGCAGGTTAATGCGCTCGTAGAGCACCTCGCGATTACGCGTCAGACCAAACCATAGGGCATGATAATGCTCGTGCGGAACACTAAACTGCGACTTTTGCTGCGCATAGGAGACGCCATCATCATGCATCTCAAGCGCGCGAATCACACGCCGCACGTTATGGGGATGAATAACAGCAGCCGATTCTGGATCGCGCTCGGCAAGCAGGGCATGCAGCTCTTCCTCGCCAATACGCTCGGCAAGCTCCTGATAGCCCGCACGGCGATCGTCCTCAAGTTCACCCGAGGGAAAGTCCATCTCATCGAGGGCTGCCTTGAGATATAGCCCCGTACCTCCGCAAAAAACCGGCAGGCAACCCGAACCAAGGAGACGTTCAACATGCGCGCGAGCGTCAGCCTGATAAAGCGCAGCAGAATATGCCACACCCGGCTCTACAATGTCGACGAGACGCAGCGGCGCCGTGCACTCATCGGGCGCCATCTTTGCGGTACCGATGTCCATGCCGCGATAGATTTGCATCGCATCGCACGACAGCACTTCGGACGAAAGACGAGCTGCCAAACGGTCGGCAACATCACTCTTACCAACCGCCGTCGGACCGACGATCGCAACGGCGGAAAGACCTGCCCCGGAAGAAACCATTAGCGCGGCTCGCCCACAACGGAACCGGATAAATACCAGGTCTTGGCAACGTCAACGTCAACATCAACGATCTTACCAACAAGCTGATCGATGCTGTAACCCTCGGGGATAGGCGCATGCACGGTCTGATTCTTGGGACTCTTGCCCAGCAGGACCGCATCGTTCTTTTTACTCGTTCCCTCAATGAGCGCGGGAACCACAGTATGAAGCTCGCCCTGGTTATACTCGTGTGCCGTGGTCTCGATAACCTTAACCAGGCGGTTGAAACGCTCGAGAATAACCTCATGCGGCGTAGGATCGTCAATCTCGGCGGCCGGGGTACCGGCACGCTTGGAATAGATGAAGGTATAGGCCTGAGCATAGCGGACCGTCTCAGCAAGCGAGAGCGTCTGCTCAAAGTCTTCTTCAGTCTCGCCCGGGAAGCCAACGATAATGTCGGTCGAGAGCGCGATATCGGGCATGCGGTTGCGAATGCGATCGACCAGGCCCAGATAGTCCTCGCGTGTATAACGGCGATTCATCTCTTTGAGGATCCGCGTCGAACCTGACTGGACGGCCAGGTGCAGTTGCGGCATTACGGCAGGTGTCTCGGCCATGGCGTCGATGGTCTCGGGCAGCAGGTCCTTAGGATGCGAAGACGTAAAGAAGATACGCTCCACACCCGTATCGCCCACGGCACGCAGCAAATCGGCAAAACGCGGCTTGCCAAACAGATCGCGACCATATGAGTTAACGTTTTGGCCCAGCAGCGTAATCTCACGCACGCCCTGGCGCACCAGACCGGTCACCTCGTCGACAATCTCCTCGAAGGGGCGGCTCTTTTCGCGACCGCGTACGTACGGCACGATGCAATAGGTGCAGAAATTATTGCAGCCCGTCATGATGGGCACCCAGGCGTGATACTGGGTCTCGCGATGCCACGGCATGCTCATGGCGTCCGTATCCTCATGCTCATTGGTGCGGATATGACGCTTACCATCAAGGAACGCCTCGGCAATGAGCTCGGCCACATGTGCAATGGAATGCGTGCCAAAGATGACATTGACGTTATCGACGTTGGTGAGCAGGCCCTCGCCATCGCGCTGCGCGATGCAACCGCCAACGGCAACCACGCGCTTGCCCGAAGGCGAAGGCGGCAGGCTTTTGCAGGAATTGCACTGACCGTACAGGCGAGTATCGGCGGCCTCGCGCACGCAGCACGTCATGAAGACAACGATATCGGCATGCGCGGGATCGAGCGCCATGAGGCAGCCATACGAATCAAGCAGACCGCTCACACGCTCGGAGTCGTGCTGATTCATCTGGCAGCCAAAGGTGCGGATATAGTAGGTTTTACCGGCAAGAATATCGCGTACGGAACGCTGGTCCATGTGCATAAGTCCTAACGATGGGGAGCGAAACAAGGCAAGCAGAAGCTATGCCACAGGCTTAACATCATCCATGACGACGTTATCCATAGCAGCTCGATTGATCTGGTGAACGTAGATAGAAAGGCGGATGGCCGTGCGCGACTCCCCGTTAATGAGGATGTCGGAGAACACGGGCGCGCAGGAAATATCAAAACCGGTTGGAATCAAAAAACCGCGCGCGATAGCAACGGCCTTAATAGCCTGGTTGACGGCACCGGCGCCGACACACTGGATGTTGACGGGTACACCATCCTTGACCATGCCGGCGATGGCGCCGGCAACGGACGCGGGCGATGATTTGCTTGATACCTTCAGGCAATCCATGAAGAAACTCCTGCATTTAAAAGTACGTTTTAACTGCAATAACTGTATCGTACCGAGTGGACTCGGTAAAGGCACTATTCCTCTTTGGCAAGATCAAAGGTCACGGTGATTCGATCACGCGAAACACGGATCTTTGGGTCGCCGCAAAGGTTGAGATAGTACCGGGCGGCAAGGTCATTAAAGTCGCGTTCCACAGCGCGCGAAAACTGTGCCATGTCATCCTTGGCAATACGTAGCCCGCGACGATCCTTCGCGAGATCGACAGGAGCCGGCGCATGCGAGGACGAATCACGCTCGCGCAGCAGACGCGCGGTCACACCGCGAACGGGCTTAATCTGCCCTGCCAAAATGCGATGGGCCGTGCGCTCGGACATCTCAAGACCCAAACCCGAACAAATACGGATAAAGTCCTCGGCATCAGAAGCAAGGCCTAAACGATCGACAACCGGAAGCTCGCTCTCGTCATCAATGAACAGGAGACGAGACGTATCGAGCCGGCTTGACGCCTGAGCATAAAGGGTCGCGGCAATCTCAGACGGAGAACCAAGATAGACATCGCAACCACGCAACTCCTCGAGCGCAAACTCACAAGCAGCGCGAATAATATTATGCGGACCGCGAGCACAGACATAACGTCCGTCCTCATCCTTGACGGCCTGGGGCCAGCTGGACTGATCGGCACGCTCACTGAGGCGGTCGGCCGCGACGCTCACCTTAAAGGCTGAACCAAGATCGACACCGGACGTGACCACACGGGCCTCATCGGTGTTCTGCTTGATCGAAAACAATGCCATGCCACGACCGTGAACGCCCCAACGGTCCATCTTCATGCTCTCAAGCTTGGAGGTAACGCGGGCATCGAAGATTCGCTCTTGCATATCCTGCGGAACGCCCGAACCGTTATCCAGAAAGACAAGCGTGCGGACGCCGTCTTCCTTGGTCGTGGCGAGATAGACCTTGTCGGCGCCGGCATCGCGAGCATTACGGAGCATTTCGATGACGATATCCTCGACATGCTGAATGTCGTGCTTTGCCTGGCGCCGCTCGGCCTCCGAAACGCGGAGGCGGACATATCCCTCGCCAAGGTTCTCCTCGACGCGAAGGTTGCCCTCCCCCGACATCGACGCGATAAATGAGATGAGCTCGTTCGCGTCGCTCATGTTATTTAGCGATATCGACAGCGCGGCTCTCGCGAATCACGACGACGCGCACCTGACCGGGATACTCCATCTCTTCCTCGATCTGATGGGCGATATCGTGAGCCAGGACCGTGGACTGGGCATCGGAGATCTTGTCCGGCTGGACCATGACGTGGACCTCGCGACCAGCCTGCATGGCATAGGTACGTTCGACGCCGTCATGGGAGTTGGCGATCTCCTCAAGCTTCTCAAGACGCTTGATGTAGTTCTCGGCAGACTCGCGACGGGCACCGGGGCGAGAGGCAGAGACAGCATCGGCGGCCTGCACCAGGACATCGAGCACCGTGTTGGGGTCGACATCGGCATGGTGAGCCTCAATAGCGTGGACGATAACGGGCTTCTCGCCATAACGGCGGGCAAGCTCGGCGCCGATGACGGCATGCGGGCCCTCGACGTCGTGGTCGATTGCCTTGCCCAGGTCATGAAGCAGGCCGGCGCGCTTGGCGGTCACAACGTCCAGGCCAAGCTCGGAAGCCATCACGCCACACAGATCAGAGACCTCGAGGGAATGCTGAAGCACGTTCTGACCAAACGAGGTACGGTAGCGCAGGGCACCAAGGGTCTTGACGATCTCGGGGTGCAGATCGTGGATGCCGGTATCGAAGGCAGCCTGCTCGCCAGCCTCGCGCACGCGCTGCTGAACCAGGTCGGCGGCCTTATGATACATCTCCTCGATACGGGCAGGGTGAATGCGGCCGTCGGCGATGAGGTTCTCGAGGGCGACACGGGCGGTCTCACGACGGACCGGGTCGAAGCTCGAAAGAACGACGGTCTCGGGCGTGTCGTCGATCACGAGGTTGACGCCGGAAACCTGCTCGAAGGTCCGGATGTTGCGACCCTCGCGACCGATGATACGGCCCTTGAGGTCATCAGAAGGAATGTGCACGGAGGTAACGGTGACCTCGGCAGTGTGATCGGCAGCGCAGCGCTGAATCGCCAGAGACAGAATCTCCTGGGCGGTCTTGTGGCACTCGGCGCGAACCTGCTGCTCGGACTCGCGAATGATCGTGGCGGCCTCGTGGGTGACCTCGCCGCGAACCTTATCGAGGAGCTCCTTGTGGGCGTCCTCGCGGGTAAGGTCGGCGATACGCTCGAGCTCGGAGGTCTGCTTTGCGCAGAGCTCCTCGAGCTCACGGGAGCGCTTCTCGACCTGACCGGCCTGGCTGGACAGCTGATGCTCGCGCTTGTCGAGAGCGTCGTTGCGGCGATCGAGAGATTCCTCGCGCTGCATCACGCGGTTCTCGAGCGTACGAATCTCGTTCTTACGCTGCTTGTCCTCGGCCTCGGCGGCCTGCTTGTTCTTGATGATCTCCTCTTTAGCCTCGAGCAGAGCCTCTTTTTTGAGGGTCTCGGCCTGACGCTTGGCATCACCGATCAGGGACTCAGCCTGTGCGTGTGCCGACTGGATTTTTTCGTCGGCCTCGTGAAGACTACCCTGCTTGGCGGTGCGCATGTAGGCAATGGCGGCGATGGCACCCAAAACGATGCCAACGAGCGCTGCGATGATAGGCATGCTCACTCCTTTTTATGGATTCGTTACACAACAAAGCGAACCGTCCTTACGAACGGCTCGCGACATTTGAGTAATATGGGCGCAGCTTATGCGGGTCGGATACAGATAAACATATAAACAAACTCATCACAGATGAGCACATATCACAAAGCAAATGACGCTGTTTATCGTACGTTGAACCACAACAACTGTCAAATAAATGCCCCCAACACGGCGGCTAAAACACGGTGAGCGGCAGGGCCACAAAACGCATACGCCTAAACCGCACATTCCTCACGTTCGGCATCGAGACGTGCCTTAACGGCATCGGCGGCGATGTGATACGAGAAGCCCTTGCCCATCAAAAACCGAACCAGTTTTTCGAATCCGCGCGTCTCTGGAACACGCCGCTTGGCGAGCAGGGCTGACGCACGCGCCAAATCGTCTTCGACGGCAAAATAATCCTCGGGATAACCGGGAATGTCATCGAGCACGACATGACGGCGCTTGAGCTCGGTCTCGATTTTGCGCTGTCCCCAACCGCGCCGCTTGCGCTCCTCGATAAAGTACGAGCAAAAGCGGTTCTCGTCTAAAAAACGATACTCGGTGGCGCGCTCGACGGCGAAATCGATCGCGGGCTGGCGAAAGCCGTAGCGTGCCAACTTGTCACGGACCTCACCCGTCGCATGGTCGCGTCGCGATAGCATCTCGGTCACCATGGTAAGTGCACATTTACGCTCGATGAGCTGCACCGCTTCACGAAAGTTATCCCAATCACAGGGAAGATCGGGGCGATTTTTGACATACAGGCGCGCGACCCGCACGGGAATCCAAATGGACCGCTCAAAACCGCCCTCAAGCTCACAATCGATATGTGCGCAAGGCTTTTTGGACGCATACCCGCTCGAGAACGAGGAGGCCGCCTTCTTATCGGGAAAGACGACCGTGGCCTCGGTCACCGCATACGACATGAGCGTAACCGCTACTCGTCGTCATCATCGAGCATGGCGGAACCATCGATGGCGTAAAGCTCGTCAAACTCCTCAGGCGCAGGCTGATCGGTCAGCTCGACCTCGGACGGAGCATCGTCATCAAACTCAAGCCCGCAGGCAAGGCGGACCTTATGCTCAATCTCGTCGGCGCAATCGGGGTGTTCGCGCAGGAACGCCTTGGCGGCCTCGCGACCGTTGCCGAGCTTGTCCTCGCCATAGGCAAACCAGGAGCCCATCTTCTTGCAGATACCGCACTCGACAGCCATGTCCAGAATCGAGCCCTCCTTAGAGATACCCGTACCGTACATGATGTCGAACTCAGCAGAACGGAACGGAGCTGCCACCTTGTTCTTAACGACCTTGGCGCGCACGCGGTTACCGATAACCTCGTCCTTAAGCTTAATGCTGTCGATGCGGCGAATGTCGATACGTACCGAAGAGAAGAACTTAAGGGCGCGGCCGCCCGTCGTGGTCTCGGGGTTGCCGAACATGACACCGATCTTCTCACGCAGCTGGTTAATGAAGATGCACGTCGTGTTGGACTTGGACAGCGAACCGGCGAGCTTGCGGAGCGCCTGGCTCATCAGGCGAGCCTGAAGACCGACCGTAGTGTCGCCGATCTCTCCCTCGATCTCGGCACGCGGGGTCAGCGCGGCGACGGAGTCGACGACGATGGCATCGATGGCGCCGGAACGCACGAGCATGTCAACGATCTCGAGCGCCTGCTCACCCGTATCGGGCTGGGAAATCAGGACCTCGTCGATGTCCACGCCAATGCGCGCGGCATACGTGGGATCGAGCGCGTGCTCGGCATCGATAAATGCCACAACGCCGCCCATAGCCTGGGCCTCGGCCAGGATCTCGAGCGAAAGCGTCGTCTTACCGGAGGACTCAGGACCGTAAATCTCGACGATGCGGCCGCGCGGCACACCGCCGATACCCAGAGCGGCATCGAGGGCCAGAGCGCCCGTGGGAATGGCCTCGACCTCGAGCTCGGGACCACCGTCGCCGTACCTCATGATGGAACCCTGGCCGAATTTCTTCTCGATCTCTGCCTTGGTGGTGGCGATCATCTCATCGCGCTCTTTACCCGTCGTGCGAGCATGAACGGTACGTACGGGACCTGAATTCTTGGCCATGAATAGCCCTCCTCTTAACAACCTGCATCGATAATAAACGAACGGCTGTTCGTGGTCAACCGTTCAGGCCAATCATATGCAGGCAGTCTTTCCAAAACCCAACCAAACGCCGACCAAACACTGACCAAATGCTTGACCACAAAGGGGCAAATAAGAACAAGAAAGGCGAGAATAAACCTATGACCAGCAAAAAACGCTGAATGTGTCAGAGGTCCCTATCTCCACAATTAAGGGGCCCTAAGGCCCCTTAAAACACGTCTATTCCATAGAGTTGAGCACAAGGGCAATGCGTCCCAATGCCTCCGCGACCGCATGGGCACGAACACACGAACGGTCGCCCTCATAGTGGCAGCGCACAGAGTCCACGACCGGCACTTCCCAATCAGCCGCGCGATACGCCCAGCCAATATAGAAAGTGCCAGCCGGATCGTCCTCAGTGCCGCCGCCGGGGCCGGCATAACCCGTTGCGCTCACAGCAATATCGCTCTGATACAGCTCCAGCGAACCCGCCGCCATCTCGCGCGCGGTCTGATGCGACACCGCGGTATAGCGGTCGAGCGTCTCCTGCTCAACACCCAAAACGCGATGCTTTATCTCATCGCAGTAGGTCACCGCACCGCCACGCAGCACCGCCGAGGCGCCCGGGATATCGGCAATCGTCGAGGAGATCATACCTGCTGTCAGCGACTCAGCCGTCGAAACCGTCACGCCCCGAGCGCTCGCGCGCTCGACAATATCGCGCGCCAGCTCCTCGTTATGTACGGAAATCTGCTCAAAAGAGTCCGTCATACCCACCAGGACCTAGACCGAAAAGACGATCTTGCGGCAGTTCCAGAAGTACTGGACGCCCGAGATAACGGTCAGGACAACGGCAACGGCGTACAGGAAGCGCGACACCGAGTAGATGCCGAGCGTCAGCGCCAGCGGGCCAAGGTGCAAGCCGGCCATCGCAAAGACACACAGGTAACCGCAGATGGAGACCATCGTGGTCGCCGTCTTGTACTTGCCAAGCTTATCGGCGGCAACGACCACGCCGGCGGCACTCGCAACCATGCGCAGGGCGCTTACCAACAGCTCGCGGAACAAGATGATGAACACGGACCAAACCGACACGGCGCCAAAGTCCAAGAACAGCAGCAAGGCCGAGAACACGAGTAGCTTGTCGGCGATGGGGTCCAAGAATTTACCGAAGTCGGTAATCTCGTTGCGCGAGCGCGCCAGGTAGCCGTCAACCTTATCGGTGCACGACAGGATGACGTACAGAATGAAGGCAGCGGCGGCGAGCGGGCCGTCGAAGGTGCTCCAATCTGTACCGGCAACACTCGTGTGAGAAAGCGCCGACACGATCATGAACACCGGGATAAAGACGATGCGAACGCACGTCACGATGTTGGCGGGCGTCCAAACACTCGTCAGTTCCTTATTGCTCTCGTTTGCCACGACGCTCTCCTACTCCACAACATGGCCGATAAGCTCATAGCAGAAGCTATCGGTAAACTCGACCGTCAGAATATCGCCCACAGATGCCTCGCTGGCATCCAGATGCACCGCGCCATCGGAATCAGGCGCCTGGAACCAGGCATGTCCGATCAGCTCGGCGCCGTCCTCGGTCTCTTCGATACCGTCGACAATCACCTGGGCGCGCTCGCCCACATGTGCGGCAGTTGCAGCAAAACCGAGCGACTCGGCCAGGTCCATGGCCTCCTGGGCGCGCTCAAGCTTGACCTCTTCGTCGACCTGGCCCTCCATCTTGGCGGCCAGGCTGCCCTCCTCCTGCGAGTAGGCAAAGACGCTCGTGTAGTCGAAGCCGACGGTGTCCATAAAGTCGATAAGGTCGCGGAACTCGTCGTCGGTCTCGGTCGGGAAGCCGACCATGGCCGTGGAACGGATCACGATGCCGGGGATGCGCTCACGCAGATCGCGGAACAGGTCCTCGAGCTCCTGGCGCGAACCAGAACGGCGCATAGACTTGAGGATGCGCGCGTCGCAGTGCTGCACGGGGATATCGATATAGGGCAGCACCTCGGGCGTATCGCGAATCGTCTCGATAAGCTCGTCGGTCATGCCCTCGGGCTGCAGATAGAGCACGCGGACCCAGACGTTCTGCGGACGCACGGCCTCGGCGACGGCATGCAGCAGCTGCGCCAGATTGCGCGGCGAGCCCTCGGCGACATCCTCGTCAGCAAAGTCGGTGCCCCAAATACCCGTGTCCTGGCCGATCAGCACGATCTCTCGCACACCGCCGGCAACCAAGTCGCGCACCTCGGAGATAATGCTCTCGGCATTGCGCGAGTGATAACGACCGCGGATATACGGGATCATGCAGAAGCTACAGAAGCGGTTGCAGCCATCGGAAATCTTGACGTAAGCAACGGCGCCCTCGACAGTGCGCTTGACTTGCGGAATATAGGCAGCGATCTCACGCTCGACACCCAGCACGCCATCGATGACCGCCACGATGCCGTCCTCCTCGTCGGCCTTCACAAAGGCAGCGACCTCGGGCAGCTCGTCAGGCAGGTCGTCGCCATAGCGCGACGGCACACAGCCGCACATGACGATGGGACAAGAACGAACGCCGTCCTGAACCTCGTTGGCGAGCTCGAGCGTGGTCTCGATGCTCTCGGACGTTGCGGAGGCGAGGAACGAGCATGTATTGACGATGGCGATATCGGCATCCTGTGGGTCGAATGCCTCCTCGTAGCCCGCGGCGGTCAAAAGAGAACGCATGCGGTCGGTGTCAACCTCGTTCTTAGCGCACCCGAGGGTGATGTAGAGCACGGAGCCCAACGGTGTATCCATGTTGGAGAGCAGTCCTTTCGAATGATATTAGCGGTAGTTGGTGAACTGCAGCGGCTGGCCGTAGTCCCGGTCGCGCAGGAACTGGATAACGGTCTGCAACGCGTCCTTCGAAGCAGAGGAAACACGCAGCTTCTCGGCCTCGATGGTCACCTTGACCTTGAGCTTTTGGTCCTTGATGTCCTTATTGATCTTCTTGGCGGTCGCCTGGTCGATACCCTCGACGATATGGCCGAGCACGCGCACGGTGCCGCCCGATGCCGCCTGCGGAGCATCCCACGAGACAGCCTTGAGGTCGATGCCGCGCTTGATGAGCTTGGAGCTCAGGACATCGATGATCTGCTTAGAGACAAAGTCGGCCGGGGCGTTGATCGTAAAGAGCTTGTCGCCCTTCGAAAGCTCGATCGTGGCGCCGGAATCCTTCAGGTCATAGCGCTGGGAAATCTCGCGCGTGGTCTGCTGGAAGGCGTTGTCGACCTCTTGCATGTTGACCTCGGACACGACGTCGAAGCTGGAATCTTTAGCCATGATGTTTCCTTTCGCGTACGAACGGCTTAGTAGCTATCGTACGAATAGTCGGTAGAATCGGTGGGCGTCTGGCCGTCAGTTGCGGTATCGGCGCCATCCGTGGACTGGGCATCGGTGCCGTCGGTGGTGTCGGCACCATCAGAACTTTCACCATTCTCGGAACCAGTCGTCTCCTTCTTGGGAACGGTGATCGTCACACGCGCCACGCCCGAGGTCTTGGTATCGTAACGGACCTTTTCGCCGTTCTTGGTAACGGTGACATCGGAAGGCTTGGACGTGGTGATCTCGATCGAGGACTCAGGCGTGTACTCCTGCTCAAAGGGGCCAGTCGCCTGGGCGCCATAGACCGACTTGCCATCGACCTTGACCTCAATCCAGGCGGTCTTTCCCTTGGCAACGGAGACCTTGACCTTCGTTACCTCGTTTTCTTCCTTTTTAGCCGTCGTCTTGGCGGCGTCCGAATCAGTCGACTCGTCAGTCGGCTCATCGGTGTCTTCGTCCTCGTCGACCGTTTCGGTCTTCTTAGAAGACTTCTTGGTCGTCGTCTTGGTAACAGCGGGCGTCTCGGGCGTGGTCTCGGGCGTCGAAGATGCGCAGCCGCGCAGAAGTACCACGATGAGCACGATCAGCAGCAACGCCACGGCACCGATACCGGCGTAGACGATACGCGGATCGAGCCCGTTGTTTTGAGGAGCACGGGAACCGCCGCGTCCACGACTGGAACTGCTGCGGCCGCCTCCCTGAGGCATACGGCCACGATTGCTATCGGAACGGCCGCAATAGCCACCCTGGCCCTGAAGGCTGCGCTGACCCGAGCGGGGCGCAAGTTCACCGCGGCCTTGATAGCCACGCTGGCCCGCACGCGGAGCCGAAGAGCGCTGGCCATACGGCTGTGGTTGAGAGCGAAGACGCGGCGTCACCTGCGTGGTATCGGCGTCCGCATAGCCACTGCGAGAGCGTCCGGTGGAGATACCACGGTGACCGCGATCGGAATAGCCGCCGTCGCCGTAGCCGGCACGAGGGTCACGCGCCACGCCGCGGGCAGCGGGAAGCGCACGGTCCTCGGGCATCGGCGTACTGCGGAACCGGTCACGCTGCGAGCGAATCTCCTCGCCCGAACCCGTCTCGGTAATATAACCGGCCTGCTGAGGACGCTGTCCATAGCGAGTCGAACGACCGCCCTGAACCATCAGAAAGCGCCCGTTATCGACAGAGGAACGCGAATTGACGTAGCCGGCGGCGTCCTGGAAACGACCGCCCTGCTGCGACGTCTCGCGTTCGTATGCCATCAGTTCGTCAAAGTAGGCATTGACGACCTCGCGCGGATTGAGGCCCAAAAAACGAGCATAGCTCGAAATCATGCCCTGCGCATAGCCGCGCGGCGGCATCGAAGCAAAGTTACCGGTCTCGAAAAACTCGATGATCTGCGGCCTGATTTTGATGGTGTTGGCGACCTGCTGAATGGAAAGGCCCATTCGGCGACGCTGCTCGAGCAGCATGTCACCAAAGCGTGCAGCCATCAGAATCCTCCAAACTCACGATCTTCACGTGCCATCTCGGCGTCGACAGATTCCAGCGCGGCAAGCCCCTCCTCGTCCAACAGGACCTCGCGCGGCTTGGAACCGTCGGGCGGGCCGACGACACCCTTTTCTTCCAGCATGTCCATAATACGCCCGGCACGCGCATAGCCAACCTTCAGGCGGCGTTGCAGGCCAGATGTGGAGCCCAGCTGCGATTCCACCACAATATGGGCGGCTTCCCAAATGAGCGGATCATCGTCTTGCGGCTCGGCGACTCCGGTGCGGACAATGCCGCCGCCACCAGCCATGGACATGGAAGCGGGCGCCACGGCGGACAGAATCTCCTCGTGGTAGTCGGGCTCGCTCTGCGACTTGACGAACTCGACAATCTCGTTGATTTCGTCGTCCGAGACAAAGCAGCCCTGGATACGGCGGGGCTTGCCCCAGTCGACCTTGGAGAACAGCATGTCGCCCAAACCGGTGAGCTTCTCGGCACCCATCTGGTCGATGATGACGCGCGAGTCGATGCCCGTGGCGACGTTAAAGGCGATGCGGTTGGTGATGTTGGCCTTGATAAGGCCCGTCACCACGTTGGAGCTGGGGCGCTGCGTGGCAACGATAAGGTGAATACCGGCGGCGCGGCCCAGCTGTGCAATACGCACGATCGAGGCCTCGACATCCTTACCGGCGACCATCATCAGGTCAGAGAGCTCGTCAATGATAATGACCAGGTAGGGCATCTTTTGCGGCGGATTGTCGTAATGCTCAAACTCGCCAGCAGCCTGCTTTTCGTTGTAGGTCGAGATCTTACGCACGTTGAGACGCTCGAAGACCTTCAGGCGACGCTCCATCTCGGACACAGCCCATTGCAGAGCGCTCGCGGCCTGCTTGGGCTCGGTCACCACGGGCACATAGAGATGCGGCAGACCGTTATAGCCCGCAAGCTCGACGCGCTTGGGGTCGACCATGATCAGGCGAACGTCCTCGGGAAGGGCGCGCATGAGCAAGGTCGTGATGATGGAGTTGATCATCACCGACTTACCAGAACCGGTCGTACCGGCAATCAACAGGTGAGGCATCTTGGCGAGGTCGGCGACAACCGGCGTGCCCTCGGCGTCGCGGCCGATGGCGAGCTCGAGCGGACCGCCCTTCACATAGGGCAGCACGTCGCCCAGATTGACGTTCTGGCGCTTGCGGTTGGGAATCTCGATACCAACGAGAGAGGTGCCGGGGATCGGGGCAAAGATACGAACCGACTGGGCGGCGAGCGAAAGCGCAATATCGTCCTCGAGGCTCGAAATCTTGCTCACGCGCTCGCCCTCGCCAGGTTGCAGCTTAAAGGTCGTCACCGTGGGGCCGGCGATCCAGCCGACCACGCGGGCACTGCGGCCAAACTCAAGCAAGGTGGATTGCAGTGACTCAGCGGTCTGCTCCAGCTCCTTATCCGAAGACGCGGCAGAAGCCGACTGCGGGTTGGCATGTAGGATTTCGAGCGGCGGAAGCTTGAGGCCGTCCTCTTCTTCGCCCTCGTTATCTGCGGCGCCGCCGTCCGCTCCCCCATCACGAGCCGCAGCCGATTCGACAGCACTCGTGGCAGGCGCATCGGCAACCTTGGGATGCTTTAAGAAGTCGGGAATCTGAGGTGCGGCCGAAACAGGGTTCACGGCAAACGGCGGCTCGGACTCGTCAACCTTGTCCGGATCGTCCTCCATCGAAAGCTGTCCAGTGACCTGACCGCGCTTGGCGTGGCGACGCGGCAGCAAGGTTGTCTTGGCGGTCTCGAGCGGAGCCTCGTCGTCCTCGTCGTCACCCTCGGTGAGCTCAATCTCGCTATCGGACCAAGACGGGTCGGGCTCGCTTGTGTTGAGCTTGGGCGCAGCCTTGCCCTTCTTGGCATGGCGGCGCGGCAGCAGCGTGGTCTTGGCGCGCTCGGCTTCAACCGACTCGGATACGTCGACAAATGGGTCATCGTCCTCGTCGTCATCCAAAACCGGGTCGACATCGCCACCCATGACCGTGGTCACCGCGGCGTCAGTCCCCTTCTGGCGCAGAATGCTCAGGTGCGGACGAGCGACGCCGGGAACAGACAGGGCCTCTTCATCGCCCCACGGGCTCGCATTGACATCGGCACGTCGACGCTCGGCAAAATCGGCAGCGCGATCGCGTGCGGAGCGCAAAACGCCACCCACCGAAAAGCCGATAATGACCAAACCAACGACGACAAGCCCCAGCAAGACAACCATGGCGATAGGTTTACCCAGGGCGTTTTGCAAGGCACTTGCGATAAAGGCGCCAATGTAGCCGCCCGACACGGAAAGGTTCTGCGGCGTAAACATAAGGTCGCACGAATCGCTCGTGCCCGGCACCATCAGCGAAAGAATGGAGACGACGGCGATAAAGACCAAGGCGCCGCCCGCAACAGAGCGCACGTTGAGCGGCGAGTCCTCACCCAAAAAGAGCGTGGCGGCAAACAGCAAGATGACGATCGGCAGCACGTAGGCGCCCAGACCAAAGCCCAGGTGGTAGAAACCGGCAACCGCAGCCGTCACGGGCGCTGTTGCCGGAGAGATCACGGCAATGAAGGACGCGATCGCCAAAACGGCGATGACCACACCGGCGATATCGCGATTGGCCGAAGGCTCGACCAAGGGCTCAAACTCATCGAACTCGGACTCGTGGCCCTTATTGGCACGCAGATGGGAACCGGCACCCTTAGCAGATGCCGGTTGGTTATTGGCCTTATTGCCTTTGGCGTTTTGTGCAGATCCGCGCGCCAAACTAAACCTCCATGACGACCGGGATGATCATCGGACGGGTGCGCGTACGGCTCCAGATAAAGTTAGAGAGCGAATCGCGCACGGCCTTGCGAATGGCATCGGAACCGCTGCTGGTAAAGCTGAACTTACCCTTCTCGATCGTCTTCATAATGGACGCGGAGGCATCCTCGGAGAACTGGTCGTCGATGGCAAACGAGACGCCGCGGCCCGAGAACTCGATGGCCTCGATCTTCTTATGTTTGAGGGAGACGATGGCAACGGCCGTGACCATACCGTCGTTGGCGAGCTTCTGGCGATCGCGCAGGACGATGGGGTCGGTATCGCCGATACGCAGGCCGTCGACGTAAACGACACCGGACTCGACGGGCGTACCGCGCTTGACGATACCACCGCGCATCTCGAGCGTGTCGCCGTTATCGAGGATAAAGATATGATCGTCCTTGATGCCCATCTTGCGGGCCAGCTGGGCATGGGCGCGCAGATGCACGGCCTCACCGTGAACCGGCATAAAATACGTGGGCTTGGCCATGGCCATCAGGAGCTTGAGCTCCTCCTGGCTACCGTGACCCGAGACGTGGACGAGAGCGCGGTTCTTATCCCACACGTCGCAGCCGAGCTTGGCCAGGCTGTTGACGACCTGCTGGACGGCCTTCTCGTTGCCAGGAACGGGAGTTGCCGAGAGGATAACGGTATCGCCCTCGTGGATGGAGAGCGTCTTGTGCTCGCCATTGGCCATGCGGGACAGGGCCGACAGCGGCTCGCCCTGCGAACCAGTGCACATGACGACGATCTTGTCGTCAGGCAGGTTATCGATATCGAAGGCATCGATGATATCGGCATCATCGATGTTGAGATAACCGAGCTCGCGCGCCACGCGGGTGTTCGTGAGCATGGAGCGACCGGTCACAACGACCTTACGGCCGCACTTGCGGGCGGCATCGCAGATCTGCTGCAAACGATGGATGTGGCTCGAGAACGATGCGACGAACACGCGACCCGGGGCGTTCTTGATGGCGTGCAGCAGGTTGGGACCAACCTCGGCCTCGGACTTGGTAAAGCCGGGAACCGTGGCATTGGTGGAGTCGGAAAGCAGCAGGTCGATGCCCTGCTTGGCAAAGCGGCTGATAGCGGCATAGTCGGGCGTGACGCCATCGATGGGCGTCTGGTCGAGCTTAAAGTCGCCGGTGTGCATAACGGTGCCCTGATTGGTGCGGATGAACACGCCCAGAGCGCCGGGGATGGAGTGCGTCATCGAGAAGAAGTCGAGCGAGATGCCGCCGAGGTTGACATGGCTGCCGCCCTTGACCTCGCGGAACTTAGGCGCGCGGATGCGGAACTCGGAGAGCTTGCCCTCGATAAAGCCGAGCGTCAGCTTGCTCGAGAAGATGGGCACCTTGTTGTTGAGGTCCTGCAGCAGGTACGGAAGCGAACCGGTGTGGTCCTCGTGGCCGTGGGTGACGATGATACCGCGGAGCTTCTCCTCGTTCTCCAGAACATAGGTGTAGTCGGGAAGCACCAGGTCGATACCAGGCTGGGAGTCATCCGGGAACATAAGGCCGGCGTCGACGAGCACCATGTCGTCGCCGCACTCGAAGACCGTCATGTTCTTGCCGATGCCGTCAAGGCCGCCAAGCGGAATGATCTTCAAGGGAGATGATTTTTTAGCTGCCATAGGTGAGTGTTGTTTCCTTTCTTCGAAACGTGTCTGGAACAACCGACGGGGCGCTTCTGGCAAACCGACCGCCGGGAACGTACAAACATGCATCGCAGAGTCGATGCAATAACCACAGTATGATACCCATTTGCACAACAACAGACCACCCATGCATCAAAGCCCCATCTGAACCGGTCTATCCCGTCGGTCTGGGGCCATCGGGGTCCGGGGCGGGTTAAGTTTGCTGCTCTACAGTCCTGCGCAAGACGGAAAGCACATTAAGTGCT
>CAJMMD010000028.1 GCA_905214465.1 uncultured bacterium
ACTTGCAGCGACGGACCTCAGGACGCTCTTACACCACGTCTGCGCGCGCCACCATATGCCTTTTTCTCTCGTCCCTTTTTCCGGACAAAAGGGCTATTTTCGGCCTGATGGTGGCTGCCGTTATAATCTCCGCGCTTGCCTATGCAAATAGGGGGCCTATCCGTATGTATATAAGGGCGAAATGGGATCCTGGGCACCGCAACCCGCGATAATGTCTTGAGCAAGAATTCACAACAAGGGATATATGGGAGCGATTAAGCGGCGAACAAATTCAGTTTTGGATAAAAGGTCGCTTGATGGGAGCTAGCATGTTTAAGAAGACGGTTCACGAGTTGTTTCGGTGTAAAGGGTCACGGCTTTTCGTGATTCTCATGTTGGTTAATTTCGCTCTCTCGTGCGTCATGCCCGCCTTAAACGGTGGATTTGTAGACTTTCTCGTGACGAATAGGGATCCATCTCGCGTCGTGTGGTTTGCGGCTTTTGTTGCGGGCATAGGGATATCTGCTTCCTTCATGTCGTATGCGATGGGCGTGAACGTATCGCGCGTCATCTTGGAGATGACGATGAGGCTGATGGGAGCCACGTGTGAGTCGTTTGAACGGGGGCCCTTGGAAAAGGGGGAGCAGGCGGATCCATCCTATACAACGCAGAGGGTATATGCGGATTCGAATGCGGTGTCATCGTTTGTCGTGAACAACTTCCTGACGATCGGGCTTAACATCGTTCTGGTTGTGTTGATATGCATCATCCTGTTTTCGATCAATCCGGTGTTCCTGGTGTTAAGCGTATGTTCGCTTGGTGCGTACTTCATTTTATTCAGGGCGTTGAAAAAGCCGTTGTACAACAGCTCGCTTGCGAACAAGGAGGGGTTGAGCAAACTTTTCGCGTCCGTGAGCGGCGAGCTGTCGCAGTTGTTTGACATTAAGTGCGATGGCGCATATGACCAGAGCGCTCGGACGCTCAAAGGGGTATTCGAGGGGTACTACCCGATTTACATGAAAGCAAGTAAGGTCTCGAATCTGGCCACATCAAGCGACGGCCTGATCTCGTCTGTGTTTCGGGGGGCACTGCTCGTGATCTCCGGGATGGAAATATTGAGCGGAAGAATGAGCTTAGGTGAGTTCACAATGGTGAACTCGTATTACTCGATGGCGTTCGGATGCTTCAAGTATTTTTTGAATTATTTCAAATCGTATCAGGACGCAAGGGCCTCGTTCGACCGATTGGGGGCTCTGACGGAGGACGCCGAGGACCGCGGCACCCTCACGGTTGGGCACGTGGAGAGCATATCGTTGTCCAACATCGCGTACCGATACGCGGGAAAGCCCTACTTGTACCGCGACCTCTCCGTGGAGGTGGAGGAAGGAAAAACCTATGCCATTACCGGGCCGAACGGATGCGGAAAAAGCACGTTTCTGAAGGTGCTCCTTGGACTATATTCTGCTGGGGGACATCGGGCTTTGGGGTCGGTGCCATATGAAGAGCTCGATATGGAGACGATCCGACGGGACCTGTTTGCGGTGTGCCCGCAAAAGCTCTTTATTCCGAACGAAACGGTGGAGAATTACCTTGAGAGGACGTCGATTCGGGGATCGAACGAAAACCTCCGAGAGCTTGTGCCGAGTTTCTATCGAACCGTCGAATCGTTAAAAGGCAAGAATTGTAGAGACCTTTCTGGTGGAGAGTATCGAAAGCTAAGGATATTCGCAGCACTTCGCAGGCAGCCGGAAGTGCTTGTGTTCGATGAACCAACGAACGATTTAGATGAAGAAAGCCGTCGGGAGTTCACGGAGTATATTCATCGAAATCCCTTCGATCAGCTAATTCTTGTTGTAAGCCATGATCAGGATTTGATTTCAGCATGCGATAGGAAGCTGGATTTGGATTTCGATCCGAAAAATGGGCAATGCTGATGGGAAACGCTTAGAGTTCGGGCTTGCGCGTAATGGAGTAATCTTTCCTCTTATCGAAAATCGTTACAATATAAGAAAAACAGCAAGCAAGAAGAAATGGCTCGGGGAAGAGCTCGCTGCTGTCAGTGATATTGGGTCTATATCCAGATAACGCGGAAGGGGCCGTCCTCTACAACGGGGTATCACAGCGTCGCATCGACCTATACGCATTGCGGCGGTGCCGAGTTGGCATTACGGAGCAAGAGCCCCCTATTGTTGGGGGGACGATCCTCGATAATCTTACGCTGCTTTCTGATGATTTCGAGGCCGACAAACTGAATCGGATGCTTGCCATATTGGGGTTAGACAAAATGATTGCCGCTGCGGAGAACGGGGCGGCAGCGATGCTTGGCAGCAAGAAAGGAGGGGTGTACCGCCCTTTCGGACGACTCAAACTGTAATGGGGCTCTTTTGGCTACCATTGACTGATTGCCCAGTTTCGTTTCGGAGATATCCCCTTGTGCGGCGAGCGTCAGTTTTGCCGAGGCCCTGCACGGCCTGGACGCCATCGCCGTGGGACCGACGCTCTCCGATGTCCACACCCCGGACGAGAGCATGGAGCTCGCTTCTGCCGAGCGCTTCTACGAGCTGCTCATCGACGTCCTCAAGCGCCTCGCTGCGTAAAGGTTGCGCTAGCAGCAGTCCGAGCCACGTGCTAGCGGATTGCAAATGACATTACGAGAGGGGGTACCCGGTCTTTTGCGACAGGTGTCCCCTCTCTTCTTTTTAAGATATCTGAACTGATTGGCGCCTAGCCCATATCCGCCTTGATGAGGTCGAGGGTGCGCTGGCAGTTTTCGCGGACGGGGCCGAGCATATGCTCGCGCAGGTCCGCCATGCCGGGCAGGTCGGCGTATTCGTCCATGACCTCTTCCATGCAAATGGGTACCTCGTAGGCGAGGTCCATCATGGTCGCAAAGCAAAACTTCTCGGATAGCCCGGCATCGGTGAGCGCCGTCTCCAGCGCGGGGTCGCCCATACCGTGGTATCGGCGGATAGCACCTGGACCGATGCGCCCCACACGATTTTCGCCGCCAACGCTCATAGCAAGGCGTGCCCGACGTCGCATGCTCTCATACGCCAAGCCCGATGCGACATCGTACATTCGAGCCATCATGGCTGCGCCGTCGTTTCCAAGGAGCAGGGAATAGTTTTTCGCATGCGCATCCGGTGCGCCGATAATGGCGTTGAAGAACAGTATCTGCGTAAACAGATGCAGGTTAAGTTGATGGTGGCTCGTAGTTACGAGGAGCTCTTGAATGTCGCGTGTGGTCGGGCCGCCGTCTGCCGTGTACTTTTGGGCGGGCATCACCCCAAGTGCCTGACAGAGGTCTTCTTGATGTAGGCGCCTGATCGTTCCGTCTTCGACTTTCACGCGGTCATAGCGCTCAACAATGAGGGTAGGTTCGTCCTCAAACATACGATATTCGACGTTTGCCGTTGCGATACCGGCGCGCTGGGCGCTTTTCATGCAGACAAACTCATTGAGAGCCTCGAGTTTAAATCCGTTAACGCCATTTTTGAAAATATGCGTCGTGGGCGAGGAGCCCATGCATTCGCACCAGCGGCCGTTTATGAACGCGAGCGCGAACTTGCCCTGGTTGCCTCCAAGTGACCAACTTTCATCTAGACCCATCCACGATGCATCGCGGTCATCTCTGATCGACTTGAGACGGAGAGCAATTTCGTGGTCGTCTATAGGGCGGTATTCGCCAGCGCGATGCAGGACGGCGTCGGCATCTTCTTCGGCATAAAACTGCACTCCGCCCGGACAGTCGAGTCCGATATGGCTGAGCAACGCAATGGGATTGTTGGGCCTAACGTCGAATTCGGCGGCAATCGCTTTTCGTTGGTCCTCGCTGTCGGGTAGAAGGCCAAACAGGTACGGATTCATGACCTGTTGTCCGTATGTGCGATTCGATACGGGTATGTTGGTCGATAGGGCTGGCCCGTCATAGTCATGATCGTAGGTAAAGCTGATAAGACCGTTCTCATCTTGCGTGAGCGTTCCCGCAGGTACGCCGCAAATAATGGTCCGAAGTGATGTTCTGGCCATTGGCTATTTCCCTTCGGGCTTGGTTTGGTTAGATGCGTTTGCGGCAATCGAGACTCCGAGATTGGACATGACGAAATCGGCGAAGATCTCGTCGTAAAGTGCGGATGTAAAGGGGGCATCTGCAAGAGCCGGAATGGCGGTACTACGACGGTTGCGATGATGGGGACGTTGAGTGTGATGGCGCCTGGGGATGCTGCGAGGCAGCGGATTGGCATGCGGGGCGTCGACTGGTCGCTCATTTTTTGCTTCGCCGATATCCCCTTGAGCGGCGAGTGCCAGTCCAAGAGCATTGAAAATCGTCAGCAGCTTGTCGAGTCGAATACCCGTGGCGTCTCCTAGCTCGAGCGATGCGAGCAGGCGCTCCGAAACACCGGCTTTTTTAGCGAGGGCGGCACGGGTGAGACCCTGAGCCTCGCGTGCCTGGCGCACATAGATGCCAGCTTGACGCGGTGTGGTGATGGGAAGGGTATCCATGGCGATCTCCTAACGTGCAGACTTTTGCATATCAGTATGACATGCAAAAGTCTGCACGAAAAGGCATTATGCAAAACTCTGCATGAGACCTCTACATTGACGTTGAGCTTATGAGAGGCGTTTTTTTATATCGCGAGAATCCCCAGATGCTCAAGCAAGATCTTAAGCCCGATGAGGATGAGCACGACGCCGCCCACGATGGTGGCAGGCTTTTCGTAGCGCGCGCCAAAGGTGTGGCCGATCGCTACGCCGGCGACGGAGAAGATAAAGGTCGTGATGCCGATGAGCGACACGGCGGGCATGATGTCGACCGAGAGCGCGGCAAATGAGATGCCCACGGCTAGGGCGTCGATTGAGGTGGCGATGGCGAGGATCATGTACTCGCCCAGGTCAATCTTTTCGGCATCCTTGCCGTCGCCTTCATCCTCGTCCTCGGTAAAGGCCTCCCACAGCATTTTGCCGCCAATGAAGGCGAGCAGGATAAAGGCGATCCAGTGGTCGATGGGGCCGATGATGCCCATAAACTGGCCGCCAAGCGCCCATCCGATCACGGGCATGCCGGCCTGGAAGCCGCCAAAGAACAGGCCGAGCACTACGGCGACCTTAAGGTTGATCTTCTTCATGCCAAGGCCCTTGCAGATGGATACGGCAAAGGCGTCCATCGAAAGGCCAACGGCGAGCAGCACGAGCTCTGCGAGTCCCATAGTCTGGCTCCCTCTCTGCGGGCGGGCCCGCGTGTACCTCTTGGGGGAGCAACAAAAAGACTAACCTTGGCACATGGTTGATTGGGTAGTCAAAAGAGCCCGTCCCAAATTAGCTATCTTAGCGGTGTTCGCTCATTCTGTAAGCATCGGATTTCGCGAGCGCCGCGGGGACAAACCGTGAGAAACTATTTAGCGTTTATGGAGCGTATACGATGGGAGCGATGCCTTGGATAAGAACGAGCTGCAAAAGCGTATGGAACAGGCCATCCGCCTGACGGCACCTGGTCAGCCGATCCGCACTGCCCTCGACATGATCATCGCCGGTCACCTGGGCGCCCTTATCTGCGTTGGCGACACTGAAAACGTGCTCGCTGCCGGTAACGACGGCTTCCCGCTCAACATTTCGTTCACCTCGAACCGTCTGTTCGAGCTCTCCAAGATGGACGGCGCCATCGTCATCGACGGCGACCTCACCCAGATCCTGCGCGCCAACTTCCATCTCAATCCCGATCCCTCGCTTGCCACGAGCGAGACGGGCATGCGTCATCGCACCGCCGCTCGCATGTCGGTGCTCACCGATGCCATTGTGATCTCGGTCTCGGCCCGTCGTGCCGTCGTCAACGTGTACGTCCACGGTAAGAGCTACGAGATCCAGCCCGTCACCACCATCATGAGCTCGGTCAACCAGCTCGTCGCCACGCTCCAGACTACCCGTCAGTCGCTCGACCGCTCCCTGCTGCGCCTGACGGCCCTCGAGCTCGACGACTACGTTACGCTCGCCGACATTACCGGTATTTTCTCGAGCTTCGAGATCATGCAGCAGGCAAAGACCGAGCTTAAGGATTGCATCGTCAAGCTGGGCAACCAGGGCAAGCTCGTGCAGATGCAGCTCGAGCAGCTCGCGGGCTCCAGCATGGATACCGAATACGACCTGATGATCCGCGACTACGCAAGTGATTCTTCCGAGGCTAATGCCGAGAAGATTCGCGCCAACCTGAGCCGTATGACACCTAAGGACCTGTCCGACCCACAGCATGTGGCGGCGGTTCTGGGTTACGACGACCTGGACGAGGACTCCGTCATGACGCCGCTGGGCCTGCGCACGCTTTCGCGCGTGTCCGTCGTGCGCGACGGCGTGGCCGAGAAGATCGTCGACGAGTATGGCTCGTTGCAGGAGCTCATGGACGACATCAGCGAGGATCCGGAGCGCCTAGGCGACTTTGGCGTCAACAACCCTGCCATTCTTGCGGACTCGCTGTACCGCATGAAGGGCACCAAACAGGGGAACGCATAATGGCGCCCGTATGCGCCGTGGTCGTTGCCGGCGGCAGCGGCCAGCGCTTTGGAAATCCCGGCGGCAAGCAGCTCGTTAACGTGGCGGGCCGTCCGCTCATGAGCTGGTCTATCCGCGCGTTCGATCGTAGCGACAAGGTCGGCCACATCGTGGTGGTGTGCCCTGCCGAGCGCCGTGCCGAGATGCGCCGCCTGGCCATCGACCCGTTTGACTATGACACGCCCATCAGTTTTGCCGATGCCGGCGATACCCGTCAGGATTCCACCCGTGCCGGCGTGCATGCGGTACCGACGGGTTTCGAATATGTCGCCATCCACGACGGCGCCCGTCCGCTTATCACGACCGAGGCCATCGATCATGCGATTGACGTGCTTGTGGGTGACCGCTCGCTCGACGGTGTCGTGTGCGGTCAACCCGCGATCGACACGCTCAAGATTGTCGACGGCGACAACATCGTCGAGACGCCGCCGCGCGAGCTCTACTGGGCCGCGCAGACGCCGCAGATCTTTAGTGTCGACGCCATGAAGCGCGCCCATGCCGCGGCGATTGCCGAGGGCTTTATCGGCACGGACGATTCGTCACTGGTCGAGCGCATGGGTGGGCGCGTCCGCTGCGTCCAGAGCCCGCGCGATAACCTTAAGGTGACGGTGCCCGAGGACCTGCGCCCCGTAACCGCGATTCTGCTTGGCCGCATGGCCGAGGGAGAGGACCTTCCCCATGTTCAGTAACCTGCGCATTGGCCACGGCTACGACGTCCACCGTTTGGTGGAGGGGCGTCGATGTATCATCGGCGGGGTCGACATTCCCTACGAGCGCGGCCTGCTGGGTCACTCGGATGCCGATGTGCTCGCGCACGCCTTGGCCGACGCCATTCTGGGCGCCTGCCGCGGGGGAGATATCGGCAAGCTATTCCCCGACACCGATCCCGCCTACGAGGGTGCCGATTCGATGGTGCTGCTCGCTCGCGTGATGGACTATGCGCGCGAGCTGGGCTTTGAGTTTGTCGATGCCGATTGCACCATTGCCTGTCAGCAACCCAAGATCACTCCGCACCGCGATGCCATGCGCGCCAACCTTGCCCATGCCCTGGGCGTCGACGTGGAAAACGTGGGCGTCGCCGCCACCACGACCGAAAAGCTCGGTTGGGAAGGCCAGGGCGAGGGAATTGGCGCCTGGGCCGTCTGCCTGCTACAGAAAACCGTTAAGGAGTAACGAATGCGTATCTACAACAGCGCTACCCATAAAAAGGAAGAGTTCCAGCCCATCGAGTCCGGCAAGGTTCGCATGTACGTGTGCGGCCCCACGGTCTACGACAACATCCATATCGGCAACGCCCGCACGTTCATCAGCTTTGACGTGATTCGTCGCTGGCTCATCGCGAGCGGCTACGAGGTCACGTTCGCCCAGAACCTCACCGATGTCGATGACAAGATCATCAAGCGCGCCAACGAGCAGGGCCGTACGGCTGCTGAGGTCGCGACGGAGTTCTCCGACAAGTTTATCGGCGTCATGCGCGCCGCTAACGTGCTCGATCCCGATGTGCGCCCCCGCGCCACCAAGGAGATCGGCCCCATGATCGCCATGATCAAGACGCTTATCGATCAGGGCCACGCTTACGCAGCCGATAACGGCGATGTGTACTTTGCCGTACGCAGCGATCCCAACTATGGTCAGGTCTCGGGCCGCAACATCGACGACCTTATGGTTGGCGCGCGCATCGAGGAGAACGAGGACAAGAACGACCCGCTCGACTTTGCCCTGTGGAAGGCCGCCAAGCCCGGCGAGCCCAGCTGGCCGAGCCCCTGGGGCGAGGGCCGTCCCGGCTGGCACACCGAGTGCGCCGCCATGGTGCACCGCTACCTGGGCACCCCGATCGACATCCACGGCGGTGGCTCCGACCTTGCCTTCCCGCACCACGAGAACGAGTGCGCCCAGGCCACCTGCGCCTGGCACCAGGGCTTCTCCAACACCTGGATGCACACGGGCATGCTGCTGGTAGACGGCGAGAAGATGTCCAAGTCGCTCGGCAACTTCTTTACGCTGGCCGAGGTCCTCGAGCAGCACTCCGCTGCCGCCCTGCGCCTGCTGATGCTGCAGACGAGTTATCGCTCGCCGCTCGACTTTTCTTGGGAGCGCCTGGAGGGTGCCGAGAACTCACTCACGCGTATCGCCGGAACGGTCGAGAACCTGCGCTGGGCCGCGAACCATGCGACGGCCGATGCCGATGAGGCAGCATCCGAGGCGTTTGCCGCCAAGGCCGCCGAGACCCGCGCCACCTTTAAGGAGTGCATGGACGACGACTTTAACACCGCCGGTGCCATGGGTGCCGTCTTTGGCTTTGTGACCGAGTGCAACCAGTACCTGGAGCAGGCGGGCGACGCTGCCGACAAGGCCGCCGCGCTTGCCGCCGCCGATACGCTGGTCGAGCTGCTCGATACGTTTGGCGTTGAGCTCCCCGAGCCAAAGGTCGAGTTGCCGCTGGGCCTGCTGGGCGTAGCCGCCGGCCTGGTTGCCTACACGGGCGACGACGTGGACGAGGCCGCTGTCAAGATTCTCGAGACCCGCGCCGAGGCCCGCGCCGCCAAGAACTGGGATCTGGCCGACGCCATCCGCGACCAGCTCAAGGACCTCGGGCTGACGATCGAGGACACTGCCGCTGGCACCCGTATCAAATCTCTCTAATCCCCGCGGGTTTCCCAAGCACCCGATCTTGCCGTTCAAACCGTCGCTCGCGTACTCAAGTACGCGTCGCTCCTCTTTCACGGTAATCTCGGGCACTTGGAAAACCCGTACCGACCGCTTGAGCTATTCGTCTTAAGCGGTCGCTTCTTTTGTCCTGTTTGAATATTTTTTAAAGGAGGCCGTTTTATGGCCGACAATCGCAAGCGTGCATCGCGTGGAGGCAAGCAGGCTGCTTCTGGCTCGCGTCCGATTCGCCGCAACGACCGCGCTGCCGCTCCCAAGGGCCAGCGCGAGCGCTCACAGGCTGCTCGCCCGCAGCGCGAGCGTAGCCGCGATAATGTCCAGGTTCCCAAGGGCGAGTTTATCGAAGGTCGCCGTGCTGCCGCCGAGGCGCTGCGCACCGGTTTTCCCATCAAGTGTGCGCTCATTGCCGAGGGCGGGGAGCGCGATGCGGCCCTGTCTCGTCTGGTCGACGACCTCAACGCCGCGGGCGTCCGCATTAAGTATGTGTCGCGCGCGCAGCTTGATGCGCTGTCGAGCCATGGCGCTCACCAGGGCATTGCGCTCGAGGTCGGCAACTTCCCCTATGCCGATGTCGCCGATATCCTCGATCGCGCGGGTGACGGACCGGCGCTCGTCGTCGTGCTCGACCATGTGACCGACGACGGCAATTTTGGTGCGATCGTGCGCTCCGCCGAGGTCGTGGGCGCGGTGGGCGTCATCATCGCCAACAAGCGCGCCGCCGGTGTGACCGTCGGCAGCTACAAGACCTCTGCTGGTGCCGTCATGCACCTGCCCATCGCGCAGGTTCCCAACATTGCCCGTGCGCTCGACGATCTTAAGGCCGCTGGCTTTTGGGTGGGCGGTGCTTCCGAGCACGCCGAGGGCAGCTGCTGGGATGCTCCCTTCGAGGGCCGCGTGGCGCTCGTCATGGGTTCCGAGGGCGATGGCATCTCGCGTCTGGTGCTCGAGAAATGCGACTTTTTGACCAAGCTTCCCCAGCGCGGCATGACCGAGAGTCTCAACGTGGCCCAGGCGACCACCGCGCTGTGCTTTGAGTGGCTGCGCCGCAATGCCGGCGAGCTCATGGGGGAGGAGTAGCGCATGTCCAAGAAGAACCGCGCCAAGTCCAAGGCCAAGCGCTTTGGCGAAGGCTCGGCCAAGCCGATTGTTTCGGCCGCGACCTATGGCGTGGGCGGCAATGCGTTTGCGCAGGCCATCGCCGATCCGGTCTCGACGGTGCACTCCAATAAGCCCGAGCTGCTGGTGGTCGACGGCTACAACGTGATTCACTGCACGCCGCGCTACGAAAAGCTCGTCTACGACCATTCCGACGATCCGTATTCCAGCGACGTCCACGATATGGCGCGCACCGCGCTTATCAACGATGTTGCGGCGTTTGCCCAGGGCCGCTACGAGGCCGTGATCGTGTTCGACGGTGCGGGCAATATTTCCAGCGAGCGCCCCAACCTACCGGCCCGCGGCGTGCGCATCGAGTTCTCGCCGACGGGCGTCTCCGCTGATACCGTGGTACAGAAGCTCTGCATCGAGGCGCGCGAGGAAGGCCGCGCGTGCTCCGTGGTGTCGAGCGACGGTACGATTCAGGCCGTCGTCATGGGCAAGGGCGTCACGCGCATCTCGAGCCGCATGCTGGTGGACGAGATCAAACAGATCGATAACGACGTTCACGAGGCAGAGGAAGCCCCGCAGATCAAGATGACTCTGGGCAGTCGCCTGAGCCCCGATGCCCTGGCCAAGCTCAAGGCCCTTCGTGGCCGGTAGGGGAGTATCTGTAGAGACCAGCTACTCGGCTGGTCAATTCACTGGCTTGTAGTTATTGGATTGTGGACTTGCCATCGCCAAAACGAATAGTTTTTTGTTTTGGCGAACAGATAAAACTATTCGTTCTGACGAATAGTTTTGAGATGTGGTCGGGCGAAGGGCCTGTTGCGCCTCGTCCGCAATTCCTTTATTCTTAACTGGCTTCGCGCGAAAGCGCCAAGTGTGCCAGTGTGGCGCAACGGTAGCGCAACTGATTTGTAATCAGTGGGTTGCAGGTTCGATTCCTGTCACTGGCTCCATGAGAGTTTCGGGCCCTGTCCCCCTGAGGGACAGGGCCCGTTTCTATTTATGTCGATAAGTCAGCGTGTTTGGCGCCAACCAAGCTTCAGGTTTGACTCGATCTGTAACACGAAGAAGCTGAAAACCTTTCTTACTGTTACAGAATGAGACGTAAGCGGAGGTCTCTGCGTAATATCTCGACCTGTAACAGATAGGGGAGAAAATGTTCTCTATATGTTACAGATCGAGACAAAAGCCGTGTCGAGCTCGGCTGCCCCCCCCTGAGCGTGGATTATCGGACGTACGAGCGTGGAAAATCTCCCGCTTAGTGAATGATCGTGGATAATCTGCCACTTTGGCCTTGGGGGCACGCCAATAGTGGGAGATTATCCACGCTCGATTTCAAACGGGAGAAAATCCACGCTCGAATCTGCCACGGAAGCCCGATCTCGACCTATATATAGGTGCAAATAGGCTGTTATCGAAGTCCGATCCTGAAGGTGTACTCCACTACACCAAAGTATTCGCTCGGGAAATGTCACCAGCGCAGCCAAATCCACCGTCCTTCACATCCAAACTCAACAAAACCGTAGGTCACGGCTATATAGATACGCCCGGAACCGTGTATCTAGAGGTTTTCGTTGACAGCCCCCAAGGTTGCATCGTATTATCTTTTTCGTTCGCGGGGGCGGCGGTCCAAAAGACCAAAGGACCTGCGTATACTTGAACGATTGGGAGTTTGCCCGAGTGGTTAATGGGGACGGGCTGTAAACCCGTTGGCTCTGCCTACATAGGTTCGAATCCTATAGCTCCCACCCGTCAAGTGCCTGTATAGCTCAGTCGGTAGAGCACTTCGTTGGTAACGAAGAGGTCACCAGTTCAAGTCTGGTTGCAGGCTCCATCCGGCGGTGTAGCTCAGTTGGTTAGAGCACACGGTTCATACCCGTGGCGTCACTGGTTCGAATCCAGTCACCGCTACCATAGGTAACACGGTGGCTTCTCAATAGTATGTTGAGAGGCCACTATGGTATAAAGGCAAAGTCCCGTCCGGGGACGACCTGTTTAGAGGAGGGCTTTATGGCCAAAGAGAAGTTTGAGCGCACTAAGCCGCATGTTAACATCGGCACCATTGGTCACGTCGACCACGGCAAGACCACGCTGACCGCCGCCATCACCAAGGTTCTCTCCGAGACCGAGGGCTGCAAGGCTGACTTCACTGCGTTCGAGAACATCGACAAGGCTCCCGAGGAGCGCGAGCGCGGCATTACGATCTCCGTCTCCCACGTCGAGTACGAGACTGCTGCCCGTCACTACGCTCACGTTGACTGCCCGGGCCACGCTGACTACGTCAAGAACATGATCTCCGGTGCTGCTCAGATGGACGGCGCTATCCTGGTCATCGCCGCTACCGACGGCCCCATGGCTCAGACCCGCGAGCACATCCTGCTCGCCCGTCAGGTCGGCGTTCCCTACATCGTCGTCTTCCTGAACAAGTGCGACATGGTCGACGATGACGAGCTCATCGACCTCGTCGAGATGGAGACCCGTGAGCTCCTCTCCGAGTACGATTTCCCCGGCGACGACATCCCCGTCATCCGTGGTTCCGCTCTGGGCGCTCTCGAGGGCGACGCCAAGTGGATGGACGCTATCCGCGAGCTCATGAACGCCGTCGACGAGTACATCCCGACGCCTGCTCGTAACAACGACCTCCCGTTCCTGATGGCCGTTGAGGACGTTATGACCATCTCCGGCCGTGGTACCGTTGCTACCGGCCGTGTCGAGCGCGGTGAGCTCAAGCTCAACGAGCCCGTCGAGATTGTCGGCATCAAGGATACCCAGAACACCGTCGTTACCGGTATCGAGATGTTCCGTAAGTCCATGGACTTCTGCGAGGCTGGCGACAACGTCGGTCTGCTGCTCCGCGGCATCAAGCGCGAGGACATCGAGCGCGGCCAGGTTCTCTGCAAGCCCGGTTCGGTTACCCCGCACACCAAGTTCACCGGTGAGATCTACGTTCTGACCAAGGAGGAGGGCGGCCGTCACACCCCGTTCTTCGATGGTTATCGTCCTCAGTTCTACTTCCGTACCACCGACGTTACCGGTACGGTCAAGCTCCCCGAGGGCACCGAGATGGCTATGCCTGGTGACCACATCACCATCGAGGGCGACCTCATCCACCCGATCGCCATGGAGGAGGGCCTGCGCTTCGCTATCCGCGAGGGTGGCCACACCGTCGGTTCGGGCATCGTCTCCACGATCATTGAGTAAATTAGCTCTTTGATATAGCTGACTTAGAGAACCCGGCACTTATATGGGTGCCGGGTTCTTTTCTGCAATGGATATTCAGCCGTTGCTGGTGTCGAGAGGATCGATAATGGTCCTGGATGCACCGTCGATTAGATCTCGATGGCTTCATTGATGTGTTCCAAATATGAATGGATCCACCGAGAACCAATTGACTCGAGGTTTTCATTGACAGCACTTACGTGGAGCTGATAAAGTAACAACTCGTGCCCGTACGGGGCGGAAATGAAAGGTTCAGGATACATGCGTACTCTAGTTACTCTTGCGTGCACTGAGTGCAAGCGCCGCAACTATACGACCACCAAGAACAAGTCGACCATGCCTGATCGTATGGAGATCAAGAAGTATTGCCCCTGGTGCCGTCACCACACGCTGCACAAAGAGACTCGCTAGTCTCTAGTCACATACGCCAGTAGTTCAATTGGTAGAGCATCGGTCTCCAAAACCGAGTGTTGAGGGTTCGAGTCCTTCCTGGCGTGCCAGTCATTATTCCGTAAGCTCCCAATTGGGGGCTTACGGTTTACTCATGTATAAGCGCATTGCGCGGAGGTAACCCAAATGGCCAACAAGAAGAACAAGAAGAAGGCTCAGCAGCCGGCACCTGCCAACAACGCTGCCGCCAACTCCAAGGTTGAGGCCAAGAAGGCCGTTGCCAAGAAGAACGAGAAGGCTGCGAAGTCCAAGAAGAACGAGAAGCCTGGTTTCTTCGCCCGCACCAAGAAGTATTTCGCTTCGGTGAAGTCCGAGATGAAGCGTGTCACGTGGCCCGATAAGAAGGAGCTCGTGAACTACTCGGTCGTCGTTTGCGCTTCTCTGCTCGTCGTCGGCGTCGTCATCGCTCTGCTCGATGCTGGCTTTGGCGAGGCTCTTGCTCTGTTCTCTGGATTGAGGGGCTAAACCATGTCTAAGCGTTGGTACGTCGTTCACACTTACTCCGGATACGAGAACCGCGTAAAGTCCGATCTCGAGCATCGTATCGAGACCATGGGTATGCAGGACCGTATCTTTGATATCGAGATTCCTATGGAGCGCGTCACCGAGATCAAAGAGGGTGGCAAGCGCGAGACCAAGGATTCTAAGATCTTCCCGGGTTATGTCCTGGTTCGCATGGAGATGGATGACGATGCGTGGACGTGTGTTCGCAACACGCCCGGCGTTACCGGTTTCCTAGGCGGCAACGGCAAGCCCGCTCCGCTTTCCCGTGACGAGTACAACAAGATGACTCGTCGTCCCGGTAAGGGCGATTCGCCCAAGCGCACCTCGGTTGATATTCAGGTCGGCACATCCGTCCGCGTCACCGATGGCCCGCTTACCGACTTTGATGGCAAGGTCTCCGAGGTTAACACCGAGGCTGGCAAGCTCAAGGTCACGCTGATGATCTTTGGCCGCGAGACGCCGGTCGAGCTCGACTTTAACCAGGTCGCTGTCATCGCTTAAGTTTTTGTCCGTTCGCGCGAGCGTGCTTCTTCTGTGACTGCTCATCTCAGGAGTGCTTCTAACACGTGCGTGCTTACGATATAGCAAGTACTTCACACTCGTGATTCGAAAGGAATGACCATGGCTGAAAAGAAGGTTGCCAACGTCATTAAGCTCCAGATTCCTGCTGGTGCAGCTAACCCCGCTCCTCCCGTCGGCCCCGCCCTGGGCGCTGCTGGCGTGAACATCATGCAGTTCTGCCAGGCCTTTAACGCCGAGACGCAGGACAAGAAGGGCGACATCATCCCCGTTGAGATCTCTGTCTACGAGGATAAGTCCTTCTCCTTCATCACCAAAACCCCGCCGGCGGCTCACCTCATCAAGAAAGAGCTGAACCTTAAGTCTGGTTCCGCTAAGCCCCAGGCCGACAAGGTTGGTCAGCTCTCCCAGGAGCAGCTCACCAAGATCGCCGAGATCAAGATGCCGGACCTCAATGCCAACGACATTGACGCCGCCAAGAAGATCATCGCCGGTACCGCCCGTTCCATGGGCGTCACCATCGCTGAGTAGCGATTTCTTATGGTAACGACGGGTGCTCCGACCTGGGCGCCCGTTAAATGTGTGCAATAGGGCACACGATACGATGTGGGAGGGCTCACGCCCGTTTAACCACAGGAGGTAATGCACATGGCTAAGCATGGTAAGAGCTATAACGCCGCTGCCGAGAAGATCGATCGCGCCACGCTCTACACCCCCCTTCAGGCTGCCAAGCTCATTAAGGAGCTCGACACCGCCAAGTTCGACGAGACCGTCGAGGCCCACTTCCGTCTGGGCATCGATACTCGTAAGGCTGACCAGAACATCCGTGGTTCCATCTCCCTGCCCCACGGCACCGGCAAGACCGTTCGTGTTGCCGTCTTCGCCGAGGGCGAGAAGGCCCGCGAGGCTGAGGCTGCCGGCGCCGACATCATCGGTTCCGACGAGCTTGTCGCCCAGATTCAGAAGGGCGAGATCAACTTCGACGCCGCTATCGCTACGCCGAACATGATGGCCAAGGTTGGCCGCATCGGTAAGATCCTTGGTCCCCGTGGCCTCATGCCGAACCCCAAGCTCGGCACCGTGACCATGGACGTCGCCAAGATGGTCTCCGAGCTCAAGGCTGGCCGCGTTGAGTACCGCGCCGACCGCTACGGCATCTGCCACGTGCCCCTGGGCAAGAAGTCCTTCTCTGAGCAGCAGCTCGTCGAGAACTACGCTGCCCTGTACACCGAGATCCTGCGCGTCAAGCCCTCTTCTGCTAAGGGCAAGTACGTCAAGTCCATCTCCGTGTCTTCCACCATGGGCCCTGGCGTCAAGGTCGATCCCGCTATCCAGCGCGACTTCCTGGCTGAGTAACTAACAGTTACTGCTTGAGCAAAGCAAGCATTGCTTAAGAGACCCGGTTCTGCCTCGTGCAGGACCGGGTCTCTTGCTTTTGGGTCAACGAAACCACCACGAAGGGGACAGGCACCCTTGTGGTGGTTTTACTTGTGTTGTACTTTAGCGCGATGTAGTACTACCCGAGGCCGAAGGGAGCCCAACATGTTTATGAACACGCAACAGCTCCTAGGCCTAGCGCTACTAGATTGGATAGCGCGCTAGGGTTGTAATCTCGCTATAACGATTTGTTGTACCCGGGTGCGCTATCGTCTGCCGCTTTCAGGCGTGATGAGCGACACGGGTATTTTTCTATCTCTAGGCCTTCTCTCTCTCCTGAAAGCCATCTGTCATAAAACGGTCAATCAGGAGGAACATATAAGCCGCAAAATCACAATCTTTGACGCCACCCTGTGCGACGGTGAGCAGTCGCCGGGCGCCAGCATGAATACCGAGGAAAAGCTCTTCATCGCCCGCCAGCTGGTGCGCATGAACGTGGACGTTATCGAGGCGGGCTTTCCCATCTCGAGTCCTGGTGACTTTCGCTCCGTACAGGAGATTGGCAAGATTGCGGGCGACCGATGCACGGTATGCGGCCTGACGCGCGCTGTCGACAGGGATATCGAAGTGGCTGCAGAGGCGCTCAAAACGGCCCAGAGGCCCCGTATCCATACAGGGCTGGGTGTGAGCACCAATCACCTGCGCGACAAGCTCCATATGACTGAGGAAAGGGCAATTGAGTGAGCGATCCATGCCGTCAAACATGCTCGCAAGTTCGTTGACGATGTTGAGTTTTATGCCGAGGATGCCGGCCGCTCCGATCAGGAGTTTCTGGTGCGCATTATCGAGGCGGCCGTAAAGGCCGGTGCCACGGTCGTGAACATCCCCGATACGATGGGCTACAACATGCCGTGGGACTTTGGCGCCCGCATCCGTGACCTGCGCGGGCGCTGCGGGTGCGGCCGGTCAGCGTGCGGTCGACGTGATGGAGTATCGCGAGTACGAGATTGAGCGCATTGCGCGCCAGGCATTTGAGGCGGCGCGCAAACGTCGCGGCAAGGTGACGAGCGTTGATAAGCGCAACGTGCTGGAGACGAGCCGCATGTGGCGCGAGATCGTGCATCGCGTGCAAGACGAGGAGTACTCCGACGTGGAGCTTGAGGACCTGCTCGTCGACAACGCCGCCATGCAGCTCATCAGTCGACCGGCAGACTTTGACGTCGTGGTGACGGAGAACATGTTCGGCGACATCCTGTCCGATGAGGCGGCTCAGATTACCGGATCGCTCGGTATGCTTGCCTCTGCCTCGCTGGATGATGGCGTATCGCTGTTTGGGCCGAGCGCTGGCAGCGCTCCTGACATCGCGGGGCTCGGCGTGGCCAATCCGCTGGCTCAAATCTTGTCGGTGGCGATGCTGCTGACCTACGCGCTCGACATGGGCGAGCAAGCCGCGTGGATCGAGAGCGCCGTGGCGCGCGTGCTCGACGAGGGCTGGCGCACCCGTGACATCGCCGATGTCAACACCCCGGCAGATAAGATCCTCGGCACCACGACGATGGGCGACAAGGTCGTCGCCGCGCTGTAGGCGATGCCGATTCAAGCTGTCAAATATCTCAATCTGTAACATCTAAGGGGCAAAATCGTTCCTACCTGTTACAGATTGAGATTTTCGGCTGAGCATCCGTGGTCTGTCTCGATCTGTAACAGCTAACCGATTATTTGGGCCCTACCTGTTACAGATTGAGACAAACCGTTGGGACAGGTCGGACGAGTCAGCAAAACCACCACAAAGGTGCCGGTCCCCTTCGTGGTGGTTTTTAGCGCAACGAGGTGTTCCCAGCCGACCATACGGGCGGCCTTGCGCTCACGCTGCTCGATGACAGCGCATCTTTAGACGCGAAGTGCGGAACCGGGTGCATATACGAGCCGCGTAGCGTTACGAATTCATGGGAATGACCGTATCGCCAATTTGTACGCTTGCAATCTTGTCTGTGTCACAAACTTGCGAGAACGGCCAGGTCTTGTGGACATCAGTGGTGCCGTTATCCAGTTTATTTGCGAAATAGCCGCTGTGGCTGGTTGCGTCCTCAACATGACCGTCTTTGAACGTCACGATGAGGGGTATGTTGCCAACGGCATCCATAGACTCCTCCATGTTTTGAGACATCTTGCCGCTGTTGTTGTCGTGTTCGATGGAACGATCTATGTTGTAGCGGACTGAAACGCCAACGCAGGATACGGTGGCCTCTTGAATCGTCGCCTTGGTGCCGTTAAAGTTGACCGATTTGGGCGCGGGAATCGTAACGGATGTATCTTCGTAATTCAGCTGGAACTTAAGATCCCATGGGCCCGTAAGTATTTTCTTATACTCGGGAAGCTCTTTGCCAGCACGTGGCACAACGAGAGAGTTGATATGCGTGCGGACGGTCCTGCCCATAAGGCCGGGTGATTCAACGCTGAACTGTGCAAAGTATTGAATGCTGGAGTCATTGGGGTTCTTGTCAATGAGCCATGATTGGCCTTGGCCGCCATGCTCGCCATCAACGTATACGTTTCCATCGACACTTCCGGCGATAGTTCCGTTCTCGCCCGGCTCGGAAAGCTTTTTCAGGGCAGCGGGATCGTCGAACGTAAGCGTATAGGCGATGGTAACCATATCCTTGTCGCCCATGATGGCGTCGGCGGTCACGGTGACTCCGTTGTTGGAGCAGCTAGCACCGACGGGCCGGCCAATACGGTCGATGATCTCGGTTTGAGAAGCAGGTCCGTCAAAGATGTCGGAAAGCATGTCAGAAGGAAGCGGCAGGACGCCTGTTGCCATAGCCGTGCCAGCGCCTCCAATGACGATAGCGAGGACTGCCGTTACAGCGGCAATGCGAGCGACTGTTCTTACGGGATGGCGGGCGATGCGCGGCTTGCGTCGCGTGCCATTAAAGTTGCTTTGAGCGGTCGCCGCATCGCTTGAGGCGACGGACTGAGCAATCGAGTTTGCCATGTGCTGCTTCGCATTATCGGTAAACGAAATGTGCTCCAGGGCGTGGCGATAGTCATTCGAATTCGTAGTCATTGTGGTCTCCTTTCAAGGAAAGCCGAAGTGACGCACGTCCGCGGCTAAGGTGCTGGGCGGTTGCAGCTGGCGTCGCGTGAACGGCGTCTGCGATTTCCCTGATGCTCATGCCTGCGTAGTAGTGCAAAAAGATGGCGATGCGCTGTGCTTGAGGCAGGGCCGTGACAGCGGAAAGAATGGCGCAGTCGCGTTGCGCGAATTCTTGCTCGGTATGTGTTACGGGTGTGCAGAAATCGGGGAGCGAATCGAGGTCGACAACCGGGTGATTCGCGTGCGTACGGCCGATATCGCGACATGCGTTCAGTGCGACTCGGATCACCCAAGCACGTTCGTGTTCGAGCGAGTCGAACGGTTGAGTGCGTTGGAGAATCTTGATCAGCGTGTCCTGGCAGATGTCTTGAGCGTCGTCAGCGGATCCAAGGGCCGAATAGCACAATCGAAGGATGAGGTCGGAATACGTGTCGACCAAGCGCTTTGCTTCCCGCTCGATCTGATCGGCATCGCATCGGAGCGTGCTATTGCGGTTACGGCGTGCAGGCATAGTGTCACCTCCAATTGGTCGTGGTGGATATAGGGAAGGCGTCTCGCGAGGTCCCTCTACATACAACACGGTCGAGACTGCATAAGTTGACAAAAAAAGACGGCACGTGAGCGCCGTCCTTACAAAACAATGAGTGTTCTCGTTAATTACACAAGCACCGTGATGGACAGGTCGGACGAGTCAGCAAAACCACCATAAAGGTGCCTATCCCCTTCGTGGTGGTTGTTGGCAGTTACCAGGGGGTTCTGGCGGTTGAAGACTCGATTGCTTCGTGGCGTTTGAGCTCGCGGCGCATGGTTTGCGAGTTGAGCCAAGCTGCCTGCCAGCCACGGATGGGGTAACGCGTCTGGTCGAGCTCAAACTGCGTATAGCCGCAGGCGTTGATGATCGTTGCCCCGCATGCGTGCTGACGCTCACGTTGAAAGTCGCGACCATAGCATTGGTGTACATGCCCGTGCACCATGTAGTCGGGATTCCAGGACTCGAGCGCTGTGTTAAAGCATTCGAACCCTCGATGTGGCAGATCATCCAGATCGCCCACGCCGGCGGCGGGTGCATGGGTGAGCAAGATGTCGCAGCCGCCGACCATCCTCACTTTGCGGGACAGCTTGCGCATGCGCTTGGCCATCTCGCGCTCGGTGTACATGTTGTCGCCATCCCGGTAGCGCATGGAGCCGCCAAGCCCCGCAATGCGGACGCCGCGATACACGTATACGGTGTCTTCGACACAGATACAGCCGCCCGGTGCATGACGTGCGTAGCGGTCATCGTGATTGCCTCGCACGTAGATGAGCGGTTTGTTGATGACCGTGACCAAAAACTCAAGATAGTCCGGGTCCAGATCGCCAGCGGACAAAATCAGGTCGACATCCTCAAAGCGCTCCTTGCGAAAGCACTCCCATAGGCATCGTTCTTCGGTATCGGCTATGGCAAGGATTTTCATAGGGCGCGGACCTTCGGCTCATCGTTGAGTTGCGGAATGGTACCCACCACGTTGTCGGCCAGCCAGTCCATCTCGACGATTTGCGTGCTCGGCAGTGGGGGAAAGCCCTCGATCTGTACCACGCCTTCTTGGCTATGGAGCTCGCCGCCAAATGGATTGATGGAGCCCTCGACGATGCCATTGCGGAGGAGCTGAACAAGCTTGCGCGTCTGATAGGGCAGGCCCGGAGCGTAGCGAATATCGATAACGCCCGAGCTCATACCGTACCAGTAGTTGACGGCACGAACCTGGCTGGCGTCACTGGTCTCATCCCAGGTGCCATGCAGCAGGCTTCGCACGATAAGCTCGTAGTATCGGCCCCAGTTCCATACCGGCATGGCAATGCCGGTAACCTTGCCATCGACCAGGCGGTGAAGTCCGTAGGCCGTGGGGTCCTCCAGCGACTTTGACATGTCGGCGCCGGTCATGACGCTTACACCTTCGCGGCACATGGCCTCGGCAAGGCCTCCGGCGGGCACATCGCCCCAGGTCAGGATAATTTGCGCACGGGGGTCGAGCAGCGAGGCGCCAATCGCAAAGGCGTTGATCTCGCTGAGTGCGCCCGAGGCGAAGACCGACGCGTGGTAGCCAATGCGATGGTTGTCCGCCATGCTGGCCGCAAGGGCGCCCAGGAGGAATTTGGCCTCGTACATCTTGCCAAAGTACGAACGAACGCTTTGGTGGGGAAGGCCGATAGAACAGTTAAGGAACCGAACCTGGGGATACTCAACGGCTGCCCTGAGTGTGTATTCCATCAGGCGGTGCGAGGTCGAGAAGATGACGTTGTCTCCATGTTTGACAGCCGTTTCCACGGCGGCGTAGAACACGTCCGGATCGTGGCAGTCCTCGAACGCCTCGGTGCGCACGATACCGCCAAAGTGCTCATCGAGATACTGACGCCCTTGGTCGTGCAGGCTGTCCCAGCTCGACGTCGCACGGGGGAACTCATGGATAAAGGCGATGCGCAGGGGATTGGCCGCCGAATAGACGGTCTTGCCCATAAAGAAGTTGAGCACGCCGGAGGTGGACTTGGCGGGCGACTCCTCCTCATCGACGCTTGGTGCTTCGACAAGATCGACCTTGTCCTCGTTATTTTTGCCGGCAATGACCAGCTCACGCCAAATCTTACACAGGCGATTTACGACGATATCCGTCGGCGTATCCAGCAGGCGGTCCTGGTTGTACACATTGAGGTAGACGAGCATGGCGTCGGCGGGCGTAATGTCCAGGTGGTCGCCGCCCGCGCGAAGGTAGGCGCGCTTAAAGAGCAGGAAGGTGTGGCGCAGGTAATCGACCTTTTTCTGCGGCCATTTTTCGATAAGGTCCTGACCGAGCATCTTGGCGAGCGTCTCGTAGCTTCCCTCGCGCGAGAACTCGATCTCGTATAGGGGGCAGACGCGCCAGAACGCGCAGAACTCGCCGTACAGGCGGCTTTCGACGGAATCCCATGTGCCGGGGTAGAGACGGGTGACCTTGGCCGAAACCGTCGGGGCGTCTAGGAATTTGAGGACACTGACGCGTTTGTTGCCTTCCTGGACATAGAACCGATGCATGAACTCGGTGACGATAACGGGATCGCGATAGCCCTCGGTAACCTGGATGTCATAGAGATTGGACCACTTGCGGGCGAACTCGGTGCTAAACGGGAGCAGGGGCATGAAGTTGCACGAAAAGGCGGACTGACGGCCCTTGGTAACCGTGCCGACGACCATTTCGAGTGGAATGTCTCTCAGGCCGACATTCTCTCGTTGGCCTAAGGGAAGCTGGGCAACCAAGCTATCGAGGTCCGTGAGGTACGGATGCTCGCTTTGACTAATGGCGCGTCGACGTCCTTGCTCGCCGCGCTTGCGTGCTTGACGATAGGCCTCTTCCATAGTTTTGCTCCCTTAGTCGTTTAAACAACTATATGAACCATGGTACCACGGATGAAAACCACCACAAAGGTGCCTGTCCCCTTTGTGGTGGATTAGGCGATGATGGGGGCGATGGCGCGAATGCAGGCGTCGGCGGCGGTGAAAGTGGTGCTGTCGTCGCTGACGATAAAGATGATCTTGCCCTTAATGCCAAAGTCGTCGATCTCGCTAAAGAGCACATACGGCTCCTTGTCAAAACTCGAGATGGGCGAGACGGCCGTTTTGCTGGCGCTGACGAGTTCGTCTGCTAGTGCATCGAGCGACGCCCATTTTGAGGGGTCTTTCACCGCGACGGGGACGGCCACGCGCCCAAAGGGCATCAGATGCACGAGCGTGTTCTTGGAGATATTTGAGTTGGGGACGATGATGGTCTGCCCGCAGGCATCTTCGATGGTCGTGTGGCGCCAAGTGATGTCCTGGACCACGCCCGACACGCCGCCGACCTCGATATTGTCGCCGGGCTTGATGATGCCCATAAAGGTCACTTGCATGCCGCCGATAAGGTTTGATAGCGTGTCCTGAAAGCCGAGCGAGATGGCGATGCCGCCGACGCCAAGAGCGGCGACGAGCGCGTTTGCGTTAATGCCAAAGCAGTTGTCGAGGATAAAACTGCCGCCGATCATCCAGATGACGGCGCGCGCGATGTTGATGAAGATGCTCGATGCCGGAAGCGGGTTATCGTCTCGGTTAAGCAGATGGTGCAGGGTCTTGGATGCGACCTTAGCGGCGACGGCGGTGCCTATCGCCAAGATGACGGCCCAGATGATGTTGTGGACCCACCGTTGTGCAAAGAAATGAAGAATTGGCTCAAACAATTCCATGTAGGGAAAACCTCCTAATGATCATTCAACCATGATACCCATCAAGAAGCCCGTCCGATCACATCGGACGGGCCGATAACTTGGGATGGGGGGCGGTGGCGTAAGCTGGGGCGCCGGTGAGCGCACCGGCGAGGAGAGCGGCGGTCAAGGCAAGACGGGGAAGGAGTCTTCTCATGGCAGTTTCCTTAGTTCTTAACCAGTGGTCCCTGCTGACGCTGGATTATCGACATAATATGCGAAAACCGCCGCAAAGGTATCTGTTCCTTTGCGGCGGTTTTGACGTTTGCGCAGATAAAACCTGCCAAAATAAACCTGTCCCTTTTTGACAGGTTTAGCTCAGCAGCATGCGGTCGTTGGCGAGCTCGCCGCCCGAGACCTCCTCGAACTTCTGCAGCAGGTCGGCCACGGTGAGCGACTTCTTCTCGTCACCGGCCACGTCGTAGATTACGTGGCCCTCGTGCATCATGATCAGACGGTTGCCCAGACGGATGGCGTCGTTCATGTTGTGCGTGACCATGAGCGTGGTCAGGTGGTTCTCGTCGACGATCTCCTCGGTCAAGTTGAGCACCTTAGAGGCCGTCTTGGGGTCGAGGGCCGCCGTGTGCTCGTCGAGCAGCAGCAGGCGTGGCTTGGTGAGCGTGGCCATGAGCAGGGTGAGTGCCTGGCGCTGGCCGCCCGAGAGCAGGCCGACCTTGGCGTTGAGGCGCGTGTCCAGACCGAGGTCCAGGCGCTTGAGCAGTTCAACGTACTCGTCCTTTTCGGCCTTGGTGACGCCCCACGAAAGACCGCGACGTTGGCCGCGGCGCTTGGCGAGGGCCAGGTTCTCGGCGATCTGCATGTCAGCTGCGGTGCCGCGCATGGGGTCCTGGAACACGCGGCCCAGGTACTTGGCGCGTTGCGACTCGCTCAGGCGCGAGATGTCGGTGCCGTCAAGCTCGATAACGCCCGAATCGAGCGGATACACGCCGGCGATCATATTGAGCAGCGTGGACTTGCCGGCGCCGTTGCCGCCGATCACGGTTACAAAGTTGCCGTCATTCAGGGTGAGGTCGACGCCGGTGAGCGCGCGCTTTTCGGTGACGGTGCCCTTGTTAAAGGTCTTCTTGACGTGCGAGAGCTTAAGCATCTGCCTCATCCCCCTTCGTGTAGGAGCTGCGGAGCTTATAACGCTCCCAAACCACGGGCACGCACAGAGCCACAGCGACAATCACGGCGGAGAGCAGCTTCATGTCGTTGGCGTCCATGCCCAACTGCAGCACGATGGCGCGGATAAGGAAGTACACCACGGAGCCAAAGACGGCGGAGGCAAGACGGACGCTAAACTGCGTGAGGCCGCCGGGCAGCAGACGGCCGAGCACCTCACCGATAACAATGGCGGCAAGACCGATAACGATGGCACCGGTGCCCATACCAATGTCGGCATACTTTTGGCTCTGGCAGATGAGCGCGCCCGAAAGGCCGATGAGGGCGTTGGAGAGCACGAGGGCGATCATCTTGGTGGAGTTGGTGTTGACGCCTAGAGCGCGGATCATGTACTCGTTGTTGCCGGTGGCGCGCAGCGCCGAGCCGATCTCGGTGCCAAAGAACCAATACAGGATGGCAACGATAGCCACGGCGAGCAGGATGCCCAAGATGATGGCAACGGTGGACTGCGGCAGACCGGTCATATTGCTGACGGCCGAGAACACGGTGCCCTTGGCAAGAATGGGCGTATTGGACTTGCCCATGATGCGCAGGTTGATGGACCACAGGCTGATCTGGGTGAGGATTCCGGCGAGGATCGCGGGAATCTCAAAGACGGTGGTCAAAATGCCCGTGACGGCACCCGCGATGGCGCCGGCGCACATACCGGCCAGCACAGCGAGCAGCGGGTCGACGTTGTTATTGACGATGAGCACAGCGCAGACGCAGCCGCCGAGGGCAAAGCTGCCGTCGCAGGTCATATCGGGAATGTCGAGCAGGCGGAACGTGATAAACACGCCAAGCACCATAATGCCCCAGAGGACGCCTTGCGAAACAGCGCCCTGCAATGCAATGAGCATGCTTCATACCTCCTAGGATAGGATGGACACGTGAGTCACCATAATAGCGGTAACAATGCATAAAAGAGCTGCGGACGAATGTTTTGTCTCATCCGTAACAAGCAGGGCGAACGCCGGTCTTTGGCGTTCGCCCCTGTGGCTCAGATATTGAATAACACGGCAACGGCGCGAGTATGGGCCCTAGGCACATTGCCGCGCATGCCGCTACTCGTCCAGAGTGGAAAGATCGATGCCCAGCGCCTCGGCCATTTCGTCGTTCTTGACGACGACCAGGTCCTTGCTCGAGAGATGCTTGATCGGCATATCCTCGGGCTTGGCCTCGCCCTTAAGAATCTTGACGGCCATTTCGCCCGCGGCGTAGCCCAGATCCTCGTAGTTGATGGAGAGGGTGAACAGGCCGCCGGCCATGCACATGCCCTCCTCGCCGGTCACGAAGGGAAGCTTGTTCTCCTTGCAGATCTGGCCCACCTGCGAGGCGCCCGCGGCGATGGTGTTGTCAGTGGGGGAGTAGAGCGCGTCGACCTTGCCCACGGCAGATTCGACGACGGACTGGATCTCGTTGGAACTCGAGACGGTGAAGTCGGTGTACTCCAGGCCCAGTTTGTCGAGTTCCTTCTTGGCGGCCTTGATCTGGACGTCGGAGTTGGACTCGGCGGTGCAGTAGAGCAGACCGATCTTCTTTACGTCGGGCAGGACCTTCTGCATCATCTCGAGCTGCTCGGCGACCGGGGTGAGGTCGGAGGCGCCCGTGACGTTGGTGCCGGGCTTATCGTTGTCCTGGACCAGGCCCGAGGCGGCATAGTCGGTGATGGCGCAGCCCACGATGGGGATATCGGCCGTGGCGCCGGCGGCAGCCTGCGCGGCGGGCGTGGCGATGGCATAAATCAGGTTGACGTTGTCGCCCACAAACTTGTCGGCAATGGACTTACACGTGGACTGGTCGTTCTGGGCGTTCTTCTGGTCGATCTTGACCTTAAGGCCGCTCTCCTTGATGGCCTTGACAAAGCCGTCGTTGGCGGCATCGAGTGCGGAGTGCTCGGTGAGCTGCAGAACGCCGATGGTGTAGTCGGAACCGGCGGCAGCAGAGCCGGAACCAGAGTTGCCGCCGCATCCGGCGAGCGGGGCGAGTGCGAGCAGGCCGGCGGAGACCAGGAGGCTCCTGCGGCTGATGGTGATGTCCTTCATATCATTACCCCCAGTATAAAAATGGCTGGAAACACTGCACTGGGACAAAGTGCAAGTGGAACTATAGTAGCGCTGATGTCCATTTTTACAACAGCCTGGCGGGTTTTTTAATACAGAATCGGATGGGCGGTACGGGTAGTCGAATGGGCGGCGGAGGGTCTTATGCGGCGGAGGAGGTGTCGTCCTCGTCCAGGGCGGCGAAGAGCTTCTTGCCGTCGAGGAGACGTGTGGTGACGTTTTTCATTCGGCCAATCTCTACGGTACGCAACGTGTCATCGGCGCCTCGGGCGTCATAGACCGTTCCCAGCAAATACGAGATGCCATCGCGCTGCCTGATGGCAAAGGGACGGAGTGTCATCCGTGCTGCTTCGGTTTCGCCGCGCGTCGTGACGCTCGAAATATCAAAACTCACCGTGGTTCCGTGGTCGATGGCCTGCTCGACGAGCTCGCACGTGTCGATGCGCTTGATGGGCGTGTGTGTTGCCTTGGTAGCCTTGCTGCCTGCGTTTGGAGCGGGTTCGGGTGTATCGAGGTAGCCGCGAACGTCGGCGCTCGCCATGGCAACTAAGTGCTGCGCCATGCTTTTTCGAATGGCGATGGGCGTAGAGCGGTTGCGCATGACCATGCCGTGGAGCCGGATGATCTCTTCATCGGTGAGCGGGCGGGTAAGAAGTTTGTAGCCCACGCCGCGTTTGTACTCAATTTCGTATCCGGCATGGCGAAGCGCAGAGATGGCGGTGTAGATACTGCGCCGCGCCGCCGAGATGGGCATGCGGGCGGGGTCGTCGGGATGGGCGAGGCGCCGGATCAACTCATCGGAAAGCATGGCCTTGTCCTCGCCGGTGTTTTCGCTTAATAGTTGCAGGATGCGAACGGCGCGATAGGCTGCCATCGAGGCGGCGCCTCTAGTCGTGGTGTCGTAGGTTTCAACAGCGGCTTCGGTCATGGTGCCCACGTCCTTTCCGTTTTGGGTGGCGACGGTATGGAGCCTAGGACGTGGGGCTTTCCCAGGGGCGCAGGGCGCTCTGGGCGGTCGGTAGTCGTCGGCAAACGGCGGGTCGAGTTTTCAACAGCCCTGCTCAACTGACCAAAAACTTGCCAAAAGCTTGACGGGTGCTGTTGAAAAAAGCGCCTCTCGACCGATGTCGAGAGGCGCTTGTGCGATGAGCGTTGGCGTGTGGCGACGCGAGCTAGCGTCCGACGATTAGAAGTCGGCGTTGCCCACGGTGCGCGGGTGCGGCAGGACGTCGCGGATGTTGCCCACGCCGGTCAGATACATGACCAAGCGCTCGAAGCCCAGACCGTAGCCGGCGTGCTTGCAGGAACCGTAGCGGCGCAGGTCAAGGTAGTACTTGTACTGCTCGGGATTCATGCCCAGGTCCTTGATGCGGGCCTCGAGCAGATCCAGGCGCTCCTCGCGCTGGGAGCCACCGATGATCTCGCCGATGCCCGGCACCAGGCAGTCGGCGGCGGCGACGGTCTTGCCGTCCTCGTTCATGCGCATGTAGAAGGCCTTGATCTCGGCCGGGTAGTCGGTCACGAAGGTCGGGCGCTTAAAGTGCTCCTCGGTCAGGAAACGCTCGTGCTCGGTCTGCAGGTCAATGCCCCAGCTCACGGGATAGTCAAACTTGTGACCGGCGGCGACGGCCTGCTCCAGGATCTCGACGGCCTCGGTATAGGTGACGCGGGCAAAGTCGGAGTTTGCCACGTGGTCTAGGCGCTCGAGCAAACCCTTGTCCACAAACTTGTTGAGCATATTGAGCTCGTCGGGGCAGGTGGCCATAACGTCCTTAAGGACGTACTTGAGCATGGCCTCGGCGTTATCCATGTAGTCGTTAAGGTCGGCAAAGGCCATCTCGGGCTCGATCATCCAAAACTCGGCGGCGTGGCGCGTGGTGTTGGAGTTTTCGGCGCGGAAGGTGGGGCCAAAGGTGTACACGTCGCCAAAGGCCATGGCAAAGTTCTCGGCATTGAGCTGGCCGGACACGGTAAGGCTCGCGTGCTTGCCAAAGAAGTCCTGGCTCCAGTCGACCTCGCCGGACTCGGTGAGGGGCGGATTTTTGGGGTCGAGCGTGGTCACGCGGAACATCTCGCCGGCGCCCTCGCAGTCACTCGTGGTGATGATGGGGGTGTTGACGTAGACAAAGCCCTGCTCCTGGAAGAAGCGGTGGATGGCGGCAGCCGCGACAGAACGGATGCGGAACACGGCGCGGAACAGGTTGGTGCGCGGGCGCAGGTGCTGCTGGGTGCGCAGGAACTCGACGGTTGCGCGCTTCTTCTGCAGCGGGTAATCCGGGGCGCTGACGCCCTCGACCTCAATGGAGGTGGCAGAAAGCTCGAAAGGCTGGGGCGCATCGGGGGTCAGCTTGACGGTGCCGGTGCAAATGAGTGCGGCCGAGACGTTTTGATGGGCGATCTCGTCGTAGCTGTCGAGTGCCTCGCGGTTCATGACGACCTGCAGGTCGCGGAAGCAGCTGCCGTCGTTGAGCGTAACAAAGCCAAAGTTCTTCATGTCGCGGATGGACTTGACCCAGCCGGCGACGGTGACGGTCTGGCCGCCAAGCGACTCGGCATCGGCGTAAAGCTGCGCGATTTTGGTGCGGTTCACGTATCCTCCCATAACGGTTGAATGATAGTTATCCATACAGTTCGATATTCTAGCAGCTCGGCTCATTTGGGCTATACGGATAAGGCATTGGCGGGATGGTTTTTCAAACGAAAAGCGCCTGCGGCCAAATGGTCGCGGGCGCTTGACGAGGTGCCTTTTGGCTGTGTGGCGCGGGGCCTGGCTACTTGGTCTTGGCTACCAGCAGCGGGTCGCCCAGCTTGACGAGCGGGTTGCCGCCGATAAGCGTGCCGGACTCGCCGACATGGTCGATGCTCTTAAGACGATCGAGCTCGGAGACGATGACGGTCACGATGTCCTCGTGACCGGCGGCCTTGATGGCCTCGCGGTCGAAACTGATGAGCGGCTGGCCTGCCTTGACCGTGTCACCCATCTCGACAAAGCGGGCAAAACCTTTGCCGTTCATTTCCACGGTGCCCAGGCCAACATGGATGAACACGCGAAGACCGTCCTCGGTGATCATGCCGATGGAGTGGTTGGTGACGGTGGTGGCGCCGATGCGGCCGTTGGCGGGCGCATAGATGGTGCCGGTGATGGGCTCGATGCCGTAGCCCTGACCGAGCATGCCCGAGGCGATGGTCTCGTCGGGGACCTCGTCCAGGTTGACGAGCACGCCGTTGACGGGGGCATAGATGACGCCTTCGCGGGTGGCGAAACTTGCTGCGGGCGGAACGGACGCCTCGCCCGTCGAGGTGAAGGTGGACTTAAGCGAATCGAGCAGACCCATAGTTGCCTCCAACGTATCAAGCGCGCATATGGCACGCGTGTAATGAAGCCGGAAACGTTTCGTATGTGTTTCCCGGCACGGTCAGCGCTCCTATTTTACGCTGTGAAACGATAGCGCTGAGCTGGGATTATGTGATATATCAGTTGAAGGTGAACTTATTGCGGGAGTGTTTCTGCGCCCTGGGCCCAACTGGGGTACGCTTGAGAGCGAAAAATGAGTGCGCATAATCTGCGCGAAGGGAGCACATATGATTGTCGAGAATCACGCGCTGTGGGGCGAGGAGCCGACCGAGGATTATCCGGCGACGTTTACGTATTTGGGTGCCGAGCCGCTGCCCGACAAGCCCAATGGCCGCCGCCCCGCGGTAATCATCTGCGGCGGAGGCGGGTTTACGCATATCGCTTCGCACGAGCAGGATCCCGTGGCGTTTGCGTTTTTGGATCACGGTTACCAGGCCTTTGTGCTCAACTATGTGACGAGTGGCACGGGTGACGTGAGTTTTCCGCACCCGCAGGCGGACCTCGCCAAGATGGTCGCTACCGTGCGCGCCAACGCCGACGAGTGGCATGTCGATCCCAAGCGCGTGTGCATCGTGGGCTTCTCGGCGGGCGGCATGATTTGCGCTTCGCTGGCAACGCAGTGGAAGACTGGTCCCTTCGCGGGCCTGGCAGGGGCTCGTCCGGAGGATATTCGTCCCGACGCCGTGGTGCTGGGCTATCCGTTGCTCGACCTTGCCTATGTGCGTGATATGCAGACGCGCGACCCGCGCATCGACCTGCGCGTGCCCAAGACGGGTGGCAAGACGGGGCGCGATTTGCTCAACGACTATCTGTCGATGGTGACGGGCGGCGAGGCGACCGACGAGCACCTGGCCGACATTTGCCCTACCACGCATGTTTCGCGTCAGATGCCCCCGACCTTTGTGTGGGGCGTGTCCGACGACAAGACGGCGCCGATCGCGCAGGTTTACCCGTTTGCGCAGCGCATGGCCGAGGAGGGCGTTGCATGCGAGATGCACGTCTTTGACCAGGGTGGCCACGGCCTTTCGCTCGGCAACGCCAACACTGCGGTCGACAATGAGGACAAGCAGGTGGCGGTCCGTCCCTGGATCCGCCTAGCCTTCCGCTTCCTGGAGCGCCACGGGTTTTAGTTACGGCGTTTTGCCAAACGCCGTAACCGCATGACGCTGCAAGCCCGCCAGAGCGGCAATCTGCCTTTCAACTTCGGCGGCATGACCAGAAGGTCA
>CAJMMD010000029.1 GCA_905214465.1 uncultured bacterium
GCGAGCAAGGTGCCTTGAAACGAGGCGGCATTGACCTTCTGGTCATGCCGCCGAAGTTGAAAGACAGATTGCCGCTCTGGCGGGTTTGCAGCGTCAACCGGTTACGCGGTTTGGTAAAACCGCGTAACTAAACCAGCTTGAAGCCCTTGCGCTTGCCCACGGAGAGGGTGTCGCCCAGTTTGAGGGCGCTCGGATCGATGTTGTAGCTCTTGGGAGCCACAGCCTTGCCGTTGACCTTGACGCCGCCGCCGTCGATGTCGCGGCGGGCCTGACCGGCGCTGGCCGAAAGGCCCAGGTCCTTGAGCAGGCCGGCGAGGTAAATCTGGCCCTCGTCGTTGACGGTCAGTTCAACGTGCTTCTCGGGGAAGTCGGCAAGCTGGCCCTCCTTGAACACACGGTCGAACTCGGCCTGTGCCTCGTCGCCGGCGCCGGCGCCGTGGTAGGTGTCGCACAGGTCGCGGCCCAATGCGCGCTTGAGCTCGTAGGGGTCGGCAGAACCATCGGCCAAGGCGGCGTCGATCTTGTCGACCTCGGCCGGGGCGAGCGAGCTGGCCAGACGATAGTACTTGCCGATCATCTCGTCGGGGATGGACATGGTCTTGCCGAACATATCCTTGGGAGCATCGGTCAGGCCGATGTAGTTACCGTAGGACTTGGACATCTTACGGACGCCGTCGGTGCCCTCGAGCAGCGGCATGGTGAGCGCGATCTGCGGTTCCATGCCCATCTTCTCCATGAGCTCGCGGCCGGCGAGCAGGTTAAAGAGCTGGTCGGTGCCGCCCATCTCGACGTCGGCCTTGATCTGCACGGAGTCGAAGGCCTGCATCACAGGGTACAGGAACTCGTGCAGGGCAATCGGCGTCTGGGACTGGTAGCGCTTGGTAAAGTCGTCGCGCTCGAGGATGCGGGCGACGGTGAACTTGGAGCACACCTGCAGCAGGCCGGCCAGGTCCATCGAAAGGATCCAGTCGCCGTTGTGCACGATGGTGGTCTTCTCGGGGTCCAGGATCTTCATGGCCTGGCTCACGTAGGTCTCGGCGTTGGCCTCGATCTGCTCCTGCGAAAGCTGCGGGCGGGTGGAGTTCTTGCCCGAGGGGTCGCCGATCAGCGCAGTGCCGTTGCCGATGATAAGGGTGACGTTGTGGCCCAGGTCCTGGAACTGACGCATCTTGCGCAGGGGCACGGCATGGCCCAGGTGCAGGTCGGGGCTGGTGGGATCGACGCCGAGCTTGATGTTGAGGGGCTCGCCCTTCTCAAGCTTCTTGCGAAGGTCGGCCTCGGGGACGATCTGCGCTGCACCCGAGGTGATGATACGCATTTGCTCGTCAACAGACAGCATTGGGTATCCTCCTTTTGCTATAGCACCCTCACCGGATACGGCGGTGCTGGAAGTTCATAAACCCACTAATAATAACCAAAACAGCGCGGCCGAACACCTACGACAGGAAAATCCTCGTCCTGCCGCACGCGTCGATAACGACCGGCAAACGCGTGCCGTCACGTTCGACCAAAAAGCGCGCCTGCTGACGGCGCGAGCAGTCACGGCAACGGACCTGCCCCGTTGCATCCGTGGCGCAGGCGCCCTCGGCAGTCAGCAAGCAGTGCTCGCACACCATGATCTCGGGACGGTCGGCATCGACAGGCCCCAAGACACCGGGGCAAGCGGCAAGCTCGGCAACACGCTCCGCATCATTGCCGAGCAACTCGGCCGACAAGCACACCCGCCCCGCACCGAGTCCGCGCAGCCAGGTAAGCGTGGTCCGATTGGCACAGAACACCGGCGCCGCCACGTCAAACGTTGTGCCCAGCTCGCGGGCCATCGCCACTTGTCCCAGATTGCGGCAGACGACGCGCCCGGCACGCTGCATAAGCGCCCGAGTCCGCTCGGCGTCGCCCGCGCGGCACACTTCGTCGAGCACCACCGTTGTATCGGACAGATCTCGCTCATCGCGCGGACCCACATCCATCAGCTCCCAGGCAAAGACCATACGAGCAAAATCCTCGCGCTTTACCGGCCCCGCCGACCCCGCCAACTCCGTCGACGCGCCGCCATCCACCGCAGCGTCCTCAAAGGGCAGCACCTCAACGGCACGCGCAACGGGCGCAATCGCATCCGCCTCGGCCCGCATGCGCTCCAACACCGCCGTCGTCTGATCCAACACGCCGGCGCTGCGAATCAGATAGACCTCGCAGCCCGCGTCCACCTTACGCTTGCAATGCACGACGACGCGCTTCCCCGCTGCGGCATCCACCGGGCAGGGCACCTGCGGCCAGCGCTTGGGCACATCGGGACGCGCGTCGACACCCGGATAGAACCGAATCTCGAGCGTGTCACCCGCCGCCACGGCGGCATCGAGCTCAACGGTCACCTCTTCGTGGCCCACAGCGACCAAGCGCCCCACGCGCACGCCCTGGTTGATCGCGCGCTCAAAGCTCATGAGCTCGGCACCCGAACGACCCCGCAGGTAAGCATCGGTAAACCCACGGTTAAACGACCTTCCCAGCTCGCGTTCAAGCTCTTCCACGGCACCGGAGTCCCACGCGCCGTCGCACAGCATATCGAGTGCCCGACGCCACACCCTCACCACGTTGAATACGTAATCGGGATTCTTCATGCGTCCCTCGATCTTGAGCGATGCCACGCCGGCGGCAACAAGCTCGGGCAGGTGCGCGATACCCAGATAGTCACGCGGACAAAGCAGGCGGTCTCCCTCGACGGCAACAACACTCTGCCCCGCCTCGTCCACTAGGTCGTACGCCAGACGGCACGGCTGCGTGCAGTCGCCGCGCATCGCCGAGCGCCCACGCCGCAGGGCCGAGAACTCGCACGCCCCCGAATAGCCGATGCAAATCGCACCGTGGCAGAATACCTCGATGGGCACGCCCGTGGCACATAGCGCCGCAATCTCGTCGACCGTCAGCTCGCGTGCCGTCGTCACGCGCTCGACCCCCAGTTCATCGGCGGCAAGCCGCACGGCACCCTCGCTATGAGCGCCCGCCTGCGTGGACAGGTGAATCTCGACCCCGGGAATCGCCGCGCGCAGCGCGCAGGCCAACCCGGCATCGGCGACAATCAGAGCATCGGCGCCCAGCTCCAGTGCATGAGCTCCCAACGCCACCGCGTCGGACAACTCATCGTCAAACACGAACACGTTGAGCGTTACGTACACATGCACGCCATGGGCATGCGCCACGGCGCAGCCGCGCACAAACTCGTTATCCGTAAAGCCATGGGCGCTCACACGGGCGTTAAAGCCGCCCAACCCCGCATAGATGGCATCGGCACCCGCGGCGATGGCCGCAAGCATCTGGTCGAGTCCGCCCGCCGGCGCCAGCAGCTCGGGCAGCGCCGCACTGACAACATCCAATCCAGTCTCGTATTGTCCGCTCGGCCCCATCGTCCGAATCGCCATCGACAAACTCCTTACCAAGGTATGCATTCACTCTGAAAAATGCCGTCTTCCAGCATACACGAGGCCTCGCGCGCCCCGTTTGGTTTATCGTGTAATAACTTATGTCCATCCTGCCCCGACGGCACATCCACCGTCTGGCACGACATACCTGGAGGTCAATATATGGGTCCTCGCCAACGACAGGGACACAGCCGTTCAAAGACGCACGCCCTGCCCATAATCCTGCTCTCGTTTTTGGGCTTTCTGCTGATTGCGGGCGTGGCGTTTGGCATCGGCATGGTCGGTAACGTCAACCGCTGGCTGTCCGATCTGCCCGACTACACCGACGCCAACGCGTATCTGGTGAGCGAGCCCACCGAGATCGTCGACTGTAACGGCAACAAGATCGCGAGCTTCTACACGCAAAACCGCAAGTCCATCACCAAGGACGAGGTCTCCCCCTACGTGCTGCAGGGCACCGTTGACGTCGAGGACGAGCGCTTCTACGAGCACGGCGGTATCGACCTGTGGGGTATCGCGCGTGCTGCGGTGGCAACCCTCGGCGGCGGGCACGAAGGCGCCTCGACGATCACCCAGCAGCTTGTGCGCAACACCATCCTGCAGGAGGAGCAATTCGACTCGACCATTGAGCGTAAGGTGCGCGAGGCCTACATCGCCATCAAGATGGAGGACATGTACTCCAAAGACGAGATCCTCATGATGTACCTCAACACCATCTATTACGGCCACGGCGCCTACGGCATCGAGGCCGCAGCCGAGACCTATCTGTCCAAGAGCGCCGCCGACCTCACCCTGAGCGAGGCCGCGCTACTCATCGGCCTTCCCAACTCGCCTTCGCAGTACGACCCCACGGTCAATCCCGATCTGGCACTGTCTCGCCGCAACAAGGTTCTCGACAACATGCTGCGCCTGGGCCACATCACCCAGGAGGAGCACGATGCCGCACAGGCCGAGCCCATCACCCTCAATGTGACCGAAATCTCGGGCAGCGGCGTCGACGTATACTCGCAGCCCTACTTTGTCTCCTACGTCAAGCAGCTGCTGGAGCAGGAGTTCTCGACCGACGTGCTCTTTAAGGGCGGCCTGACCGTCAAGACCACCATCGACCCCACGATGCAGCAGGTGGCAGAGAATGCCGTCCGCGAGCAGCTCGACACGCTCTCGCTTGACGGCCTGGACATGGGCATGGTCGTCGTCGACCCCAAGACCGGCTACATCAAGTGCATGGTGGGCGGCTACGACTACAACGCCGACGAGAACCACGTAAACCATGCCACGGCCAAGCGTCCCGTCGGCTCCACCTTTAAGGCCTTTACGCTGGCAACTGCCATCCAAAACGGCATGAACCCCAACGTCACCCTCAACTGCAACTCGCCGCTCAAGGCCAAGGGCACCACGACCGAGGTCCAAAATTACGCCAACCAGAGCTACGGCAACATCACGCTTAAGCAGGCGACGGCATACTCCTCCAACACCGGCTACATCCAGGTGGCGGAAGCCGTCGGCAACAGCAAGATCATCTCGCTCGTCAAAAAGCTCGGCATCGACCCCGCCAAGGACAACATCGAGGACGTTCCCGTCATGACGCTCGGCACCGGCTCGATCTCGCCACTCGAGATGGCCGCCGCCTACGCGACGTTTGCCAACGGCGGCTACTATCGCCAGCCGATCGCCATCACCGAGATTGATTCTCGTACCGGTTCGGTGCTGTACCAGCACACCGACAATCCCTCACAGGTGCTTACCGAGGGCGAGGCCGCCGCGGTCACCGATGTTCTGTCCGGCGTCATGAAGGGCAGCGGTACGGGTGCTGCCGGCGCCCTGAGTGTCAACCAGCCCTATGCCGGCAAGACGGGCACCACCGACAACACCACCAACCTTTGGTTCTGCGGCTATACCCCGCAGCTGGCGTGCGCCCTGTGGACCGGCTATTCCGCGGGCGAGATCCCCATCCAAAAGTACGGCACGGACCTGCTGGGCGACAGCACCAACCTGCCTGTCTTTAAGCGGTTTATGAACACCGTTCTGACCGGTACCGAGCGCGAGGAGTTTGCGACCGGAACGGCGCCCACCTACAAGAACAACAGCGTCTGGAAGTTCTACGGCACCAACAACACCAAGAAGTCGGAGAACGACGACAAGGACGAGGACGAAGAGGAAGAGGAAACCACCACAACAACTACCACGACGACCACGACCACCGAGACCACGGGCGGCGACACCACCGGCGGCACCGGTACGACCGGTGGCTCGACGGGCGGCTCCACTGGTGGCTCGACGGGCGGCTCCACTGGTGGCTCGACCGGCGGCGATGGCGGCACGCCTACGCCTACGCCCACTCCCGACCCCTCGCCCACGCCTGACGATACGGTCGGCTAAGAAGTACGCGACTAAAGCCAACAAGGCCCCGAGCAGCTTATTGAACTGCTCGGGGCCTTTTAGTTTGAAGCGACCTGGTGGGCGGTCTTTATACCGGCAAACAAAAAGGGGTACCGACCAACGTCGATGCCCCTTACAAGCCACTATGTCAGCGCACGCAATGCCGAGCGCACGGCCCGCACACCTACTTGCGAGAATTGCTCAGCTTATTGATCAGCGCCTCGAGGCGCTCGCCGTCCTCGGCCGTCTGGGCAATAACCAAAATCGTATCGTTGCCGGCAAGCGAGCCAAGCACATCGGGCAACTCTGCCGCATCAACGGCGGCGGCGATGCCGGAAGCCGTGCCAGGCTGAGCCTTGATCATAACCAGATTATCGGTACGCAGAACGCCCGTTACGAGCTCGGAAACCATACGCTGCAGGTGCAGGTCCTCTGCCAGAACATAGATGCCCTCAGGGAGCTTACGCAGCCCCATATCGGCAATATCGCGAGAGACAGTCGCCTGCGTGCAATCAAAGCCCATAGCACGGAGCTCATCGACCAGCACGCGCTGCGTGCGGACATCCTTATTGCGCACAATATCTCTAATGGCATCCTGGCGCCCATTGCGTTTTTTAGCCATACAAACCCTCTCTCCAAAAGATGGCGGAGACAATCAATCAGTGATTGAATAGTTTAACGCTATTTGAAGGCTTTTGTGTATAAGAACGCATTTCGAAACAATTCTATGCAAGTTTGTTTCGTAATGAGCCGTTTAGGCGGTTTTTGCGCCCGTCCGGTTAAGAAAAGCTGCCAGATGCGTACACATCACGCAGCGCGCGGGCTTGGCGCTGGCGATCGGCCCAAACAACAGACCGAGTCCCCGATGGTTATCCTTGAGCGCGGCGACCATCTGACGGGTTCGAGGCGCCTCGAGCATATCACGCATGCGGGCGGAACGCTCGATTGACGACACCCCATGCGGGCTCAGACACAAATTCTCGATGCAGGCGACCAGTCCGGCAAAGTAGAACTTTTGGCTTGCCAGCTTGAGCCGACCACCGCTATCTGCTTCCGAGAGTGAGTCCGCAAGCTCGTCGAGCGCTCGAGTGTCATCGGATATCCTGGCATACATGGTGGGATCAAAGGCATCTGTAAGCTTAGGTGCCGCCGCGTGGAAACAAGCGTCGCCGCAGCCGGACACGAATCGTGCCTGCGAGAGCGCATAAGCCATAAACTCAACCGTACGGTACGCCTTGCCGCGCGACAGGCATGCCTCAAACAGCGGACGGCTATACATCACGCCAGAGGTCTGAGCGACTAGGCCGCCCAAAATCAACTGGGGCAGCCCAGTCACCATAGAAGACTCGTCTTCTATGGCAATAGAGGCAGCATCCAAGACGCGCGAATGACGCTCGCGATGCGCATCGTATCGATCGAGCGACACCGAGGGGAGCACAATGTCTGCCGCAGTATCGCACGCGATATCGACCATCTTGGAAAGGGCCTGCGGAGCAAACCACTCATCGGCGTTCATGGCGATGATTTGAGAGCCGCGCGAGGCATCAAAACCGGCACGAAGACAAGCGCCGCGCTTCGCGTCCTCGACGTCAATCAAATCAATATGGATGTCCCTGTCGGCAGCAACTTGAAGCGAATGGCGCACACCGGGCGCAGCATCGCGGCAGACAACGACAATCTGCAAATCGTAGAGGTCTTGGTTCTGGATACTCTCGAGCGCACGCATCGCATAGCTGGGCGAACCTTCTACCACAAGGATCACCGAAAGTCGCGGATGCGAACCACGTCGAACCAAATTATCCGTCCTCTCGACAGCAATGAATCAAACCGTGGTTCATGGTACACCCCGGCAATAAAAGCAATGAGACACCGGTTGCATTGCACGCCAAGAACAGATGTTGCACACGCGCAGCCCACAGATGACAGGTGTCGACGCACGACACGTCAAGCCCTCCCCTAGTCGAGCACGACAAGCTCGGCGGGATCGTAATCCACGCCCATAAACGTAAGGCCGCAGGCAGGAGCCGTGGGGCCCGCAGCGGTACGGTCGCAAGCATCGATAACCTCGCGCATCCACTCGGGTTCACGGCGATGCATGCCAATCTCGACAAGCGTGCCCACGATCGTACGGACCATCGAATGCAGAAACGCATTGCCCTCGATGGTAAACGTCAGGATGTCCTCGCCAAACGCAACCTCATGGCCAAATTCGGCACGCATCACGCAGCGATGCGTGGGCTTGCCAACGGCCGAGGCAACCTTGCAAAAGCTTTTAAAGTCCTGCTCGCCCAGCAGCGCGGGGCAGGCAGAAGACATAGCCTCAACATCCAAGGGATAGCGATGCCACCACACGGCACCGCGGGACAGCACGGGGCGCGCATCGCGATCGGCAATACGGTATGTATACGTACGGGAATGCGCGTCAAAGCGTGCAGAAAAGCCTTTACGGGCCCTGTAGACCTCGTTTATGGCGATATCTTTGGGCAGCAGGGCATCCATGGCCCGCAGCCACCTACGGCGCGTCAGAGCGAGCTCAGCGTCCGTAACGGGCACGCTGATGTACTGAGCCACGGCATGCACGCCGGCATCGGTACGCCCCGCGCACGTCAGATCGATCGGGCGGCGAAGCAGCGTCTCGATGGCTCGACGTAGCTCACCAGCAACCGTCGTCTGTCCCGGCTGCTCGGCAAATCCGCTATACGACGAGCCATCATAGGCCACACGAAATACGAGTGTGGCGTCAAGCTCGGAAATCGAATTGAAATCAGACGGCGCAGTCATGGGCGCTCCCAACAAACAAGCAACGGTATCGCGACAAAAAAAGAGGGGTACGCGAACGTACCCCTCGAATATAGCCTATGCAGACGGAAAGTCTACTCAGCGGTCTCCTCAGCAGGAGCCTCCTCGATGGCCTCGACCTTCTTGGGAGCAGCGGCCTTCTTGGGGGCCGGAGCAGCCTTCTTGGCCTTAGGCGTGCAAGGCTCGGTGACGAGCTCCATGATAACGATGGGAGCGTTGTCGCCCTTGCGGTTGCCGAGCTTCATGATGCGGGTGTAACCGCCGTTGCGGTCCTGCCACATGCCCTGGGCAGCCTTGTCGAAGATCTCGGCAACGAGCTGCTTATCGCCGAGCTTGGCGATAGCCAGACGACGAGAGTGCAGGTCGCCCTTCTTGGCCCAAGTGATGATCGGGTCGACGACCGAACGCAGCGCCTTAGCGCGGGTCTCGGTGGTCTTGATGCGGTCGTTCTCGAAGAGGGCCTTAGCAAGGCTCTTCTTCATGGCCTTGGTGTGGCTCGCATCGGTGCCGAGCTTCAGGCCCTTCTTAACGTTGTGACGCATGGTCTAGTTTCTCCTCAAATATGCGAAGCATTAAGCCTTCAGGCTCAGGCCCATGGACTCAAGCTTGTCCTTCACTTCCTCGATCGACTTAACACCGAAGTTACGGATGTTGAGCAGATCGTTCTCCGAGAACTCAACGAGCTGACGGACCGAGTGAATGCTGGCGCGCTTAAGGCAGTTGTAGGAACGGACAGAAAGGTCCAGATCCTCGATCTGCTTGTCCAGCTCGGCGTTGTCGTTGGTGACCTCGGGAGCGAAGATCGAAGCCTCCTCCTCGACCTCGGGGGTCTCGGCAAGGTTCATAAAGGCAGCCATATGCTGGTTGATGATATTGGCAGCCTGGACCACGGCGTCGCGCGGAGCGATGGAGCCGTTGGTCTCGATCTCGAGGACAAGGCGGTCGTAGTCGGTGTGCTGACCGACACGGCAAGCCTCAACGAGCTTGGCGCAACGGGACACCGGCGAGTACAGCGAGTCGACGTGGATCACACCGATGGGATCGTTGTCGCGCTTGTTAGCCTCGCCAGAGACATAGCCGCGGCCATAGCCGATGCGCATGCTCATGGTGAGATGGCCGCCCTCGGTGAGCGTAGCGATGTGCTGCTCGGGGTTGACCAGCTCAAACTCGGACGGAATAAAGAAGTCCGCACCGGTGACCTCGCAGGGGCCGTCAACCGAGATGGTGGCGGTCGCCTCGTCGGTCGTGCCGAGAGCCCTGAAGACAAGACCCTTGACATTCAGGACGATGTCGGTGACATCCTCGACCATGTTAGGGATGGTCATGAACTCGTGCTGTGCACCATCGATCTGAATAGCCTCGACGGCGGCACCCTCGAGCGAGGACAAAAGTACGCGACGAAGGGAGTTACCCAGCGTATCGCCGTAGCCACGCTCGAGCGGCTCGACGGAGACACGAGCAGACGTCTCGTTGATCTCTTCGACCTGAACCTGAGGCCTAATGAATTCTGACATGTATTACCTCCAGCCTCAGCAGCCCGGATGGACTACTTAGAGTAGAGCTCGACGATGAGCTGCTCGTTGATATCACCGCTGATCTGCTCACGCGTCGGCAGAGCGAGCACGTTACCAGACAGCTTCTCGATATCGACCTCGAGCCAGCCAGGGACCTCAAAGCGCTCGGAGGAAATCAGAGCCTCCTTGATGGGGAGGAGGTCACGGAACTTCTCGCCGACAGCGACGACGTCGCCGGCCTTGACGCGGTAGGACGGGATGTCCACGCGCTTGCCGTTCACGGTGAAGTGACCGTGACGGACGGACTGACGAGCCTCTTTGCGGGTGCGGGCGAAGCCAAGACGGAAGACGACGTTGTCGAGGCGAGACTCAAGGATGATCATGAGGTTCTCACCGGTGACGCCGTTCATCTTGCGGGCCTTGTTGAAGTAGCCGTGGAACTGCTTCTCCAGAACGCCATAGATGAACTTGACCTTCTGCTTCTCGCGCAGCTGCATGCCGTACTCAGATTCCTTGCGACGGCGCTTGGGCTGACGGATAGATTCCTTCTTGCTGCTGTAACCGAGCTCAGCGGGATCGATCCCGAGCTGACGGCAGCGCTTAAGAACAGGAGTCCTGTCGATTGCCATATTGATACGATCCTTTCAGTTACACGCGGCGACGCTTCTTGGGGCGGCAGCCGTTGTGCGGAATGGGGGTCTTGTCCTGGATGCTCGAGACCTCGAGGCCAGCAGCCTGGAGGGAGCGAATGGCGGTCTCACGACCGGAGCCGGGGCCCTTGACGAAGACGGAAACCTTCTTCATACCGTGCTCCATGGCCTGCTTGGCAGCAGCCTCGGCAGCCATCTGGGCAGCGAACGGCGTGGACTTACGGGAGCCCTTGAAGCCCACCTGGCCAGCCGACTTCCAGGAAATGACGTTGCCCTGGGGATCGGTGATCGAAACGATCGTGTTGTTGAACGTAGAACGAATGTGAGCCTGGCCCACGGAAATGTTCTTACGGTCCGCGCGCTTCAGACGGGCAGCGCGAACGTTCTTCTTAGCAGTAGCCATCTATCTAGCGCTCCTTATTTCTTCTTCTTAGCACCGATCTGACGCTTCGGGCCCTTACGGGTACGAGCGTTAGTGTGGGTGCGCTGGCCGCGGACCGGGAGGCCCTTGCGGTGACGAAGGCCGCGGTTGCAGCCGATGTCCATAAGGCGCTTGACGTTCTGGTTGCGCTCACGGCGGAGGTCGCCCTCAACCATGATCTGGTTCTTATCGATATAATCACGGATGGCGTTAACCTCATCCTCGGTGAGGTCCTTAACGCGCGTATCCACGTTAACGTTGCACTCGACGCAGATCTTCGTCGCAGTGGTGCGGCCGATGCCGTAAATGTAGGTCAGACCGATCTCAACGCGCTTCTCACGCGGGAGGTCGACACCATTAATACGGGCCAACGTAGTCTCCTCTCTTAACCCTGACGCTGCTTATGACGGGGGTTCTCGCAAATGACGAGGACCTTGCCATGGCGCCTAATGATTTTGCACTTATCGCACATCTTCTTGACCGAAGGACGTACCTTCATCGTTCTTCCTTTCGGTAGCGCTCAAACTACTTCCCTACTATCTACTCGCCCAGCCGCAGGCGTTTAAAACTATGGCTGGTCTTCACACACAATCCGACCGTAGGTTGAGCTAAGCCTGCAGCCGGAAATGGAGTGCGTGTATGCGTGCCGCTATTTGTAGCGATAGGTGATGCGGCCGCGGGTCAGATCGTACGGGGAAAGCTCCACGACAACCCTGTCACCGGGGAGAATACGGATGTAATTCATTCGGATCTTGCCAGAAATGTTGCACAGAACCGAATGACCGTTCTCGAGCTCAACCTTAAACATGGCATTGGGCAACGGTTCCTTTACCGTACCCTCGAGCTCAATTGCGTCTTCCTTCTTCACAAGCAATCATCTTTCTCTAGAAAACGACAGCGATTGAGTATTCTACAATACGCATGCACGTATCGTAATATCTTCGTAATGGCTCCACAACTAAGCGGAACTTGTTACATTTCTCCGCCTTGGAGCGAACACCAAGCACCTTGGGCATCCGTGGTGAGAATCACCGGACCGTCATTGGTAATGGCGACGGTGTTCTCGTAGTGCGCGGCGGGCAGGTGGTCGTTGGTCGTGACAATCCAACCGTCGGAGCCCGTGCTCACATGGTTGGAACCCATCGTAACCATCGGCTCGATGGCAATGACCATGCCGGCCTGGAGGCGAACGCCTCTCCCCTTCTTTCCATAGTTAGGAACGTTGGGGTCCTCGTGCATCACACGGCCAATGCCATGGCCCACATAGTCGCGAAGCACGCCGTAACCGTGAGACTCGGCGAGAGACTGAACGGCATAACCGACGTCCCCGATATGGTTACCGGGAATAGCCTGCTCGATGGCAGCCTTAAGGCAATCGCGCGTGACCTCGCACAGGGCCTTGGCCTCGGGCGTAGGGGTGCCGACGAAAAACGTCCAAGCGTTATCGCCAACCCAACCGTCGACAACGGCTCCCGTATCGATGGAGATGATATCGCCATCGCGCAGGATCATGTCGGGGTTGGGAATACCGTGGACCACGGCATCGTTAATCGATGCGCAAATGGTACCGGGGAACCCGCCGTAACCCTTAAAGGCCGGGGTGCCGCCATGCATACGGATAATCTGCTCCGCGAGCTGATCGAGCTCAAAGGTCGAAACACCAGGGCGCACCATGGCTCCAACGTGGCGGAGCGCCATCTTAGATAGCGCTCCTGCCTTCTTCATCTGCTCGATTTGCGTTGCAGACTTAATCTTGATCATAGACCGAGAGCCTCTTTGACATCCCCGTACACGGTCTCGCGAGCCTGGTCACCGTTGACCGACTTGAGCAGACCCTGGCCACGATAGTAGTCGACGAGCGGGCTCGTGGACTTCTCGTAGACGTCGAGACGGTTCTTGATGGTCTCGGGCTTGTCGTCGTCGCGCTGATACATCTCGCCGGCGCACTTGGGGCAGGTAGCATCGGCAGCGGTGCCGGTGTAACCGCAAGCGCGGCAGGTGCGACGCGAAGACAGACGATCGATGATGACCTCGGGGGCCACGTCGACCAGAAGGGCGCAGTCGATCTCGCGACCCATGGCGGAGAGCTCGGAATCGAGCGTCACAGCCTGGGCGGTGTTGCGCGGGAAGCCGTCGAGGATGAAGCCCTGCTGGGCGTCATCGGCAGCAAGGCGCTCCTTGACAAGGTCGATCACGAGCTGGTCGGGAACGAGCTCGCCAGCGTCCATGTACTTCTTAGCCTGAATACCAAGCTCGGTGCCACCCTTGACGGCAGCACGCAGCAGGTCGCCCGTGGAAATGTGAGCGACGCCAAACTCGGCGACGAGCTCCTGCGCGACGGTGCCCTTACCGGCACCCGGAGCTCCGAGCAATACGAGGTTCATGAGCAATCCTCCTCTAGCCTATTTAAAGAATCCATCGTAATCATACATCTTGATCTGGCCTTCGAGCTTATCGACCGTGTCGAGCACGACGCCGACCATGATGAGGATGGACGTGCCGCCAAATGCCTGGATCAGATGGTTACCCGTGAAGGAGAAGATGATCGAAGGCACGATGGCGATGAGCGCCAAAAAGACAGCGCTGGGAAGCGTGATCTTGTTGAGCGCGTTCTTGATGTAGGCCGCGGTAGCCCTACCCGGACGGACGCCCGGAATAAAGCCACCCTGCTTCTTAAGGTTGTCGGCCGTGTCATCGGGGTTGAACACCATGGAGGTGTAGAAGTACGCGAAGAACACGATGAGGACAACGTTAAGCACCCAGTTGAGCCAACCGGTCGAAAGCGCAGAGGCAACTGCCTGAATCCAGCCGATGCCGGGGAAGAACACGGCAATCTGAGCCGGGAAGTACAGCAGCGCCGAGGCAAAGATGATCGGCACGACGCCCGCGGTGTTGACCTTGATGGGCAGGTAGGTGGTCTGGCCACCCATCATGCGACGGCCCACGACGCGCTTGGCATAGGAGACCGGGATGCGGCGCTGGCCGCGCTCAAGGAAAACAATCAGCGGGATAACCAGCAGGATGATGGCGCAGATGATCACCATGGTGATGATGCCACCGGCATTACCCTCGGTGCTGGAGAAGATAGCCTGCGGAAGGCCGGCCATGATGTTCGCAAAGATGATCAGCGACATGCCATTGCCAATACCGCGCTGGGTGATGAGCTCACCAATCCACATGATCAGCATAGCGCCTGCGGTGAGCGTACCGACGATCATGAGGTCGAAGATGATCTCGGGAGCGCCGGCGCCATTGAAGCTGATGCCGAAGCTCTTAAAGAGGAAGAGGTAACCCACGGAGTTGAGGATTGCCAGAGCCAGGGTGAGGTAACGCGAATACTGCGTAATCTTGGTCTGACCGACCTCGCCCTCGCGGGCAAGCTCATGCAGGGAAGGCACGACGGCCTGGAGCATCTGGAGGATGATCGAGCTGGTGATGTAAGGCATGATGCCCAGCGAAAACACCGACACATAGCTCAACGCGCCGCCAGAGAAAAGATTCAGGAGGGCCATAGCACCTGCGGCGACCGAATTGTTATCGGTCGAGAAAAGGCCCAGCATCCCCTGGAAGGGAATGCCGGGCACAGGAACGTGCGCACCAATGCGGTACACGACGAGCATAGCTATGGTAAAAAGAATCTTTTCGCGCAATTCTTTGATGCGGAAAGCATTCTTAAGACCATTTAGCACGGCAGCTCGACCTTTCCGCCAGCGGCCTCGATCTTGGCCTGCGCAGAAGCGCTGACCTTGTCGACCTTGACCGTGAACTTCTTGGTGAGCTCACCATTGCCGAGCACCTTGACGGGCTCGAACTCGCTCTTGGTGATGCGAGCGGCCTTAAGAGCGGCACCGTCGATTACAGCGCCGTCCTCGAACTTACGCTCGAGACGCTCAACGTTAACAGCGGTGTACTCGATACGACGGGGGTTGCGGAAGCCCGGAAGCTTGGGCAGGCGCATAGCCAGCGGAGTCTGGCCACCCTCGAAGCCGGCACCCTTGGTGCCACCAGAGCGGGAACCCTGGCCCTTCTGGCCGCGGCCAGAAGTGGTGCCGTGACCCGAAGAATTGCCACGGCCGACGCGCTTGCGGTTCTTGGTGGAACCGGGCGCGGGAGTAAGATCGTGAAGCTGCATTTGCTACTCCTCTACAATCTCGACAAGGTGCTTGACCTTGAAGATCATGCCGCGGACGGACTCGTTGTCAGCAATCTCGCGAACCTCGCGGATCCTGTGGAGACCGAGGGCACGGACAGTACGGACCTGGTCCTGCTTGCAACCGTTGGTGCTGCGGACCTGCTTGATCTTGATGGTGTCAGCCATGCTTAGTTCTCCTTACCGACGAACATCTCGGAGACCGTCAGGCCACGGCGAGCCGCGACGTCCTCAGGGCTGGAGAGCTCCTTGAGGCCCTCGACGGCAGCCTTGATGATGTTGAGGCCGTTGTCGGTACCGAGGGACTTGGACAGGACGTTCTTGATGCCAGCAAGCTCGAAGAGGGGACGCACAGCGCCGCCGGCGATAACGCCGGTACCCTCGACAGCGGGCTTGATGATGATGCGGCCGGCACCAAAGTGGCCGAGAACCTCGTGCGGGATGGTGCCCTGCTCGGTCACCGGCACGTGGAACATGTTCTTCTTGGCATCGAGAGACGCCTTGGAGATGGCCAGGGGCACCTCAGCGGACTTGCCCATGCCAACGCCGACGTTGCCCTTGCCGTCGCCAACGACGACGAGAGCGACGAGGCTCATGCGACGACCACCCTTGACGGTCTTCGACACGCGGTTGATGTAAACGACGCGCTCCTCGAACTCGGAGGCCTCGCGCTGCTGCTTCTGATTACGAGCCATGTGCTACATACCTCCTAGAACTCGAGACCGGCGGCACGAGCACCGTCGGCGAGGGCCTTGACGTGGCCATGGTAGATACGGCCACCGCGATCGAAGGCGACCTTGGTGATGCCGGCCTCGATGGCGCGCTTGCCAACGAGCTGACCGACCTTCTCCGCAGCCTCCTTGTTCGAGGTGTGGGTGCCCTTGAACTCGGCCTCGAGGGTCGAGGCAGAGACGAGCGTCAGGCTGGAGCCCTTGCTGTCGTCGATGATCTGGGCATAGATGTTGGCGTTAGTACGGGTCACGCGAAGACGCGGACGCTCGGAGGTACCCGAGACCTTGCCGCGAACACGACGCTGACGACGCTTGAGGCCTTCCAGCTTCGCCTTATGCTTGTTCATACGTAAACTCCTAAAAAGGTTGATCTTGCCAGCACCTGACGGGGTGCTGGTCTTATGCGAGTGAGTCGGTTACGACTACTTGGCGGCCTTACCCAGCTTGCGGCGGATGTGCTCGCCAACGTAGTGGATACCCTTGCCCTTGTAAGGCTCGGGAGGACGATGGCCGCGGATCTCAGCGGCGATCTGACCGACCTGCTGCTTGTTGATACCCTTGACGTTCACGTGGGTGTTGTCGGGAACCTCGAAGGTGATGCCCTCGGGAGCCTCGACGATCACGGGGTGCGAGAAGCCCAGGGAGAACTCGAGGTTCTTGCCCTTCTGCTGCACGCGGTAACCGACGCCGGCGAGCTCGAGCTTCTTCTCGAAGCCCTCGGAAACGCCAACAACCATGTTGTGGATGAGGGCACGGGTGAGGCCGTGGCGGGCACGGGTCTCACGCTCGTCGTCGGGACGGGAAACGGTGAGGACGTTGTCCTCGATGTTGATAGCGAGCTTCTCAAAGACATCGAGCTCGAGCTGGCCCTTGGGGCCCTTGACGACAACGTTGTTGCCGTTGACTGCCACTTCGACTCCGGCGGGAATCTGGACAGGCTTATTACCGATACGAGACACGGTGATCTCCTTTCCTTCTACCTACCGAGCGAATTACCAGACGTAAGCGATGATCTCGCCGCCGACGTTGTGCTTGCGAGCATCGCGGTCGGTCATAACGCCATGGCTGGTGGAAATAATGGCGGTACCAAGGCCACCGCGGACGCGGGGCATGTCGGCAACGCCGGTGTACTTACGCAGGCCCGGCTTGGAAATGCGGCGGATGCCGTTGATGACCTTAGCCTTCTTGGGACCATACTTAAGCGTGATGTGCAGAGTCTTCTGGGGAACGGTGTCCTCGACATCGTAACCCTCGATGTAGCCCTCCTCGTGCAGAACACGAGCGATCTCGACGAGCTTCTTGCTGCTCGGCATGGAGACCGTGGCCTTGTTCACAGAGTTAGCGTTACGGATGCGCGTAAGCATATCTGCGATCGGGTCTGTAAGGTTCATACAGATTCTCCTTCGTTCTTGATGAACACGTGCTCTTGGTTCTTCGCCGCCCTTAACGGCAAAGCCTTTTTAGCGCGTTTTCCCTGTTCCAAACTGATGCTTGAAACGCTGGTAGTGACTTACCAGCTGGCCTTCTTAACGCCGGGAAGCTCGCCCTTGAGTGCAAGCTCGCGGAAGCAGACACGGCACAGGCCGAACTTGCGGTACACAGAGTGCGGACGGCCGCAGCGCTGGCAGCGCGTGTACTCACGAGTAGAGAACTTCTGCTTGCGATTGCACTTGACGATCATCGATGTCTTAGCCACTTATATCCTCCTCACATAGAGTATTGTTCGCCCCCAAGCGCCGCCCCCTTTGTGGGAACGGCGCTTATAGGGCAGGTGAACCTATTTCTTGAACGGGAAACCGAAGGCGTCCAGAAGGGCCTTGGCCTCCTCATCGGTGTTGGCGGTGGTCACGAAAGTGATGTCCATACCACGCTGGTGATCGACGGAGTCGAAGTCAATCTCGGGGAAGATGAGCTGCTCGGTGACGCCCATGGAGAAGTTACCACGGCCGTCGAAGCTCTTGGCGGAGATGCCGCGGAAGTCGCGGATACGGGGGATCGCGACGGAGGTCAGACGATCGAAGAACTCCCACATACGGTCGCCACGCAGGGTAACCTTGCAGCCGATCGGCATACCAGCGCGCAGGCGGAAGGTAGCGATGGACTTGCGGGCACGGGTGATCATCGGCTGCTGGCCGGTGATGGCGCGCAGGTCGCGCACGGCACCGTCGATGGCCTTGGAATCGGTAGCGGCCTCGCCGACACCCATGTTCACAACGATCTTCTCAAACTTGGGGATCATCATGACGTTCTCGTACTGGAACTTGTCCTGAAGCTGCTGCTTGACCTCGTTGTTGTACTTGGTCTTCAGACGCGGCACATACTTCTCTTCTGCCATTGTTCACTCCTTCTTGGGGTTTTAAGCACGGGGCGTGGCCACGATGGGTTGTCCTCGTGCCTCCTGGCTGCATCCGCGCCGCTCATGGCATTTACGCGGTTTGGACTCGACGCAGCAGGAGCCGACAAAACAATCGGTACTATACGCGCATCGGGAGCGTATTTCCAGAAAAACCTCGTCTGCCTGCACAACTCCACAACTCCCCCGCACAAATTGGTCTCAACAAGCAGTTGCGGTGAAATAGGGACTGTTTGGCGGCCTAACAGGCTTAAACAATCCGTATTTCAACGCAACTCATATATGAGGCGTTATTTTTGGCGAGGCAGGACCAGGTTGAGGACGACGGCAACAAGTGCGGCGACGGCAATGGAGGATCCGCCAAAGACGGTGCCGACCCATGCGGGGAATCCAGCGCCAGCAAGCGCGCCGGCCGTGCGCTCAATGCCCGTGCCAAAGGCGATAGAGAGACCCATGAGCGTGGTATCGCGCTGAGACAGGCCGTGACGGGCAAACATGACAACGCCGTTCATGCCGATGGTCGCGAACACGCCGATCGTGGCGCCGCCGATTACCGGCTGCGGAATGGACGTGAGCACTGCCGCACACTTGGGCAGCAGACCCGCGATGAGCAAGATGGCGGCGGCAAGCGTAAAGACCATACGGTTGACGACCTTGTTCTCGGCGATAATGCCCACGTTCTGGCCAAAGGTTGCCGTGGGGACGCCGCCAAAAAAGCCCGACAGCATACCGACCAGGCCGTTGGCGATCAGGCCACCCGAGATCTGGCTATCGGTCGCAGGGGTATCGAGCGCAGCGGACGAGACAGCGGCAAACTCACCCATAACCTGCACGGCGTTGACAATGGCGACGACGCCCACGACGGCGCACGCGGCCGGGTCGAACACCAGGCGATGGGCGCCCAGGGCCGGCGGGGCGAACCAGCTGGCAGTCGCGATGGCCGAGAAATCGACCATGCCCAACACCGCAGCCAAAACAAAGCCCGCGCAGATACCAGCCAGGATGCTGCCCAGCCTAAGCGCGCCCTTGCCGTAGTTGCCGGCCATAAAGGTAACGACGAACGTCACGAGTGCGACGGCCCAGTTGGTGACACTGCCAAAATCGGCCGCGCCCTCCCCGCCCGCCATGGAGGCAACTGCCACTGGGCATAGCGACAGGCCAATGACAAAGATAACGGTGCCAAGCACCGGAGCCGGGAACAGAAAACTCACGCGCCTAAACAGTAGGCCGAATAGCACGACGAGCGCGCCGCCGATTACCTGGGCGCCCAGCACGGCCTCAAAGCCAAGCTCAAGACCGACTGCCTTGAGCGCCGGCACGAAGGTAAAGCTCGCACCCATCACAATGGGCAGGCCCGAACCGACGACGCCTTTTATGGGGAACTGTTGAAGGAAAATGTCGAGCGCCGAGAGAACCAGCGATGCCTGGATGACGGCGGCCTCCTCTTGAGGGGTAAAGCCACAGACCGACGCGATGATGATGGCGGGCGTGACGATACCCGCGAATGCCGCCAGCACATGCTGCAGTGCATGGGGCAATACCTGCACAAAAGATACTTTTCCCGTACGCTCGAACAGGGCATCCCCTGCTGCCGACTCTGCCATTTGCGCCTCCCATACCCTAGGCAGCGGCCCCATGCCGCTCAACGGTCGGACATTATAGGGCATATGGCACAGGTAGCATTTTGACCCGCATGCGGCAGAGGGCTGGGGCAGCTCATTTGGGATGCGACTAGCGCTTGCGGGGGACGAGTTTGGTGCGACGCAGGTGGATCATCTCGGCGGCGATGGAGATGGCGATCTCCTCGGGGTCCTCGGCCTCGATGGCAACGCCGATCGGCAGGTGCAGCCCGTCGATCTGGTCCTGCGTAAAGCCCTCCTGCTCCAGGCGGGCGCGCACAAAGGCCGTCTTACGGCGCGAACCCAAGCAGCCCAGATAGGCTGGCTTGGCGCGCATGGCCTGAATCACCACGTCGATATCGGACTTGTGACCCGCCGTGGCGACGACCACTAGGTCACGCGGGCCGATGGGGCACTGCTTGCTCAGGCTCTTGTAGTCGACCAGACGACGGTCGTAGACACCGGGCACCCATTCGGGGGTCAGTGTGCCGGGGCGGTCGTCGCAAGCCACAACGGCAAAGCCCGCCGCCGTGAGCACCCGCGCCGTCGCAGCACCCACGTGGCCGCAGCCAAAGATATAGGTCAGGCCCTCGGGGCAGAGCGTCTCGATGTGCGCCGCGGGAATCTCGGAGGCCGCGTTGGTGTAGGTGACCTTACTCCCCTCCTCCACCAGCGAAAGCTCGGGGCAGCCCATTATGGTGCGGCGCGACTCCTCGCCATGGTACTTGGCCACATCGCCCTCGAGCGCGCTCGCGATAAACGGCTCAAAGTCGATGACGAAGTCGCCGATGCGTCGATACGCCAAGACGTCGGCAATCGACTGGAACAACGGCGCCTGCGATACATCCAGGTGCAGATAGCACAGGCAGATGGCTCCGCCGCAGATCATGCCGGTATCGGAGTTCTCGCCGCCCATGGTGTAGCGGACCAGACGCGATTGCCCTGCGCCCAGCAGCTCGCGCGCCTCGTCCAGCGCAAAGAGCTCAATCTTGCCGCCGCCGATGGTGCCCGCTTGGCTGCCATCGGCAAAGACGGCCATCCAGGCGCCCACGCCGCGCGGCGATGACCCCGCCGTGCCGGCCACGACCACGAGCTCGCACGTCTCGCCAGCACGCAGGGCGGCAAGCGCCGCATTCACCACATCGAGCTTTTCCATTGCCGCCTTCTATCCTCTAAAGACATCGGTGAGCATAGCGAGTGCCTCGAGCACGCCGCCGCCGACCGACGTCGCCTTGTCCGAAATATAGTTGATATAGCTGGCATCGCCGCGCGGATCGACGTCGGCGCATTTAAAGCCCTCAGTCACCTGCACGCCGTTCGCCAAAAGCCCGCGCAGACAGCCATCGATCTGCGTGACCATGGGAGTATCACCCGCATACCCGATCACGTCTCCGGCGCTCACGATGTCGCCGATGGTGCGGTCGGACCGAAACATGCCGGCGGCGGGGCTGTGGATAACGCGCTCCTTGCCATAGCCGGCGATCATGCCCGGCACGCCCGTGTTGGGCTGGGGCGAACCTTGGGTAATGACACGGCCGAGAAAATGCCCGCGCATGGTCTCGACCACGGCGTCGCAGTCAACCGGCGCGGTAAAGCCCGGCCCCACGGCGATGACGGCAGGCGCCATGTCGCGCGTGGTGCCCAAGTTGCGCTTAGCCAAAATCGCGTCGACCACAGCCACGGGTTTCAACTCGCCGAGCATCTTGGCCTGGGGGTCCACTACAACGGCGACGTCTCCAGCCTCGGTAATCGCAAGCGCCTCAGCCGGCGTCTGTGCCAAGCGAGCGCGAATGCCTTCGACCTCGACCTCGCCCAGGCGAATGGCCTCGCAAAAACAGATTGTGCGACGGATGCACGTGGGAACCGCGATATCGGCCATAACGACCGACACGCCGGAGCGCACCAAGCGAGCGGCGACGCCCGTGGCGATATCGCCGGCGCCGCGAACATAAACGAGCATTCCCGGGGCACCTCCCTGTGCTACGGTTTGAGCAGAGCAAAAGCGGTTCGACCGCTACTCTGATGATTATTTATTATCACAGTATTATACGGCGGTGAACAGATGGAAACGGTTAGCGGCAATCTTGTCTCGGCGCTCAGGATCGAGCCAGGCATTACCGCGATTATCGGCAGCGGCGGCAAGTCGACGTTGCTGAAGACGCTGGGTCTTGAGCTCATGCGCGCTGGCGGCCGCGTGCTCCTCTGCACCACCACGCATATGTTTCCCGTCGCCGGCGTGCCATGGGACGGGTCGAATCGTCGCCTGGACGCCGCGCCTTGGAAGCCGGGCGCCGCGCATGTCCCCGGTTGCACCTGCGAGGCCTGCACGGGCCTTGTGCACGGAAGCATCTGCCAGGCAGGCGTCTTGGACCCGGAGACAGGCAAGCTCTCCGCCCCCGCCGAGCCGCTCGGCGAGCTGGCACGGCGCTTTAACTATGTGTTGGCCGAGGCAGATGGCAGCAAGCGACTCCCGCTCAAGGCGCATGCCGCCTGGGAGCCGGTAATTCCCGCCGCCACGGCAAACGTTGTCTGGGTTGTCGGCGCCTCGGGGCTGGGCAAGCCCGTCGCCGAGGTTGTCCACCGCCCCGAGCTCTTCTGCGAGCGCTGCGGCTGCGAGCCTACCGACATCGCCACGCCCGAGCGCGTCGCCCAGGTGCTCAATGCCGAGATGCAGGCGCTGGGACTCAGCACCGCACGCGTCATGCTCAACCAAGCCGACACGCTTGCCGACCCAACAATGGCAGATCGCTTCGAGGCAGCCCTCAACCGCCCCCTCATCGCCACCAGCCTCCAGGGGTAGCAAATTTGGGACGGGGCTCTTTTTGCTACCCCGTCCCAAAAAATCATCTCCCAAATTAGCTACCCCGGCGGTCTTCCCGTTAGCGGGGCACGTAGCGGCCGGGTTGGGCTCCGGTGGGCTCGCCGTCGCGTGCCGCCAGCACGCCGTTCACAAACACGGCCTTGGCGCGGCCATGCGCCTCAAAGCCCTCGAGCGGCGTGTAGTCCACGGCCTGATGCTGCGTCGCGGCGCTGATCGTCCAACGCGCGCACGGATCCCACACGCACACGTCGGCATCGGCGCCCTCGGCAAGACAGCCCTTGCGCGGATACATGCCAAAAACGCGCGCCGGATTCTCGCTCATCAAGCGGCACAGATCCTCGGGACCCAGCTGTCCCTCAAAGCTCGTGGCAATCGCAACGGGACGATGCTCCACGCCGGGCCCGCCGTTGGGAATCGCGCGGAAATCATCGCGTCCTCGGTCCTTTTGCCCGTGCAGGTTAAAGCTGCAATGATCGGTCGCAATAGTATCGATCTCGCCAGCCACAAGCGCCTCGCGCAGCGCGGCACGGTCACCGGCATGGCGCAGCGGCGGGCTCATCACATACTTGGCGCCCGCAAAGCCGTCCTCTCCCTGTTCAAGGTAGCAGGTGTCGTCGAGCATCAGATACTGAGGGCAGGTCTCGACATAGATGTTCTTCTGCCCGTGCGCTTTGGCAGCGCGAATGGCCTCGAGCCCCAGCTTGGTCGAAAGGTGCACCACGTTGACCGGAGCGTCCCCGGCCAAGTGCGCCAGATACAGCAGGCGGCTCACGGCCTCGGCCTCACACACGTCCGGACGGCTGAGCGCATGGCCCTCGGGCCCGTGGATACCCTGCTCAAACACGCGCTTCTGCAGCGCGTTGACCAACGTGCCGTTCTCGCAATGCACGCACAGGATACCGCCCACGCGCTTGAGCTCCTCCAGCACCTCGAGCGTCTCGGCATCGTCCAGGCGCAGATGGTCGTAGGCAAAGTAGGTCTTAAACGACGACACGCCCGCCTCGCGCATGGCCGAAAGATCGGCGCGGTTGCGCTCATTCCACTCGGCAAGCGCCATATGGAAGGCATAGTTGGCGGTGCAGGTGCCGTCGGCGCGATGATGCCACTCGACCAAGGCATCGGGCATGGTCACGCCGCGATCGGCCGTCGCGTAGTCCACAATGGTCGTCGTGCCGCCGCAGGCAGCCGCGCGCGTGCCGGTCTCAAAGCTATCGGCTGTCCAATCCATGCCGGTCCAGCACTGCATGTGCGTGTGCCCATCGATAAAGCCCGGGAACACCCAGCAGCCCGCGGCATCCTCGACGGTATCGCCCTCGGCCGGCTCAATCGCCGCGGCGATCCGCACGATCTTATCGCCATCCATGGCAAGATCGGCGCGACGAAGCCCCTGGGGCGTCACGAGCGCGCCGTTTTTGATGATGATCATAATTGCTCCTTATTGATTGATGCAGTTGGCCACGCGATCAAAATACGAGCAGGCGGCGATATGCTCCGTTATGCGTCGCTGTCCCTTGACGGTATCGACGTCCCACAGTTCGTAAGCACGCGCATCAACCAGCACCACGTCGATACGGTCCTTGAGGATCGAGCCGCCACCGTCCTTGCCCTCAAGACACATAAGTGCATCGAACAGTTCCGCCGGAAAGAGCACCGGGCTCGAAGGCTCACCGTTGCACGCAAGACGCACCGGATACTTGCGGCCACGCTCATCAAACGCGCGAACCATGGCCTCAAAAGAATCCGAACTCACGAGCGGCTGGTCGCCCGGCAAAAAGAGGCAACCCTTCCAGCCGCGGCTCGCCCCCCACGAAAGGCCCGCACGGACGCTTTCGCTCCTGAGCTTGCCATCGTGCAGCACGCACGGGCAATGCTTGTCCTCGCAAATCTGGGCGACCTCGGGCCAACGCGTCGAAACCACGACGTCAAAGCCCCGGGGAACCGAATCGATAGTCCGGGCAATCAGCGGCTTGCCATAGATATCGGCAAGCATCTTGTTAGAGCCAAACCGCTTGCCCTCGCCCGAAGCCATAATGACGCAACCGAGTTTCATGGCGATACCTCCCCTGAAACCATCGTACCCATAACTCGCGTCGCGGGGCATCTACATCGAAAGCGCTTATCCCGCACGCCCACGATGCAAAAAGGGGCACCCCGCCGGTTGGCAGAGCGCCCCCTTTACATGGCTTACCTCAGCGCGGCTTTAGGCCTGGAACCAACGGGCGGTGTTGCGCTCGTCGAGGGCCTTGAGGGTAGCGGCGGGATCGGCAACCTTCTGCAGGAACATCATAGCTGCGATGGCGTACGGCTTGTAGCTGGCCTCCTTGTACATGCCCACGCGGTGCATGTCAAAGACGTCGGCGTTGACCTCGCCGTGCTCGCAAGAGACACCGGAGATGTCGGCGGGCAGCGGGTGCATAAAGATGGTGTCCTGGCCGTTGGCGGTCTTCTCCATGAGCTCGGTCGTGGAGCACCAGTCCTGATGGGTGGCGTTCTGAGCGAGCAGCTCCTTCTCGAGCGCTGCGATGCCGGCGTCGTCGCCCTCGGCGTACAGGTTGGTACGCTTCTCCATGGCGGCAAACGGAGCCCAGCTCTTGGGGATCACGATGTCGGCGCCCTCGAAGGCCTCGGCCATGGTGTTGACCTGCTTAAAGGTGGTGCCGGACTCGGCGGCATAGCCCTTGGCGCGCTCGACGACCTCGGGCATGAGGTCGTAGCCCTCGGGGTGGGCCAGGGTGACGTCCATGCCAAAACGGGGCAGCAGGCTGATCAGCGACTGCGGGCAGGACAGCGGCTTGCCGTAAGAGGGTGAATAGGCCCAGGTAACGGCAACCTTCTTGCCCTTGAGGTTCTCAAGACCGCCAAACTCGTTGATGAGGTAGAGCATGTCGGCAGAGGACTGCGTGGGGTGATCGGAGTCGGACTGCAGGGAGATGAGCGTGGGACGGTGATCCAGAACGCCGTCCTCGTAGGCCTGCTGGACAGACTCGGAGACCTCGGCCATGTAGGCGTCGCCCTTGCCGATGTACATGTCGTCGCGGATGCCGATGACGTCGGCCATGAAGGAGATCATGGTAGCGGTCTCGCGGACGGTCTCGCCGTGAGCGATCTGGGACTTCTTCTCGTCCAGGTCCTGCAGCTCGAGGCCGAGCAGGTTGGCGGCCTTAGAGAAGGAGAAGCGCGTACGGGTGGAGTTGTCGCGGAACAGGGAGACGGCCAGGCCCGAGTCGAAGATCTTGGACGAAACGTTGTTCTCACGCAGCTCGCGCAGGGCGTCGGCAACGATGTAGAGAGCCTTGAGCTCATCGGTGGTCTTATCCCAGGTGTGCAGGAAGTCGCTGCCGTACATGCCCTTAAAATCGAGGCCGTTCAGCTGCTCGACGAGCTCGGTAAACTTGGCGTCCATGTAAATATCCTTTCCATAGATGAAACGATCGCAATGAGTAGATGTGCTCCGGCATGCGCGTGTGGCTAGAACATGCAGAGCGCTATGACGAGGACCCGCTACCGTTGAGGAAGCATGGGAGATAACGACCACGGGCCCCAAGTCAACAGGGGGTGCCGGGGACACAGGCTGTCCCCGGCTCAACAAGATCAAGGAATGGGACTAGTCGATCTTGTTGTTGGTCAGACCAGCGCGGAACACGGTAGCGTCGCCATCGGCCTGGCTCGGATCGTAGAGGTTCAAAGCAGCAACATACATGGCGGCAGCGGTGACCAGGTCGTCCTTGTAGGTGACCTCGTTGGGAGCGTGAGCCTGAGACTCGGCACCCGGGCCAAAGCCAACGCAGGGGATGCCATAGCGGCCCTGGATGGAAACGCAGTTCGTGGAGAAGGTCCACTTGTCGCACAGCGGACGACCGGTGCGCTTGTCCATGCTGGGCTCGCAGCCGATGCGCTCGTCACCGAACATGGCCTTGTGGGCGTCGACGAGGGCCTTGACGTGCGGAGCGGTCTCCTTGTTGATCCACGTGGGGAAGTAAGCCTCGGTCTCGTAAACCTCGCCGGTCCAGGACGGACGGTCGTACATGTACATGGAGACCTTCACGTCGTCGCCGTACTTCTTGGCGGCCGGCAGGTTGCGGATCTCGTCCAGGCAGGACTCCCAGGTCTCGCCGGCGGTCATGCGACGGTCGATGGAGATGGCGCAGGAGTCAGCGACAGCGCAGCGGCTGGGGCTGGTGTAGAAGATCTGGCTGACGGTGCAGGTGCCGCGGCCCAGGAAGCGGGCGTCCTCGAAGTGCTCGGGGTTGTACTTGGGGTCGAGCATCTTGACGAGGCCCTTGATGTCGGTCGACTCGTCGCAGCCGTTGTTGTTGAGGGCGCGGACGTCGGCGATGATGTCGGCCATTTTGTAAATGGCGTTGTCGCCGCGGTCGGGAGCGGAGCCGTGGCAGGAGGTGCCGTGAACGTCGACGCGGATCTCCATGCGGCCGCGGTGACCGCGATAAATGCCGCCGTCGGTGGGCTCGGTGGAAATGACGAACTCGGGCTTAATGCCGTCCTTGTTGTAGATGTACTGCCAGCACATGCCGTCGCAGTCCTCTTCCTGGACGGTGCCGACGACCATGATCTTGTAGCCCTCGGGGATGAGGCCCATGTCCTTCATCATCTTGGCAGCGTAGGTAGCAGAAGCCATGCCGCCCTCCTGGTCGGAGCCGCCGCGGCCGTAGATGATCTCGTCGGTCTCGTAGCC
>CAJMMD010000030.1 GCA_905214465.1 uncultured bacterium
CAATGGGGATATCGGAAACGCGAGATTCGATCTCGACCACGCCTGAATCGCCGAGCTGGTCGGCTCCAACGGTATAGGTCCAGCTGTCGTTGGATGGCAGGTAGCCCTCGGGGGCTTTTGATTCGTAGATGGTAAAGGTTCCTAAGGGGACATCGGCGAGAGTGGCCCGACCGCTTTCGTCGGTCGTGAGGATTTGCGCCCATCCAGGGGTTGATTGTGATACGCACACGAATTCTGCTCCTGCGAACGAAGCTCCAACTTGGGGGCCTGCATTCGTCGCGGCATCGAGCTTTGCGATGCGCAAGGTAATGGTGCCAGGTTGTTCATCAATGGCGACCCGCCCGCCGTCATTCCCCGTGGTAAAGGCAATACGATCGTGGCGGGGGACATAGCCGGCCGGCGCCTTCGTTTCAACTAGGTAGTATGCCGTGTTGGGCAGAAGTACTGCCTGCGCTCGACCGTTGCTGTCCATCTGGACGGTGCCGACACGCGCGCCGCTGGCGCTCTCAAAAACATCGAATGTTGCCCCGTCAAACTCATAGGTATTGTTTCCGCTGGTAATGGCAGCGTTTGCAGACTGCTTTTGGAAGGAAACAGAGACCGTCGGCAGTACATAGAGCATGTCTTGACGTTTGCTGCCGCCCGATACGGTTCCTAAATAGCGCCGCGCGCGGTGCGGAGCGGCTTTGATGCTTCCTGATTTTGCGCTGTCGTGGAGCCATCGCGCAGCCGCCACGACTTCATCGTCGGCGGTAAAGTGCCCACTCTTGGTTTTGCCCTGAGCGGTCGTGTAGGAGTAGGTGCCGTCGACATGGGTAGTGCCGTTGAGCATCCATACGGCAAGCTGGGTGGCGGCGCGGGCGCGATCGGGTGAAAGATGGTAAGCGCCAAACGACGTGGCGGTAGGATATCCGTGACAAACGATTGCCGCGAACTCGTCGTCGAGCCACACCCAGCCTTGATCAAAGTTGAGCCATGGGCCGCCCGGCTTGGTGGGGCCGGGGCGCTCCTGGTTCATGCAGTAGGCAATCGAGGCGTCTTGAGCTTCATACTTGCCGATAAAGAAGGGCCCACAATCATCGCTAATAGTGCGGAAGCCGAGCTGGTCGTAGCCATCGACGGCAAATGCGGCTCCCGGTGCCAGGCAGCCGAAAAGCAGGAAGAGGAGCAGGAGCAGCGGACCTGTTGCGATTGCGCTGTGGACAGAGTGCGTGGGTGCGTTGGACATGGCTGCTCCTTATCCCTCGTGCGCCGCACGGGGAGGCCGCGGCGCTTGGGATGAGGCTACCGCCATGGTTCATGCGGGTAGGTACCAGAAGCTGACCAAAAGCTTGCCCGATTTCTGACAAATCGAGCCCAAATACAACAATCAGATAAAAGTGCAGGTAGAAGATAGGGAGAACAGGAGGTCAAAGGTCCTCGTCTCCACAATTGACATGTTTTCCAAACGAATCTCCACAGCTAAAACAAGCATCGACACCCTTGTATCGAACAAGACAACCGCGTTATACTAGCCAACACACAAGCGGGCATCGCCAAGTGGTAAGGCATCAGCTTCCCAAGCTGACACTCGCGGGTTCGAGTCCCGTTGCCCGCTCCAGTTAAGAGCACAAGCACGGCACCATCACGGTGCCGTGCTTTTTTCAATAAAGTGCTGGGATTCGAACCCGACAGGGTGCGAGCGTTAATCAAATGTCCAAGTGTGAATTCTCACACTATGCCGTTAACCAACTTACTACGATACGCGTTGCATTTTGTTTGTGTTGAGGCTATAGGCTTAACGGCGGTTAAAAGGTCGCCTCACTAGGTGTTGGAGACAACCTTCTCGATGGCGATATCGACCTGCTCCTGTGCCAGCTTGGTAGCCTCGTTCTCAAGTTGGTCAGCCTTGGCCGAGGTGCTCACGCTCCTGTCCATAAGGTCGGCGATGGCAGATTCGACGTCCGCGCCAAGACGGGGAACGCGAATTTTTTTGATATCGATAGGGCTAAGTTGAGGCACCGAGGTTCCGTATGCGCAACGAACGACCGACGGCCTGCCAACGGTGGGACTGTTCAGAAAAGCAAGCAGGTAGCCAGTTCGAATCTTTGTAACGTCGGGATAGATTCTCAGCAGATGGTTGCTGCCAAACATTCCCTCATGATTCTCCGTGAGCAAAAGAGCTCGTCCTAGGATGCCGTACTTTTGACCAGAACATGCCATGACGAGAGTTCCCGGCTTTAGGATGTAACGCTCCCAGTTTTTAATGAGCTTGGCGTAAACAAATTTTGTCGGTTGAGTGTTAACGTCAAAGACCTCGGACACACCCACAAAGGGAACGTTGGAATCGCCATAAAACCGCTTGAAGCGAGGAAGCTCTTCGACGTCCTCTACAAGTTCAGCAAGTGGCGCATACTCCATTACGTCAACCAATGAGTCTACGGCGCTTATAGAGCCGGCATAACTGTCAGCATCAAGGCGCGATCTGTTGTCAATAACTTTGGATAAACTCACCACGCATGTTCCTGCAGGACTTTCTGCCTCACAAGCAATACCGACCTCCTTCTCCAACAGCTTAAACGCCCCGTCCCGCAGCTTCCAGGCCTCGCCGCGCAGGCGCACAGCCTCGGCAGCTTTGTCGCCGATGGCTTTGCGCGTGGCCGCATCGGGCATGATGACCGGAAACTCGTTGGCGTGGGCCACCTCGATGTGCTTGATCATGTGACCGTACTGAGACGCTCGTGCGATCTGCTTGAAGAAGTCCGTCTTCATATACGCGTAGAGCCAGCCGTACTCGTCTTGGTCCTTCGGCTCGATGCGCAACAGGTCGTCCGTGATGACCTTGTTCAGGTGATGCGGGTACACGGCGGTAACGTTGCCCACCACGCCCGAGCGCGAAAGCAGCAGCCAATCCTGATTGACGAATCTAGAATCAGCCTGGGGCACGAAAGGCGCGGCGAGCCACTTCCTCACTCGGGGAAAGTCCTCGAACACCTGGCCGGCGGTAAAGAAGGGTAGCCCTTTGCCTTCCGGCACGGTATACCCCGTCAGTCTGCTCGGCTGCCAAATGTCGGTAAGGTCACCGAGCCTCTTGTGGTTGTCGCACTGGTTGGCAAGGCGTACGAAGCCGTACCCGTCGCGCAGGTAGGTTGACGCCTCGAGCCTCACGTCGCCGCCCAGCACGGTGGAAAGTCGGACGCTCTTCACCAAAGGCGCGATCGTCATTGGTCTCGCCTCCATTCAAAGAAGGCGCCGGCGATCGCCATCGTCTCGTCGTCCACCACGCGCTCCTTCGAGGTGTGGCTGCTCTCCTCTTCGGAGCCCACGTTGCCCGTCACCGCGGTGGTCTGCTCCTGCACAATGGGGTAGCCGTCATCGTCGCGTACATAGGTGGTCTGACCACGCTTGTCGTGCCCTACGTGGTCACAGATGGCCATAAATATCTTGTAATCCTGGAAGGTACCGTCCTTGCAGTATGCCTCTTCCTCACTGTCCCAGCGTCTCAGCACAAGGACGGATGTCTGCACGCCCACGTTGGGTTGGAACGCATCCGGGTGCATGTCTACCGAACCCAGGATCTGCGCATGGCGCAAAATCCACTGGCGCACGTAGCCCAGACCCGGGTTGCCCAGGATGCCGTTGGGAATGACGAGCGCCGCCACACCCACGCCGGGCTCAAGCAGGCGGATACACCGCTCGATGAAGAGGATCTCGGGCGGCTGAGATGAGAAGAGCTTGGGTTCCATGCTCCACTCGGCATCTTCCTCGGACCACGACCAGGTGTGTCCAAGGTCGAAGGATTCCAGAATCGCCGGGTCTTCGATAGGAATCTTGGAGCCAAAAGGTGGGTTGGTCATAATCGCCGTAACGCCGTGCCCCGGCTGCAGCGCCTTATTTGCCGCAATGTCGGCGGCGTCCAGGCGCAGCGCCTTTTGCAGTTTGGGTTCAAAGCCCGAGAACGGCTCGAGCGAGTTGGCGTGGAACAGCTGTCCGGTGCCGTCGTTGTTCATAACCATATTCATCTTGGAGGCACGCACTAGGATGGGATCAAAGTCGATGCCCACGATATGCTTGGACAGGAACTCGCGCTTGCGCGCGATCAGAGCCTCTTGCTTGGCTGCTTTGCTGCGCCCGCTCACCTCGACGGAGTCTCTGATCTTCTCAAGCACGTAATTCATGGCCGTGACCAAAAAGCCGCAGGTGCCCATGGCGGGGTCGAGGATGACGTCGTTTTCGGACGGGTCGACCATCCGCACCATCATGTGGCACATGTTGCGCGGCGTGAAGAACTGGCCCTTGTCACCACGCAGGTTGGAGCCCACGATTGTCTCGTACGCGTGGCCCTTAACGTCCACGTCGCTCTCGAGCAGGGAATACATTTGCAGCTGCGCCACGATGTAGGCGAGCACATCGTCGGTTAATGCGATGCGCTCGTCGGCCTTGAAGATGGTCTCGTACGACTGCTTGACGTTTCCAAAGAGTGCCTCGATGCGCTTGCGGCACTTCTTCTTACCCGCGGCGCCCTGGCGCTCGGTTGGCGTGATGTAGAACGTTGGCGTCTCGGAGTCGCGCTCATCCTGGATTTTGCAGAAGATGATCTTGAGCAGTTCAAGGAATGCCTCGGCCTTTTGGATGCCTTGGTTTCCGGCGATGTAGTTGTGACAGCGGCGGAACGAGTACAGCAGCGAGTCACTGGCGGCGGGGCGCAACTGGTCGAAGCGCGGCGCGTCGTCGGGTACCTCGCCACCAGCATGTGGCAGATCGGGCACGGCCTCGGGGCCGCGCTTGCCGGCATCGTCCACCACGTAACGGAAGGTAAGCAACTCGTCGCCGTTGGTCCACATGCCATAGGTCGAGTTCATGCAGGCAGACGCATAGGAGTGCATTTGATCTACGCCGTCTTTTTTGCCTTTGGCCTTGGTCTTGGGGTCTTTGCACTCGACGATGATGTGGATGTTTTCCTGGGTGTGCGCTTTTCCCGGCTCCCAGATGGCGACGTCGACCGCTTTTCGGTTGCTGCCGAACTTGATCGACTCCTCGACCCCGATCTGCTCCTTCTTGTAACCGTACTCACGCACGAGGGACTTTAGGATTTCCTGGCGCACTCGCTCCTCGGGGGTGTCCCTGCGCTGCGTCACGCCGTCGATGAAGTCCAGTATAGTCTCCGGCTGGATGACCGAAGTCTTGCTCACTTGCGACATTACGATTCCGTCCTTCCAACCTTGGTGTTGGTATCAACGCGTGCGGGGCCGCCCGATGCGACGCCCATCTCGCGGCTAATCAAATCTTTAAGAAATCCCTGCTTGTTTTCCTGTGCGGAGAGGAATGACCAAATCTCCTCTTCGGCGGGATAGAACCGCAGACAGAACTGCTGGGTCTTGTCGTGCTTGTACTTACGATCGGCTCGCTTCTGAGCTTCTGACGGCATGGCACCTCCCAAGGACATAGCTTAGCCATAATAGGAATTAGTATAGGTCTACACCTATATGTAGACAAGCAAAATATCACGAATCAGCAGGTAAAGGATGATTTTTAATTAAAGAAATAGAAGCCAACAAATGTAAAAACGGCCTCTAAGACATTGGACGTTTTTACGGTTGAGGAAGGTGGAGCTTGAGAAATGATCCGCCATGAGCGCTCCCTGCCGCTCGTGCATGGAGTGGCAGGGAACTATTTTTGTTGTATGAGACTGCCGTCTCGCAAGGTTGCAATGCCCGATTGGATGTCGACTTCAGTTGGATCAACCATATGCGCTGTTGCCTGACGCTGCGCGATGCCAGACGACGGAGGATGCGTCCTATCACGACTGGTAGTCAGGCACATTCTGGGCTAGTTGCGAACTTGGCTTGGAATGTGCCTGTTTGGCAGAATCGAAATCGCGAGCCATATCACTCGACTATGTGCCACTCAGCTGCCGAAGTGCTTCCAGCGTTGGTGATGCGGCCAGCTTTCCGTAGGCTTTGGAGCAGATAGCTTACATGGTCGCCTTTTTGCTTTGCCGTAAGGTCTGCCGGCAAGGCATGATCCAGCCCTGCGATAATCTCCGCTCTTGAACATGGGCGCACGCGCAGGAGCTCCAAGATCAACTCCTTGAAGACGCTATTGTCTACGCCCTTGTTTCGCACATACTCGCTGTGGGCACCGGTGGCTGCTGCCACCTCGGCTGAGACCGTCAGTTTGGGGTAACGGCCCCTAACGAGGCCTTGTTCGTGAAGCAGACGTGACTGTTCCTTTGTGACGGGTAGTCCCTTCTGAACGAGGTCCAACAGCAGTACTGTCACCAAATCAAGATTTCGATTGCTTGCGAGAAGTCGAGAATAGTCCTCGTTGAGAACCGTACCGTACAGCGTTACGGCAACGCGCCCAATCTCAGATAGATCGTAGGTGGGCATTGGTAATAGGCGGTTGCGCTGAATATCGAAGACGTTGCGAATGCCTATGGCGTTGCGGTCCATCATGCCTGTTTTGTTCATAGCGCTTGAAAGCAGGGGGTTACGGTAGTAGGGCGGCTTGTAGCCGCTCGCGAGCGCGTTCTCTATCGTCTCGGGGATAAAGGCACCCTCGTTCTTGAATATAAGCTTGTCCTCATACTCAAGGACATTGATCTTTCCTGACATCCTGAAATCTTGATGCGCAATAGCGTTGTGGAGAAGTTCTCGAATGACTTCGGGACTGTAGCGATGCGCTTCGGTGGGAAATAGCGTCTCTTCGCGGTCGAAGAAGCGATACTTTTCGTTTCTTATCTTTCCCAGGATACGATCGACCTGCAGAATGAAGGGCGGCTCAAAGTGTTCATAGGCCATAGTGGAGCCGTCGCTCGCGTAGAGCGTCCAAGTGATGCGCGGCTCAATGCCACCCAGAAAGACACTCGATTCCGGTTTGCCCAGAAGAACGAGCGCCGCATTGCTCACGTGGCCGTGGATCACAAGCGCCATCTTGCTAAGGATAGATTCTTCGTCGAGGCTACTAACGGCAGGCTGGCTTTCTCCGAACTTTTCGACGCATTTGGAGCATGCAAAGCTAACTGCATCTGGATCAAGGTCACCGAAGTTTGCCTCGTAGGCAATCTGGCGCGACCAGTCGGGCCGGCTCTGCCCGTAAATGGCGTCGAGTTTGAACTTGGGCATCTCTACGAGGGACTCATTCTCTCGTGACCAAGGGATTCCGTGCCAAGTCGTTGGCGTTGCGAAGCTGCCAGCCGGTATCTGGAAAGCAATGACTCTTTTGTCATCAACCTCAAACTCGTAAATCTCTTCGAAAGTCATGCCGTTGTTGGTGTATTGGGCGATTTCGTGCTTTAGGCGTCGCAGGCCGACACTTGGCGATTGGGGTTCTTTACGGTAGGCGGTTCCCTTTATCTTGCGGTCGTTTGAAATGCCAAAGAAAAGCCATCCGCACTCTGCCTTGCGTAAATTGGCCTCGTTGCTGAGGGCGGAGAAATACCTGCCAATGTCCTCGAAGTCATAGTTCTGCTTTGCTGCCTTGTATTCGACGACCTCGGTCTCGACGTCTGCAATGATGCGCAGAAGTAGGGAGGGCATTTCGCTCGTTTTCCGTATCATGACACTCCATATAATGTAATTTTATCCGCAACTAATGTAATTATATCTCCTGTTACATTAGCCGCCCGTGCATAAGGCTGTAGGCCGACTGTAAGGTCATATATTTCAGTGCATATAATGTCTGTACTTTTAATTTACCTCGCAGATTAGCTGCCAGGGGAAACGGAAAATAATGTGTCTTCTTCTAATGTAATTTCGCATGTAGCTTCGCGGATAACGCGTGAAATTACATTAGTACACGGAACTATTGCCGCCTGCTGCGGTGACGCTGCTGTCCATCTTCGTTGCCCGCTCCAATTCCAAAATGTTAGGTTCATGCCTGCTGCCCATACTTGCACCTGCGCACGGTACAATGGTTGGGTTACGACCAACGTGCCAATAACCAAAAAGGAGCCGCTATGATCGATCGCTATACCCGCCCGGAGATGGGACACATCTTCTCCCTCGAGAACAAGTACGCCATTTGGCAGGAGATCGAGGTTCTGGCCTGCGAGGCCCAGGCGGAGCTCGGTAAGATCGGTATTTCCAAAGACGAGGCCCAGTGGATCCGCGATCATGCCAACTTTGAGAAGGCGAAGGTCGATGAGATCGAGGAAGTCACGCGCCACGACGTCATTGCCTTCCTGACCAACATGAAGGAATACATCGATGCCGATGTTCCCGAGGGCGACCCCAAGCCCAGCCGCTGGGTTCACTATGGCATGACCAGCTCCGATCTGGGCGACACGGCTCTGTGCTACCAGCTCACCCAGGCCTGCGACTTGATCATCGAGGATGTCAAGAAGCTCGGCGAGATTTGCAAGCGTCGCGCCTTTGAGGAGCGCAATACGCTCTGTGCCGGCCGCACTCATGGCATCCATGCCGAGCCGATGACCTTCGGCATGAAGTTTGGCTCTTGGGCCTGGGAGCTCAAGCGCGATCTGGACCGTCTTGAGGATGCCCGCAAGAACGTTGCCTTTGGTGCCATCTCGGGCGCTGTCGGCACCTACAGCTCCATCGAGCCGTTTGTCGAGGAATATGTCTGCGAGCACCTGGGCCTGGTTCACGACCCACTGTCCACGCAGGTCATCAGCCGCGATCACCATGCCTACCTTGCCGGCGTTCTCGCCACCACCGCGGCCACCTGTGAGCGCATCGCTACCGAGGTTCGCAACCTGCAGAAGACCGATACGCTCGAGGCCGAGGAGCCGTTCCGCAAGGGTCAAAAGGGCAGCTCCGCCATGCCGCACAAGCGCAACCCCATCACCATGGAGAAGGTCTGCGGCCTGTCGCGCGTCGTAAAGTCCAACGCCCAGGTCGCCTTCGACAACGTCGCCCTGTGGCACGAGCGTGACATTTCGCACTCCTCTGCCGAGCGCGTCGCCCAGGCCGATAGTTTCATCGCGCTCGACCACATGTTCCAGTGCCTCATCCGCGTTATCGACGGTCTGCAGCTGTATCCGGCCCGCATGATGGCCAACCTCAACAAGACACGCGGCCTCATTTTTTCCTCCAAGGTCCTGCTGGCCCTCGTCGATACGGGCATCACCCGCGAGGACGCGTACGCCATTGTGCAGGAGAACGCCATGGCAACCTGGCACGAGGTGCAGGATTGCGTCTCCGGCCCCACCTTTAAGGAGCGTCTCGAGGCCGACCCGCGCTGCACCGTCAGCCAGGAGAAGCTCGACGAGATCTTTGATCCGTGGGACTTCCTTACCCGTATCGACACGGTCTTCGATCGCCTGGAGCAGTTGAGCTTCGAGTAGGGTTAAACTAATTCGACCGCTTGCGGTTGCATTTGGACCATTGGCGCCTTGCCCGTCTTGGGCGAGGCGCTTTTTTATTGCCGCATCAGCCCCGGGTATAAAATGAAATCCGACTGCTGTTTCGATGAAGGGAGGCGCGTGCCCGGACGTATCAAGCGAGTCGCCATTGTCTCGTTTACGCTCATGCTCCTTGTTGCTGCCTGTGTGGCCGCCCTGACGTATACCGTTCGAAGCAGTTCTTCCTCCTCGAATGAAGCCGACAAAGATCTCCCAGTACTCAAAATCGGCGTTACGGATAACGACCCCTATGTGTATATCGATACCACGGGCGATTACGTCGGTATCGATATCGACATCGCCCGCGAGGCCTGCAAGCGTGCGGGGCTCAAGCCACAGTTTGTCGATATTGACTGGAACGATCGCGACCGGCTGCTCAAAAACGGTGATATAGATTGCCTGTGGTGTGATTATTCTCCCTGTTATCGCGAGGATAAGTATTACTGGACCGAGCCGTATCTAACCGTGACGGTCTCGGTTGCCGCCAAGAAAACGAGTGGCATCAAGTCCTTGGCGCATCTCGATGGAAGCAAGACCATCGCGGTGATTGCGGGCTCGGTGAGCGAACGCCGATTGCTCGCAGGGGATCTGGAAATCTCGCCGGACGTGCAAATCAAATCGTATGGTTCTGCCGAGCTCTGCAAAGCCGCCCTCGCCAAAGGGTATGTCGACTGTTGGATGGCGGACGTTCAGCCGCTTGATCGACTTGTCGCCCAGTATCCCGGCCTTTACCGCGTGTTCGCTGACAACGTTATGACGGTTGACCTTGGCGTCGCGTTTAAGGACGGCTATGAGGGGGAGTACGCCAAAAACCTCAATACCGTGCTGTTCGAGATGGATCGAGATGGCACGATTGGGCGCATTGTGGGCAAGTACAAGGCGGGGGCGACGACGGACGGGCAAGGAGCGGAATCATGACAAATGATGAGCGCCGCTTACGCCGAAAGGCATTAGTCACCGTGGCTATCTGCGTTGTGGCCAGCGCTGCTTTGTTGGGTCTGCTGTATGTGGTCGGCACGCATCGCTGTCTCGATAAAACGCTTGGGTTTGGCCAGGAAACCATGGTGTTTTTAAAAAACGCCTGCGAAAAATATGACCGATATGAACAGGGAAGAAAAACCGAGGCGACGCACAATTTGGATGCCGCGCTCGAGTCGTTTGCGACGTTCTTGCCACCTGATCACGTTGAAGTCAACGATGACCTCGTCGAGGAGTACGTCCATACCGAGCACCTTTCGGGAATGTTGGTCATGGACGCCGACGGTCATATGGCCGCTCATTACGATATCGACGGTCGCGATCCGCTGATGCTATGGCGAGAGGAGCTTGCCTGTTCGTCGGTCGCATCGATGTACCGAGGCTCCAAGGTGTCCTACTCGACGGTCGTTGAGCGTCGAGATGTCGACTTTGCCGTGAGTGTTGTTCCGTACGGTGATGGCGTAGCGCTGGGGTATCGATCGCTTGCGCCCGAGCCCGCCGATGATTATTCGTATACGATCGCCGACGTGCTCGTGAACAACACATTCCATCAGAGCCCAACGGTGTTCGTGATGCGCGATGCACAAATCGTTTCTTCAAACGATTCGACCGTCGATATAGCTCTCGCCCGGCTTCTTGCCGATAGCGGAATTGATTGGAAAGACGAAGGCTTATCACGTGTCGAATATCGGGGAAGTACCTGGTATGCCGTGCGTGCGGCGTATAAGGACTATCGCCTGTTTGCGCTCTATCCCAAATCTGAGGTCATGTCGGGCAGGATTTCATTTATCACTGCCGGCGTACTGGCGTTCCTAGTGTTTTTGGTTGTAGTGCTGTTGGTGCGTATCGTCGCCGATCGTCGCAATTTGGCCGAAAAGGACAAGCAACTCGGCATCATCAATGCCATCAGTACCACGTATGAGTCGACCCTCCTGTTGCATCTCGACACGCTTGAGATCGAGGGGATTAACATGTCGCCATCGGTGGCGAAGATATTTGCCGAGCACTCCGAGGCATATGACTTTTTTGCAACGGTTTGCCGAGACATTGTGAGTCCCGAAAGTCGCGAGGCGGTCATGGAGCTCTTAGATATAAAGACGCTTCGGGATCGTATGGAGGGCGTGCCGTACTTGGATGCCGAGGTACGAGACTGCCGAGGTACGTGGTATTCGCTGCAGGTTGTTCCACAGCGCCGCGATGAGCGGGGTCGACTGGAATCGGTCGTCGTGGCAACGCATAACATCTCGATGACAAAGCACGCCGAGGAGCTTTCTTTCCAGGACAAGCTGACGGGACTTCGCAATAGAAATTACCTTGAGTCCCTTGGCGACGACCTGGTGAACGAGTCCCTGCCCGTGAGTGTGATCATGATGGACTGCAATTTCCTCAAGCGTACCAACGATCTCTACGGTCACGAAATGGGCGATGAGCTGCTACGGCGTACGGCGTCTGTATTGAGGCGGGCGGCAGGCGAGAAATTTGTGCCTATGCGCATTGGTGGCGACGAGTTCTTGCTGATTTGCCCTCACACCGATCGCGAATCCGCATGTGAAGTAGTGCAAGATCTTCGCCTCAGCCTTGCTGCTGCGAGCGATGAGGTGCTGACAGTCAGTGCGTCGTTTGGCGTCGCGACGGCAGAGGCGCCCGGTTATACACTGACCGAGATTTACCACATCGCTGACCACAACATGTATCAAGAGAAACGAAAAGTCCACGCTCGGGAAGCAGACTGCTAGCATTGCTGTCGCCGGTCTGCGCATCGGGGAATGTTGAATCGGTGCCCGCGATACTTTATCGGTTCGGACGGGGATAATAGACGTCTGAAATTGCTTTACGAGAGGGGAACGCAATGATTAGTTTTGATTACAAGCCTCAGGGCGTATGCGCTCGCAATATCCACCTTGACCTGTCCGATGACGGCAACAAGGTGGTGGGCGTCGAGTTTACCGGTGGCTGCAACGGCAATCTCAAGGCTATCTCTAAGCTGGTCGAGGGTGCTCCTGCCGATCGCGTCATCGAGGTTCTCGCTGGTAATACCTGCGGTATGAAAAAGACTTCTTGCGCCGATCAGCTCACGCGCGCTATCGAGGCCGCTCGCGCCGAGATCGCCTAATGAGTATCGCCGACCACGTCAAGAACGGAATATCGCGCCGCGGCTTTGTGCTCGGAGGGACTGCCGCGGGCGCTGCCACGGTGCTTGCCGGATGCTCAAAGAAAACGGGTACCAGCGACGACGCCGCCGGCGAGCCGCAGGTTATCAAAGACGACTCAAAGATTGTCTCGATTACGGATGAGTATGAGGCCGTCGATATCGATCTTGAGCCCATGGCGACATGGACATTGCCCTTGGGTACGCTGCTGTACTACTGCGACGGCGATTACGCCGCGGCGATGATGGCCCCGGCGTCTGCGCTGCATGCCAACACGCTTGGCGTGCTCAACTTGGGCGACGGCTCGCTCACGACGCTCATCGAGGATCCTATCGAAGGTGCGGGGTATTCGTTTTACGATGTCCGCGCCGGCGATGGCGTGTTTGCGTGGGTTGAGATGAACTTTGCCAATTCATCGTGGAAGCTCTACGCTCAAAATCTGTCGGGCGCTTCGCTCTCTGGCGACGTGGTTGAGCTCGATCGGGGTGGCAAGGACTATGATCCGCCCCTGTTTACGGCGTTCGGGTCATCGGTCATCTGGTATAAAATGCCTTCGGCAGGCGGCAATAAAACGAGTAGTGATTCGTTTTGCTATCGTCGCTCGCTTGATGAATCCAAGGCCGAGACAATTTGGAAATCGACGGGCCGCTTTGCATCGGCCCCGCGTGCGAGCGACGGCATTTTGACCATCTCGCCGCGTGTCCGCAACGACGAGGGCGTCTACTACGGCATAACGGCAATCGATCTGACCGACGGCAACAACACCAAACGTGCCCAGCTAGTCCTTCCCTCGTCAGTCTCGCCTTTCGAGGCCGTATATATGGGCGATACCTTCGTGTTTTCTATCGAGGCGACCTATAGTGGCGTGGGCAGCTTGGGCAACATGGGCACGTATATCGGTAATGAGGGAGGGTCGTACCTCTTCCTGTCACGCGAGCCGCTCGCATGTGCGGCTGGCAAGAAGAATAAATACCTTGTTAAGGTGCAGGCATCGCATTTCCTGATCGACACCTCTGCCAAGACCTATGGCTCGCTGCTGTCGCCCGACCGCGCTTTGGAGTATGGCGATTATCCAGCTACGGCGGGAAAATCGGACTCATTCCTTACGTACGCCACGGTGCGCAACAGCCAGGGTATACCAGAGACGGTCACTGCACGCCTATTCTCTCTTTAAGCTTAGAGGGGTTAAAAAGGCGCCAACAGGGGAATAAACGCGTTGTAATTGTGAGTACCGCCCGCCGAGCTGCCGCGTCATAGCGGCATCCGGCGGGCTCAGGTGCGTTAAAATGGGCTTGTTCTTAGCTAATTGAGACAGGGGGGCCGTGTTATGGCTTCAGATGCAAAAAAGATTCTGCTGGTCGAGGATGAGAAGGCAATCCGTGACGCCGTCGCTGCCTATCTCGAGCGCGAAGGCTACTGGGTTGTGGGCGTCGGCGACGGCCAGTCCGCGATCGAAGAGTTCGAGAAGCATCAGTTTGACCTGGTCGTGCTCGATCTTATGCTCCCCAAGATCCCCGGTGAGCGCGTTTGCCGCACTATCCGCGATACCTCGGATGTGCCCATTATCATGCTTACCGCCAAGGGTGAGATCGAGGACCGTATTATCGGTCTTGAGCTCGGCGCCGACGACTATCTGATCAAGCCGTTCTCGCCGCGCGAGCTCGTCGCCCGCGTTCGCGCTCTGTTCCGCCGTGCCCATCAGGCCGACGAGCCCGCCGTCGAGGTACTCGACTTCGGCGATCTGGTCATCGATATCTCGGGCCACAAGATCTTGGTCGAGGGCAAGGAAGTGGACCTGACCGCTTCCGAGTTTAAGCTGCTCACCACGCTTGCTCGTCATCCCGGCCGTGTGTATAACCGCATGGAGCTGGTCGAGAAAGTGCTCGGGTATGACTTTGAGGGCTATGAGCGCACCATCGATAGCCACGTGAAGAACCTTCGCGCCAAGCTGGGCGATGATCCCAAGAAGCCCAAGTGGCTCTACACCGTCCACGGTGTCGGCTATCGCTTCGAGGCTCCGGCCAAGACCGATAAGTCGGACGAGAAATAGGGAAATCACATATGACACCTGCGCGCTTTGAAATCGGACAAAAGCACAAGCAGGAGAGCGAGGCGGGTTCCAAGGCTAGTTGGAACACGCCTCGTTCCGATTCACGGCCAACGATGAGCTATCCCTCGCGCATGGCACTTGCTTTTGCTCTGACATCGCTCATGACGGTATTGGTGCTGGTGGGCGTTGTCTCTGTTGTGTGGGGCACGGTCTTTTCGGATTACACGCGCTCCAATATCGTCGAAATCGCAAATTCCGCAGCCGAAAAGCTTGCGACGTCGTACGAGGAAAACGGCAATTGGACTGCGGGCGAGCTGCGCACGGTCGCGACATCGAGTTTGGTGTCCGACGATTTGGGCATGCAGGTCGTCAATAAAAAGGGCGTTGTTGTCTATGACGACTCGTGGCCTTCGGCAAGTGCGACTGCCGATGTGCGCGAGAGCGAATCGGCGTCTCGCAGCTCGAGAGGTAAAAAGGCCTCGCATAGCCCGGTTTCGTCGGCGCCCACCGACTCCGATAGCGTGGCCAACGTCGAAATCATAACGCCTTCCGGCCAGCATGTCGGACAGGTAAAGCTATGGGCCATCGGCTCCGATGCTCTGCTCACCAAGGCAGATTCTGCGTTTAGAGAGAAGACCTTTAACGCCATGGTCCTTGCCGCGGTTGTTGCAGTCTGTATCTCGGTCGTTATCGGATCGTTCATGTCGCGTATGCTCACCAAGCCGATTCATCGTATTACCAGCACGGCCAAACAAATTCGCGATGGCGATTTGTCCGCTCGCACGGGCTTGCGCGGCGATGACGAAATCGATCAGCTGGGTGAGACCTTTGACGAGATGGCCACTTCGCTCGAGAAGGATATGAAACACGAGAAACGTTTGACCTCGGACGTGGCTCACGAACTTCGTACTCCGCTTATGGCCATGCTCGCAACGGTCGAGGCCATGCAGGATGGCGTATATCCTACCGACGATGAGCACTTGGAGACTGTTGCTTCCGAGACGCGTCGCCTGGCTCGTCTGGTGCAGCAGATGCTCGACCTGTCGCGCATGGAAAACAGCACGGCTCCGCTCAACCTTGAGCCGGTGGACATGGTTCCTTTCGTGCGTTCCATCGTCAATGCCCAGGAGCGCCTGTTTGTCGACCGCGATCTGCGCTTGCGCTTTGCTGACGAGACCCAAGGTCACGACGATGTCGTCGAAGCCGATCCCGACATGATCACACAATGCGTCATCAATCTCATGAGCAACGCCATGCGCTACACCCCCGAGGGCGGTTGGGTCGTGGTGTCGGTGCTCAGTGACCGCAAACACGTCAGCATTGCCGTTTCTGATACCGGCATCGGTATTGCCAAGGATGACTTGTCGCGCATCTTCGGCCGTTTTTGGCGCGCCGATGCCAGCCGTGCCCGTGAGGCGGGCGGTCTGGGCGTGGGCCTCGCCGTGACTAAACAGATCGTCGAGCGCCATCACGGCTACATATCTGTGGAGTCGGAGCTTGGAAAGGGTACGACTTTTACGATTCATCTGCCTCGCGAGCACACGGCGGACGCGGCATCTACTACAATGGAGCACTAGCTTTTCGCTATTCGGTGAAGGAGGGGTTTCGTCCCTGCCGCTCCGAGTTTGCGAAAACGTGCGGGAAAGAACCCGCATTACTGTCGTATTTTGGTAAGGAGTGACTCACGTGACAACGATGGAGCGTCGTCCGGATTCCCGTGGCAAGGTTCGTGATATCTACGATGCCGGTGAAAACCTGCTGATGGTCGCCACCGACCGCATTTCTGCGTTCGACTTCATTCTTCCCGACGAGATTCCGTTTAAGGGAGAGGTGCTCAACCGCATCTCGGCATTCTGGTTCGATAAGTTTGCCGGCATCGTTCCCAACCACCTCGTTTCCATCGACCCGGCGGATTTCCCCGAGGAGTTTGCTGAGTATCGTGACTACCTCGCCGGCCGCGCCATGCTGGTTAAGAAGGCCCAGACGATTCCTATCGAGTGTATCGTCCGCGGCTATCTGACCGGTTCGGGCAAGAAGACCTACGACGAGAACGGCACCGTCTGCGGCATCCAGCTGCCTGAGGGCCTGACCGAGGCTTCCAAGCTTCCCGAGCCGCTGTTCACGCCGTCCACGAAGGCCGAGATCGGTGACCACGACGAGAACATCTCGTTCGAGCGTTGCTGCGAGATCGTGGGCGAGGATATCGCCACGCAGATTCGTGACCTTTCCCTCAAGATCTACAAGGCCGCTGCCGAGTACGCCGCGACCCGTGGCATCATCATTGCCGACACCAAGTTCGAGTTTGGTGTCATCGATGGCAAGGTCACGCTGATCGACGAGTGCCTCACGCCCGATTCCAGCCGTTTCTGGCCTGCTGCCAGCTACGAGGAGGGCAAGATCCAGCCCAGCTACGACAAACAATTCGTCCGCAATTGGCTCAAGGCCAACTGGGATATGACGGGGGAGACCCCGCACCTGCCCGCCGAGGTCATCGATGGCACGTCCGAGCGCTATCGCGAGGCCTTCCAGATCATCACGGGCTCCCAGTTCACAAGCATGAAGGAGAACGCATAAGTGAGTACCCGTAGCGCCACGAACAAGCGCACGCAATCCCGCGAGGTTACCGGGGTTGCGCGCAAGTCCGCCGCATCTGCTAAGCCTGCCCGTCAGGCAGCGAGCTCTGTCCGCGTCGTGCCGGCTTCGTCTAAGGCACGCCGCAAAGAGCTCGAGAAGGGCGAGAACCTCGAGGGCCTCTCTAAAGAGGAGAAGCGCGCCCGCAAGGCTAAGCAGCGCGCCAAGGAGGATCGCATCTACACGGTGTCGAATATCCTTCTCAAGCAGGATGAGGACTACACCAAGCGCCGCCGCATCTGGTGGGCCGTGCTCGCTATCGGCATGGTGCTCGTCGTGGCCATTTGGGCCTCGCTGTACTTCGCTCCCGCTGGCATGGTGTCCAGTCCCGTCCAGATGGTCGGCATCGTTTTGTCTTACGTCGTCATTCTGGGTGACTTTATCTACGACTTCGTTCGTATTCGTCCCCTGCGCAACATGTACCGCACGCAGGCTGAGGGCATGTCCGACAATAAGCTCAACGCCCTTATCGAGCGCGCGGCTGCCGAGGAGGACAAAAAGGACTCCAAGAAGAAATAGCGTTTGCATTCATACTTATCGCTAAGATATAAGGCGCGTCGTTTTTGCGGCGCGCCTTTTTACTGTTCTATAGATAGATGGAGTGGCACATGATTCGAGCTGCCCTGACGGTTGAAGAAGCTCTGGAGGGCATGAAGGCCCTGGAGCCCAAGATTAAAAACTATGCGCGCCTGGTCGTCCGCAAGGGCGTAAACGTCAAGCCCGGCCAGGAAGTCGTCGTTCAGTCTCCGGTCGAGTGCGCGCCGTTTGCGCGCGTGGTGGTCGCGGAGGCCTATGACGCCGGCGCCGGCCACGTGACGGTCATTTGGGCCGATGATGCCGTGACGAGGCTCACGTACGAGCATGTCGATAAAAGCTATTTTGAGCAGACGCCCGAGTGGAAGCGCCTGCAGCTGGATTCCCTGGCCCAGGACGGTGCCTGCTTTATCTTTATCGAGGGTGCGGATCCCGCAGCCCTCAAGGGCATCGATCCAGCCAAGCCGGCCGCGGCATCCAAGGCGAGGAATACGCAGTGCAAAGTTTTCCGCCGTGGACTGGATTACAACATCAATCCGTGGTGCATCGCCGGCGCTCCGGTCGTGGCTTGGGCGCACGAGGTGTTCCCGGGAGACGCCGATGAGGTTGCAATCTATAAGCTGTGGAATGCGATTCTGCACACCGCTCGCGCCGATGGCCAGGACCCGGAGAGCGACTGGGAACTCCATGACGCCGCATTCGAAAAGAACCTGCGTTTCCTAAACGATAATCAATTTGATTGCCTGCACTACACCGCTTCGAACGGAACCGATCTGACGATTGGCATGACGAAAGGTCACGAGTGGGCCGGCGGCAAGGGCAAGACGCCCGATGGCCACCCCTTCTTCCCCAACATCCCCACCGAGGAGGTTTTTACCTCGCCTGATCGCATGCGCGCTGACGGAATCGTCTACTCGGCCATGCCGCTCATCCACCATGGCAATAAGGTCGACGATTTTTGGATTAAGTTCGAGGGCGGCCGCGTAGTGGACTACGATGCCCGTGTGGGCAAGGCAACGCTCGCAAGCATCATCGATACTGACGAGGGCGCTGCTCACCTGGGAGAGGTCGCGCTCATCTCCAAGAACACGCCGATCCGCGAAAGTGGCGTACTGTTCTACGATACGCTCTATGACGAGAACGCTAGCTGCCATCTCGCGCTAGGTGTCGGTTTCCCCGAATGCATCGAGGGTGGGTATGACATGTCCAAGGAAGAGCTCCTGGAGCATGGCGTTAACGTCTCGAGCACGCACGTCGATTTTATGATTGGCACGGACGACATCGATATTACGGGCATTACGCCTGATGGACGTGAAGTTGTGATTTTCCAGAACGGCCAATGGAGTTGGGAATAGTCCCAGACCGTGGTACAATGCCACCCGCGGGCCGTTAGCTCAGCTGGCAGAGCAGGGGACTTTTAATCCCAAGGTCCAGGGTTCGAACCCCTGACGGCCCACCATAGTTTATGCAGGTCAGAGACGGTGCTGTCTCTGACCTTTTTCTTTGTGTACCCCGCGCGTACCCAAAACGGTACCCCCTCAAATCACGTGGATTCCATAATTCTGCGCTGTCCGTAGAGGATCATAGCGTCCCGATGGTCGGACGGATGGATCGTTGTTGATGTGTCCGTCCATCCGTCCGAAAGGGCCTAGGACAGCCCGAGTGCGCGCGAGCGTTCTGCGCGCTTTCGATAGCCGCAGGGGCTCCTTGGATAGCCCCAGGCTGTCGAAAGGGCGTTGAACGCTCGCGGTGATATAGGGGTGTTTCTGGGGCGTGGTAATCAGCTGCCGACGCGCTGAATCTCTATTTCTTTATCTTATATATTTATATAAAAGGGGAATTGACATGAAGTCAATTATCTAACTTATCTACCTGCGGGCATCCAAGATTAAATGCCCCCTTTTGAGGGTGGGTTTAAATTGACATGAGGCCAATCGAAGTTGACATGAAGCCAATTTTTATTGACATGAAGTCAATCCTTTCTAGGGTTAATAATTGACATGAGGTCAATTATTAACCCTGCCTTTTTTGCAATGAAAAAGCCCCCGTGTCCATATCGTCTGCGTCGTTGATACGGTCGCTTCAAGCAAGAGCCCACAACGTGACGCGAATGCAGGAATGTCAGCATGAGGGGCTAATATCTAAAGAGGGGATTAGAGAAAGGCAACATCATGGATGAGAACAACAGCAAACCCCAGGACGAGCAGAATCAGGAGCTCGACCTCGTTCCCGACGGAAACGACGGCGGTAAAGCGCCCTTTAAGCGGAAGATCGCCATCGGCGCCGCGGTCACGCTCGTCGTTGCGGGACTCGGGCTCGGCGGTGCATGGGCGACCGGCGCCTTCACCCCCAAACCCGAGACCGCCAAGGTCGAGGCCGGCACCGGCTCCAACAAGAAGCAGGTCTCGGATAAGGCCGAGCCGACGGTTGATTGGATCGTCAAGATCGAGGCCGAGGGCGTGACGGCCGATTCCTCGCCCCTCATCACCCGATACGTCTGCACCGACGGCGCCGAGGCGGGCACCGAGTTCTACCATGCCACGCCTGCCTCCGATGCCATCGAGGGCAAGGACAGCGTGCGTCTTACCGAGGGCACCTGGGAGATCACCGCGATCCCCATCATCAACCCGGACGGCTCCATCACCACCCCCTCCGGCGGCGGCGAGCAGGACGTCTCAGGCGACCACAAGGGCTCCGGCTCCACCGAGTTCACCGGTGAGACAAAGCCTGCAGGGGACGTCACCCAGGACGATATCGACAAGGTCCTCGACAAGGTGAACGAGGCCGTCTCCAAGGGCGACGGCACGCTCACGGGGGATGCCGGCAAGGACGTGGTGAACAAGGTCACCGACAACGCCTCCAAGGCGCCCGCCGCCGACAAGGAGAAGGTAGAGGAGAAGAAGGACGCCGCGACCGACAGCGCCGCGAAGGCCGAGGAAAAGAAGGCCGATGCCGTGAAGCCGTCGACGGGCTCTAACTCCGAGCCGTCCAAGTCGGACTCCAAGCCGTCCTCAGGCTCTACCTCAAAGCCCTCCCATGAGCATACGTGGCAGGCGCAGTACCGCAACGAGCCGGTGTACACCACCGAGACCTACACCATTGTCGACCAGGAGGCATGGGAGGAGCAGGTTCGCATCGGAAGCCATTTCCTGTTCTCAGACGGCCACATTTGTTATGACAGTATGGAGGCAATGAATTATCAATTTGATACTGGCTGCTCTTATTCCGTAGTAGATGACTACAAGACGATTCGCCATGAAGCGGTGACGCACCAGGGAACGCGCCAGGTGCAGACCGGAACCAAGCAGGTCCTCACGGGCTACCGTTGCTCCGGTTGCGGTGCCTCGAAATAGGCCCGAAGCGGAATAGATGGACCGGCTCTATGGAACTCGACTTGAATCTATTCCATCTCATATCGCATTTCGGTCGATTCTACTTCGCCCTGCTCCTGATAATCCGACCGATGTACTTCGGAAAGAGGACATGTCTTTATAGGGGGGTCGGGCTGCTCGTTCTGCTTGGCGCGCTCCTGCGCCTGGCTTGCGATATCCTGCCGTATCTTGTCATGCTGGCGTGGGGTATTCCTGCCCTGTTTAGAACAGAGGGTCCCGCTCGGATTGGGCGGGACCCTCTACTTGCTACGGCAGTTACTATTACGGCTCCAGCCTTTGGCCTTGGCGTCTTTGAGGACAGCGGCGTATCGCAGCTGCAAAACCCCGTCGACCGTGTCGATTAAACCTCGCCGCAATAATGCGTTCTTCGTCCGCGACATGCTGTCACTTCCGACGCCGAAGAACGTGGCCAACCCCTGGTTGGACTTCTTTAGACCACAGATCTTGTATTCCCCGCGCGTTCCGATGCGTTCGTAACGCAAAATTTCGAGCATGAGCCCAAGCTCGAGTTTACCCCGTGCGACAAGATACAGCCAACGATTGCTTCTGTCCTCCTGCAGGATCTTTTTGGCTTCGTGCTCGACTTTACTTGCGGCGGAGCAGATATGTGGTGCTTCGGAACCGCTGAGCTGCGCGAATTGCTTGCGTGTTATAGTGTTTGTAATTCGAATAGTCCCCTGTGGGATGCTTGGCGCCGTCGGAAGTGGTGATTCCGACGGCGCTTCTTTTTTAGGTGGATCTTCATCCACGGCTAACACCTCCGTTTCTTTTTGGGTCGACCGCCACGGGTACCGCCCACAATCATTTTTCCGTGCCTAACAAATTCTGACTCAATTGCCGGCATATATAGCAATCCATCAGTGCCCACAAAGGCGAGTTCTGCGGCTATTAACGCATTGACGTGCTCAGCTGCGATAGTCGACTTGCCACGCGATCCATATAGCTTTGCTGCGAGCAACTCGTTGTCGACTGGTAATGTGTGTCCCGCAGCCGATGAAGCGAGAGAGCACATCGCAAGCCATACGCCTATGTCCGCGTATGTTTTGTCCCCGCGAGCTGCGTACAACTGCTTGAATGCTCGGGCGTTTGACAGCGGTAGCTCGATGCGCAGCGAGGGCAGCTGTGCATTCCATGCCGCTTCGATTGCTTCATCGTCACTAATCGTGCGCCCCATTAGGCCGCGCCCTTGTCCCGCAACCCGCAGACCGCAAGCAGATCGTCGCGGTTGAGCTTCCACCGGCGCCCGATTTGGACACCGCGGATCTCGCCGCGATCGACCATTCTTAGCAGATGTTTGGCACTAATGCCGATTGCTGCTTCGGCGGTGGTGGGTGTGATGAGCAACGGTAGCGTCTCGTACGCGCCCAGGCGGAAGCGCTCCAAGATGGCCTCCTCTGACTTGTGCATAATCGACTCCTTTCTAGGCCCTATGGCCCGTTAAAGACTGCGCGGCTAATGCCGCTAAAACAAGGCTATGACGGCTGTTGGCCCCGTGCGGACCGATTTGGTGCCACAGGGTGACAACTGGTGACATTTATGGGCGGCAGGGTTTCCGTGTCTGTTGTGGCACGGTTACAAGAACGTGGGTTTCGCCCCGCAGGGCGCCGGGTTTTAGGGCAGAGCCCTAACAAGCGCCGAACCGTAGGTTTCGGCGTGTACGCGGACGGGCAAAACGCAGTTTTGTACGGCAGCGTACGACTCTTGCGTATTTCGAAAAACTACCCTTACGGCCATTTCGCCCGACTTCGTATGTCCCGCTCCAAACGGTGGGTTTCCGTGCTCGGGCCCGCCTTTCGCCTTCGCCGAAAGGCGGGCCTTATGACGGATCGTCTAGGGATGCTTTTTCAAGGTTGGCAAGCATCCAGCCCATGACCTTATCCTCGTCCAGTTCGAGATAGACCCGACAGCCTTCCTCATCTCTGTTGCGATAGGGCTTCGAGCGCCTGACGACATAGCCTGCCCTTTCCAGCTGGTCTGCCAAGCAGTCGACCTCAGCGGTTTCGCCGCTTATCCTGAATTCGAGCATGATTCACCTCCGTTTCATTGTCCCAATAGTCCGACTGGTCTTTATAAGAAACAGCTGTCTAGCTGGTCTTTTGCTCGAATTAGAGCCGATTTGCGGCGCTAAAGAAGAGCTCGTGGAGCCGATGGACGGTCTTTGTTATTCAGGGGCAAATAAAGGCATCTGAACGTCATGTAGCCCTATTCACCGGCTGCGCGCAGCTCCAAAATTTCGGCGGTGGGCGGCGCCGCTGTCATCGTGGCAGCCACTGCGTCCATCGCCGTGCGCTTCGCCTGGGCGTTGACGCCCGTGTAGATGTTCAGTGTCATGGCGGCGTTGGCGTGTCCCAGGAGTGAGGATACGGACTTGATATCCGTCCCCGCGAGGATCGCTGCGGTAGCGAACGTGTGGCGCAGGTCGTGGAACTTGGGTGGCTCGCCCTCCGAGCCCACCAGCCCAGCTGCCGAACCGTGACGGCCCAGTGACGCGACAGGCGCTCAGGGGCCATGAACTCTCCGTCAGGACCGCCCAACACGAACATCGACTGCTCGAACGGCACGCCCGCCTTAAAGCACTCGGCTCGCGCGGCGGTCAGACGGCGAGTAAGGATCCCCGCGACTTCATCGGGCATGGGAATGCTCCTGCGACTTCCGCCGTTTTTGGGTTCCTTCTCGTAATGCCCGTTTTCTCCAAACCCGATGGAAGCTTTGACGTGCAGCATCTTTTGTTCAAAATCAACGTTGCGCCACCTGAGCGCAAGCAGCTCGCCACGCCGCATACCCGTGAGCAGGGCGAGGTAGACGCCGACGTTCTCGGGGCAATCACGAGCGATGGATAGAAACGTGAGCAGTCTTCCGCGCTCGCGTTCGTCCAATGCGTTTGGTTCACGGTGGCGGGCTTTGGGCACGCGCACGCAATCGACGGGGGAGTAATCGATCACACGAAGCCTGCCGACGGCATCGCGGTATGCGGCCTTGAGCAGTGTCACGCTTTTGCGGATGGTGGACGGCTTATAGCCCTCCTCGACCGCCCAGTTAATCCAATTCTGAGCGGCGGTTACGTCCAATGAATCGAACTCAATGCCGCCGATTCTGCGTTCGACGAGTCGGGCTGCGCCGCGATAGTCATAGACGGTCGATGATTCAATCGATCCTGAAGCGCTGAGCATATCGATATAACCATCTAGCAGGTCTTTTACGGTCTTGTGGGCCATGCTGCCGAGTTTGATCTTCTTCTGCGCGAGCTCCTCCATCTCCACGCGCCATTCCCTCAGCTCGGCCTGAGCAGCACGTTTCGATTTGGCAATCATGACCTTGCTGACCTGCCCGTACGTGCCATCTTGTTTCTTGAATTTAAGCCGCCCGCGCCAACCGCCGTTGCGATACGGCAGCAGGCAGGACGAGGTGTAGTAGCGCGTTGGCTTCATCGAGACCCCACAATCACGGCGTGTACCCGCTGCGTACCGCGCGGAGTACCCGTGTCGAACAAACCCACTCAGGCCGTGCAGTCCGTCTAGTCGAACGAAACAGCAGGTCAGAGGGGGTGTAAGGTATCACTGCCAAAGCCCTAAAGCAAACGGGATTTCGCTTTTAATCCCAAGGTCCAGGGTTCGAACCCCTGACGGCCCACCATAGAATGGAAAAGCGACTGGCGGATGCCGGCCGCTTTTTTGTTGCCGCGACGCGGGTTCGAACCCGAAAGGGCGCGGAGCTGAGTAAACGCGTGAGCGTTTGCCAGCGCAGCGCGCAAGGCGCGAAGCGCCGCAGCGGCCGCCTGCGGAGCAGGCTGAACCCCTGACGGCCCACCCAAAGTAAGGAATACGAAATGAAAACAAATAGATACGGAATTAGCGGCAGCACATTAAAGATAATAGCAGCCATTTCGATGGTTCTCGATCATGTAAGCAGGATCGTCCTGACCAATGGAATCATGACTCACGCATCGTACAGTCAGATATCAGACGAACAGTGGGCGATTCTAAGCGAGGCTTCGGATATGCTTCATGTTCTTGGCAGAATTGCATTTCCCTTATTTTGCTTTTTGATAGTTGAGGGATTTTTGCATACTCATGACTTAAAGAAGTACCTGCGAAATATGCTTGTCTTCGCAATCATTGCGGAGCCCATATACGATTTCGTCCAAACCGGGCAACTATTTGACCTTCGGCAACAAAATGTTATGTGTGAGCTCCTGCTTTCCTTGGTCTTTTTGATTGTTCTGGAAAAGATACAAAGTCTTTCAAAACGGAAAAGATACATCGCAGAAACTGCTCTGATTGTTTTGACAGCACTGGCAGCTGAATACACTAAACTAGATGGCGGTGTGTATGGCATTATGCTTGTGGCTGCATTCTATTTATTCCACGACAGCAAGGCCAAGATGTTCTTTGCTGCAGTATGTGCAGTGCTCCTTTCGTCATGCCATATAGTTGGCGGCGGATTCGAGCTTGCTGCAGCTAATGTACTTAATCCTGATGTTGCTGCCGCGGTCGTTTCGTTGCTGCTTATCAATCTTTATAATGGTAAGCGAGGGCTGAAGCTCAAATATTTCTTCTACATTTTCTATCCGGCACATCTTGCTCTGCTTTATGGTGTCTCACTTATTGTTTTGAACTGTCTTTAAAAACTCTCAAACAAGTCTCTGAAAACGGAAACAAATTGACCCTAAGACTGCTTGTGAATTTCCGGAAGACCTGAGAGATGCGAGGATAGGCAACGAGGGCTGCAGAGAGATGCTTCTCAGTTCTCTGGCGGATCGCACGTATCTGTATGAGGATCACTTCCACACACTCATTAATAACAGTGATAAACACGGCAGATCCTCAAAACATGAGGCTGTGGAGGTCGAACGATGCTTCGAAAGCATGAATGGCAGCGAGAAAATGAGTTCGGAAGCGCCCTCTGGATGATCCAGCATAGAATAGAAAGCGATCGGCTCCGGCTGGTCGCTTTTTTGTTGCCGCGCCACGGGTTCGAACCCGAACTTCTCTATATATAAGAACGCTTGGCGAACAAAACCTGCCTTTTACCGACGGGAAACAAATAGCTGATGCTTTTGGAGTAAAGTGGCGCTCCAGAGATGACCGATGCCTTAACACCTATAAACCAGCTGGTCATCGCCAATATCAGAAGCCAATGCTTCAGTTTTAACCTCAGTGATGCGACTGAGGGACCTATTCATTTGTGAACAAAATATGGAGTGCGCGATTCCCGCCCCCGGCGCCCCTCCGGTCTGGCAATATATCTCCTTGCCGCGCGGCCCGGTGCAACCGGATCAGCCGCCAGGCGTGCACCTTGAGAACCGGATACTGCGAGGATGGACACCTACGGGTGTCGCATCCGGGCAGACATCGAACCATTTGAAATGGTCTAACTTGGATTTGTTTTTCGCAAGGCCGCCGAGAGGCGGCCCCGAGAAATTCCTTTTCCTATACAGAACCATATGAATCGAACGGAACCGATCAGCGATGGACTGAGAGGACCGGACGGGCTCGAAGCCCATTTATTTTGGACGGAGAGTTCGATCCTGGCTCAGGATGAACGCTGGCGGCGCGCCTAACACATGCAAGTCGAACGGCACCCCTCTCCGGAGGGAAGCGAGTGGCGAACGGCTGAGTAACACGTGGAGAACCTGCCCCCTCCCCCGGGATAGCCGCCCGAAAGGACGGGTAATACCGGATACCCCGGGGTGCCGCATGGCACCCCGGCTAAAGCCCCGACGGGAGGGGATGGCTCCGCGGCCCATCAGGTAGACGGCGGGGTGACGGCCCACCGTGCCGACAACGGGTAGCCGGGTTGAGAGACCGACCGGCCAGATTGGGACTGAGACACGGCCCAGACTCCTACGGGAGGCAGCAGTGGGGAATCTTGCGCAATGGGGGGAACCCTGACGCAGCGACGCCGCGTGCGGGACGGAGGCCTTCGGGTCGTAAACCGCTTTCAGCAGGGAAGAGTCAAGACTGTACCTGCAGAAGAAGCCCCGGCTAACTACGTGCCAGCAGCCGCGGTAATACGTAGGGGGCGAGCGT
>CAJMMD010000031.1 GCA_905214465.1 uncultured bacterium
CGGTGAGGCTCGACATGCGGCTCTCCTCTCAAATCTCGTCGGGTTTCGGTTACCCGACAGGCCATCCTTCGCCGTGTTCGGCGTTCGCAAAATACTAGACGCTTTAGTTAAGGAAAGTGGCGATTATTTCAACTTTTCTTTGGATTTGTTCGTTTATCCATAATTCTGCGTATTTCTATTAACTTTATGCAGTAATGCCACTTTATTGTGTGAAAGTAATGTTTCCGTTCTGTTACAGGCGTCCCTGCCCTGAATAAAACGGCCTCACCGGTCGCGCTTTATGCGCACTTAGGCGGCGATGTACTTGCCGTCCTGAATCACATAGGCTGTGGCGGGCTTTTCGACCTGGCCCTTGTCGTTCCACGTCAGCTCGCCCGTCAGGCCCTCGATCTTGATCTTGCGCATGGCGTGGGCAAGGTCGTCGGCAATATCGGCACCGTCAGCCGTAATGTCGATGCCCGCTTTATCGATAGCCTCGGCAATCGCATGGACGCAGTCATAGGCATCGGCGGCAAACTGATTGGGCGTCTCGTCGTAGGCGTCCTTATAGGCCTTGACGAAGTCGGCGTTCTTCTCATCGTCAGCAGAGAACGGGGTCATGAGCAGCACGCCCTCGGCAAGAGAGGTATCGAAGCCCTCAACGGAGAGCAGGCCGTCCATGCCGTCGGTGCCCATAAGCGTCATGTCGTATCCCATGTCCTTGGCGTTCTTGAGCAAAACGGACGCCGGCGTGTAATAGATCGGAGCAAAGATAAGCGTGGCGCCGGCCTCCTTGGCCTTGGTGAGCTGGTTGGTAAAGCTCGTGGAAGAGTCGTCCTTAAAGGTCTCGGTATCGACGACATCGAGCTTGGATGCCTTGGCCTGCTCGGCAAAGGCGTCGGCAACGCCCGAGCTGTACGTATCGCCGGAGTTGTAGAACAGGGCGATCTTGGCGTCCGCGTACTTCTCGGCCAAGAACTTCGCGGCGCTGGTGCCCATGGTGGGGTCGGTGAAGCAAACCTGGAAGACCGTGGTCTTTCCCTTGGTGACATCGAGCGACGAGGCCGAAGGCGTGACCATGAGTATGTCGTCGGCGATCTCGCCAGAGACAGCGACGGCGGCACCGGTGGTGACGGGGCCGACGAGAGCCTGCATGCCCCAGTCACACAGGGTATTGAAGGCGTTGATGGCCTTCTCGCCGTCGGCGACGTCATCCTCGGACTTAAGCGAGAGTTTGAGGTCCTTGGTCGAAAAATCCTTGGCGGCGAGCTTGGCACCCTTCTCGGCCGAAACGCCATAGGTTGCCGCGGCGCCGGTCAGAGGGCCGATGACACCGATCTTGAAGGTCTTGCCGTCATCGGCGGAGCCGCCGTCCGAGCCACCCGACGAGCAACCAGCGAGTGCCGCGGTGCTACCGAACGCCGCGGCGCCAGCCAAGAAACTCCTGCGGTTAAGTACGTTATTGATGCTAAACATGGTGTCCCCCTTTTCGCTGGCCGCGGTGCGGCCGTCTTGCGGTACAGGGCAAACCTTATGGCGCAAACGTTGACAGTTTGTTACGGAAGTTCGTTTGTAGCGAGTGTGTTTCCAATATTTCCGCAGCGTTTCGGGGGTAGCGTTTTGCACAGCTCCAGCTGCCTGGCAAGCACGCGCCCGCACTTCACGCTAGAATGCACTCAACCTATAAGCAGTTAATCCATCCACAAGATGCACGAAGGAGCTATCTATGAGCGAACCCCTGCGCACCGTGAACGTCGGTCTGATCGGCCTGGGAACCGTCGGCGGCGGCGTGGCCCGTCTGATCAAGAGCCACCACGATGAGTACCTGGCAGCCTACGGCATCGACCTTAAGCTGACCCGCGCCTGCGCGCTTGCTTGGGAGCAGGCCGAGGCAGCCGGCATTGAGCGCGAGGCCTTTACAAGCGACTGGCACGATGTCGTCACCGACCCCGCCATCGACATCGTCGTCGAGCTGATCGGCGGCGAGCATCCCGCAACCGAGATCTTCACCACCGCCTTTGAGAACGGCAAGCATGTCGTTTCTGCCAACAAGGCCCTGCTGGGCCGTCATGTCGAGACGCTCGCCGAGAAGGCGCGCGCGTGCGGCGTGCAGATTAAGTGCGAGGCCAGCTGCGGCGGTGGCATCCCCATTGTCAGCACGCTCGAGCACGACCTGGTGGGCAACAAGATCCTGACCATCGCTGGCATTCTCAACGGCACCACCAACTACATCCTGTCGCGCATGGACGCCGAGGGCGCCGATTACGCTGACGTGCTCGCCGACGCCCAGGCAAAGGGCTATGCCGAGGCCGACCCGTCCGCCGACGTCGACGGCTTCGACGCCGCCAGCAAGACGGCAATCCTCGCTTCCATCGGCTTTGGCACCCGCGTGACCACCGACGATGTCTACCAGCAGGGTATCCGCACCATCGGCGCCGAGGACATTGCCCAGGCCCGCGAGCTCGGCTACACCATCAAGCTGCTGGGCATCGCACGCAACACCGACGCCGGCGTCGACGTTCGCGTGCATCCCACGCTCATCCCGGCAGACCATATGCTCGCCAAGGTCAACGGCGCCATGAATGCCGTCTACGTGGTGGGCGACGCCGTGGGCGAGACCATGTTCTACGGTGCCGGCGCAGGCTCCTTCCCCACCGCGAGTGCCGTCGTGGGCGACATCCTGTCGCTCTCCGAGCAGATCAGCCGCGGTGTGGCTCCGCTGCCCGAGATTGAGCCCTATGGCCACAACCTCGCCTTTAAGCCTATGGACGAGCTCCAGACCAAGTACTATGTGCGCCTGAAGGTCGCCGACCGCGTGGGCGCCCTGTCCGAGACGGTCGACATCTTTGCCAAGCACAACATCTCGATCTCGCTCATCAACCAGGTCGAGGACGGCAAGTCGGGCGTCAGCAATGCCTGCTCGGTCATCTTCCTGACGCACCGCGCACTCGAGAAGGACGTCCAGGCTGCCGCCGCCGAGCTTGCCAGCGTCGACTGCGTGGCCGAGGTCGCCAACGTCCTGCGCATCGAGGACGTCGAGGCCTGGACCGAAGGCGTCATGGCGAACTAGTCCAGTCCTTGGCACACAACATAGCACCTGAGGGGCTCCCGTCCGTTTGGATGGGAGCCCCTTTGTTTGAAACCGCCCATTGCGTTCATCAAGCAAAAGTTTGAACAACTTGGCCATTCGCTGACAACCGAGGGTGCCGTTTACCGATATGCGAACGAAGTTGATTTTGCGCGCCGTTATGCTGTGCTGCGTATGTCAACCCCCGAAGAATGGAGGCACCATGTTGCTCGAGGGTAAGAAAGCAATCATCACCGGAGGCACGCGCGGTATCGGCTATGCCATCGCCTGCCGTTTTATCGAGGAAGGCGCCGCCGTCACCGTCTTTGGTTCGCGTCAGGAAACCGCCGACGCGGCCGTTGAGAAGCTCGCCGCCGCCTATCCCGAGGCAAAGATCTGGGGGCGTTCGTGCAACCTCACCTCACTCGAGGCCGTAACCGAGGCCTTTACGCAGGCCGCAGCCGACATGGGCGGTCTCGACACGGTCGTCAACAATGCCGGTATCTCCCAGCGCTCGCCCCTTTTGGACTACACGGCCGAGGAGTTCGCCAAGGTCATGGACCTCAACGTCGTCGCCGTCTTTAATGGTCACCAGGCCGCTGCCAAGATCATGACCGAAGCCGGCCACGGTGGCACCATCACCACCACGAGCTCGATGGTCGCTAAGTACGGTCAGCCCTCCGGCGTTGGCTATCCCACGTCCAAGTTCGCCGTCAACGGCATGGTCCAGTCGCTCTCACGCGAGCTCGCCCCCGTGGGCATTCGCGTCAATGCCGTCGCCCCCGGCGTAACCAGGACCGACATGGTCGCCAACCTGCCCGAAGAAGTCATCAAGCCCATCATCGCTACCATCCCGCTCGGCCGCATGGGCGAGCCCGAGGATGTCGCCAACGCCTTTGTCTTCCTAGCGAGCGACATGGCCGCCTACGTTACGGGCGCTGTGCTCCCCGTCGACGGAGCTGCTCGCTCTTAAAGGTCGCAAGCCACAGCTTTAAACCTCAACCGAGCTCAACGCAAGAAGGTGCGCTGCCTGCATCAACCGCAGGCAGCGCACCTTCTTCTATTCGAAAAGGAAACTGCGTCCCATAATTCCGGCTCAGAATGGGATGCGCTTTCCCTAACGAGCCTCTCGCGGAAACTGCATCCCACTCTGAGCGCCCATTCCGGGACACAGTTTCCCAACGCTCCCCGTTTCGGAAACCACATCCCGTTCCGAGCCTTCGAAGCGGGACGCGGCTTCCCCGAGAAAGTATCGACTACTTACCGTCGTCGTCTTCGGCTTCTTCGCGCGCATAGAGCTCCAGCATGCGGCGGCGGTATTCGCGCACAGCGAGCTTGGCGCGCTCCAGGCGGCGGCGCTCACGCGGAGTCAGCTCGGACGGGTCGACCTCGTCTCCATAGGTCTTATCGGCAAGCAGGTGCGCCGCGTCCACAATGCGCGCATCGATGTGGCCGCTCGCTGCCTCGGCGGAAAGACGCTCGGCAATCGTATCGAGCGTAGGCAGGCCGTCGAATACGCGACCATGGCCATGCGAGGTCAGCAGCTCGTGCTCGCGCGCGAGCAAGCTCGCTAGGTCGTGGTGGGCGCGCAAGATGTCGAGCGCATCGGATGGATGCTCGGCAACCTCTGCCACGGCGGCAACCGGCGCGGCATCGACCACGCGGTAGAAGAGCTGCGCGAGCAGTGGCATCAGGAACACCGTGATGGCGCCGGCCGCCACCATAACCGAAGCGACGCCCTGTGATAATGCGCCGGCGTTGACAGCGACGCTCGTCACGGCGACGATAATCGGCAGCGCCGTGGTGCAGTACAGGGCCACGGTAATGCGGCCATACGCCGACACATCGCGCGTCGCAGGACAAATGCTCATAGAAATAAGAATGGGCACGGCGCGGATAACCAGCAACGCCACGATAAAGCCCACGAGCAAGCCGGGGCGCGATGCTACAGCAGTCAGGTCGATCTTGGCACCCGACACGGTAAAGAACACCGGGATCAAAAAGCCATAGGCAAGGCCATCGAGTTTAAGTTCGAGCGTATGGTTGCCCTCGGGGATGATATAGCGCAGGACAAAGCCCGCGGCAAAAGCGCCCAACACGATATCGAGGCTAAAAATGGCGGAAAACGCCACGAGCGTGACCAGGATGAGCACTGTGAGGCGCACGAACGTCTGAGAAGTCGTATCGGCGCGCTCCTGAATAAAGGCAAAGAAGCGGCTGCCAATACGCTTGGAGCGACTGGGGACCACGGCAAGCAGCACGCACACCACGGCGAACAGCCCCAAGATCAACAGCGTCTCGACACCCGTACGGGCAGACAGCAGCACCGACATGGCGAGCACGGGCCCGAGCTCGCCCCACGTACCATAGGCAAGAATCGAATCGCCGACGCGCGTCCCAGCAAGCGACCGCTCGCGCAAGATGGGCATGAGCGCCCCAAGCGCCGTCGAGGTCAACGCCAGCGTCACGGCGATGCCATCAAAATGACTGACCGAAAACCACGGGGTAAAGCGCACGGCAAGCCAGGCGATGCCAAACGTGACGACCCACGTCGCCATGCCGTAACGCCCCTCGATGCCCGTGATGTTCTTGGGATCGATCTCAAAGCCGGCAAGCAGGAACAAAAAGGCCAGGCCGAGCTCGGACACGAGCGAGACCTCGGCATCTACATGGATAATGCCGAGCATATGAGGTCCCAGCACCGCACCAAACACGAGCAAAAAGACCGTCTCGGGAACGGGTTTTCCGGGAATCGCCGAGGCGATGAAGGGGCTTGCAAAGGCCACGAGTGCGATGATGGCGAGTGAAACGAATGCCATGTGATGCCTTTCTCTTGTTTGCGCTTCACTGTAGCACCCTCGCCGTCCTCAACGCGCCGCGAGCTGTCGTATCATAGTGAGGTTTACAAACATGTGGCTCAAGGCGACCGCAGGGCAGGCCCCGCAAACCGACCGCTGCCGCATACCGTACCGTACGCCCAACCGATCAGGAAGGCAGGAACCAATGGTCTCTCGTATCTACGTGGAGAAGAAACCCGGGTTCGACGTCGAGGCTCAGCAGCTCAAGGGCGAGCTGACCGAAATTCTCGGCATCAAGGGCATCGAGGCCCTGAGGATCATAAACCGCTACGACGTCGAGGGCATCGACGAAGAGCTTTTCCGCTCCTGCGTGCCGACCGTCTTTAGCGAGCCCCAGGTCGATGTGACCTACGACGAGCTCCCCGCAAGCGATGGCGCCGTCTTTGCCGTCGAATTCCTGCCTGGCCAGTTTGACCAGCGCGCCGACTCCGCCAGCGAGTGCGTGCAGCTCATCAGCCAGGGCGAGCGCCCCGCCGTGCGCTCCGCCAAGGTCTATATGATCTCGGGCGCTCTGGACGAGGCCGCCATCGATGCCATCAAGCACTACGTGGTGAACCCCGTCGAGGCGCGCATCGCCTCACTCGACCTGCCCGAGACGCTGTACATGGAGACCCCCGAGCCCCAGCCCGTCGAGGTGCTCGACGGTTTCCGCGAGCTCGACGAAGCCGGCCTTGCCGCCTTTATCTCCGAGCGCGGCCTTGCCATGGACGAGGCGGACATCGCCTTCTGCCAGCAGTACTTCCGCGATGAGGACCGCGACCCCACCATCACCGAGATCCGCGTAATCGACACCTATTGGTCCGACCACTGCCGCCACACCACCTTCGGCACCGTCCTGGATGATGTGACGATCGATGACGCCGTGGTGCAGCAGGCCTTCGACCGCTACATGGAGATGCGCCACGAACTCGGTCGCGACGCCAAGCCCGTCTGCCTCATGGACATGGGCACCATCGGCGCCAAGTATCTCAAGAAGACCGGCGTCATGACCGATGTCGATGAGTCCGAGGAGATCAACGCCTGCACCGTCAAGGTAAAGGTCGATGTCGACGGCGAGGACCAGGACTGGCTGTTCCTGTTTAAGAACGAGACCCACAACCACCCGACCGAGATCGAGCCCTTCGGCGGTGCCGCCACCTGCGTGGGCGGTGCCATCCGCGACCCGCTGTCGGGCCGCAGCTACGTGTACCAGGCCATGCGTGTCACCGGCGCCGGCGACCCCACCGTCCCCGTGTCCGAGACGCTCGAGGGCAAGCTGCCGCAGCGCAAGCTCGTAACCACCGCCGCCGCCGGCTACTCCAGCTACGGCAACCAGATCGGCCTTGCCACCGGCCAGGTCAACGAGCTCTATCACCCCGGCTACGTGGCCAAGCGCATGGAGGTCGGCGCCGTCGTAGGCGCTACCCCGGCAAACCACGTGCGTCGCGAGTGCCCCGCCCCCACCGACAAGATCATCCTGCTGGGCGGCCGCACCGGCCGTGACGGCATCGGCGGCGCCACCGGCTCCTCCAAGACTCAGAACACCGAGTCCATCGAGACCTCGGGCGCCGAGGTCCAGAAGGGCAACGCCCCGGTCGAGCGCAAGCTGCAGCGCCTGTTCCGCCGCGGCGACGCCTGCCGCCTGATCAAGCGCTGCAACGACTTTGGCGCCGGCGGCGTCTCGGTCGCCGTGGGCGAGCTTGCCGACGGCCTGTACGTGGACCTGGACACCGTGACCAAGAAGTACGACGGCCTGGACGGCACCGAGCTCGCCATCTCCGAGTCCCAGGAGCGTATGGCCTGCGCCGTCGCCGACAGTGACGTCGAGGAGTTCATGGGCTACGCCGCCGAGGAAAACCTGGAGGCTACCGTTATCGCCGAGGTTACCGCCGAGCCGCGCATGCGCATGGCCTGGAACGGCGTCGCCATCGTCGACCTGTCCCGCGAGTTCCTCAACTCCAACGGTGCGCCCAAGCACCAGGTCGCCCACGTCTGTGCCCGCAGCGTGTGGCAGCCCAGCTGGGCCGGTACCACGCTTGCCGAGCGTATGACCTCGCTTGTCACCGACCTCAACGTCGCTTCCAACAAGGGCCTTTCCGAGCGCTTCGACTCCACCATCGGCGCCGCGACCGTGCTCATGCCCTTTGGCGGCAAGACGCAGCTCACTCCGAGCTCTGCCATGGTCGCCAAGTTCCCCGTGGACGGCGAGACCACCACGGCGAGCGCTATGGCATGGGGCTTCAACCCCTACCTGATGGAGGCCGACCAGTTTGCGGGCGCCTACCTGTCCGTAGTCGAGTCCATCGCCAAGCTCGTTGCCGCCGGCTTTGAGCACAAGCGCGCCTACCTCTCCTTCCAGGAGTACTTCGAGCGCCTGCGCACCGAGGCCGAGCGCTGGGGCAAGCCCATGGCAGCCGTCCTGGGCGCCCTTATGGCCCAGGTCGACCTGGGCGCCGGCGCCATCGGCGGCAAGGATTCCATGAGCGGCTCCTTTGAGGACGAGGCCGGCGAGCTCAACGTTCCGCCGACCCTCATCAGCTTCGCCGTGGCCGTGGGCAAGGCCGCCCGCGCCGTCTCGCCCGAGTTCAAGGGCCTCACGCACCGCGTCGTCCGCATCGCCCCCGCCACCTATGGCGAGGACTACCGCCCCGATGCTCAGCAGCTGCTCGCCGCGTTTGACGCCGTCGAGGCGCTCACTGCTACCGGCAACGCCCTGGCCATCTCCACGCCCGGCTACGGCTGCGGCGCCGAGAGCCTCTTTAAGATGTGCGTCGGTAACCAGATCGGTATCGAGCTTGCCGAGGATGTAGACGTGGAGAGCCTCTTCACCCCGCTCTACGGCAGCTTTATTGTCGAGCTCGCCGAGGATGCCGAGCTGCCCGAGGTCGCCGACGGCGTTGTCGTCGAGCCCCTGGGCACCACCGTCGAGGGCTATGTCATCGACACCGGTTCCGAAGTCATCGAGCTCTCCGAGCTCCAGGAGGCCTGGGAGAGCGGCATCGAGGGCGTCTTCACCTACCGCAGCGCCGGCGAGACCCCCGAGGTCGAGACCATCGACTTCCGCGCCAAGGATATCCACGTGTACGGCGGCGCCAAGATCGCCCGCCCGCGCGTGATCATCCCCGTGTTCCCCGGCAACAACTGCGAGTACGACAGCGCCCGCGCCTTCCGTGCCGCCGGTGCCGAGGCCGACACCTTCGTGATCAACAACCTCACGCCCGAGGCCGTCGCCGAGAGCACCCACGAGCTTGCCCGCCGCATCCGTGCAAGCCAGATCGTCATGATCCCCGGCGGCTTCTCGGGCGGCGACGAGCCCGACGGCTCCGCCAAGTTCATCACGGCGTTCTTCCGCGCTCCCGAGGTCACCGAGGCAGTCCGCGACCTGCTCAAGGCCCGCGATGGCCTGATGCTGGGCATCTGCAACGGCTTCCAGGCCCTGATCAAGCTCGGCCTGGTGCCCTACGGCGACATCGTCGACGCCACGCCCGATGCGCCCACGTTGACGTTCAACACCATCGGTCGCCACCAGAGCCGTCTGGTGCGCACCCGCATCTCGTCCAACTTGTCCCCGTGGCTGTCGCAGTGCAGCCTGGACGACCCCTACACCGTCGCCATCAGCCACGGCGAGGGCCGCTTTGTCGCCAATGACGAAGTGCTCGCCCAGCTGATCGCCAACGGCCAGGTCGCCACGCAGTACGTGGGCGAGAACGGCAAGCCCAGCATGGATCTTTCCGTCAACCCCAACGGCTCCGCACTCGCCATCGAGGGCATCACGAGCCCCGACGGCCGCGTCCTGGGCAAGATGGGCCATGCCGAGCGTCGCGGCGACAACCTGTACCGCAACGTGCCCGAGCATGTCCCCGGCGACAAGTTCATGCCGATCTTTGAGAGCGGCGTAGCCTACTTCGCCTAAGCCTTTCCCATCGGGTACAATCCCCTCGGGTAACAACACCCGCCACCGGCACGCCCGGTGGCGGGTTCTTTTTTGCTTTGCGCGTATAGGAGAAGGACATCATGGAAAGCCGCAAGCCGTATCTCGCCACCCTGCCCGGACTCATCCTGGGCTGTCTTGTTTGCTGTGCACTCTGGGGATCGGCCTTTCCCTGCATCAAGATCGGCTACGCACTCTTTGGGATCCCGGCGCACGATAGCGCGTCGCAGCTACTCTTTGCAGGTTTGCGCTTCACGCTTGCCGGCATCCTGGTTATCGTCGGTATGAGCACAGCTCAGCGCCGCCCGCTCGTCCCACAGGTACGCGATATCAAGCCCATCTGCATCCTGTCACTCTTCCAGACTATCGGGCAGTACTTCTTTTTCTACCTGGGACTCTCGCGCGCCAGTGCCATGTCGAGCTCCATCATCGAGGCCAGCGCCAACTTCCTCGCAATCCTCTTTGCCGCCCTGGCATTTCACACCGAGAAGCTCAATACGGCCAAGGTGCTTGGCTGTGCGCTGGGCTTTGCCGGCGTCGCGCTCGTCAACCTCTCGGGCGCAGATGGCACCTTTGGCTTCAGGCTCGATGGCGAGGGCTTTATCCTAGCCTCCACTGTCGCGGGTGCTCTTTCGACCTGCCTGATCGGCATCTTCTCGCGCAAGCATGACGGCGTCTTGCTCGCCGGGTGGCAGTTCTTGGTCGGCGGCCTGGTCCTCACCGCCATCGGCTTTTTGATGGGTGGCGCGCTCTCCCCCACGGCGATTGTCCCCGCCATCGTGCTCATCATCTACATGGCGCTTATCTCCGCGGTCGCCTACTCGCTGTGGTCGCGCCTGCTTGCCGTCAACCCCGTCAGCCGCGTCTCGGTCTTTGGGTTTATGAACCCGGTCTTTGGCGTACTGCTGAGCGCACTGCTGCTTGGCGAGGGCGCCGGCACGAGCCCCGTTACCGTCATCGTTGCCCTGCTCTTGGTCTGCAGCGGCATCATCATCGTCAACAAACCCAAAAAAGCCTAGCGAACTGCCCTTATTTAGCAGAGAGATTCACATACTTTAGTTTAATGGAGTACATCGGTGAGCTGAAGGCCACCACGCACGCAAGCGTGCGCCCCTTTTTCTAGCGTATCTGGACGCCGGCTTTCTTTTTCTCGGCCTTGACGCGGTAGAGCTCCGCATCGGCAGCACGAAGCAAGTCTTGCCAGGTATCGACGCCATCACCAACCCGTGCGTAGCCGATGGACATCCGCAACAGATACGGCACGTCGGCACGTGCGAGCTCATCGTTGATTGCCGCACACAGGCTTATGATGTCCTGCTCCGCCGTCGCCTTTTGGAGCACCACGAACTCATCGCCGCCATAACGTGCGATAAAGCCGCCAGACGCCGAGCAGACTTCTTTGAGCGCAGCGGATATGACCTGAAGAGCGTGGTCGCCCTCCACATGCCCATAGCGATCGTTAATCTGCTTAAAGCCGTCGGCGTCCATCATAAGCAGATATACATCTTCGGCCTGATCCACATTTGAGAAGAGCGACAGCATATAGGTCTCAAAACGGTTGCGATTGTTAAGTCCAGTCAACGGGTCGGTCGAGATGAGCTGCTCCTGGTAGATGATGTAAAGCAGCAACATGCTAATCATTATGCCGACACAAAGGCCGGGCACCGAGTATACGACCTGAAAGGTACCGCCCACCAGGGCCGGAATGGCGAAAAATGCCAAGGTTCGATAGATGGCCTTCGTCTGCAGGCTCTCGACCCTGCGAGATTGCACAAACGCATGCAGGGACGTATGTATAACGTAACAGTAGCTGACGATGGGCTGGATCATATAGGCAAAGCCGCGACGATACACGCCCTGCGAATCGATATAGAACAGGGCGTGCGTCCAGTAACTGGTAAACGCCAGCACGACCACCAGAGCCGTAGGCAACGCTACAAGCACCACCCTATAGCGCGAGGTCAAAAGGCGAGAACCCTGCACCGTCTCGGAATAGATAAACCAAATGAGACACGCGATAGCAAAGAGCGAAAACGAAACCGCGTTGGAAATCCAGTTGGCAGCAATGCCCAACGTGCCGTCCACACCGTCCGAAAGCGTCCAGATCATATCGAATAATATGTACGCGGCAGAGGTGTAGCCAAGCATGCTAAACAATAGCTGCTGGGTGCTCGAGAACAAGGAGCGACGACTTCGCACGGCAAGCCCGATAAGAACAATCATGCATAGCACGAATATCTCAATCTTGAGTGCCTTAACCACTAGCGCCATCCCTTCAATACCCAAGTGGTCAGAATCGCCCAATTCGAATCAGGGCAATAAACACCCCTTTACTCCGCAGGGGTAAAGGGGATAATAGCAGAGCGCCCGAACATCACTGCAAAACAGTTTCTGTTCGGGCGCCCATACGGCGCGAATTGCACACGCCGGCATCATTGATGGGTATCGATTGCTACTCGCCATCGATGTCAGTCGCGACGGCCTCCTCGATGGCCTCGACACCGACAGGCGACAGATCCTCCTTGCCTTGGCAGAACTTCTTGTCGACCCAGCCAGTCAGAATCGGAGCCATGATCGCCGTGATGATAACGGCGGTGGCGATCTGAGCGTACGCGGTGGGCGCAAGCTCGGCGTAACGCGGTGCGACCTCGGCGAGGGCAACCGGTGTGGTCATAGCCGTGCCGGCAATGGTGGAGCAAGCCACAGCGGCCTTGCCATTGCCGCCGCACAGACGCTCGAACGCAAAGGTGATGGGACCGACGACAAACAGCGTGACAAGGCCCAGCAAGATGCCGGAAATACCGCCGGTGATAAAGCTCGACAGGCTCATGGACGCACCGAGCTGAAATCCGATGACGGCAATCGCGGGATTGGCACCGGGAACCAGCAGGTTCTTGATAAACGGGAACAGGTTGCCCAGAACCATGCCAATAACGAGTGGCAAGATGGAGCCGATAATGGTGCCAATGGGAATGTTGGCGAGGCCGGAAACACCGAGGATGATCATCGTGACGGCGGGGCCGGCCGTAAAGAACAGGATACCGACGGCGCCCTGCTCAGACTCATCACCGAACTCGCCCATGATGCCCGTATAGAGCGCCATGTTGCAAAACGTGATGCCGCCGATGATAGACACGGAGCTCAGACCCAGGAAGTTGTCGTTAAAGAAATATGCCACGCCCAGGCCGAGAGCCGCTGCGACGACCAGCTTGGGAATCAGCACGACGATGCCGGTCTTGATAGCGCCCGGCGTGGACTTAAAGCTGATGCCGGCGCCCACAAACAGCAGGATCGCGGCGACGATGGTATTGGAGCCACCGCGGCAGGCAGCCGTAAAGAATCCGCCGATCTCAAAAACCTGCGGGCAGAAGGTGTTGAGCAAAAGACCGACGATCATCGGATAAATCATGATGTCGCCCGGGATGCGCGGGACCTTGAATTTCTTTTGCTCGTTGGCGGTTGCTTCCTGTGCCATGAAACCCCCATTTCCGCTGACGGGGTACAAAAGCCCACGTCACGCTTTGCTACAGTAAAGTTTGACCATGGTACCAGAAGAAATAGACCAGCTCGGTGAAAAACTCGACAAGTTGGGATGGAACGAGATTCGGCGCCCGCGACGCCACCCCTATATAAGGCTCAAGACGATATAGAGTACGATGCCCGAGACGCAGCACCACAGCATCGATTTTGTCTTGACCGCCACGACCACGACGCCGGCGGCCGCAATCCAGGGAACCAAGGCAGGCCAGAGCCCCGCGTCGAACGCGCCGGGACTCACCAAGTCGTTGGCGACCAGCGCGGCAAAGGCAGCGGGCGGGATATAGCCCAGGGCCTCGGTAATACGGGGCGACAGGGTCCGCCCGCGCAAGGCGAACGCCGGCGCGATGCGAAAGAACGCGATAGCAGCCCACGACGACAGCCACAGAACCAAGAACTCGTTAACGGGCATCGCGGGCACCTCTTCCGTCAAATACAGCATCGCACGCCAGCGCAATGGTAATGCCGACCACGACGCTTGCCGGCACGGCAATATTCACGAGGCCCAAGAACTTGCATACGGCGACGGACACCGCGCCCGAAACCGCCGCGACAACGTTGCCGCGCGACAGCCGCTGCGAAAAGAGCAGGCAGATAAAGAGCGAGGTGCAGACAAAGGCTGCAATGGCGGTGGGAACATCGACAACGGCGCCGACGATGGCGCCCGTCGTACACGATACGCCCCATGTTGCGATAAGGATCACGTTGAGCACAAAGGACTCGCGCGGGCCCCAATCCTCCCCTTCAACCAACTTGGCAAGCGAGATGCCATATGCCTCCTCGGTAAGTGTCGCGGCAACAGCCAGCGTCTGACTCTTCGAGGCACCCGTCAGATGCGACGTGATCGATGCCGAGTAAAGCGCAAAGCGCGAGGAGATGGCAGCAACGCTCGCGACGATCGACGCCGCAGGCACACCTGCCAGCCACAGATTGCAGATCATAAACTGCCCGCTGCCCGTCACGAACGTGCTGCTCAGAGCAAAGACCATCCAGGGTTCCATTCCCGTCTGCCCCATGATCATTCCGCACGGCGCGCCTATTGCAACATAGGTAAGCATCACTGGCCAGACGGTTCTAACGATTTTGAGCACCATACGCTTCTCATCCTGACAAGGTCTCCGAGCCGCATGTAGCGACACGGCAGAATCATCATCCGACAGCAACCGAGTTCACCTACAATTGCCACCGGATCGAAAGACACAACTTTTTAGGAAGTCATTATGACAGCTATCGATCGAGACCGGGCGCGCGCGGCCTTCAAAAGCTACACCGATGCCTACGACGCCACTAACCCACGCATCGCGCTCAAATTCGAGCATACGTACCACGTGGCCGAGGCATGCGATGCCGTAGCACGCGAGCAGGGCTGGTCGTCAGAAGATATTGACCTGGCATGGCTTTGCGGCCTGCTACACGATATGGGCCGCTTTGAGCAGTTGCGGCGCTGGGACACCTTTAAGGACGCCGAGAGCATGAGCCATGCAGCGCTGGGCATCGAGGTCCTCTTTGGCGAGAATCCCGCCGATGCACCCGCCGTAACGAGCATCCGCGACTTTATCGATGACCCGGCAGAAGATGAGCTCATCCGAGCGAGCATTGCCTATCACAGCGATTTTCGTCTACCCGCGCAGCTCGACGAGCGTACGCGGAGCTTCTGCGATATCGTGCGCGATGGTGACAAGATCGACATTATGCGCACCATCGCCGACAGCACCGTCGAGACCATCCTCAAGGTGGATGAGGACGCATTTCTCGCCAGCCACTTCTCGGCACCGGCGCTTACCGCCTTTGACGAGCACCGCTGCGTCGCACGCGATGAGCGCGATGAGCCCGCAGACTACCTGGTGGGACTCATCTGCTTTATGTTTGAGCTCGTCTATCCAGCGAGCCGCGCGCTGGCGCGCGAACAGGGCGATATCCACCGCCTGCTCGATGCGCCCTTTGGCATTACGCGGCCCTTTACCAACCCCGCCACGCAGGCAACCTGGAGCCGCCTAAAGGACGAGATGCGCGACTGGCTGACGCGCGCTTAGCGCTCAAGCTGAGCCAGCAGCTCCTCAACGATCTCAACGGCATCGCCGACGACCTTATACTGGGCAGCACCGAAGATGGGGGCATCCGGGTCCTCATTGATGGCGACAATGCACTCCGCCCCACCGATGCCGGCGAGATGCTGGATAGCGCCCGAGACACCGATGCTCACGAGGAGCTTGGGCGAGACCGATACACCCGTCTGGCCAATTTGGTGGCGATACTCCAACCAGCCTGCCTCCACAATGGGACGCGTGCAACCAAGCTCGGCACCCAGGGCATCGGCGAGCTTTCGCATCAGGGGCAGATTCTTCTTGGAGCCGATGCCGCGGCCCACCACGACCAGACGCTCGGCATCGGCAATTGAGGCCTGCTGTCCCCACTCCTCGGCGGGAATCGAGATCTCGACGCGGGCCTTAACGTCATCCGCAAGCACTACCTGGGTAATCGTGCCGGAGCGGCTATAGTCAAACTCGGGCGCCTTAAAGATGCCGGGGCGCACCGTTGCCATCTGAGGACGGTGGTTGGGGCAGATAATGGTGGCCATCAGGTTGCCGCCAAACGCCGGGCGCGTCTGCTGCAGCAGACCCGTCTCCGCATCCATAGAAAGCACCGTGCAATCGGCTGTAAGACCCGTCTGCAAGCGCACGGCCACACCGGGCGCCAGCTCGCGACCAAAGGCGGTCGCGCCGTACAGAATGGCCTCGGGCTTGCGCTCGGCCACCAAATCGTAGATCAGGCGAGCATAGACCTCCGCGTCGTTCTGACGCAGGCGCTCGTCACGACAGACCAGAACTTCGTCCGCGCCGGCACAAACCAGGTGTTCGAGGTCCTCGAGCGAGCCCTCGGAACCTATGCCGATCAGCGCCACCAGGCGACAGCCGCGTGCATCAGCAAGCTCGCGCCCCTTGCCCATGAGCTCGAAGGCCACGGATGCCACGGCATCGTGCTTGTCAGTTTGCACGAAGACCCAAATGTCTCGATATGCGTCAAGGTCTGCCGCGCCGGCGGCCTCGTCGCGCTCAATCGAGATGGCGTTGACGGGGCAGGCGTCGACGCACCCACCGCACAGGATACAGCCGTCGGTTACGCGGGCACAGCGATTGGGGCGCTCACCCTCCACCACAATGCCGCCCGAGGCGCAGGCGCGAACGCAGCGACCGCAGCCGATACAGGCTTCGCCATCGATAATCAGCCCGCTCATCTATGCCATCCCCTCGATAATCTTGGCAAGTTTTACCGCCTGCTCGGACGCCGTTCCCTCAACGGCCTCGCACGTTTGGTCACGGTCGGGCACAAACGAGCGCACGACCTGCGTCGGTGATCCGGCAAGGCCGCAACGCGAGGGATCGGCGTTTACGTCGGCAGCGCTGGCCACACGCACGTCTGCATCCTCGGCCGCGCGAATACCGGCAATACTCGGCATGCGCAGCTGGCCAATCTCCTTGGCGGTCGTCATCGCACACGGCATCTCCAGGTACACCGTCTCCTCGCCGGCATCGCAGCCGTGGACGAGCGCCAGCGAGCCACACGTCGTAAATCCCGCGCTCTGCACACAGCTCACGTCGGTCACGCAGGGACCCCAAAGGCGCCGGCCAGCTCGGGGCCGATCTGGGCCGTATCGCCGTCCACTGCCATCTTGCCGCAGATGAGCAGGTCAAAGTCCTCATCGAGTGCCTCGATGCCGCATTTGAGGGCATAGGTGGTGGCTAGGGTATCGGCGCCCGCAAAGGCTCGGTCGGTCAGCAGCAGCGCGTCGTCGGCACCGCGGGCGATGCAGTCGCGCAGCAGCGATTCGGTCGCGGGGATGCCCATCGACACCACCGTCACACGCACGTCCATGCCAAAGCCGATAAAGTCGTCCTTCAGCGCTAGCGCACATTCCAAAGCGCTCGCATCAAAGGGATTAATGACCGCCTGCTTGCCATCACGCACGATAGTATTGGTCTTGGGGTCCATCTTGACCTCGGTGCTTCCGGGCACCGCCTTGACGCACACCACCATATGGAAATCACTCATCTTCACGCGCCCCCTTTCTGGACGAGTTCATCCAAGAGCTTCTCCGTAAACAGGTTGCCGCGACCCAGCTGGCCGGCAGGATCAAGCTGGAGTTTGAGACGCGCCGACTCGACCATGGCCTCGTGGCCGTACATCGTCTCCAAGAAGCCCGCCTTGATCTTGCCGACGCCGTGTTCGGCAGAAACGGCACCGCCCATGGCCGTGACCTCGGAAGCCCACTGGGCAAAGAGCTCTCCACCACGACGGTAGTCTTGCGCATCGCGCGGCAGGATGTTCACATGCAGATGGTTGTTCCCGATGTGTCCCCAGGCAGCAGACTCAAGCCCGCTTTCGGCCAGCGTGCGGCGATAGAGGGCCATGACATCGGCAAGGCATGCATTGGGCACCGACATGTCCGAGCCCAACTTGGTGATAGTGGGATCCGTGCGGCGGCGCTCGTCGATAAGCATGTTGACGCTCTCAGGCACCGCGTGGCGGAAGAACCGCTGGCACTCGCGATCGACTTCGGTGCGGGCGACCCATGTCGCATCGTCGCGGCCGCCCGCAAGCTCCAGCACCCATCCCAGGTGGTACAGCTCCTCGGTCGCCTGCGCCTCGTCGTCGCAGTCGAGCTCCACGTAGACACAGACCTTTGCCTCGTCGTCGAGCGCCGGCAGCGAGGCAAACGCCGTCGACTGCTCGCGCTGGCGACGTAGAATATCCAGGGCGCCAGCATCGAAGTACTCGATGGCAGCCGCATGGGACAGGACAGGGCGCACGGAATCGGTAAAGGACACCGCCTTGTCCTCGCTATCGAAAAAGCAACTCACACCCCATACGACCGAAGGTGCCGCCTGCAGGGCGATCTCGAGCTCGGTAATGACGCCGAGCGTGCCGCACGCGCCGATAAAGAGGTCGATGGCGTCCATATCGTCCGCAACGAAATAGCCTGAGGCATTTTTTGTCTCGGGCATGGTATAGCCGGGAAGATCGAGCTCGAGCGTACGGCCCGCTGCCGTCACGAGCGACAGGTGGCGGTCCTGGGCAAAAGCCTCGCCGCGATGAAGCTCAAGCAAATCGCCATCAGCCAGCGCGACGTGGAGTCCCGTGATATGCGGGCGCATGGGACCGTAAGCGTAGCTGCGGGCGCCGGAGGCGTTGCATGCCGCCATGCCGCCCAGACAGGCAGATGCCTCGGTGGGATCGGTGGGAAAGAACTGCTCGGGGGACTCTTGGAACTCCTCGTAGGCCTCAAGCGATGCCTGGTCCCAACCAGCGGTCGGCAGTACCTTCTTGCTCAGCTGCTTACGCAGCTCCGAGAGCACAACGCCCGGTTCCACGCGCAGCAGAAATTGGCCTTGTTCATCGCGGCGAAGGCCCAAGTAGCGATTCATACGGGAAGTATTGAGGATATGCCCACCGTGGGGCACGGCACCGGCGGCAAGGCCGGTTCGGGCGCCCTGAACCGTTACCGGGACACGCTCGGCATGGAGCGTTTCCAAAATGGCACGGACCTCGTCTTCCGTTGTCGGAAACGAGATGCTCGATGCTTCGCCCGATGCGCGAGATTCGTCGCGGCCATACTCTTCGAACTCGTCGGTGAAGGGTTTGATGGTTGCAGACACGCGAACTCCCCCTTTATCTAACTACAGTGTTTGCAGGGAGATGTTACCGCATCGTTTCGTCGACGTGTTCGAAACCGTCTCCATAATTGGCGATTTTTACGTTTGCGCAATTCGGCGAACGGCAAGGCTTCCTCGGCAGACGATGCTTTTGACACATATCGCCCCGCCGTCGCCGACCGCTCGATTGTCGCTCGAAAAAAGTTGAAGTAATTTTTTCCACCTTTTACCTGCGGAGATGTCAATCCGTCAAGCATTTGGTCAGAAATTGGTCAAGTAGCGGCTGATACGGTCGGCGTCGACAGCCAAAACCGATAGAAGTTTTGGCCCCAGAAGCAGGGAGGTTCCCATGGCATATTACTGGCCCCAGTACGGCGTCGCCATCGAGGTCGACGACGATCCCTATCTCCTGCCTTTCGACGAAGAGGCGTTCCCCGATACGGCGGTCTACCACGTCACCACCGATGTTGTCTGCGACCCCGAGTCGTTCTCGGCGCTCGCCCACCACATCGCACGTATCCACGACATCGAGCTCCCTCACGACTTTGACGAGCTCATCTACTCGCGCCGCCTGATGCTTCACATGCTCTTTGGAGCGGACCCGTCCACGTTCGCACGTGTCTACACCACCAAGGACGCCGCATGAGTGCGAAGAAGCCGCCCCGCCTTGCAGGACTGGGGCGTCGCAAGAAACTCGTCGTTGTCTGCCTGGCTATCGTCTGCGCCCTCATCGCCGTAGGGCTATACGCCTGGCAGTCGCAGCCCGTGCCCGAAGCGGGCGCCTCAGTCACGACGGCAGAGGGTAAATCGCGCCAAGAAATCCAAGATGAGCTCGATGCCATCGTCCGCGACAACATGATGACGATTTCGGTCGCGCCGGTCGCTCAGCTACAGGAGGACGGCAAGCTGCGCGTCAACGTGCAAAACGTCCAAGACAATATATTTCCCCAGCGATTCCGCGTCATCCAAAACGACGAGACCATGTACGAATCCGGTGTGGTCGAGACCGGCAAGACAATCGAGACGTGCCCCGCCGGCGACATCAAAGAAGGCGAGGCATACATCGAGATCCAGGCACTCGATGCCAAGACCCTCGACAGCCACGGCAATCCGACACGTGTCAGGGTACGGGTTGAGCAAGCCGAGAACTAGCTTTTTCGGCCGACGCGGCACCGCACGCAATTCACCAGCATTCGTCCAATCATCGCGGGGACGGCCCGCGGCGAATAGAAAGGAACGACCATGGACATCACCAGGAACATGAACGGAGCCAGAGCGCTCGTCGTGGGCGCAGGGCTCGCGCTCGCGCTCGCAATGGGCGCCGCCCCGACGCCAGCTCTGGCAGCCGGGCGCGTTGGAACCACGAAAGTAATGGTCAGGACCGAGATCGACAACGTAGAGTTCAAAGTTCCGACGGTTATTCCCTTCGTCGCCAAGGCCGACGGCACGCTTCAGGGCCCCTCAGAAGACGCGACCACCATCGACAATCATTCGGCCTACGGCATCCATGTCACCAACATGAAGATCGACGCCATGAACACCTGGACCATTGCCGCCGACGCCAAGGCCGGAACCGCGCAGAATTCCATCGACTTTAAGGTCGGCCCCGACGGCGCACTCCAGAACGCCAGCGCCGCAATGCAGGAGACGGGCCTCGATCTTTCCAAGAATGCAGCCTTCGACATGGGCTACCAGGGCATTGCCGGCGGCACGGACAAAATTAAGCTCAAGACAAGCGGAAACGTCGCCCGCGTCACGCGCGACATCTTCCGCGTAACCGGCGAAGGCGATCAGGTTGCAACGATCACCTGGACGGTCGAGCCCGGTGCGCACACGGCATAAGGCTATCGCCCTGGCCGCCACCGTCAGCATCCTAGCGTTTGGGCCAGCCATGGCCTTTGCCCAGCAAGAACAGGCACAGGCCGCCACGCAAGTGACGGTCGATCTCTCGGAACTCGACCGCGGCGACCGCGAGGAACCGTTGGCGCAGACAGGCGACAGACGATGGCTCTTGGCAGTAGGTGCCACAGCAGCAGGCGCGGGGACCGCCGGCCTCGGTCTGCACATCAAACACAGCCAGAAACAAAACACGGATAGGCCGCACTAAATTAGCTAAGGAGACCCCATGGCATCGAAGAACCTTTTGCCCGTCGTCGCACTCTGCGGCGCGCTCGCAACCGGAACGCCTGTCGCCGCTTGGGCGACTCCCGTCATGGCAGACTCCTTACCAGCAGCCCTAAGCTCCGCACCAAATCCGTCGAGCGCCATTGCGTGTAAGCGTTTTTCGATTGCACAGGCCGCAATCTCAACCTCGGGATGCCTTCGTCGTAATACGGACGGCTCGATAGTCGTGGATATCAATCGTTCGAACAAGGTAAACGGCTCCCAGGCGGGGTGCGCCGTCTGCACGTGGCGCTCGGTTGTGCTCGATGCAGATGGCGATCCATGCAATTTAGAGCTGCGCATCGACATCGCTTCGGTCGATGACTCGGCGAACGGAGCGAAGGTCGCCTTTGACGGTGCGTTTTTCGAGAAAGGAGGCGGTATATGTCTGGGCTGCGCCGCCGCGAATGCAGACGACACGCAGCCCACCCTCTCATTCACGGCATCGTTGCGGCTGGCCAAAGCCGGCACCGATGCCATCGCGGCGGGAGAAACGTCCCTGCTGTTCTACGCCGCCAGCACCAAAGATACAGACGCTCATTTCGAGAAGCCAGCCGGATCACTCAGCCTTACACGAGGGATAGAGGCAGGCCCTATTGAAATCGATGCCCACGCGCAAAGCAGGCAACGCATTCTTGCCGACCCGGCGCTTCTCGAAATGGAGTGGAACGGATCCGGAGCCATCGGAATTCTCCCCTCCGCGCTTGACGCCAAGACGCTCCCCTCAAACGACGAACCCATCAACGCAACCATACAAGAAGAGAGTGCGGACAAGGAAGCGGGTGCGGGCGACACGTCATCGCCGACAAACAGCGTCCCAGCTTCTTTCGAAGCACCGAATGAGCCCGCTACCGATCAAAACGATCCCGAGCTCGCGGACAGTCTGGGGCTTGCTGATCCTCAAGAAATCGATGAAGGTAACTGCTGCGTGTTTGCCGCGCTCGACCACACGGAGGTCATCGACGCTGCAAGCATCGAAGTTGCCGCCGCCAATCAGCCCGTCCGCAAGTCGGCCATCATCGCATTTCCTGAATCCATCGAAGTCGTCTTTTTGCCATCGGGCGAGGTCGTGGCCCCAACACTGCTCACCTTGTTGGGCGCCAAGAATACTCGAAACGAAATTAAAAAGGTCACGGTTGTCGACCCTGCAACCACCGCTAAATTGCGCCTATACGCCGTTGCCCCAGACGGAGGCAAGACCTTGGAATTCGATGGCGACACACTCCTAGCCTGGCGACGTCTGGACATTATGCAAGACATCTCGTATCAGATCGAACTCGAAGGGTTTGATCGTACCCGCGATGCCAATATCATCGCCGCGGCTATTGAATCCCCACAGCGGCTTATGACACTGCGCTTTGACCACTATCCCTATGTCCCGACAACCACCTGAGGCTTAAATACTGCGCGTCGTTGCTAATACCACTTATATAACGTATTAGATGAGTCGCGATGTGTCTCGCATTCCATTCTGCTACGATTGCCACGTTGGCATCAATACAGGAGGGCTCATGCCGGGCTTGGGAACAATCATCAACGTTGTCCTTTTAGTTGCGGGCGGTCTTTTGGGATTAGCGGGCGGTCGCTTTATCACACCGCGTATCCAAGACACGCTCATGAAAGCGTCGGGGCTGTGCGTCCTGTTTATCGGCCTTGGCGGCACCATGCAAAAGATGCTCCTTATCGATGGAAAGGCGCTGTCGACCACCGGTACCACCATGCTCATCGTCTCATTTGCGCTCGGTTCGCTCATCGGCGAGGCCGTCGACTTGGAAGCCGCCATTGAGAACCTTGGCGAATGGCTCAAGCGCAAAACCGGCAGCGAGGGCGATAACGAGTTCACCAACGCTTTTGTCTCGACTTCGCTCACCGTGTGTATCGGCGCCATGGCCATTGTGGGATCGATTCAGGACGGCCTGCTCGGCGACTGGTCAACGCTTGCCCTCAAGGGCGCACTGGACTGCATCATCGTCTGCACCATGACCGCTCTGGTGGTCCTGTGCACCGGCGTGTGGACCGAGGGCGGCACCGGCGCGGCCCTGACCGCCACTGCTTTCGGCGCCGGTTTCGGCAACGCCATCGCTGGCACGGTGTTCGTGGTGGCCATCATCACCTTCTTCGCCTTCACCACCGCGCTGGTCAATGTGTACTACGGTGAGATCTGCATGACCGTCCTGGGCGGCAAGAAGTTCATTCTGCCCTACCGGCTCCTGGGCTGCGCCTTCGCCATCATCGGCTCTGTGGGCGCCCTCAGTGTGCTGTGGAATCTCTTCGACTTCTTCTTCGGTGTGTGCGCCGTGTGTAACCTGGTGGTCTGCTTCCTGATGCGCAAGCAGATCGGCGCACTGATCAACGATTACCTGACCCGGCTGAAGTCCGGCAAGTGGGAGCCCACCAGTGAGGCGGCGGCCAACGCCATCCCGGAGCTGTGGGTGAACGACAAGGCTGCGAAGTAAGGAACTGCCTGCTGCGCATTCGGCGTGCCCGCTTTCGGAACGGGTGCGCCGGGTGCGCGTGAGAAGATGATCAAAAGGAGATGTTACCAATGGAACAGGAACTGCGCATTTCCCAGCGGGCGAAGCAGTATCCAGCGTCCGGCATCCGAAAGATGTTTGATCTGGCGGCCCAGTACCCGGAGGCGATCAAGCTGACGGTGGGCGAACCCAACTTCGACACGCCCCAGTACATCAAGGACGCGGCGAAGAGAGCCCTGGACGAGGGGCAGACCCATTACGCGCCCAACGCCGGCACCACAGAGCTGCGGGAGGCGGTGGCCGCCAAGTACCGGAAGCAGTACTGGGAGGGCTATACCAAAGACCACGTC
>CAJMMD010000032.1 GCA_905214465.1 uncultured bacterium
CTTCACGGATGATGCCAAAACGGTCACCCGTGAGGAAGTGTTGGGTTCGAGTGCTATGGACAATGTTCCAGCATGCTGGGATCGAACTCGCTAGCCGGAATCACACGGTACCCGTGACGCAGCAGCAGATCGACAAAAACGCCGTTGCCCGCGGTGAGCGTACCGCTAAAGGTGCCATCGTAGACGCGACCCGCACCGCACGAGGGGCTACGGTCCTGTAAGACGCACGCAGCTATCTCGGACGGGCCGCCCGCCTGCTCGCACATATCGAGCGCGCGCTCTGCACCAAGGCGAAATTCGCGATCAACCGACACGCCCTCGCAGGTACGAACCTCGCCGTTTACAATCTCGGACGGCCTGCGCGGTGTGGACAAGTCACCAAAGACTTCGGGGCACACCAGCAGGACCTCGGTCCCCGTGCGCTCGCAAGCCTCGACCAGCTCGCGATGGTAATTGTCGAGCCCGTTATATTTGCAGCTCTCGCCCATCAAGCAGGCACTCACCACGATCTTCATATTCAACTCTCCCCACGCAAAACGCCCCATTTGAGATGGACACTCAAATGAGGCGATAGACACTGCGCAACCAGTATTACTGCTGCTTTGGCATCAGCGGATTCTCACGCGTGAGGAGATTCATAAACTCCTCGCCCGTGATCGTCTCCTTCTTGTACAAATAACGAGCCAGCTCATGGAGCTTGAACTTGTTCTCCTTCAGGATCTGCAGGGCGCGATCATGCGCATCCTCGATCAGCTTGGCAACAATCGCGTCCACGCGCTCGGCCGTACCGGGGGCGCAGGTGAGCGACGTGTCCTGGTTGAGGTACGCGTTTTGAACGGTACCGAGCGCCATCATGCCAAACTCATCGGACATACCAAAGCGCGTCACCATGTTACGGGCGAGCTTGGTGGCCTGCTCGATGTCGTTGGCCGCACCGGTCGTCATCTCACCAAAGATGAGCTCCTCGGCAGCACGTCCGCCGCAGTAGACGGCGAGCTTGTCCAGCACCTCCTGGCGCGTGGTCAGGAAGCGCTCGTCCTCCTCGACCTGCATGGTGTAGCCCAGAGCGCCGCTCGTGCGCGGCACGATGGTAATCTTCGTGACCGGCGCAGAGCCCTTCTGGCGGGCAGCAACAATGGCATGGCCGATCTCGTGGTACGAAACAACCTGCTTCTCGTGATCGGACAGCACCGTGGACTTGCGCTGCTGACCGGCGATGACGACCTCCACCGACTCCTCAAAATCGTCCTGCGTGGCGCGCTTGCGACCCTCGCGGACGGCACGCAGGGCGCCCTCGTTGATGATATTGGCCAGGTCGGCGCCCGAGGCACCGGGCGTGGCGCGGGCAATCGCGGTCAGGTCGATCGGCGGCTGCGTCTTCACGCTCTTGGCATGCAACTCAAGAATGTTCTTACGGCCGGTCAGATCGGGCAACTCGACGGGGATGCGGCGGTCAAAACGACCGGGGCGCAGCAGGGCCGGGTCAAGGCTGTCGGGGCGGTTGGTAGCAGCGAGAACGACAATACCCTTGTGGTTATCAAAGCCGTCCATCTCGGTCAGCAGCTGGTTGAGCGTCTGCTCGCGCTCGTCGTTGCCACTAAAGCCGCCGCCGTCACGCTTTTTGCCGATGGTATCGATCTCATCGATAAAGACGATGCACGGGGCCTTTTCTTTGGCCTGCTTAAACAGATCGCGAACCTTAGCGGCGCCACGGCCGACGAACATCTCAACGAACTCAGAACCAGAAATACTAAAGAACGGCACGCCCGCCTCGCCGGCAACAGCCTTGGCAAGCAGGGTCTTACCGGTACCCGGAGGGCCGACAAGGAGGGCACCGCGTGGCAGTTTGGCGCCGATCTCCTCGTAGCGCTGCGGCTTCTCCAGAAAGTCGACGACCTCCTTGAGGGACTCCTTGGCCTCTTCCTGGCCGGCGACATCCTTAAAGGTCACGCCCACGTCCTTGGAGGCGATCACGCGCGCGCCGGACTTGCCCAGTCCACCGCCGCCAAAACCGCCGCCGCCAAAGTTCATCGACGGACCGTCATCACCCATGGCCTTCTTCATGCGGCGGTTGAGCCACCAGCCGATCAAGAAGAAAATCGCCATGGGAAGAATGAGGGTGAGCAGGTAGTAGGTCATCAGACCCGAGTTCTTATCGGGAACGACCGACTCAAGCGAGGCGCCAGATTCAAGCACGCGATCGGTAAAGCCCGCGTCATTCGGCACACCGGTCGTCTTGTAGGCGATGTTCTCGTCCTCGCCCTTCTTGGTGTAATAAATCGTGTAATCGTCCGTGTTGTATTCGACCTTGTCGACACTCTTCTTATCGAGCGCTTTGACAAACGTCGAGTAATCGGTCTTCGTAATCTGCTGCGTGTGACCGATGTTGGGGAACAGAACGGTCGAGAGCACGAGGTAGACGACGAAGGCGATGAGCACGTAGAGGATCATATTCCGTCTACGTTTGTTGTCATCCATCTCCATCTGCTTGAACTCCATCTACTGGGGTTGATAATGCTATCTAGAATACCCAACCCGAACGGCGATAAACCGACGCCGGGCACGAAAGGACAGAGATGGCATCACTGGAAGTCGGCAAGGTTCAAATCTATACGGGCGACGGCAAGGGCAAGACGACGGCTGCGTTGGGGCTCGCGCTGCGCGCCACGGGCTATGGACTTAACGTGCTCATGCTTCAGTTTGCCAAGAAGCTGCACTGCGCCGAACATGACGCAGCACCTCGATTGGGGCTACGCATCGTACAAGCCGACCGCGATACGCCCGAAGCCTGTGCCGCACAGATCATGGAGCTGGCGCGCGAGCAGATTTGCCAGGTCGACGTGCTGATCTTGGATGAGCTGGGAGAAGCCATGCGACGGGGCTTTGTGACGCGCGAAGATGTCGAAGCGCTGATTGCGATGAAACCGACCACCACGGAGCTCGTGCTCACCGGCCGCGGATTGCTGCCCCTCGCCGACCTTGCCGACCTAGTAACCGAAATGCGCCCCGTCAAACACTACTTCGACGAAGGCCTCCTAGCCCGCCAAGGCATCGAATACTAATTGATCCGAAGGGGACGAAGGAAAACGAATCATCGACATCGCGACGGAGAGCAATGAGCCGTTTTCCTCCGTCCTCCCCAGGGATCATTAGGCAGTGGCGCGGCCTAGCCAGTTGCCGCTGTGGTGGTAGACGGTAAACATCGTGGCGGTTATTACCCAGGTTACGGGGTAGACCAGCAGAAGATGCTCGAGCGAGGGGTCGAGCGGCATAATCGCGAACACCCACGCCACGCGGAGCACGACCGTGCCGAATATCGTGAGCATCATAGGCTGGAAGCTCACGCCAGCGCCGCGGATGGAGCCGGACGCGTTTTCGATAATCGAGAAGATCGCGTAGAACGGCGCGATGAAATGAAGAATCGTCGTGGTGTAGGCCGAAATTGCGGCATCGTCGATAAACAGACGCGAAAGCGGGCCCGAGAATACCAGCAGCACGGCAGACAGGCCACCGATAAGCACAAATGAAAGCACGAGCGACGTGTGGTATCCCTTTCGCATGCGATCGTAATTGCGCGCACCAAAGTTCTGCGCCGAGAACGTAGTAATCGACACACCAAGCGCCTCGGTCACCATCCAGATAATGCCGTCCAGGCGACCGGAAAGGCCCCAAGCGGTCGTGACATCGGCTCCAAACGAGTTGACCGACACCTGAATCAAAACGTTGGAGATCGAATACGCCGCAGACTGAACGCCCAGCGGCAAACCGCACGAAAGCATGCTCTTGCAAATGCTGCGATCGATACCGAGCTTGGATAGCGACAACCGCCACGCCCCCGGAGCGCGCATCATGCGGATCACAATCATCGTGGCATTGGTGCAGATAGTCAGCGCCACCGCGATGCCGCAGCCCAGCGCTTCCATGTGCAGCACGGCGACAAAAAGAATGTCGAATGCCACATTGACGAAGCAGCCGGAGGCAATAATAACCGCCGGACCGCGCGTGTCGCCCACGGCGCGCAACAGCGCCGTCCCCATGTTGAGCAGCAGCGCCGCAAACATGGCGGCAAAGTAGCAACGAGCATACGCCACACCCTCGGCCAGCAGCTCATGCGGCGTATTCATCAGCACAAGCATCGGCTCGACAAACACCATGCCCAGAATGGAAATGACAATGCCGCCCACCAGCGCGAGCGTCATGGCCGTATGGACCGATCGGCTCAAGCGCTCGTCATCGTGCTGGCCAAAAAACTGGCCCGTAATGACCGCACAGCCAGCACCCACACCGACGCAAAAACCAATGCAGAGCTCCGTGAGCACCATCGTGGCCTGAATGCCACCCAGCGCGAGCTTGCCGCCAAACTGACCGACGATATAGGTACCGATAAGCGTGTAAGCCTGCTGAAAAAACGAGCTAAAGAAGATGGGAACGCACAGCGACAGCAGCTGCTGCCAAATAACGCCATGCGTTACATCGATAGCCGTAGATTTCTTAGCCACACGCCCTCCCCACCAGCGTACGTCATACAACAAAGCGGCATTTTAAGACCAAAGCCAATACCAGCTTAGCACCGACCGGCGTAGGCCGAAACGCCCCGAACCAGAGTCCGGTGCGAACTATCTGCCTAGTGATACAGCCCCGGCTGGTAGTGGTACTCGTTGCTCACATGCGGGCACAGCTGCCAAAAGGCGACAGCACTTGCCGCGGCCACGTTGAGTGAATCGACCCCATGCGCCATCGGAATACGCACGGCGCGGTCGCAGCCTGCAATGGTCTTGGCGCCCAAGCCAGCACCCTCGGTGCCCATAAAGATTGCCAGGCGGTCAATCTCCTGGAGCGCGGGATCGTCCAGCGACACCGAATCATCCGTCAACGCCATGGCAGCACACGAAAAGCCGGCATCGTGCAGCGCCGCCAGCCCATCATGCGGCCATACGCGCGCCTCGCTGCCAATGCGCGTCCAGGGCACCTGGAACACCGTGCCCATGCTCACGCGGGCCGAGCGGCGGTACAGCGGGTCACAGCAAGTGGGGCTCACCAAAATACCACCGACGTTCAGTGCAGCCGCCGAGCGGAAAATCGCGCCGACATTGGTGTGGTCGACAATGCCCTCGAGCACGCACACGCGCACCGGGCGCTCACCCGCCGCCTCGACGACGCCACTCAAGAACTCGGCTACCGGAATCTGTCGAGGGCGACGAAATGCCGCGAGCGCACCGCGCGTCACATTGAAGCCCGTCAGCTGCTCCATGAGCTCCATGGAGGCAACGAACACAGGAACCGGACCCGCGCCCTCGCGCACAACCAGGCGCTCAAACAGCGGCACCATCTGATCGAGCCAGCGTTCGCCCAAAAGAAAGCTCACCGGCTCGTATCCGGCGCGCACCGCGCGCTCGATGACCTTGGCACTCTCGGCGATAAAGATGCCCTTTTGCGGCTCCAGCACGCAGCGCAGCTCGCGCTCGGTCAGTCGCACGTAGGCATCGAGCCGCTCGTCCTCGAGCGAATCGATTCGCAGCACCTCAACGGCATCAGTCATAGCAGCCAGCCCGCACCCTTCTTTACAGCACATCTATACCAAACGAGGCGACGCTAAGCGCCGCCCCATGCATTCAAACAATCCGATGATACCGTTCACGCCGGACGATTTACGCCTCAACGCGACGATACGTTACGAACTCATAATCGACACCCTCGTCGCCCTCGCCCGAGGCAATCGTGGCAACACCGCCACGCCACGCAATCTCCCACGCGGGATCGGCATCCAGATCGGGAAAGTACGTATCCACGTCATGCACGCAATGGTTATGCGTAACCTCGGCCTCGGCGCAATACGGCAAAAACTGCCGATACACCTCGCCGCCACCGATCACCCACGCAACGGGCTCATCGGCTACCGCGGTGAGCGCTTCGTCGACGCTATGCACCACGTCGACGCCCTCGGGAGCAAAGTCCTCATCGCGCGTGAGCACGATATTACGACGGTTCTTGAGCGGACGCCCGCCGGGAAAACTCAGCAGCGTCTTGCGTCCCATAATGACCGGGCAACCCTTGGTGCATGCCACAAAATGACGCATGTCGGCACGGTTGGACACCACCATGTCGCCCTCGCACCCAATACCCCAGTCATCGCACACGGCGACAATGGCAGAAAGCTTACACGTCATGCGCGTCACCTACACCGCAATGGGGATGTTCTTGACCTGCGGGCCGTGCTCATAGCCCTCGACAATCAGGTCGTCGGTCGTAAACGCATAGAAGTCATGCACATCGGGGTTAAGCGATACCTTAGGCGCGGCAAACTGCGGACGCTCGATAAGCTCGCGGACGATATCGACATGACGGTCGTAAATGTGGGCATCGGCGATCACATGCAGCAACTCGCCGGGAATCATATCGACCGACTGCGCGACCATCATCAGCAAAATGGCGTACTGGCACACATTCCAGTTGTTCGCAGCCAAAATGTCCTGGCTGCGCTGGTTGAGAATCATGTTGAGCGTCGGTTTATCATCCTGCGGGCGCTGCGTCACGTTATACGTCACGCTGTAGGCGCACGGATACAGGTGCATCTCGGACAGGTCGCTAAACACGTAGGTATTCGTCATAATGCGGCGGCTGTACGGCGTGTTCTTAAGGTCGTACAGCACACGGTCCATCTGATCGAAGTCACCCTCGGTATAATGGCTCTTCTGACCAATCTGATACCCGTAGGCCTTGCCGATGGAGCCAGTCTCGTCGGCCCACTCATCCCAAATATGACTGTTGAGATCATGCACGTTATTGGACTTCTTTTGATAGATCCATAGGATCTCATCCATGGCAGATTTGAGGGCCGTACGACGCAGGGTAAGCGCCGGAAACTCCTCACGCAGGTCATAGCGTGCCGTGACACCAAAGTTTTTAATGGTATAGGCAGGGGTGCCATCCTCCCACACCGGGCGGACCTTTTGGCCCTCGGTGGTGGTGCCATGGTCCAGAATATCGCGGCACATGGTTACAAACTGTTGATCAGCCTTGCTCATTGACCCTCCTGTCAGTCGCCTATAAGCGAGATTCATTGTAGCCCAGGCGCATGCGGCCCCACAGCCCAAACATAAGCCCTCATTTTCTGACATATGCCAAAAATACCTTGCTCTGCGGAGCACACGCGTTATTCTATTGTTGACATATATCAGATAAGGAGTGCACATGGCAGGAAGACGCGAGAAACTGCGCCGCGTCGGGATCATCCCCGAATACCGCGGCTTCACCCCCGACGGCCTTGCCAGCGGAAACGCCATCGATATGACGGTCGACGAGCTCGAAGTCCTGCGGCTGTGCGACCTGGAAGGCCTTAACCAAGAGGCAGCCGCACAGCACATGGGCATTGCCCGTGCCACGGTGGCGGCTATTTGCAGCCGAGCGCATCGCAAGGTGGCAAACGCGTTGGTCAATGGTCGGGCGCTCATCATCGAAGGCGGCAATATCGCGTACTCCCCCATCACCACAACGACGGCCGTATGGCCAGCAAAGGAGATCGGTACCATGAGAGTGGCAACCACGTATGACAACGGCAACATCTTTATGCACTTTGGCCGCAGTGAGCAGTTCAAGATCTACGACATTCAGGACGGCAAGGTGCTCAACGAGCAGGTCGTGGGCACCGGCGGCACCGGCCACGGTGCCCTTGCGGGCCTGCTCGCCAACGGCGGCGTGGACACGCTCATCTGCGGCGGCATCGGCGGTGGCGCTATCAACGCGCTTGCCCAAGCCGGCATCACGGTATACGCAGGTGCCCAAGGCAGCTGCGACGCTTGCGTCAAGGCCCTTATCGCCGGCACGCTCGCACAGAACGGCGAGGCCACGTGCAGTTGCCACGGCCACGACCACGAGCACACCCACGAGCATGGCGATTCCTGCGGCTGCCACGGCCACCACGAGCACGAGGGTCACGAGGGTTGCAGCTGCCACTAACGGCACGACACGCGACCTCGGGGCGCGACGCTGAACGCAACCCAACAATCAAAGCCAACAACAAAGGCCACCCGGTAGCTTCCGAGTGGCCTTTGCCATATCAAGCTGGAATTACAGCTCTATTTGTTATTACGCATCTGCGCTTCCATCTGGCGCAGCAGCTCCATATCGGACTTGGGACCGCCCGTACCCAGGCCGCCCATGCCGCCCAGACCCATAGCGTCCAGGCCAGGGATATTGGGCATGCGTATCTTCTTGCCCTTCTTTCCCTTTTTTCCCTTTTTGCCGCCGGCCTGCGCCTGATTGGCCATTGTGCGCATGCGGCCCATCATCTTATTCATCTCGCCCCACTGCTTCATAAGGCTATTGACCTCAGTGGGGGTCACGCCGGCGCCCTTGGCGATGCGGGCGCGGCGCTGGCCGTTGATGATGGAGGGACGCAGACGCTCCTCCTTGGTCATCGACATGATGATGGCCTCGTTCTTGTCGAAGATGCCCTCGTCCAGGTTGCCGCCCATCTGGTTGAGCGCGCGCTGGCCACCGGGAAGCATGCCCAAGATGCCCTTCATGCCGCCCATCTTCTTGACGGCCTTCATCTGGTCGAGCATGTCGTTCATGGTGAAGCCCTCGCGCAGCATGCGCTCGGCAGCCTCGAGCTGCTCGGCGTCGGCCGCCTCCTGGGCCTTCTCAATAATGCCGACAACGTCGCCCATGCCCAGAATGCGCTTGGCCATACGATTGGGATAGAACGGCTCCAGCGAATCGGGCTTCTCGCCCATGCTCACGAACTTAATGGGCTTACCGGTCACCTGGCGCACGGAAAGCGCGCCGCCGCCACGGGCATCGCCGTCGAGCTTGGAGATGATCACGCCGTCAAAGTCGGTGCGCTCGGCAAACGTCGAGACAACGTTGACGATGTCCTGGCCGGTCATGGCGTCGACGACCATCAGCACCTGGTCGGGCTTGACGGCCTTCTTGATGTCGACGGCCTCCTGCATCATCTGCTCGTCGATCTGCAGACGACCGGCGGTATCGACGATGACGACGTCACGCAGGTGGTCGACGGCCTCCTGGATGGCACCCTTGGCAATGTCGACTGGGTGTGCGCCGTCACCGCGGAAGACCGGCACGCCGATCTCACCACCGAGCGTGGCCAGCTGGTCGGCAGCGGCGGGACGGTAGACGTCGCACGCGGCGAGCAGCGGCGAGCGGCCCTGCTTCTTGAGCAGGTAGGCCAGCTTTACGGCCGCCGTGGTCTTACCGGAGCCCTGCAGACCCACGAGCATGATGACATTGGGAATGCGGTTGCTAAAGACGAGCTTGCTCTCTGTGGAGCCAAGCATCTCGGTGAGCTCGTCGAGCACGATCTTGACGACGTTTTGCGCTGGCGACAGCGACTCCATGACCTCGGCGGTCATGCAGCGCTCCTTGGTCTTGGCGACGAACTCCTTGACGACCTTGAAGTTGACGTCGGCCTCGAGCAGCGCCATGCGAATGTCGCGCATGGCCGAGGTGATATCGGCCTCGGTCAGCTTGCCCTTGCCGCGCAGGCGGTCAAATGTGTCGTTGAGGCGATCGCTCAGGGAATCAAACACTAGTCACTCCTTAGTTGGACTCGCCCACCAGGGCGCGGCAGAAATCTTTGGCGTTAAACTCCTGCAGGTCATCGACCTGCTCACCCACGCCGATGCGCAGGATCGGGAGCTTGAGCTTCTCGGCCACGGCCATGGCGATACCGCCCTTAGCCGTGCCGTCGAGCTTAGTCATGATAATACCGTCCAGGCCCAGCGCCTCGTTAAACTCGAGCGCCTGGTTCAGACCGTTCTGACCAGTGGCGGCATCGATCACAAGCACGACCGAGACCGGCATGGGACCGGCGGCCATATTGGCGGCCCGCTTACGGGTCACATTGACCACCTTGGCGAGCTCGCGCATGAGCTCGGGACTCGTGTGCAGACGACCGGCGGTATCGATGAGCACCAGGTCGCTGCCGCGCTTATCGGCCTCATCGAGCACGTCATAGCACACGCTCGCCGGATCGGAGCCGCGGTCACGCTTGATAACGGGTACGCCGGCACGCTGGCCCCACACATCGAGCTGCTCGATGGCGGCGGCGCGGAAGGTGTCGGCCGAACCGATCACCACGTTCTTGCCGCGGGCGGCCATGGCACTCGCAATCTTGCCGACCGTGGTGGTCTTGCCGGCGCCATTGATGCCGACAAACAGCACGCAGCTCGGCGTATCGGAAAACGGGTCGCGCTCAACAGGCACAAAATGACCCTCGAGCTGCTCGGCCAGGGCGCGGCGAAGCTGTGGGGCGGTCTTAAGGTTCTTCTTGGCAGCGGCGTCGCGCAGGTCATCGGAGACCTGAATGGCGACCTCGGCACCCATGTCACCCATAACGAGAGTGTCCTCTAGGTCCTCCCAAAAATCCTCGTCGACCTCGCCGCCAAAGTAGAAGACCTCGTTGAGGGCCTCGCGGCTGCGCTCAAGTCCGCGCGAGAGTGCGTCAAAGAATCCCATTATGCATTCACGACCTTTCCGGTTTCGCGATCGAGTTTTTGCGAGACGACGCGACTGACGCCGTCGGCTTGCATCGAGACGCCGTAGAGAACGTCAGCATCCTCCATAGTACGGCGCTGATGCGAAATGACCAAGAGCTGCGTATCGGAACGCAGCACATCGAGGGCGCCGATGAGCTTGGACAGGTTGGCGTCGTCGAGCGCAGCCTCGACCTCGTCCAGCACATAGAACGGCACCGTGCGCGTACGGTATACGGCAAAGAGCAGGGCGAGCGCCGTCAGGCTCTTCTCGCCACCCGACATGAGCATCATCTTGGTGATGCGCTTGCCGCGCGGCTGCGCCACGACCTCAATGCCCGTCTCGGCCGGATGCTCGGGGTCGGTCATCTCCAGATGCGCCTGACCGCCCGGGAAGAGCATAGCGAAGATCTCGCGGAAGTTCGCGTCGACCTTCTCAAACGTCACCAGGAAGGCCTTCCGCATCTTGCGATCAATGGCCACCGTGATCTTGGTGAGCGCCTTGCGCGCGCTCTCCAAATCGGCAAGTTGCTCCTCGATGTAATCGGCGCGGCGCTTGAGCTGCTCGTACTCCTCCATGGCAACCTGGTTCACAGGGCCCAGGTTGTTGATCTGACGCACGAGCTGGTTGAGTTCGCGCTCGGCGGCATCGCGGTCCGTGGGCGCCGGAAGCATGAGCGCTTCCTCGAGTACCGTGGTGCCATCGGCGGTAATGGCTTTAATGGCGGCCTCTACCTGCACCTCGAGCTTGCCACGCGCGACCTTGAACTCGTTTTGCGTGGCGGAGGCGGTATCGACCCGCTCCTTAGCGCGGGCAACCTCTACCTTGGCATCCTCGATGGTCTTCTTGAGCGAAGCGGAGTCCGCCTCCTCCAGAGAGGCCTGGTCACGCAGGCGCGCTGCCCAATCCGACGCGCGTTCCAACAGGGCAGAATAGCGTTCGTGCATGGGATCGACGCGCAGGCGCAGCAGCTCGAGCGAGCGCGAAGCCTGGCGTGTTCCGCGGATACGACGGTCGATGCCCTCAAGACGATGCTCCAAGTCGGGCACACGGCCCTTCAGCGAACGCAGGCGTTCGCTCGTCTGGGCTAGGCGCACCTTAGCGTCGGCGAGCTTGCCGGCAGCTTCGGAATCGTCACGGCGAACACGGTCGAGTTCGTCGTTAGCCTCGGCAATCTGGAGACCAAGGTCGCTCGCATGCGCACGGGCTTCGTCACGCGAGCGAGTAAGTTCATCCACGCGTGGACGAGCGGCACGGACGGCCTCGGCGGCCTGCTCACGGCGCTTGGAAATGCGCACGCGCTCGACCTCGGCGTTGTTGGCGCTTTGCTCAAGGCGACCGATCTCGGACAGCAGTGAGCGACGCTCACCCTCAAGGCGGGCAATCTCGCCGGCGGCATCGCCCTCGGCGGCACGGGCCTCCTCGACGGCGGCGTTGGCCTCAACGACTTGGTCCGAAACATGCTCAAAAATAGCAGCCAGATCGGGCTCCATGCCCTCGAGCTCGCGAATGCGGCGCTTGCGCTCCAAGGCACCCGAAGCCTCGCCAGCATCGAGCCCCACGCGCACCAGACCACCACAGCACACGCGGGCGCCATCGGGAGTCACGTAGGTCACACCGTCAACGACAGGCGCAGCCAGCGCGGTGGCCAAATCATCGACCACGTAATAGCCGCCGAGCAGTGCCTCGACAACCGGACCATAACCGGCGCGCACGGACAGGCGGTCAACAAGACGGGTACCGGCGGCACCCTCGGCGGCCGCAGAGCCACTCACGCCGCGCGCCACCAGCAGCGCCTCGCCCGAGGCCTTCTTCTGATCCAGGGCAGCGCGACCGGCGCGCTCAAGCGTAGCGGCGTCATCAAACAAAAGAGCATCAATATCGCCGGCAAGCAGCTGCTCGACCAAGCCCTCGAGCTCACGCGGTGCCTCGAGCACATCGCCCAGACGGCCCGAAACATCGTCGCCCAGCGCGCCCACCAGACGGCTTACGAGCGGCGAGCTATCAGCCATGCGGGCATCGAGTTTCTTTTGGCTGGCAAGCTCCGAGCGAACCTCAGACAGCTTGTTGCGCGCCTCGCTCTCGCGGGCACGCAGGTCCTTGAGGGCAGCGCGCGCCGTCTCGGTGGCCTCGCGCGCATCAATCTGGGCCTGATGAGCCGCCTCAAGAGCGCTCTCAAGCTCCTCAGCACGGTCGCGACGGCTATCAAGCGATGCCGTGACCTCCTCGAGCTGCTCATCGATCTGCTCCAGGCGCGAGGCGTACATGTTGTCCTCGACCTCGGCATTGGAAAGCGAATCCTTTACCTTGGCGAGCTCGAGCGCAGCATCATCGGCAACGCGCTGCACATCGCGCTGCTCGCGCGTAAGCTGCGAAATCTGATTGTCGAGCGCAACGCGACGCTCGTGGAGGTCGGCGGCGGCAGGACCGGCGGCGTCAACGTCCTCCTGGGCCTGCATATGCGCACCGGTCACTTCCTCAAGCCGGGCACGCGCATCCTCGAGCTCCTCGACCACGCGACGGCGCTGATGCTCGGAGCTCGAAATCTGGCCGCGCATGTCGGACAGGCGCGACACCATGTTATGGCCCTTTTCCTCGAGCAGACGCATGTCGGAGTTAATGCGACCGACCACATCTTGCATATGGCGGCGCTGCTCGCCCAAGTCGCCCACAAACAGGCCCTTTTCCTCGAGCATAACTTGGAGCTTCTCGAGCTCGCGCTCCTTTTCGCCCAAGCGGTATTGCGCAAGCTCAAGCTCGGCAGCGCCCTCTTTGGAGCGGCTTTCCAGGTCGTTCCACTGCGACTGCAGCGAACGAAGCTCGTCGACGGCCAGCATCTGCGTAAGCTCGTTCGCGCGCGAGGACAGCTCTTTGTACTTGCGCGCGCGATCGACCTGACGCTCCAGCGGTCGCAACTGACGGGCGATTTCCTTGTTGATATCGCGGGCACGTGTTAGGTGCTCGTCCATCGACTTGATCTTTTTAAGCGCACGCTCCTTGCGACGCTTGTGCTTGGAGATGCCGGCGGCCTCCTCAATGAGGGCACGGCGCTCCTCAGGGCGGCTCTGCAAAATGGCATCGAGCTTGCCCTGGCTGATGATGGAATGCGTATCCTTGCCCAGTCCCGAATCGTGCAGGATGTCCTGGATGTCCATCAGGCGGCACGGGCTCGAGTTGATGAGGTACTCGCTTTCGCCCGAGTGATACATGCGGCGGGTGATAGCCACCTCGTCAAAGTCGACAGGCAGCATATGGTCCGAATTATCGAGCACCAGCGTGACCTCGGCCACACCCACCGGCTTGCGTGCCGACGAGCCCGAGAAGATGACGTCCTCCATGGCCTGGCCGCGCAGCTGCTTGGCGCTCTGCTCGCCCAGGACCCACAGAATCGAGTCGGAGATGTTCGATTTTCCCGAGCCGTTGGGACCGACGATGACGGTTAGGCCCGGCTCAAACGTCATATGGGCGCGGTCGGCAAACGACTTGAACCCTTTGAGCGTGAGGGACTTGAGATACACGGTTCCTCGCTTAAACAGGCTTCTTGTTGAGAATCACGCCGTTAGTGGTGTAACCCATGCGGTCGAGCGCCTCGAGCGCAGCGGCTCCCTCGGCCTCCTTCTTGGAGGAACCGGTGCCGCGGCCCTGGCGAATACCGTCGATGAGCACCACGGCGGTAAAGGTGGGCGCATGCGCGGGGCCCTCGGAGCCGACCAGCTTATACGCGGGAGGCTCGTGGCCGTCGGCTTGCACGCACTCCTGCAAAAACGACTTGGGGTTCGCGGGGTGCTCGGCACGCTCGGAGGCCAGGTGCGGCTTAAGCGTACGGTGAATGAACTCCGCCGCCGCATCCCAGCCAGCATCCAGATACAGCGCGCCCACGAGCGACTCGTAGACGTTCTCGAGCGCCGAGTGCAGGCCGCGCGCGCCGGTACCGGTCTCGGAGGCACCAAAGATGATGATGTCGTCGATGCCCAGCTCATGGGACACCTCGGACAGCGTGGCACCCGAGACAAGGGACACCTTCAGGCGCGTAAGCTTGCCCTCGTCAAACTCCGGATAGGATTCAAAGAGCGAACGGGCAACCACGGCGCCCAAAATGGAATCGCCCAAAAACTCAAGGCGCTCATAGCTCGCCGAGACGGGCTGACCTTCCACGGCAGAGGGGTGCGTGAGCGCCGCGCGCAGCAGCACCTTGTTATTGAACTCGTGGCCCAGGATTTCCTGGGCGCGCGCGAGTCGTTGAGATAAAGCCAAGACTTAGGCCTCCTTGGCGTTTTCAATAGCGTCGACAGCGTCGGCGACAGAGTTGAGCGACAGCAGGGTCTCGTCATCGATCTCGAGATTGAACTCGTCCTCGATGGCCGTCACCAGCTGCAGACGCTCGAGCGAATCGGCATCGAGATCGTCGAAGGTGGTCTCGTCGCTAATCTCGGCAACGTCGACACCCAGCACGTCGGCGGCAACTTCGGCGATCTTATCGAAGATTTCGGAGCGGTCCATAGCGCTTCCTCTCGTATTGCGTGAACATCAACGCGCTGGCGCCGCAAGCGCAGCGCCAAGACACGGTTTTGATTCTACCCCACGACGCAGGCCGCGAGGCACATAACAGTGCCCTAACTCGCTCCTACAAAACGATGCCGTCCATAGAGTTGGCGACGTTCTCGACAAGCCCGGCGCGCACGGCCTCCGCCGCGGCGAGCGTACCGTTTTTGACGGCCTCGACTGAGGTGGCACCATGGCCGATCAGAACTACGCCACGCAGGCCCAGCAGAATGGCGCCACCCTTAGCATCACCCGAGAGCTTTGCCTTAATCTCGCGCATCTGCTTTTTTATGAGCAGCGCGGCAATCTTGGTGCCGAGCGAAGACATAAAGACACCCTTGAGCTCCTGCAGCAAAAACTTGGCAGCGCCCTCGGTGGCCTTGAGTGCAATGTTGCCCGACATGCCGTCGGCGACCACGACGTCAAAATTGCCCGACGTAAGATCGGTGCCCTCGCAGTTGCCCACAAAGCCGGGAACGGCGGCCTTCATGGCCGGGAAGCACGCCTTGGTAAAGTTGGAGCCCTTCTCGTCCTCGGTGCCGTTGCCGAGTAGACCGACGCGGGGATGCTCAATGCCCAAAACCACACGGGCATAGGCGCTACCCATCTGGGCAAAACGCACCATGTCGTCGACCTCGACATCAGGGTTGGCGCCCATATCGCACAGCACCGTCAGGCCACCGGCGCGATTGGGCAGTGCGTTGGTCAGACACGGACGGACCGGCTGCTTCTTGTCCTCCGCCTGATAGCGAAACGGCGTCACGTAGGCGGTAGCGGCAGCGGTCATGGCGCCGGTGGAACCGGCAGAGAAGAAGGCGTCCGCGTTACCCTTCTTGATAGCGCGGCAGGCAAGCACGATCGAGGACTTGCGCTTGGTCATGACGGCTCGAATGGGATCGTCATCCATGGCGATGACATCGGGCGCCTCCAAGGCCTCAACGCGAGCGTGAGCCGCGGCAAAGGGGTTCACGATCTCTGCGGGACCGACGGCCAAGACCTCGATATCGGGATCCGCCGCAAGCGCCGCCTCGATACCGTCGAGGACAACCTGAGGCTTCTCGTCTCCGCCCACAACGTCTACACAAACGCGAACGTTACTCATATACATGCTCCTTATACAAAAATGGCCGACTCATTGAGCCGGCCATTGTGGTTCCAGTTGGAACGGCATCGCATCCAGAGTATACAGTTACTCGGTAACGATAACCTCGCGGTCCTTGTAGAAACCGCAGCTGGTGCACACGTGGTGCGGGAGCTTGACAGCGCCGCAACGGGGGCACGTGGACTGAGCCGCAGCCGAGATCTTCATATTGGCGGAACGGCGGGTGTGAGTGCGGATACGACCCTGCTTTTGTTTAGGTACGGGCATAGTGACCTTCCTTATGAACTATCCAGTGTGGCGATTACGCGCAAGTAGCGATACTACCACAGTTTTACTCGTCAAGCTTGAGATTCTTCAATGCTGCAAATGGATTTTCCGTGGCAGCGGCCCATTCGGCCTCTGCTTGAGCGGCGCAATCGCATTGCTCGACGTTGAGATTGATGCCGCAAGTGGGGCATAGGCCGCGACAATCTGGCTTGCACAGGACAACGAACGGCGTATCCATGACGACCGCGTCGTTGATGGGCTCACCCAGATCGACGATGCGATCCTCGCCCAAAAGCTCGTAGCCGTCCTCGTAGGCCTCGGGGTCCTCGGGCTCCTCAAAAAGGTAGAACTCCTCGATCTCGCCTGCGATATCAAACGAGGCGGGCTCCAGGCAGCGGTCGCACTCGCCGGTGGCGTGGGCGCGGACCATGCCCGAGAGCAGGACACCGGTGCCGGCGTTGGTAAAGACCACGTCGTAGGCAATGCCGTCCTGCAGCTGGTACTCCTTCTCGCCCACCGTGTAGGTGGCGACATCGACCTTGCCGGTCAGCGGATACGAGTCTCCGGGAAACTCGAGCTGCTCGGAAAGATCGACGGTAACGCTCGGGAACTCAGCCATTACCACTGACCATTCTGCTGGGCGGCACCCTCGTTGAGCTGCTGACGGCAACGGGTCACCGTGCCGGTCAGGCTCTTGAGGTTCTCCTCGAGGTGCGTAAAGACCTGCTCGGCGTAATCCTCGGCGGCATAGCGCGTCTCGCGCTCATACTGCTGGGCACGATCGCGAATGTCGTCGGCCTGCTGCTGAGCTAAGCGGACAATCTCCTGCTCACCGGCAATGGTGAGGGCCTGCTGCTGAGCATCGGCGATGATGGAATCGGCCTGAGCGGCGGCGGAAGCCATAAGCTCCTCGCGCTCTTTGAGGATACGGCGGGACTTCTGCCATTCCTCGGGATAGCTCATGCGGATCTCGTCGAGGATGTTAAAGAAGACGTCGGCGTCGATAACCTTCATCTGGGCGTTCTTGCCGAACGGCGTCTTAGCCTCTTCGATGAGCCCCTCGAGCTCGTCGACAAGACTCACGATCCTGTCGCCAGGAAAATTCTCGCCCGGCATCCGGTCTCCTTTCATAGGTAACATATCATCGAGTTAGTTTACCACATGCCACCAGGCATTAAAAAACGTCACGAAAAGCGATGTTTGAGTGCCTTGACCACATTGGGCGGAACAAAATTAGAGACGTCGCTACCGAGCGAGGCAATCTGGCGAACCACCGAGCTCGAGATATAGCCGTACTGCGGCGCGCTCATGACAAAGATGGACTCCAGCTCGTTATCCAGGCGGTAGTTAAGGTCGGCCTGCTGCAGCTCGTACTCAAAGTCGGTCATAGCCCGCAGACCCTTAACCACGGCTCCTGCTCCCTGTTCGCGGGCAAAATCGACCAAGAGGCCGGTGAAGGGCAGCACCTCAACGCCGTCGATATCACCGAGCGCCTCACGGGCCAGCGCCACGCGCTCATCGAGCATAAACGTGGTGCCCACACCGTTTTTACCCTGCGACTCGGCAACAGCGACGATCACGCTGGGAAAGATGCGGCGGGCACGGCGGATGACGTCGATATGGCCAAATGTGATGGGATCGAAGGTGCCCGGGACAATCACGCGGTTGATAGTGTCATTCATGGGCGTCCTCCGTGGGTGCGTCGCTATCGATACCATCATCCTCGCCGTTGCCGACCCAACGAAGCAGGTCGACCGAGGTAATGCCGTAGCGCTTCTCGCGCACGATCTCAAAGCCTGCCGGATGCGCGCCCGCATCGGCGGCGGCATGCTCAAACAGGGCATAAGCGCCAGGTGCAAGCAGACCCTGCTGAGCCAGGTTCTGCAGCAGTTCCTCGACCGGCTCGGCACCAAAAGCATAGGGCGGGTCGAGCAGGACCAGATCAAAGGGGCCGCCCGGCACACGACCGCGCGAGGCGCTCGCCAGCATGTCGCCCGTTACCACGCGCCAACGCGCACGGTCACGGCAGAGCGACTCGATATTCTTGGTAATGAGCCGCGCGGCATTCCGATCGATCTCGAACGTCGTGAGTGAGCGGGCACCACGTGAGAGCATCTCTAACCCTAAGGCACCGGAGCCGCCAAAGGCGTCCAGCACGCGGACCTCGTCCAGATCGAAGTCAAATGCCGACATGACCATAGATGCGCATGCCTCGCGCACGCGATCGGTCGTGGGGCGGGTGACATCGCGACCACGGGGCTCCTCGATCTTACGACCGCGCCATTCGCCGCCGATGATTCTCATCCTCCGCTGACCTCCTTAAAAATGTGTCGATATCGCATGGCGACCGCATCGCGCAGGGGGCGCGTCGCCACGGAGTCAAGGGTGCAAGCATACCGCAAGAGCTCGACCGCGTCCAAATGGGCCCACTCGATCAGCTCCTCGTCGGCATCCAGGTCGACAAAGCGCAGGGTCACACCGCCATGCTGGCGGTACCCCAGAATTTCGCCCTCGTGGCGCAGACGCAGGTCCATCTGGGCGAGCGTAAAGCCGTCCGAGGTCTTTTCGAGCGACTGGAGACGGTCTTGCGCCGCCGAAGCGCCGCCGTTGCCCTTGGAGTGCGTCATGACCAGGCAGGTGCCCGACACGCTGCTGCGGCCCACGCGGCCGCGCAGCTGGTGCAGGGCCGCCAAGCCAAAGCGCTCACCGTTCTCGATGACCATGACGGTGGCGTTGGGCACGTCGACGCCCACCTCGACCACCGTAGTCGAGACGAGCACGTCAATCTCGCCGCGCTTGAAGGCATCGATAACCTGGTCCTTCTCCCCCGCTGGCATGCGGCCGTGAAGGCGCTCGATGGCAAGACCCGGCAACGCCAGACGCAGGCGATCGAGCTCGGTCGCCGTATCGTGCAGCGGCACGGGGACCGTCACGCGGCCCTCGCCGTCGCGGGCGATACCGGGCACGTCCTCCAGCTCATCGGCCGAGTCGCTCGGCTCCACGAGCGGGCAAATCACGTAGGCCTGCTGACCCTTTTCATGCGCCTCGCGGATGGCGCCATAGGCAAGGTCGCGGCTCGACTCGGTAAGCACGCGTGTCGTCACGCCAGCGCCAGGGACGGGCCGATGGCGGATGATGCTCGTGTCCAGATCGCCGTAGACCGAAAGTGCCAGCGTACGTGGGATGGGCGTTGCCGTCATAACGAGCAGATCGGCACCAGGGCCCTTCGCACGCAGGGCGTTGCGTTGGCCGACGCCAAACCGGTGCTGCTCATCGATGACCACGAGCGACAGATGCTTGAACGCAACGTTATCCGAAAGCACCGCGTGGGTGCCAAAGAGGACATCGAGCTCGCCCGATTCCAGCTGCGCATGGATCCGCTCGCGCTCGGCCGCCGGCGTGGCGCCCGTCAGGAGCGCCCAGGTCATGCCAGCCTGCGAAAGCAAGGGGCCGGTCTTATCGGCATATTGACGCGCCAGCACGCCCGTGGGCGCCATAACGCAGGCCTGCGTGCCGCTATCGGCAGCCACAGCCAGCGCGCAGGCGGCAACAGCGGTCTTGCCGGTACCGACATCGCCCAGCAGCAGGCGGTTCATCACGCGCCCGCCATCGCACATATCGCGCAGGATATCTTGGAACGCGGCCTCCTGCTCGTCGCTCAGCGAAAACGGCAGGGCCTGCTTAAGCGCGGCCAGGTGCTCGCCCGCGGCGTGGGCATAGGGCACCACATCGACCAGGCCGCCGTCGTTGCGCAGGCGCAGCGCCAGCTGCAGGTAGAGGCACTCCTCGTAGGCAAGCCGTGCGCGCGCGATATCGCGCTCAGCCATGCTCGAAGGAAAGTGGATCGATCGAAGCGCACGGGCATTGCTCATCAGGCGACGTTTAACGCGCAAGCGTGCGGGAATCGGGTCGAAGGGATTGCCGACGACCTCGAGCGCGCCACTTACGATGCGGCGCATCCATGCCTGGCTCACGCCGTCACTCACATAATGGACCGGCAAAATGGTGCCCGCAGCACGCCCCTCATCGAGCTTTTCAAAGTGCGGCGAGGCCATCTGCTTAAAACCGTAGGCAAACTCAACCTTGCCCATCACGGCCAGGCGGTCGCCCTGCTTAAGCTGCTGGGCAATCCAAGGCTGACGGAAAAAGGCGACCTGCAGCACGCCCGTCTCATCAACGAGTGAGACCTCGGTCACCTGCATGCGCGGACGCGGCTTCTTTTGAACGATACGGTCGACCGTGGCGATGATAGTGCACACGGTACCGATGGGCGCCATCTCGATGGACCACGAACGAGTAAAGTCGAGGTAACGATGAGGGATATGGAGAAGGAGGTCCCCCACCGTCCGAATTCCCAGACGGCGAAGGGCCTCCTCACGTTTACCTGAAACATATTTGAGTCGCGCGATATCTTCGTCGAGCGCATTGCTCTGGGCAAAGCGCTCCGAGACGCGCGGCACGGAGCACAGCTCGGACATGGGCAGAGCCTACTCGATCGAGAAGATCACGGGATAGAGCGGCTGCTCGCCACGATGGGCGTCGATCTCCAAATCGGGCTGAGCCTCCTCAATGGCGTCTACGATCTCCTGGAAGGCCTCATCGGACAGTTCCTCGCCGGCCAGAATCGTCAGCGCGTCGCCCTCCTCTTCCTCCTGCATACGGTTGATGCAATCGAGCGTGACCTGCTTCACGTCGGAGCCGACCACGTCGATGGAGCCGGCGATGATACCCATGACGTCACCGGAGTGAATCGGCGAGCCGTCGGAGGCGCTGGAATCGCGCACGGCACGGGTGACCTCGCCATCGCGAACCTCGCTGATGGCGTCGACCATAGCGGCGACGGCATCCTCGAGCTCGGAATCGGGCAGGACCGCGAACAGCGCGGAGAAGGCCTGCGGGACGGTCTTGGTGGGAACGACGGCCACCTTCTTGTCGGTGCAGGCTGAGGCAGCGGCCTCGGCAGCCATGCGGATGTTGCCGTTGTTGGGCAGGATGATGACCGAGGTCGCGTTGACCTGGTCAACGGCGCCCAGCAAGTCTGCAGTCGAGGGGTTCATGGTCTGACCACCCGACACGATCACGTCGACGCCGAGGGACTTGAGGATGTCTGCCTCGCCGGAACCGGCGGCAACGGCGACAAAGCCCAGCGCCTTGGCGGGCTCGGCGGCCTTTTCCTGGTCCTCGTGGATCTTGGCGGTACGGTCGTGGGCCTCCATCTCCATGTTGTGGATAAAGACCTCGTAAATCTGACCAAGCTGCAGCATATGCTCGAGCACCAGGTTGGGGGTGTTGGAGTGCACGTGAATCTTGTAATCGGGGTAAGCGCCCACGAGTAGCTCGCAGTCGCCCATGGAGCCCAGGAACTTAAGGCACTCGTCCTCGTCAAACGGGGCGTCTGCCTTAAACAGGAACTCATTGCAGTAACGGAACTCCGAGCCCTCCCAGTCGTCGTTGGCCTCGATCTCAACGCGGTCGAGGGCCGCGTCGCGGGCAGAGCCAGCGGAGTCAAACGTGGCGGAGAAATCCTCGACAACGGTGCTGCGACCAAGCGCGGCGGCAACAAAGTTCTCAAGGAAGATGGCAAATCCAAAGGCGCCGGAGTCGACCACGCCGTTCTCCTTCAGAACGGGCAGCAGGTCGGGCGTACGGGCGACGGACTGATAGGCCTCGACGACGATGGCGTCGAGCGCGTCCTCGGCCGAGAACTTCTTCTTCTCGCACTCGTCTGCCTTGGTCGAGACGTCGCGCAGCACCGTGAGGATCGTACCCTCGATGGGCTTACGCACTGCCTGGAAGGCAACCTTGACGGCTCGGCGGAACGCATAGGCGATGTTGGCGGAAGTGATGGGCTCATCGGCAGAGACAAGGCCCTCGGCCACACCACGCAGAATCTGCGAGGTGATGACGCCGGAGTTGCCACGGGCACCCATCAGGGAGCCATGGGTGATGGCACCGGCGATGGCCTCCATGTCGGCGTCGGCAGGAAGGGCGGAGAGCTCCTTGGTCACCGAGGCGAGCGTGAGCGACATGTTGGTGCCGGTATCGCCATCGGGTACGGGGAAGACGTTGAGCTTGTTGATCTCCTCGGCCTTGTCGGAAACGGCAGCCGCAGCGATCGGAAAACAGGTGCGAATGGTCTTTGCAATCATGGGTATTTGAATCTCCGTTTTCGGATGCTAGTTCAGACGGCTCTTGAGCGCGTCGATATGGATGCCGATCTTAAGGCTGGCGGGGTCGATCTGAGCGATCTCCTGCAGGGTGAAGGCAACGGAGCTCGAAAGATTGTGGCAGACGGACTTCATGTTGACGCCGTTCTCGAGCACGACGTGAAGATCGACCGTAAGGCCGTTCTCGTCGGCGGAGACAAGCACGCCCTTGCGGAGGCGCTGACCGGCAAGCAGGCGCACGCTCTCGGCGCCTTGGAGCTGCTCAGCCATACCGACGACGCCATAGCACGTCATCGCGGCATAACCGGCAATATCGGCAATAACGTCGTTCGAGACGCTCAGGCTGCCGTTAATGGTCTCAGACACAAGAATCTCCTTATCTGGTGCTCACGGCACCATGTCGTGGGAGCAATCATTGCAATATTCTACAACGACCGCGCCATGTTGAGGTGATGGGTCGCGGGATTACATCCTCGACACGAAATGTTGATATGGCAACGTTTGAGTCAAGTGGTCGCGGCATGAAAAAACCCGCCGCATAAGCGACGGGTTCTACAACCTGGCTCCCCGGGTAGGACTCGAACCTACAACAGCGCGGTTAACAGCCGCGTGCTCTACCATTGAGCTACCGAGGAATTTAAAAGCCCAGCGGAATGGGCTGAGAAATTCTGGCTCCCCGGGTAGGACTCGAACCTACAACAGCGCGGTTAACAGCCGCGTGCT
>CAJMMD010000033.1 GCA_905214465.1 uncultured bacterium
CCGTACATGTACGGATGAATGTGGGAGGTGTTCGGATAAAGTCGATAATCAAGGCAAAAAACTCTTTTCAAAATTCTTGAAAATTGGGGCTTGCATCGCGTGGCGTTCCTTGCAATAATAGTCGAGCGCGAAGCGCACAGGACACGGTGGGTGTAGCTCAGTTGGCTAGAGCGACGGGTTGTGGTCCCGTAGGTCGAGGGTTCGAGTCCCTTTACCCACCCCAGTTCTTGCTTCGTGTTGATATCGGGTCGTTAGCTCAGTTGGTAGAGCAGGGGACTCTTAATCCCAAGGTCCAGGGTTCGACCCCCTGACGGCCCACCCAAAGTATGTTAAAGCGACTGGCTTAGGCTGGTCGCTTTTTTGTTGACCTCGCATGGGGTCGAACCCGAAAGGGCACAGCCACTTTCACAGATCGAGTCTACCCTGGGGATCAGTAAAACCGGCGCGTCTGCACGGCGAAGTACGCCTGTGCGAGCGCGATTTCTTGCTTGTTTGAATCTCCGTTCTGGGCGATTAAATAGCATGCATAGCGCGTAAGTTTGTAGTCTTTAACTGCGCGAGCGTCGACACCGGCAGTTACCATTTTCGTGGTGTCACGAAAATGGGAATCAACTGGAGTTTTGTTTGTTTCGCACGAGACTTTTGCCCTCTTAACAACTTCGGCAAAGTTCTCTCATCGAGTGTACCCCATGGGTTCCATTAAATCGCGTGCGAGCCAATACTCAACGCCTTCTTCCACATTGGCGTAGCTATCAAGTTCGACACGCCACTTCTCGATATCTCTACTGTCCATATCTCCTCCTCGCTGGCCTATTGTCTATGCGGGCTTTGCCCGCTCTGTATTCAGAATTAGGATACGCTGCCGTGCGGACACGAATGGGCCCCGTGCCACTTCGAGTTCACGGGGCCCATAGATATCGATTAGTTGTGTTTTGCTTTAGATAGGTGTCCAGTTTAATTCGCTCGATAGTGTGATCCGAGACTTTCGGTTCGCTTGCGCATGGCTTTGACCATTTCCTGTGCTAGTTGAATCTGCGATTGCAGGCGGGCGAGGGCTGCGATTTCGCTGTCATTGGCGTGTGGCTTGCTCAGCGCCGTTGCCTCGTCTTGCAGGCTTTCAAGCTGTTGCAGAGCCTTGGATAGACCTGCTTCGGTTCTGTTGATCATGCAATAGGTACTCATCGTGTGCTTAAGGCTGCGTGTCAGGCGTTCGGCATCTGTTGTGGCAATGCCGTACTGGGGGAGGGCGATATCCGCCTTCGGGGCCACCTCAGGTGCTTTCTGTGCTGCCTGGGCTGCCGATGCGCCCGCGATGCGTCCGAACACGATGCCGTTGGCGCTTGACAAGCCACCAATGCGGTCGGCGCCGTGCATGCCGCCTGTCGCCTCACCGCAAGCGTAGAGGCCCTCAACGCCCGTGTGCGCGGTCTTATCGATCTTGATGCCGCCATTAGCGGCGTGGGCATACATCGCAACGCGCATCTCGTCAGTCGGGGCGATGCCGTGCTCGTCTTGCAGCCAGGTGGCAAAGGTCTGCACAAACTCTGGGACATCCTCGCGGGGGAAGTCGTAGTGGAGTGCCAGGCCTTCGACACCTGCCTGATCGATGACGAGATCGATAGCGCGGGAGGCCAAGCGTGACGTGAAGGGACCATATCCAGAGCGCTGCTCGAGCAGGTCGTCCAGCTTGTTGTCGGCAATATCTACCGGCTGGTCAAAATGTACGTAGCGCCAGGTTTTCTCGTTGAAGACCAAGTTGCGCTTGGGCTCGATGAAGCCGGGCATCATCTGCATGAACTCTATATTAGTAAGTGTTGCGCCGTGCGCCAGCGCGATGGCCTGCGAGGAGCTGAGCACATCAGCCGACGTAAGGCTGCGCTCGAACAGGCCGCTTGTGCCACCGGCTGCGATGATCGTGGCCTTGGCAGCAAAGGGCACGATTTGATTTTCGGTGAGGTCGTAGAGCACGGTTCCGGTTATTCTGCCGTTCGTGTCCTCAACAAGGTCGATAAGCTCATGGCGGGGGAGCAGGCGAATGCCGAGCGACTCGATCCGGGCTGTCAGAGCGTCCTCAAGGGGTTTGCGGGTGAGGCCGCGCCACATGCGCGTCTTGTGGTCAAAGCAGGGGATAAACTGCTTTTGCTGGGCGCTCTCGGCGCTTTGCGGACGCTGGAGCTCAACGCCCAGGTCTTGCTCGAGCCATTCAATTGCCTGGGGAATGCCGTGGACAAACGTCTGGACAAGCTCGGGGTCGGCGACGCCGCCACCAACGGTCTGGATGGTATCGATGAGGTCTTGTTCGTCGTCTTCGTTAACGGGTCCGATAAGCCCCAGGCCCCAGGTTCCGGGGAAGAAGCTCGATCCACTCATAGTCTTGCCGGCGCTTGCCACAGCGACGGTTGCGCCCGTGCGTGCCGCTTCGATGGCGGCGCAAAGGCCCGCAATGCCAGATCCAATTACCAGTACATCAGTCGATTCCATCGGATTCCTTTCTCGTCCGGCGCATTGTCGCATGGGTGATCGGCAATGGGGCCGCAAAGACTCGGCAAATCGGTAAAGGGCAAATATGGCAGGTGGGCGTCATGGACGTTCTGACGCTCCGTCTCATCACATCTCGTATTTCGCCCCAACTGATATATCGGCATTAGCTGCCCTGCGACAGCGTAAACAAAAAGAGCCGCTACCCCGAAAGGTAGCGGCTCCAAAGCTCAACTATGTGAGCATCGCGCGGGCGCGACTAGGCCTTGAGGGCCTCCTCGACGGCGACAGCGCAGGCGACGGTGGCACCGACCATGGGGTTATTGCCCATGCCGATGAGACCCATCATGTCGACGTGCGCAGGCACGGAGGAAGAACCGGCGAACTGGGCGTCGGAGTGCATGCGGCCCATGGTGTCGGTCATGCCGTAAGAGGCAGGGCCGGCGCCCATGTTGTCCGGGTGCAGGGTACGGCCAGTGCCGCCACCAGAAGCGACGGAGAAGTACTTCTTGCCAGCCTCGAGGCGCTCCTTCTTGTAGGTGCCAGCGACGGGGTGCTGGAAGCGCGTGGGGTTGGTGGAGTTACCGGTGATCGAGATGTCAACGTTCTCGTGCCACATGATGGCAACGCCCTCGCGGACGTCGTCGGAACCGTAGCAGTTAACGGCAGCGCGGGGACCATCGGAGTAGGGGATGGTCTCGACGACCTTGAGCTCGCCCGTGTAGTAGTCGAACTGGGTCTTCACGTAGGTGAAGCCGTTGATGCGGGCGATGATCTGAGCGGCGTCCTTGCCCAGACCGTTGAGGATAACGCGCAGCGGCTTCTTGCGAGCCTTGTTGGCGTTCAGAGCCAGGCCGATAGCGCCCTCAGCGGCAGCGAAGGACTCGTGGCCAGCCAGGAAGGCGAAACACTCGGTGTCGTCGGAGAGCAGCATAGCGCCCAGGTTGCCGTGGCCCAGACCGACCTTGCGGTCCTCGGCGACGGAGCCGGGAACGGTGAAGGCCTGGATGCCCTCGCCGATGATGGCGGCAGCCTCAGAAGCGGTCTTGGCGCCACGCTTGACAGCGAGAGCGCAACCGAGGGTGTAGGCCCACTCGGCGTTCTGGAAGGCGATGGACTGGGTGTTGTTGACGATCTCACGCGGGTTGAAGCCCTTGTCGGTGCAGATCTGCAGAGCTTCCTCGAGGGAGGCGATGCCGTTGTCGGCGAGGCACTTGTTGATCTTGTCAGCGCGGCGCTCGTAACCTTCGAACGTAACAGTCATAGTTATTTCCCTCCCTTTCTACTCGTGAACCGGGAACACGCTGGCGACGGAGTGAGTCTCCTCGTCGGTGCGCGGGTCGATGTACTTGGCAGCGTTCTCCCACTGACCATAGTGGCCCATAGCGCCAGCGATGGCCTCCTCGGGGGTCTTGCCGGCCTTGACGGCGTCGGTGAACTTGCCGAGGTTCAGGAACTCGAACGCGATGATCTCGTTCTTGTCGTTGAGAGCCATGCGGGTGACGTAGCCCTGAGCGAGCTCGAGGTAACGAGCGCCCTTGGCCTTGGTGCCGAACATGGTGCCGACCTGAGAGCGAAGGCCCTTGCCGAGGTCGTCGAGGGAGGCGCCCACGGGCAGGCCGCCCTCGGAGAACGCGGTCTGGCTGCGGCCGTAAACGATCTGCAGGAAGATCTCGCGCATAGCAACGTTGATGGCGTCGCAGACGAGGTCGGTGTTGAGGGCCTCGAGGATGGTCTTACCGGGAAGGATCTCGGAAGCCATGGCGGCAGAGTGGGTCATGCCCGAGCAACCGATGGTCTCAACGAGGGCCTCCTCGATGATGCCGTCCTTGACGTTCAGCGTGAGCTTGCAGGCGCCCTGCTGAGGTGCGCACCAACCCACACCGTGCGTAAGACCGGAGATGTCGGAAATCTCCTTAGCCTGGACCCACTTGCCCTCCTCGGGGATGGGTGCGGGGCCGTGGTATGCACCCTTGGCAACGGGGCACATGTTCTCCACTTCCTGTGAGTACTGCATGCCTCTCCTCTCTATCGTGTTGGCGTCCCGTCTGGGGGTCGTGGCTGGCGATTGCCGGGCGACCCTTCGAAAGGGACATGACATGCAGCCCCTATAATACCGCGAAATGCACGGAATATTCGGCGAACGGCTCAGTTTTCGTAGCGAGAAGTCCGGAAGTTTAAATTGAAACGGTTTAACTCTATGTTCTGTGGTCGCGAACTTCCGTAGAGGGGGTTCGTCTTGGGCAAGCTTTTGGTCAGCTCTTGTAAGCGTTGCAGGGGCTGACCTGTTGCAACGGTGCCGTTCGCCGCCTATTTACTGCCTTTGGCCGCGCGAGTCTATTGTTTTGCGTGGATGTTTTGATGGCACGCTTCAATCGTGCTGTATTGGATGGCAAGCAGATCCCGGCGAAGGGAGCGCCATGCAGCGCGTTTGGAGAACGGTTACCGGCTTTTACCATGTCTGTGCCCGCGGTACGGGCAAGCAGCTCATCTTTGAGGGCGATGAAGACCGGTGGGAGTTTTTGGAGTTGATGCGCGACTGCTGCCGGGAGGCAGGCGTCACGGTTATCGCTTGGTGTCTTATGGGCAATCACGTGCATCTGGTGCTGGCAGATTACGAGGACGCGATGAGCGCGGCGATGCACCGGCTGCTTTTGACGTACGCGCGGCGGTTCAATAAACGCACGGGGCGCACAGGTCATCTGTTCCAGAACCGTTTTGACCGGCGCTCGCTCGATACCGACTGGCAGGTGATGGAGGCTATTCGCTCCGTACACGCCGATCCACAGGAGGCGGGCGTTGGCCTAATCGAGCGTTATCCCTGGAGCAGCTTTGCGGAGCATTTGCGCGCTTACGACGGTGACGCGGCTGATGTCGCGAGGGGATTTTCTGATCCTTCTTGCGTGCTTGAGCTCTTTGGTTCTGCCGAGGGCTTTATTGCCTATTCACTTTCGACGCCCGACGGCGGCGAGCCAGCGCTGGGCGATATGAAAGAGACGGAGTGGGAACGCCACGCCTTTGCCGGCAAGATGGCTAAGGAACTCGGGGTTCCGCTTCGCGGGGTTAAAGCCGCACCGCCGGCGCAGCGCGATACCGTTATTTTTGGATTGCACGATGCCGGTTTCACGGTGCGCCAGATTGAGCGCTATACCGGGATTGGCAAAAGTACCGTCTCTCGTATTGTGCGTGCCCGCGCGCGGACGGCGATGCGGACTGGCGGAAACGTGATGTAGGGTCGCCTGTGCGCCGCAGATGGGGTCGTCCATACGCCGCAACAAGCGTTCAAAAGCTTGGTGCGGCAACTGCACTTCTTAATATGCTTAGAACAATCGCCATCTTGCATAAAATAAGGGCTCAGTCCGGGTTTGCCCGTGCCTACCCCCATCTGCGCCGTGCAAAAAATGGAGTTTTCAGCATCGCGGTACTGCCACTACCGTCGCAATTTTGCAACATACGGGCCCCGAAGCTATTTATGCCTGCCGATGCGCTCCCGAAGCTCATGTTTGCGCCCCTGAGACCACGATGCTTGTTCTAAAACGCACTATATATGCGCCTGGAGACGTTGATTAACGCTTTCGATGCGTATACACACAGCTTGGCGTGCTGAATACTCGCAAAAATGCACGCCGCTCCCTATGGGACCCGTCTGCAGCAGGCGCGAAGCGAATCGGAGCCCAGCTGGATGGGGCATGGGACGATGCTAGGCGTGCTCGTGGCCCTGCCGCAGGCCTTTGGTGCTGTGGAAAACGCCCGTGTTCGCGTCTGGCTGTGTGGTAAATGACAGACGGGGTGCCGGACGCGCGGACTTTGTGCGTTCGCGCTCATTAGAAAAAACAGAGCCGCCCGTATCGGGCGGCTCGGCAATCAAAAACCTTGGATTCGGGGCATACGCTACTGGTTTGCTTGCCCCTCGAGCATGCCGTCGAGGGTGCGCCAGGCGAGCTCGGCGCATTTGACGCGGGCGGGCATGTGCGAGATGTCCTGGAGCTGGGCGGCCTCGTCCAGATCTTCCAGGTCCTCCTCGGAGAGCTGTTCGCCGCGGATCATGGCGAGGAAGAGCCCTGCCAAGCGACGCGCTTCCTCGACCGTCTCGCCGGTGATGAGGTCGGCCATGATGTCGGCGCTGGCCTGACTGATGGCGCAGCCGTGGCCGGTAAAGGAGGCCTCCTCGATCACGCCGTTCTCGACACGCAGCTGCAAGGTGAGCTCGTCTCCGCAGCTGGGGTTGATGCCGTCGTGCTCGTGCGTGGGAGCATCCATCTCGTACTTATAGTCGGGGTGCGAGTTGTGCTCCATAAATGTGGTGGAGGTGTACAGATTACCCATTGAATGTGCTCCAAACGTGATGCAGGCCGGCGATGAACTTGTCGATGTCGGCCTTGTCGTTGTAGAAGGCCACGCTGGCGCGGCAGCAGGCAAGGTTCTCGACGCCCAGCCAGGTGAGCAGCGGCTGCGCGCAGTGGTGACCGGCGCGGATGCAGACGCCGTCCATGTCCATGATGCTCGCGACATCGTGCGGGTGGATGCCCTTGACATTAAAGCTCACGACACCGTGGTGGTTATCCCAATAGATTGAGCCGATGATCTGGACAAAGTCGAGCTGCATGAGCTCGCCCATCAGGTAGTGGACGAGTGCCTGCTCGCGTGCCTGGATGTTTTCGTAGCCCACCGTGTTGACGAGGTAGTCGAGGGCGGCGCCTGTGGCGAAGATGCCGGCGGCGTCCTGCGTGCCGGCCTCGAACTTCTCGGGGACGGGAGCCCAGACGGCGTCCTGCTCAGTAACCGAGTCGATCATCTCACCGCCGGTAAGCATGGGCGGCATGGCGTTGAGCAGGTCCATCTTGCCCCACAGCACGCCGATGCCCATGGGGCCCATGGCCTTGTGCGCACTAAAGGCAAAGAAGTCGGCGCCCAGGTCGGCCACATCGACCGGCATGTGCGGCAGCGACTGCGCGCCGTCGACGACCAGGTAGCCGCCGTACTTGTGCACGAGTTTGCCGAGGTTCTTGACCGGGTTCTCGACGCCCAGCACGTTGGAGACCTGTCCCACGGCTAGGATCTTGGTCTTGGGACCCACCTTGGCAAGAACCTCCTCGGTGGTGAGCTGGCCGGTCTTGGTGGGGTAGAGGTAGACGAGCTTGGCGCCGGTCTCGCGGCAGACCTGCTGCCACGGAATCAGGTTGGAGTGGTGCTCCATAATGGTGATGACGACCTCGTCGCCCGGTTCGAGCACTGTGGGCGCAAAGCTCTTAGCGACCAGGTTGAGCGACTCGCTCGTGTTGCGGGTGAAGACGACCTCGTTGGCCTGTGAGGCGCCGATGAGGTCAGCGATCTGCTGGCGGACCTTCGCGATGGCGTCGGTGGCCTCGACGGACAGCGAGTACAGGCCGCGCAGGGGGTTGGCGTTCATGCGCTGGTAGAAGTCGCGTTCGGCGTCGAGCACACAGGCAGGGCGCTGCGCGGTGGCGGCGCTATCGAGGAAGGCGATCTCGGGGTGCTGCTGGAACAGCGGGAACTGGCCCTTGTAGGGGTTGGTCTCGATGTCCACGGTGGGCCAGCCGCGCGAAGCCTCGTCGCTGGCGTCGAGCTCCATGGGCTCGGGGGCAGTACAGGTATCGCATTTAACGTGCTCGGTGTCGATCATGCGAGCTCCTCTTCAAAGTTGTCGATCAGGTTGTTGCCTAGGCGGACGACGGCGGCGCGGGTGCGCTCGTCGGTGGCGGAAAGCGCGGCGTCCTCCAGCTTGGCGCGGATGAACAGGTCCTCGGCGGCGTTTTGGTCAAGGCCACGGCAGGCGAGGTAGAACAGCTGCTCGTCGCGGACGTGACCGATGGTGGCGCCGTGGTTGCCGGCGACGTCGTCCTCGTCACAGAGAATGACGGGAACGGTCTTGTTGTCGACGCCCTTGTTGGCCAAAAGCACCGTCTCGCGTTCGGTGCCGGTTGCACCCTTGCAGCCGTGCACGAGGTCGATGGTGCCACGGTAGACCTTCTTGGACGTGCCGGTCAGCACGCCGTTGGCGTCGATCTCGCACTCGGTCTTGCGACCGCGGTGGCGCAGCTCGTAGTTAAAGTCGCGCACCTGCTCGCGGGCGCCCAGGTAATCGGTATCGATGGTCACCTTGGCGGTGTCGCCCAGCAGGTCGCCGGCAAGGCCGGTGGCGCTGGCGCCGGCACCCAGGACGGTGTGCTGCACGTTGACGCGCGCGCCCTCGTCCAGGAACAGGCCGGTGTCGTCGAGTGCGATCCAGCTGTCGTCGAGTGTCTGCGTGCAGGTCACGTTGACGGTGGCGTACTCGTGGGCGCACACGCGTAGCACGGAGCCCACGACACCCTCGCCGGTAACAGGAGAGTCTAGGGCAATATGCAGGTCGAGCGTTGCCTGCGGGCGAGCGACGACGTCGATGGCGGCGATGGCCGCGGCGGCATCGACACCGCTCACACGCACGGTAACCGTGGCGTGCTGGTATGCGGGCACATCGATGACGATGCGCTTGGTAGCGTGCTCGGCCAAGTAGGCGTAGGCAGCCTCGCCCATGCCGGTTTCGAAGGCTTCAGCAGGGGAGAGCTCCTCCTCGAGCTTGATGGCGCCGGCCTGGTAGACGGAGGTGGCGGGCACGTCGAGCTCGGTCTCGGGCGTGATGCGGGCGCGGTCGGCGGCATCACCGGGGGCGGAGGAGCGGCGCTCGGGGAAGCGCTCGGCCATGGCGTCCATGGCGGCGTCGAACGCGTCTGTCACGCCAATAAACTGCTCGCCCAAGCCTTCGACCTCAACGGCCTCCGCGGGAGCGGCGGCAAGCTCGTCAGAGAGCTCGAGCTTGGTCTGATTCATCTTCAGCCAGCCCCAAGTGGCAGCCGGCATCGCGTTGACCTGCTCAAGGGTGGTAGCAGCGGTGTTGGTTTCCTGTTTCATTATCCGATCGCTCCTTCCATCTCGAGCTTGATCAGGTTGTTCATCTCGACGGCGTACTCCAGCGGCAGCTCCTTGGAGACCGGGTTGGCAAAGCCGTTGACGATCATGGTGCGGGCCTCTTCCTCCGAGATGCCGCGGCTCATCAGGTAGAACACCTTGTCGTCGCCGATGCGGCCGATGGTGGCCTCGTGGCCGATGTCGACGTTCTTGGCGCGGATGTCCATGGCGGGGATGGTGTCGGAGCGGCTCTGGTCGTCGAGCATGAGCGACTGGCAGCTCACGGTTGCCTTGGAACCCTCGGCCTTGGGCGTGGCCACGATGGAGCTGCGGAAGGTCTGAATGCCGCCGCTCTTGGAGATGCCCTTGGTCTCGACGGTTGCCGAGGTCTCGGGGGCGTTGAGCACGACCTTACAGCCGGTATCGAGGTTCTGCCCGGCGCCGGCAAAGGTGATGCCGGTAAAGCTCGACCGGGCGCGGCGGCCGTTGAGCACACTCATGGGGTAGAGGTAGCCCACGTGGCTGCCGAAGGAGCCACTGATCCACTCTATGTCGCCATCCTCGTCCACGCGCGCACGCTTGGTGTTGAGGTTGTACATGTTTTTGGACCAGTTCTCGATGGTCGAGTAGCGCAGGTGCGCACGCTTGCCCACAAAGAGCTCGACGGCGCCGGCGTGGAGGTTGGCAACGTTGTACTTGGGCGCGGAGCAACCCTCGATGAAGTGCAGGTCGGCGTCGTCCTCGACGATGATGAGCGTGTGCTCAAACTGGCCGGCGCCCTTGGCGTTAAGGCGGAAGTAGCTCTGCAGCGGGAAGTCCAACTTGGTGCCCTTGGGCACGTAGACAAACGAGCCGCCCGACCATACGGCGCCGTGCAGGGCCGCAAACTTGTGGTCGGTGGGCGGGATGAGCGTCATAAACTTCTCGTGGATGAGCGGCTCCCACTGCGGGTCGTGCAGGGCCTCCTCGATGCCGGAATAGACGATACCCATCTTGGACGCGGTGTCCTGCATGTTGTGGTAGACCAGCTCGGAGTCGTACTGCGCGCCGACGCCCGCCAGGTAGCTGCGCTCGGCCTCGGGGATGCCCAGGCGCTCAAAGGTGTTCTTGATGTCGTCGGGCACCGACTCCCAGTCGTGCTTTTGGTCGGTGTTGGGCTTGACGTAGGTGACGATGTTGTCCATGTCCAGGCCCTCGATGGAGGGGCCCCACGTCGGGTCGGGAAAACGATTGAAGATCTCGAGGGACTTTAAGCGCAGATCGAGCATCCACTGTGGCTCGTCCTTCTTGGCGCTGATCTCGCGCACGATGTCGGGCGTGATGCCGGCGTCGAGGCGCTCGAATCCCTCCTCGCCGTAGGTGAAGTCGTAGAGGCTGCGGTCGATGTCCGCGACCTCGGTGCGGTTCTTGGTCATTGCGTCGCCCCTTTACGCCTGCTGCTCGGCAGCGGCGGCCTCGGCCTGGGCGCGCTGCTCGGCGGCCTCGCGCTCGAAGGTCTCAAAGCCGTTCTTGTCGATCCAGGGGATCAGCGAGGCATCGTCCTCGCGCACGATGTGGCCCTTGACCATAACGTGGACGCGGTCGACATCCAGGTGCTCCAGGATGCGCGTGTTGTGCGTGATGATGAGCATGGAGCCGTCGCAGCTCTTGCGGTAGGCGTCCATACCGTGGCTGACGGTGGACAGGGCGTCGACGTCCAGGCCGGAGTCGGTCTCGTCCAAGATGGCGAGCTTGGGCTGCAGCAGCAGAAGCTGGAGCATCTCGACCTTCTTTTTCTCGCCGCCCGAGAAGCCCACGCCCAGCTCACGGTTGAGGTAGGCGGTATCCATGTTAAGCTCGGCCGCGAGCTCCTTGACGCGACGACGGAATTCCTTGCCCTTCATCTCCAGGCCGGGGCGGCCGGCGATACTGGCGCGCAAAAAGCTCGACAGTGGCACGCCGGGGATCTCGACAGGGGCCTGGAAGCTCAGGAACAGGCCGGCGCGCGAGCGCTTGTCGGTGGTGAGCTCGGTGATGTCCTGGCCGTCAAAGACGATGCGGCCGTCGTTGACCGTGTAGACGGGGTCGCCCATGACCAGGTGGCCAAGGGTGGACTTGCCGGCGCCGTTGGGTCCCATCAACACGTGGGTCTCGCCGGCGGCGACGTTAAGGTTGACGTTGTGGAGGATGGTCTTCTCGTCCACGGAGGCGGTTAGACCTTCGATGGAAAGCAGCGGATTTGCGCTCATGCTGTCCCTCTCTGTATATGGTGTACTCATGGGTGTACGAAACCCTAGGAATCTTCTCGGAATAAAGTTACTATGGGTTCGGCGTTAGTCAAGGGAAAACCCGACTAATCCACTCGACTTTTCTAGATGTGGGACAAAATAACCTGTTGTGTTTGTCCCACTTACTTAAGATTTGGGACAAACAAACCTGGTTATGTTGTCCAAGATGCGATGGGAGGGTAGGTATGCTCATTTCTTCTAAGGGCCGCTATGCCCTCCGACTGATGATCTATATCGCAGCGCTGGGCGACGCCGAGGGCAAGATCGCTCTGCGCGAGGTCGCCGACCGCGAGCGTATCTCGCAAAAGTATCTGGAGCAGCTGGTTCGTCCGCTCATGAAGGCGGGCCTACTTAAGAGCGTGCGCGGCAAGGGCGGCGGCTACATGATGGCCAAGGACCCGGCCGAGGTGCGTGCCGGCGACATCCTGCGCGCCGTCGAAGGCAGCACGGCTCCGGTGGCGTGCGATGGCATCGACAACAGCTGCGCCCGCAGCGATCTTTGCTCGACCGTCAAATTCTGGCGCGGTCTGGACGACGTGATCGAAAAGTACGTCGACGGCGTGACGTTGGCCGACCTTGCTGCCGTCCCCGAGATCAACTTCGACATTAAGCTGTAGGGCTGCAGATGGTATCTCTCGACAAGGTGTACAAGCAAATTGAGATTTTTGCTCGGGAATGTGACGCCGAGAGGGTTGTGCTGTTTGGTTCTCGTGCCCGCGGTGACAACTTGCCTAAGAGCGATATTGATATTGCTGTAGCAGGTTGCCGGGATTTCGACCGTTTCTCATATCTGATAGAGGAGCGTCTTGATACTCTTTTAGATATAGACGTCGTCAATCTGGATGAGTCCTTATCGCAGCAATTGCTCGATGAAATTGCCAGGGATGGTGTGATTCTGTATGAAAAAATATGAGAACTTTGCCAGCGCCTTGGCGAATCTTGAGGATGCACCCAATCAGGATCTTAGCAATGATTTTGTTCAGAGTGGATTGATTAATAAGTTCAACCTTCAGTTTGAACTGAGCTGGAAGCTCCTTAAACGTCTGCTCGAGTATGAGGGCGCCACGCTTGCTGCATCGGGGTCTCCTCGTGCCATCTTGAAGGAAGCCTACCGATTCTACGACTTTATTGATGAGGCGGCATGGCTAGATATGCTCAGAGACCGCAATACGAACGTCCATATCTATGACAACAAGCTCGCTCAAGATTTGATTCAGCGTATCTTAAACGTCTATATCCCCGCTTTCTGTCGGTTGAGAGACGGGCTGATGGGACGCTACGGCGATCTTCTTCTGGTGCCCGACGACCAGTTTGTTTAATTCCTTTAGATTTCGCGGATTTCGCGGAGGGTTGTTGCCGTTTACCGAGGGGTTGTTGTGCAACAACGGGTGAGCTGCAATACTTAATTCTATCTTTGCAAACCGCACTTTAACTACACCAATGCAGGGAGGATCTTATGCAGCCCAAGCATTCTGCTATTGTCGCGGGCCTGACGCTGGCGCTTTCGTTTGGCGCCGTTACCGCACCCGCGCCCGCCGCCGCCGAGGAGCCCACGCCGGGCGTTGCCTCGGATGCGACCGATATCGATAAGGGTCTCTATACCCAGCAGTCCTTTTCGGGCGTGCTGAGGTCGGTCCAGGGCGTTTCGTTTGTTAACGTGACTCCCGAGATGAAGTACTTCACCAAATATGAGAGTCACGGCAACTATAACCAGGGCTTTTCGTACGGTGACGGTTATAACGCGCTGGGTTATTACCAGTTCGACCGTCGTTGGTCGCTCATTCCGTTTATGAAGCAGGCCTACAACTACAACCCCGAAAAATACAGCATGCTCAAGGATGCGATTGATCGCGGCAGCGAGATTTCCAACATGAGCAATGCCATGTACGAGAACGGCCAGCTCACCGAGTTGGGCCGTATTGCGCAGGAGGCCTTCCAGGGCGCTTATAACATCGATCCTGTTGAGTTCTCAGCTCTTCAAGATGCCTATGCGTACAACTCGTACTATGCGGTGACCGAGGCGTGGCTCAAGAGTGGCCTGGGCATTGATATTTCGGGCCGTGCCGATTGCGTTAAGGGCATGGTGTGGAGCATCACCAACATGTGCGGCACCGGTGGCTGCAGGGACTTCTTCCGTTGGGCGAATCTCTCCAACGATATGTCCGACCGCGAGTTTGTGACGGCGCTTTCCAACAGTGTGGTCAATAACGTGGCGACCAAGTATTCGAGCCAGCCCCAGTATCATGAGGGCTGGAAGAACCGCTACCGCAATGAGCTGAAGGACTGCTTGGTTTATATCGCCGAGGACGAGGCCGCTGCGACGCCCGTGCAGCCCGAACCTACGCCGGCGCCCTCGCCGACGCCTGATTCGAATGACGACTCGAGCGACGATGCCAACGATGACAGGATGGATGCGCCCTCGACCGGTGCTGACGGTGATGGCTCTGCTGGTGGCACTACCAACAACGGCTCTACCTCGAACGGTTCCGATTCAAACGGCTCTGCTGCGGGCGATTCGTCTTCAAGCTCTGCCGGCAATACGGACAGCGACGCTTCTGGTTCGACCGGCGCTGGCACCTCTAACTCATCCACCGGCTCGAGCGATTCGTCCGTTGGCACCGGCTCTAACAACGGCTCCGGCTCTGACGCAACCCCTGGTTCCGATGCTTCCAAGGATGACTCGAATAAGGCGCCGGACGTTCCCGTTGCTTCGCCGGACAAGAAGCCTTCTTTCTCCGAGCAGCTTGGCTCTACGCTGGGCTCTTCGCTGATGGCTGGCGTCAATAACGGCTCGACCCAGAACAAGGGCAACTCTGATCAGGTTTCCACGGAAAAGATCGAAGCCGCAAAGGGCGACTCCAAGGACAAGGCTTCCGAGAAGACCGAATCCGATAAGGGTTCTAGCTCTGAGGAGAAGAGCGACAAGTCCGAACAGAAGAAGGACGAGGATAAGAAGTCTGAATCTGAGGAGAAGGACAAGAGCAAGGCCGAGGGCGAAAAGAAACAGTCCGAAGACGACGACAAGAGCGGTGCTGACAACCAGGTCCAAGAGCAAAATGACTCCAAAACGGTGACCACCACGACCACGACGACTACAACTACCAAGTCCTCGGGCGGCAACATGCCCAAGACGGGCGATCTGATTGTGATGGCGAGCCTTGCCAGCGCGAGCTTGGCCACACTGGGCGCTACGTCTATCGTAAGTGGTAAGCATAAGCTCGATCAGCAGAAGAAGGCTTCTGGGGAGGACGGCTCGGAGGAGTAATCTTCCAGATCGTTTTCTATAAGAGTTTGGGACGGGGTCCGGTGCGGCGGCATCGGGCCCCGTTTTTGTTGTGCAACGATTTGTTATGCCCCCTCGGGGGTCTGTTGCTACCGTTGCCCGAAACGTTTGCATGTCGATATTGTTGCGCTTTACCTGCTCGCTACAATGGGCATCGTGCTGCGTTAGAGGGAGAGTTTACGGTGTCTGAACAGGTGAATTGTGGTTTTACTCATGCGTTTGGTGCACGGTTGCTCAGTTATGCGGATAACGCAGCTCTGCCGGTTGATATACACGACTTTTCCGATGCAATCAATCGGTGTTTACTCGTCGATAAGACTATGTTTATTGCCGATATATTGGACAGCGAAGCGCCTGTTGCGCTTTGTTGTCGGCCCAAGGGTTTTGGCAAGAGCATGAACCTATCGATGCTCAAATGCTATTTGGAACGACCTGATCAACGGCCGGATCGAAGCCCGTTCGTCGGCACCCAGATTTGGCAGGCGGGCGGCGGTCGCTATCGTGATGAGCACGCGTGTTATCCGGTCATCACGCTTGACTTTTCAACTGCCGCTGTGAGGCGTGACGCTGATGCTGCGGCGGCTATTCGCAGCGCTGTTGCGCACGAGTGCGCCCGATTGCTGCCGCTGCTTGCCGCGCCTGATCTGTCAAGACGTGAGGTTCGTCTTATCGAGAGGGCGGCGCGTGGGGTGGCCAGCGATAAGGAGATCGATGCGGCGCTTGGCGTGCTTATCAAGCTGCTCCAGGCAGCTTTCGATGAGCAGGTTGTTCTTCTGATAGACGACTACGACGCGGTATGTCCAAAGCGTTTGGACGCTAAGGACGACGGTAGCGTGGATTCCCTAGAGTCGCTCAGCCGGATGTTGTTCGACACCATTGCCGATGCCGGCGACTCGTTGCGATTGACGTGTCTGATGGGCGAGCGCCCCGGTCATGCCGAGTTTGCGTTGTCCCAACGTGGGGTTTCCTATCGGTCGGCGACAGCGTTGTCGAGTTGGTGTGATCGATGGTTCGGTTTTTCGGACGACGAAGTCCAAGTGCTGTTGGATTGCATCGGTCGCAACGGCTGTCTGGATGACGCGCGTGAGTGGCTCGAGGGCTATCTGTTTGGTGGTTTTTATTGCTCGAGCCCGGAGCGCGTGGTGGACTACGCACAGCGCGATTGCGTCGCGCCCGTTCGGGCGGATCTGTATGGTTACGCCGACCGTCTGAGCGCATGCGTCGGTGACTGGAATCTCATGCGCCTGTCCGCATTGTTCGATTTGGTTGAGCCGCATGGGTTTATTGAGGCGCCAGTGCATGTGCATGCCGAGGAGGTCGATGCCGCCAAGCCCGAAGATATCTGGACTGCGCTGTATCTGTCTGGATTTCTTACGACGGACATGACAGGGCATTCGGAGGACGGCGCGTGCCTTCGTTCCCTGCGCCTGCCTAACAACGAAGTGCGTCAGGCGCTCCGTCTTGTAATTCTGGAATGGTTTGAGTGCGCCGTTGAGGACGTTGGAGTTATCGACTCGTTCCATGACGGGTTGTGTCGAGGAGACGAGGACGCTGTAAAGCAAGCTTTGAGCTGTGCTATCGGCGATCTGGGCATCGATGTGGACAAATCAGATATGCCGACAGCCTATCATCTGGCGCTGCAGGGGCTTTGCTTTGGACTGTCCGGCTATTGCAATCCCAGCTCCAAGCGAAGTGGCGTCTCGGATCGCTGGGATATCCAGGTGATTCCCACCGGTCGGGTGTTTGACGTGGCCGACACGCTCGGCATGCTCGATGAGCGACCGCTCATTACGATCAACATGTTGTATGACCCTGGCGTCGATGCCCTGGGCCTGGAACTGTTAGCGGTTCAGGCGCTGCTCGACATAGAGCGCGACGGCATCGATGATATCCGCGTGCCGCGCCCCGCCGTCGGGCGCATGCGTTGGGGCTTTGGTTTTGACGGTCAGCGTGTGTCCGTGGTGTGTCAACGACTGTAGCGGCGGGTGAAAGCCCTTTACTACTCGGCGTCCTTCAGGGGCGGCATGGGCTTCCAGTTGGGATCCTTAACGATCTTGCGTGCGTCCTTCATGCCACGGCGCAGCGCCGGAATACCGGTCTTAAAGCATTTGTCGACTGCTGCCAGACGAATGAACTCCTTACAGAAGGTCGCGGCATTGCCCAGACGGAACAGCACGGGGTGGTAGTCGCCGTAGATCTGCATGTAGCGTGCCAGATAACCGCGGTTGCGCATGATGTAGTAGCGGTTGGTGTCGCTCGTGGAGTTGAGCTGGCGCTTGCCGGCGATATCCCAGTTGGAGACGGCGCGGGCGCGCTTGAGCACCACGTCGGCAACCACGGCGGCGGGGAAGTGCTGGCTGGCCACGTAGCCGTAGCAGGCATCGTCGCCGTAGATAAAGAAGCGCGCGTCGGGCAGGCCAATCTTGTCGACCACGCGGCGCGAGAACATGCCGCCCTCAAAGCACAGTTGGTTCATGGTGCGGTAGCCCTCGGGACCCAGATCCCACTTGGCGATGGGGTTAGGGATGCCGAGCGAAAGGATGAGCTGGTACTGCCAAAAGAAAGCGCCGCCGTCAAAGTCCAGGCGCGATCCCTGGATAACGTCGTAGCGGTCGGTCCACTTGGCAAGACGCTCGATGCCTTCGGGGATGACGAGCACGTCGTCGTCCATGACCCAGAACCACTGGGCGCCCAGGTCGTATGCGCATTTAGTGCCGGCGGAGAAGCCGCCCGCACCGCCGCCGTTTTCGAGCTGCGGGGCGTAGATGACGCGGTCGGTGCCGCCCTGCGCGTCGGGCTGCTCGGTGTCGATACCCCACAGGTTGGCGAGGCGCTCGTTAAATGCGGTGCACATGGCCTCGGTCTCGCGCGAATTCTCGTTATCGACAATCACGATGCGCCAGGGCGTTGCCGTGAGCTCGGTCATGGAGTCGAACAAGTTGGCCAGGAGTTCCTGGCGCTTGTACGTGACGACAACGATGGCGAGCTTATCGATGGGGGCGGGAAGGGTTGAAGGCATGGGGCAATATATCCTTTCACGCGCGGCGCGCGAGCGCTGCGCGGAAGCTATCGAATACGTCCTTGGGACTGTCCTATTGTAAAGGCTCGGCGCACCTTGACGGCAAGCTTTGAATAAAACGCAGGAACCTGCCACGGGCCCGCCGCATGACGTGCGGCTACTTTGCCCGCAAGAGGCTCCATAGATTATATAAACGCCCGCTGGCGCGCTGACCCTTTGATACCATGAAACGACAGGTATTTCCTAAGGAGCACATTTGTCTACTAACGCCTCTGGCAGCCCTGTTCTGTCGCTGCTTATTCCCATTTACAATGTTCAGCGCTACCTGCGCGAGTGCCTCGATTCCGCCCTGGCGCAGACGCTCAAGGATATTGAGATCATCTGCATTAACGACGGGTCGACCGACAACTCGCCGGCGATTATTCGCGAGTATATGGAGCACGATAGGCGCGTCAAGATGATCGACAAGGCCAACAGCGGCTACGGCGACTCGATGAACCACGGTCTGGAGATGGCGCGCGGCAAGTACGTGGGCATCTTGGAGTCCGATGACTTTATGGCGTCCGACGCACTCGAAAAGCTTGTCTCGGCCGCCGATAGCAATAATGCCGACTTCGCGAAGGCGAACTTTGATTTCTACTGGTCTAAGCCCGAGGAGCGCCGTTCGCTGCACGAGATGTTTAAAGCCAAGGACTGTGGCAAGCCGGTGCACCCGAGCGATACGACGCAGTTCTTTAAGCAAAAGCCGTCGATTTGGTCGGCCGTGTACCGTCGCGATTTTCTTGAGCGCAACGGCATTAAGTTCCTGCCGACTCCGGGGGCATCCTTTCAGGACACGTCATTCGCCTTTAAGGTGATCGCGTGCGCCGATAAGGCTGTTTACCTTCATGATGCCGTGTTGTCTTATCGCCAGGACAACGAGAATTCCTCGGTCAATTCTTCGGCTAAAGTCTTTTGCGTCAATACCGAGTATGCCGAGATTGAGCGTTGGATTCGAGAGGATTATGCCCGTGACCACGCAAGTGATGACGTCGCGCGCATGCTCAAGTTCAATCAGCTCATTAAGTACGATTCGTACATGTGGAACTACGTGCGTCTAGCGCCTAAGTTCTATAAGGAGTTCCTGGTTCAGATGGCCAAGGAGTTCCAAGCGGCCTTGGACGCGGGGGAGTTTTCGCTTGACGATCTCAAGCCGTGGAAGCGCGCAAATCTCGCTGCCATCCTCAAAGATCCTGAGGGCTGGGTTGACGAGCATCCGAGTTTTGCGACGGATGGTGCCTTGGGGCGTGCTAAGTATTACGCCTCGGTTGGAGGCCCAGGTGTGGTTGCTGCCTTCCTCATCGAATCGCTGAGGGGGTAGGTCGACATGGGAGAGACTTTGACCCCCAAAGCGACCATTGTCGTTCCCGTCTACAATTCGTCGCGCTCCATTCAGCGATGCCTTGATTCGCTGTTGGTCCAGTCTGAGTGTTCGATTCAGGTTGTCTGCGTCAACGACGGTTCGACTGATGATTCGTTGAACGTGTTGCGCCAGATCGCGCAGGCCGACGATCGCGTACTGGTGATTGACCAGGAAAACGCGGGCGTTTCGTGTGCTCGAAATGCCGGTATCGATGTCGCCGAGGGCGAGACCGTCTTTTTTGTGGACGCCGACGATTACATCGATGCCCAGACGGTCGAGCGCGTGTTGCATGCCATGGAGTCTGCGGATGCCGAGGCCGCCGTTTTTGGCGGCGTCTGTGAACCTGCCGATGCTGCCCCCAAACGCGTCCAGCAACTCATGAGCCCCAAAGCTGGTACCTTCGGCGCCCGCGATCCCCAACTGCTGTTCCATGCGAATGCGCAGCCCTATGCCTGCCGTGCGGCTTTTTCGCGCGAGCTGCTCAATCGCGAAGGCATTCGCTTCGCCCCCGGTTTGGCTTTGGGCGAGGACGTCGTCTTCCAATTTGCGGCTTATGCGCTTGCCCGCAGGACCGTCGTCATGCCGGACAAGTTCTACCACTACGTGATGGAGAGCGAATCGGCGACGCACGAGTTCAACAGTGCCGAGGCGCGCGCCAAAAAGCTTGACGCCCACATGAGGATGCTCGAGGAGGTCTTGGAGGACTGGGCGGCCTACGGTCTTTTGGACCTGTGTCCCGGCGAGCTGGTAACTTGGTTTTTGGACCTAATTGTGTTCGACCTGGCGCGCTTGGATGCCGATGACTTCCATCGCGTGGCGGCTCGCGTCAACATGGACCTCGCGACGTTTTTGGGAACGAAGTGGGCGGATATGCCCGCTAAGGGCGCCGTTCGCCGTGTTGCCCACAAGCTCGTTGCGGCGACCTCGGGTGTTTCGATGGCAGATGCCACGCTGTTCTATCTTTCGACTCGTGGTCTCAAAGCCTGCCTGGAGCGCTTTATCTAATTCCAAGCGCTGCCGCCCGCCGCAACTCGGCTGCTAAAATAACCCTGTTACACGCTATTCAACAGGAGGTTCTCTTGCAGAACTCTGATACCCCTAAAGTTTCGCTGCTCGTTCCCATTTGCAATGTTGAGCGCTACCTGCGCGAGTGCCTCGATTCCGCCGTGGCGCAGACGCTCGAGGACATCGAGATCATTTGCATCAACGACGGCTCGACCGATAGCTCGCCGGATATTATCCGCGAGTACATGGAGCGCGATTCTCGTGTGAAGATGATCGACAAGGCCAATAGTGGCTACGGCGATTCGATGAACCGCGGCCTGGATATGGCTCGCGGCGAGTACGTGGGCATTCTGGAGTCCGATGACTTTATGTTTGAGGATTCGCTCCAAAAGCTGGTCGCCAAGGCCGATGCCGAGCATGCCGATGTCGTAAAGGGCGATTTTTACCTGTATTGGTCTACGCCTAGCGAGCGCCGCGAACCCTTTGGAATCATCGATGAGTACATGACGGGCGCGGCGTATCGTCCTGTCGACCATCCTGGCATTTTCTACCGCAAGCCTTCCATCTGGTCAGCCATCTATCGTCGCACGTTTCTTAACGACAATCAGATTCGGTTCCTCCCCACGCCGGGCGCCTCGTATCAGGACGCGGGCTTTAACTTTAAGGTCTGGGCGTGCGCCGAGCGCGCCGCATTTATCTCGGATCCCATCTTGTGCTATCGACAGGACAACGAGAAGAGCTCCGTTAATTCGCCCAACAAGGTGTTTTGTGTGTGCGACGAATATGCTGAGATGCAGCGCTTTTTGGATGAGCGACCCGAACTCAAGGCTCAGCTACAGGGCATTTTAATGCGCATGAAGGTCGATACATACCGTTGGAACGACGAACGCCTGGTCGAGGAGCTGCGCGAGCAATTTTGGGAGAAGGCATCGCCCGAGCTTAAGGCCGACTGGGTTGCCGGCCGCTTTGATCTGTCGCTGTTTGATCCGCGCGGCGAGACCGACTTGCGCCTGATGGTCAAGTCGCCCCGCGCCTATATCTATTCACGCTTTGACTTTAAAAAGCCAGGCAAGCTCAATACGTTTAAACACTACTTTAAGATCGGCGGTCTGCCGCTGGTCTGGCGCGTGCTGACGTATCAGCGTACCTACGGCGATAACCCGCATCCCGATGACGTGTCGGCAACACAGTAGGAGTATTGAAGTATGGGAACCCCTAAAATCTCTGTTGTTGTACCTATTTATAAGGTTGAGCAGTGCTTGGCTTGGTGCTTGGACTCTCTTGTTGCTCAGGACATGCCCGATTGGGAGGGCGTGTTGGTCAACGATGGTTCGCCGGATGGGTCGCGAGATATCGCCGTTTCTTACTGCGAGCGCGATGCGCGCTTTAAGCTCGTCGATAAGCCCAACGGGGGTTTATCGAGTGCGCGTAACGCGGGCATCGCCGCGGCAAATGCCCCTATCGTCGCGTTCCTTGACTCTGACGATCGATTTACCCCAGACGCATGTCGCGTGATCGTCGATACGTTTGAGCGTGAGGACTGCGATGTTTTGACCTTTGGCGCAAATCCGTATCCGTTGGAGTCGGGGTATCCGTGGCTCAACTATGTGCTGAGCCCGCGCGATGTATCGTTTGAGGGCTATAGCTCCGACCTGCTATTTAGGGAAGCGTCTCGCCCCTTTGCATGGCGTACTGCCTGCAAGCGCGAGTTTTTGCTGGGCAACGGGATCCTGTTCGACGAAACCGTCAAGTATGGCGAGGACCAGGTCTTCGATTTTGCCGTGTACGGTCGTTCGCGTAAGACCGCGCTTATCTCGAACAAGCTGTATGACTACCGTGTCGCGCGCAAGGGCTCGCTTATGGACACTATGCGCTATGACGACGAGACACGTCTGCTGGAGCACGTGAAGATTTACTCCGCGGTGCTGGCTGACTGGCAGCGCGACGGCCTCGATGCCCAGCATGTCGATGACCTGGCTTATTTCCTGTGCGATCTGGTGCTGTATGACGCGCTCAGGTTGCTGGGTTCGGACTGCGGCAAGGTGTTCGCTGCCGTTGCTGCGGCCCTTGCCGGTTCTCCTATGGGCAGCGATGCTGCGCTCGCACAATGCGCACCTTCTGTTGCCGCCATGGTGCGTGCGGCGCTTGCCAGCAAGGCCCCCAATGCCCGTGCGTGCAAAAAGCTCATGTTCGATTACGACGTTCTGAGGTTTGGGCGCCTGGGTGCCTGCAAGCGTATGGCGGCGAACGCCCTGGGAAAGCGAGAAGTGTAGATGATAGGCCGGTAGCGTATGCCGATTGATTTCTGGCAACTATGTAGATAGGCCCGAGTTGGACGACGGTGGTCGCAAATCGGTTGGTTTGGCGTCACAACAACATTGCATGGGTTGCCCCTGCATGCGCTCAATCTGCTATGAATCTGAGTCGGGGATAAATCTATATTCGTTGATGAAGTACTGTCACTAGGCATTTTCTGATGTGGTTTATTTGCTTGTCATGTAGGACGGAGTGGTCGCGTCTGTTGTCTTGTTAAGCCATCACCATCGTTACGGTTGACGCTTTTAACCATCGGCCATTCGGCCTATGATGTCTTGGCTCCCGTCCCCCCAATCTAGTAGACTCTAAACCGTTGCTAGATTAGGGGGATTTTCCATGAGACGCTCCATGAAACGTATTTCCGGTGCCGCCGCCGCGCTGGCGGTCGCGGCCGCCCTGGCCCTGTGCGGGCCCGCGGCCTACGCCGCTCCCGCCGACCCGGGCGACGCGCAG
>CAJMMD010000034.1 GCA_905214465.1 uncultured bacterium
CGTACATGTACGGATGAATGTGGGAGGTGTTCGGATAAAGTCGATAATCAAGGCCTTCCCCTAGTATGATGACCTGAACAATCCTCATGCTAGGGGGAAGGTTTTTGTCGCGTAGCGGAAATTGGCCTCCACCCGCTGAGCGGGTGGCTTTCTATGCCGCGCGTGCCGCGCGGCACGGACTAAAGTCCATGAATAAAAACGAGGAAGGCCACGTCCGGCCTCCCTCGCAAAGGGTCTCTGATTACTCCCACTCATTGGGGACAGACTTAAATGAGTGCTCTTGAAATGCCGGCGCCTGGGGACGTTCTTTTTCTGTCTGCAGTTTGGAACGTTCCTTTTCTGTCGGCAGTTTGGGACGGTCCTTAGAGCTGCAGCGCGCCATGAGCGAAGGCGAAGCGGATCATCCTGTCTTTTGAGTTCTAAGCATAAGCCCCTGTCTCTGAGCAATGACCGGTTCGCATTTGTGCGTATTTGCGTGCGTGGGATTGCGTGAATATGCGTATAGATGCGCCGTTTACGGGACAAAAATGACCGTTTAGCGGTGAGATACGCAAAAACGCGCACAGACGCGCGTGTTTTTGCGAATATAGAGCTATCCGAAATGCAAGACGTTCTATGACACAGGAGGCACATATGGTAGATTCCAAGCAGGCTCCACTCGACTCCGCGGCAGCCGCAAAAGCAGCGTTCGCTTCGGTCCAGGACAAGCCATTCCCCGATGATATCTTTACGGCTCCCGAGCTTCGTTGGGCTGTGATCGGGTGCGGCGTTATCGCCAACCAGATGGCCCAGTCTCTCGCTCTTGCCGGCCGCAAGCTTGCGGGCGTCGCCAACCGTACGCTGTCCAAGGCTCAGGCTTTTGCTGAGCAGTATGGCATCGAGAAGGTCTATGAATCGGTTGAGGACCTCTACGCCGATCCGGGCATCGACGCCGTCTATATCACCACGCCGCACAACACGCATATCACCTATCTGCGTGACGCGCTGGCCGCCGGCAAGCACGTGCTCTGCGAGAAAGCCATTACCCTCAATTCCGCTGAGCTCGACGAGGCGCGTGCCATCGCCGACGAGCACAACGTCGTCCTCATGGACGCCACCACGGTGCTTCATATGCCCTTGTATCAAGAGCTGCGCCGTCGCATGGATGCCGGCGAGTTTGGTCGCATGAACCTCGCCCAGCTCAACTTTGGTAGCTACAAGGAGTACGGCGATCTGACCAATCGCTTCTACAACCGCAACCTTGCTGGCGGTGCCATGCTCGACATTGGCGTGTATGCCCTGTCCGTCATGCGTCTCTTTATGGCAAGCCAGCCCATTGAGGTCGTTTCGTTGGGCAACACCTGTGAGACCGGTGTTGACGTTGCGGGCGGCATCGTCTGCCGTAATGCCGAGCAGCAGCTGGGTGTTGTGAGCCTCACGCTCCACTCCAAGCAACCCAAGCGCTCGATTATTAGCTTCGATAAGTGCTATATCGAGGTCAACGAGTATCCGCGTGCCGATCACGCGACCATCGTGTGGACTGCGGACGGCCACCGCGAGGAGGTCCACGCAGGCACCGAGGCTTACGCCCTGTGTTATGAGATGGCTGACCTCGAGAAGGCCGTCGCCGGCGATGATTCCAAGCGTGAGCTTCTGGATTATGCTTCTGATGTTATGGAGCTGATGACCAAGCTCCGTGCCGATTGGGGAGTCGTCTACCCCGAGGAGGAGTAAGCGATGCTCGCGGAAGATAGACTCAATGCGATCGTCTCGATGGTGCAACAGGCTGGCTCAGTAACGGTGCCAGAGCTTGCCGATGCCCTGGGTGTGACGGCTTCTACCATTCGACGCGACCTGCAGACACTTGACCGAGCGCACCGCATCGCCAAGGTGCACGGAGGCGCGACAAGTCTGGAGCGCGCGCACGTGACGCGCGACCTAACGCTTAATGAGCGCAGCGACCTCCATAACGACGACAAGGAGCGTATCTGCGCCCGTGCGGCGGCACTTGTGGAGCCCGAGAGCTTTGTATACATCGACTCGGGTTCGACGACGCTCAGGCTCATCGAGCATCTTCCACACCTTGAAGATGTCACCTATGTGACCGATTCCGTGCTCCATGCTCAACGCCTTGCTTTGCGCGGCATGCGTACCGTGGTGCTGGGTGGCGAGCTCAAACCCGAGACCGAGGCGCTCGTTGGCCCCGATGCCTTGGCAACCTTAGACCGCTACAACTTCAACTGTGGCTTTTGGGGCTCTAACGGCATTGCCGCCGAGCAGGGCTTCACGGCGCCCGATATCGAGGAGGCGCAAGTAAAGCGTATCTCGATGCGCCATACGGCCAAGCGCTTCGTAATCTCGGACGCCAGTAAATTTGGCATGGTGGCGCCCGTCAAGTTCGCGGACTTCCGTGACGCAACGATTATTACCGCAGGCGATGTCCCTGCCAAGTACCGGGCAATGGACAACGTCATCACGGTCTAACAGCAGGGGACGGGCTAAGGCCAAAACCACCACAAAGGTGCCTGTCCCCATTGTGGTGGTTAGTAACGAAAACCGAGTAGTTTTCTCAATAGAAAAGCGGCAACGTCCATCACGGGCGTCGCCGCTTTCGTTGTCTGCCGGTTTGTCTAAGTCTGTAACAACTGGACCGTAAAAAGTGGGCTAGGTGTTACAGATCGAGATACTTACGAACCGCGCCGTCCCTTTGTCTCAATCTGTAACATCTGGGACTGATTTTGCCGAGTTACTGTTACAGATTGAGATTATTCCCTTGAGGGGATTCGAATGTCTCGATCTGTAACAGATGGACCGCAAAATGGGCTTTAGCTGTTACAGATCGAGATGTTTGGGAATCCGGCAGAGCCATCGCGGCAAAACTACCACAAAGGTGCCTGTCCCCTTTGTGGTGGTTTAGGGCTCCCAGGGGCAGGGGGCTTCGATGTGGATGTGCTCGCCGGTTACGGGATGCGTAAAGGACACGCTGTGGGCGTGGAGCATGAGGCCACAAGGACGCGGCGTCCCGTACAGGTCGTCGCCCACCAGGGGATGGCGCTCGCTCGCCAGGTGCACGCGAATCTGGTGTTTGCGGCCGGTGAGCAGCTCGACATCGATATACGAGCGCGTGGGCAGGCCGCGGCGGCTCTTAAGACGCTTGAGCACCTTCACGCGCGTTTGAGACGGCTTGCCGCTGGCGCCGACGCGCATCTTTCGGCTGTCGTGACGGTCGCGGGCGATGGGCTTGTCGATGAGCTTTTCGTTCCAGTCGATCTTGCCCTCGGCGAGCGCCAGGTAGTGCTTTTCGAACGCGTGGTCGATGATCATCTGGTCAAAGGCGGGCTGCGTCTGCTTGTCGAGTGAGAACAGCACCACGCCGGTGGTGTCACGGTCCAGGCGATTGAGCGGCTGCATGTCGGTCGCGGCAAAGCCGTCGCCCATCGCCAGCAGCAGGTCGCTGGCGTAGTCGGTAAGTGTGCGCTCGCCGGTGCCGTCACCGTGGACGATCATGCCGGCGGGCTTGTCGATGGCCATGAGCCAGGCGTCGCAGTAGAGGACTTGAGGTTCTTCGTTCACGTGTAAGCCTTTCGGTTAGCTAATTCCCACAAACATGCAGCCCGAGGTGGCGCCGCGCAGGCGGGCGGCCGGCTTGCGGCCGGCTTGAGCCGCCTCGACAGCGCGACGGACGCGAGCGACGGCACGGCCAATCTCATCGGCCTCGAGCAAGGTTCCGTCGACCATAAGACGGCGCACGCCGGCATCGAGCAGCTGCGGAACTTGCGGCGTGAGGTCGATGGGGTAGGCGTCGTACAGGCGTGAGCGGCCGTGGATGTCGGTACGCACCGGCATGACCTTGCCGTCGATATTCTTGAGCGAGAGCTTGCGGGCACGCAGGCGGCAGTTGGCACAATCGTGGATGCAGCCGTTGGCAACCTGCAGAATGCAATGCTCGCTTGTCATGACGCGCGGGCGGCCAAAGACGGTGATGCCCAGAGCCGCGGGCGCGGCGGTGCCGAGCGAGATAATCTCGTCGAGCGTGATCTCGGGCGAGAGCCAAAACGCACCGGCTCCGCGCTCGGCAAGCGCCTCCATGCAGGGCGTGTTGTGCACCGGCAGGCAAGAGCGAATCTCGGCCGTGGCGCCAACCTGGGCGGCCAGGGCAAGCTCAGAGATGTTGCCAATAGCGACCGTGGCGCCGGCAACAACCCATGGGTCAACGCGGACGTGGTCAACGGCGCGGCAGACCTCATCGAGCACGGGTACGATGCCCTGCTCAAACGTATCGGCGGGGGAGAGCTTGGCCGCATCGAGCGCGTCGGTGGTCATGTAGATGCGCGTTGCACCCTCCGCCCGCGCTGCCTCGGCGGCCTCGAGCGAGGTGACGGTGGCGCAGATCTGCGGCTCGTCGCGGTAGTGCTCGGGCGCGGGGCGGGAATCATTGGTGACAATCGCCGGTAGCTCGAGCGTGCGGGCGCGCTCCTCGTACGGTGCCAGAATGGCCTCTTCCAGCGCCTTACAAGCGGCGGCGCGCACCTTGTGCACGGCGGAAAAGCCCATGCCGCAACTCTCGTCGAGGGCCACGTCAAAGCTCGCGGCCTCAAAGGGAGAGGAGCCCATGCGCCCGACGTGCTCAACCAGATCGGATGCCTCGACGGCGCGGGTCTTGGCGGCCTCGACGGTGAAGCCCGTGGCGGTGGCGGTGAGCGCGGGGTCGTCACAGCAGGTGAGCGTGACAGTAAACGGCTTGCCCAGGCGCGCCACGACGGATACATCAACAGCTCGGCGGCGCAGCACATCGCGCTTGAGCGCGGCGCTGGCAGCGTCAATAGCGCGCTGGCTTCGAATCACGCGCACGCGGCAGCCCTCGGGCATGCTACGGGGCACGCGACACTCGATAACATCGCCGGCAGCGGCATCATCGGCGGCGATGGTGGTCAGGAACTGGTCGAACTCATCGTCGTGGCGAAGCTCCAGCAGGTCGCCCTTGCCCACGGGCTCAAACAACTCAATGCGGGCGATGGCGGCGCGGCGACGGCGGTCGTCGGGCTTGAGCCCGCGCACATCGCGGTTGGCCAGGTGGCTGCCGAGCACCGTGCCCACGATCTGGCCGCGGTTGTTGGAGCGCTCGTAACTCATCATCTCGTCACCCGAGGTACCGTCCTGATAGGCGTGCGTAAAGTCGCGGTTAAAGCAGCGCTTGAGCTGGCGCTGGCGGGCGGCTTCCTCGTCCTTGGCAACGGTGGCTCCGGATAGCATGTCGTCAATTTCGTGACGATACACATCAACGATGGAGTACACGTAATCGGGCGCCTTCATGCGGCCCTCGAGCTTGAGCGACGCGGCGCCGGCGTCATACAGACGGCGAACAAGCTGCGAGGTGTTGGTGTCACGCGGGCACAGCGCGCGCTCGCGACCGGCAGGGGAGAGCGAGCGACCGTTCTCGTCGATCAGCTCGTAGGGCAAGCGGCAGGGCTGGGCGCACATGCCACGGTTGGCCGATCGTCCCGCCATGGCAAAGCTCGAAAGCAGACACAGGCCCGAATAGCAAAAGCAGATGGCGCCATGGCTAAAGACCTCAAGGTCCACATCGGGCGCGGCATCGTGAATGGCGGCAATCTCGTCGATGGAAAGCTCGCGCGAGAGGGTCACGCGGTCGGCGCCCTGCTCGCGGCACCAAAGGGTTCCGCGGTCGTCGTGGATGTTCGTCTGGGTCGAGATATGCGTCTCGATGCTGGGCATCGTGCGTTTGACCTCAAAGAACAGGCCCCAGTCCTGGATGATGAAGGCGTCGGCGCCCAGCGTGGAGCAGCGATGGATGAGCTGCAGCGCATCGCTCATCTCGGATTCCTTGATGACGATGTTGACCGTGACGTAGACGCGCGAGCCGGCCAGATGCGCGGCGCGGCAGGCCTGCTCAAAGGCCTCGTCGGTAAAGTTGGTGGCCTTGCGGCGGGCGTTGAAGCTGCCCATGCCGCAGTAGATGGCGTCTGCCCCGGCGGCGAGTGCGGCGGCAAAGGGCTCGGGCCCTCCGGCGGGCGCCAAAAGCTCGGGTCTGCGGTTGTTGGTTCGACTGGCGGTTGCGGTCATATCTTGCCTTTCAAAATGCTCAGATAATCAAAAGTATAGTGGTGCCGTCGCGGCAGGCGATGCCCGTGCTCTAAGCGGGATAAAGTCTTCAGCAGCTTGGACTGGCTGCTTCACATGAGAACCGTTCAGCGGTCCGGGGAAACCGTTGGGCGATAAAATATTCTCGCAACGTGATAATAATCTTGCATCGCGCGGACACCTTGAGTACTATCCCAATCAAGCGCGGTGTTCAGACCGAACTGTGCCTCCCGGTGTGAACGCCGCGCTCCCGTTCCCTTTTACTTGTAAGGAGAAAAACATGAGCAAGACCGTCGTGTCTTCCGATAACGCACCCGCAGCCATCGGCCCGTATTCCCCTGGTATCCAGACCGGCAACATGGTGTTCCTGTCCGGCCAGCTGGGCATCGATCCCGCAACTGGCAAGATGCCCGAGGGCGTCGAGGCCCAGGCCAAGCAGTCCCTTGCTAACGTCGAGGCCCTGCTGACCGCTGCCGGCGCCACCTTTGCCGATGTCGTCAAGACCACAGTCTACCTGGCTGACATTGCCGACTTCGCCGCCGTGAACGAGATCTACGCCTCCAAGTTCGAGGCCCCGTTCCCCGCGCGCAGCGCTTTCCAGGTTGCCTCTCTTCCGGCTGGCGGTCTGGTCGAGATCGAGGTCGTCGCCGCTCTCTAAGGCGTTGACCACAACTAAACATGACATGCAAAAAGACCCTGCAGCGCGTGCGAGCTGCAGGGTCTTTTGTCAGGTGACGAATCGCTTGTGGAGCCGCGCTCCATTTTGCTCGTTAGCCCTCCTTGCGGACTTTTTGCAGGTAGCGGTAGACGCTGGGCTCCGAGATGCCCAGCGAGGTGGCGGCGCAGGCCACGGCGCCCTTGAGCATGAACACCCCGTTGCCGTTGAGGTGGCGAATGACGTCCACGCGGTCGCTCTGACCAAGCGACGCTACATCCAGCCCGCGCGCGCTCAGCAACTCGGCAATGCTGCGGTCGATGAGCTCCTGTGTGGACTCCGAAAGGCTTTCGACCTCGATAGGGGCGGGCTCCGTGCGCGTCGGCGCCGCGTCGAAGCACGCCATGAGCTGCTGCGCCATGGCGTTGATGGAGCGCACGGTCGAGAGATCGGTGTTGACGCAGAGCATACCGACGATTTCGTCATTCTCGCGGATAAAGTACGTCGCTGACTCCAACGTCTTGCCGCCGGCACCGCGCCCCTCGTAGCCCGTAATAAACGGCAGGTCGCGATACTTGGCGTCGTGCATGATCTTGAGTGCCAGATCGGTGGCGGGACCGCCGACCTTGCGGCCGCTCACGATGCCGTTGCGAATATCGACGATGGCGTGGTCGGGATCCGAGAAATCGTGCAGCACGATTTCGCTGTTTTTGCCGAGTATCTGCTCCAGAAAATCGACCATCGGCAAAAAGCGACGTACGGTCTCGTTCACGGGCAACTCCTTTGGGTGAAATCGGAAATGATCATAACAATTTTTTCTCATGGTAACACGGTGTCTATTGACTCACATATTCGCAGGTACATTGCGTAATACAGATGAGCGGTAGGTATTTGGCGGTAAACGGTCGACCAAAAGAAAAGTTAGATGTTATTTTGAACAGACACTTTCCTGACCTGCGGAAATGCATTATCTCAGCTGAAGAATAGTCTGATAACAAAAAATTATTATTGAGAATGAGAATCATCTTTAATACGATATGCAACGAAGGCACAACCTCAACCCCGCACTGCGTCACAATAGAGCGTTAGATGCGAAAACAACTATTTCGAGGATTGGTGGTCAAATGACCCAGGAGACGGTTAAGAACGGCACTGAAGCCCTGTTCACTCGTGAAGGCATGCCTCCCGTTAAGGAAATGATCCCGTGTGCCCTTCAGCACGTACTGGCATCGTTTGCCGGCATCATCACCCCGGCTGTCATCATGGCCGGCGTCTACGGCTTTAATAGCCAGCAGAGCACCGACATCATCCAGGTCGCGCTCATTCTTTCGGCAATCGACACGGCCCTTCAGGCCTTCGCTCCCTTCCGTCGCATCGGCGGCGGCCTGCCCATCGTCATGGGCGTTTCGTTCGCGTTCCTGCCGGCTCTGCAGGCCATGGGTGCCTCGGGCTTTAGCTTTGGTGCGCTGCTGGGCGGCGAGATCGTCGGCGGCGCCGTCGCGGTCCTCTTTGGTCTGGCCTACAGCAAGATCAAGTGGCTGTTCCCGCCCGTCGTGACCGGTACGGTCATCTTCTCCATTGGCGTCTCTCTCTATCCCACGGCCGTCAAGTATATGGCCGGCGGTATGGGTACGCCGCTATGGGGCACCCCGCAGGCCTGGTGCGTCGCTCTTATCACCTTCGCCGTGGTCTTTGCGCTCGCCAACTTTGGCAAGGGCACGCTCAAGCTGGGATCCGTGTTCTTTGGCATGATCGTTGGCATGATCGTCTCCATCCCCTTTGGCATGATCGACTTCTCCAGCGTCGCCACCGCTCAGGTCTTCGCCCTTCCCAAGCTCATGCCCTACGCGCTCGAGTTTGATCCCGAGGTCTGCATTACCCTCGCTGTCGTGTTCCCCATGGTTGCCATCCAGGTTATCGGCGACGTTTCCGCCGCCTGCCTGGGCTCCATCGACCGTATGCCCACCGAGCGCGAGCTCTCCGGCGCTATCGTGTCCCAGGGCCTCACCTCTATGGTCGGCGGCCTGCTGGGCGGTCTTCCCACCAGCGCCCTTGGCCAGAACGTGGGCATCATCTGCTCCAACAAGGTCGTCAACAAGTGGGTCTTTGTGATCATCGCGGCCGTCTTTGCCATCGCCGGTCTGTTCCCGCAGCTCTCTGCCGTCCTTTCCGCTATCCCGCAGCCCGTCATCGGCGGCGCGACCGTCGGCGTCTTCGGCACCATCACCATGAACGGCGTGCGCATGTTCACCCGCGAGGGCCTCACGCAGCGCACTACCACCATCGTCGGTACCTCCGTCGTCTTTGGCCTGGGTATCTGGATGGCCAGCGGTTGCCTTGCCGGCGAGGGTATGCCCGCCTGGGTATCCACCGTCATCGGCTCCAATGCCGTAACCCCCACCGCCATTATGGCCATTGTCCTTAACCTGATCCTTCCGCAGACGCCGGTCGTGGCTCAGCACATCGATGCTGCCAAGGACGCTGCCGTGGATCTGGTCTTGCCCGAGAGCAAGAAGTAACCAATTCGGTGCTATTCGTCGGCGGGCGCATCGCCTCGTCCGCCGACGTCATGCGGCGCCAAGCCGCACTTCAAAGGGTTTGTCCCTTTGGTGAAGCGTTGACGGGAGAGGGCCCGTTTCCGGTGTAGGCCGGCGCTTCGCACTCCGCCATGTCAGAGGTGTCAAACCCCGCCCCTGATGTTGAAGGGAGCATTCATGCTTCTGGTCGCTAACGGTTCCGTTTTTACCCGCAACGCTCAGACCCCGTTCATTCCCAACGGCGCGGTCGCCATTGACGGAGATACGATCGTCGAAGTAGGTCCCGAGTGCGAGCTCAAGGCCAAGTACCCGGATGCCGAGTACGTCGACGCCCAGGGCAACCTCATCATGCCCGGACTCATCAATTGCCACACCCACATCTACTCGGGTCTGGCCCGCGGCCTTGCCATTAAGGGCTGCAACCCCACCAACTTCCTGGAGAATCTTGAGCAGCAGTGGTGGAAGATCGATGACAACCTGACGCTCGACGGCACCAAGGCCAGCGCCTATGCCACGATTCTTGACTCCATCCGCGATGGCGTCACCACGATCTTCGATCATCATGCGAGCTTCTGCGAAATCCCGGGAAGCCTCTTTACCATTAAGGATGCAGCTCAGGAGCTGGGCATGCGTTCGTGCCTGTGCTACGAGGTCTCCGATCGCCGCGGCCAGGAAAAATGCGACCAGGCCATTGCCGAGAACGCCGAATTTGCCCAGTGGGCCGCCAAGGAGCGTCGCGATAACGACAACCACATGATCGCCGCCATGTTTGGCGGTCACGCCACCTTTACGCTGTCGGACGAGACCATGGACAAGATGGCCGAGGCCAACAACGGCCTGACCGGCTTCCACATCCATGTGTGCGAGGGCATGAATGACGTGTGGGACTCCCGCCTCAACCGCGGTGGCATCAGTCCCGTCGAGCGCCTGCTGCAGCACAACCTGCTGGGTCCCGACACCATGCTCGGCCACTGCATCCACGTGACGCCCGCCGAGATGGATATCGTCAAGGAGTCTGGCACCTGGCTCGTCAACAACCCCGAATCCAATATGGGCAACGCCGTGGGCTGCGCCCCCGTGCTCGAATTCTTCCGCCGCGGCATCCCCGTGTGCATGGGCACCGACGCCTACACCCACGATATGCTCGAGAGCCTTAAGGTTTTCCTGATCATTCAGCGCCACAACGCCGCTATGCCCAACGTGGGCTGGTGCGAGGCCATGACGATGCTGTTCGAGAACAACGCCAAGATGGCGAGCAAGTACTTCGATCGCAAGCTCGGCGTGCTTGAGCCCGGCGCCGCCGCCGACGTCATCGTCATGGACTACAAGCCCTTTACGCCGCTGAGCGAGGAGAATATCGACGGCCATATGCTCTTTGGCATGATGGGCAAAAACTGCCGCACTACCATCATCAACGGCCGCGTCCTGTACAAGGATCGCGAGTTCGTTGGCATTGATGAGGACAAGATCAACGCGTGGACCATGGCTGAGTCCAAGAAGCTCTGGAGCACGCTCAACGATCGCGCCTACTAATTCACAAGTAGTTTCGCGCGCGTCGGATGTTTCGCCGCATCCGACGCGCGTATAGGCGGCCTCCGCGGGGTCGCCGGCGCTGTGCTAGCGCTACACCGTATTTGCGCCCGCCGCGCGGTCTCGCCGGGCGTTACAGAGAGGAGCTCACTATGAGCGACATCATGAGGCCGATCCCGTTTTCGCAGCTGATGAACTGGATCATCGAGGAGCATAAGACCCAGGACGCCATCTTTGGCGTGCGCAAGATGGTCACGACCAACCAGGAGGGTGCGCTTCCCATTTTTGACGAGCGCATCGAGACTCCGTTTGGCCCGGCCGCCGGTCCCAATACGCAGCTGGCCCAGAACATCGTGGCCTCCTACGTTGCTGGTTCCCGCTTCTTTGAGCTCAAGACCGTCCAGGTTATGGACGGCGAGGAGCTCTCCAAGTGTGTGAACAAACCCTGCATTGTGGCGCAGGATGAGTGCTACAACTGCGAGTGGTCGACCGAACTCGAGGTTCCGCAGGCCTTTGCCGAGTACGTGAAGGCATGGTTCGCCTGCCACCTGATCGCTCGCGAGTACGGCCTGGGTAGCCCGGACGGCTTTGTCTTCAACATGTCCGTGGGCTATGACCTCGAGGGCATCAAGAGCCCCAAGGTCGACGCCTACATCGAGGGCATGAAGGACGCCAGCGGCTCCGACGTCTGGAACGAGTGCCGCGCATGGGCACTCGCCAACCTGGACAAGTTTGAGCATGTCGACGCTGCGTTTGTCGAGTCCATCCCGGCGCGCGTCTCCAACTCCATCACCGAGTCTACCCTGCACGGCTGCCCGCCTGCCGAGATCGAGCGCATCGCGACCTACCTCATCACCGAGAAGGGCCTTAACACCTACATCAAGTGTAACCCCACGCTGTTGGGCTATGAGTTTGCCCGCCAGCGCCTCAACGAGCTGGGCTTTGATTACATCGTCTTTGATGACACGCACTTCCGCGAGGATCTGCAGTGGGCCGATGCCGTGCCCATGTTCGAGCGCCTGATTGCCCTGTGCGCCGAGCGCGGTCTGGAGTTCGGCGTCAAGCTGACCAACACGTTCCCCGTCGACGTGACGAGGAACGAGCTGCCTTCCACCGAGATGTACATGTCCGGCCGTTCGCTGTTCTCACTGACCATCGAGGCCGCCCGCCGCATTACCGAGCAGTTTGACGGCAAGCTGCGCATCAGCTACTCCGGTGGTGCCACGGTCTACAACATCCGTGCCCTGTATGACGCCGGCATTTGGCCCGTCACCCTGGCGACCGACGTGCTCAAGCCCGGTGGCTACGAGCGCTTTAGCCAGATGGCCGGCGAGTTTACCGATCTGGACGGCAAGCCGTTCGCGGGCGTCTCTCTCGAGGCCGTGACCGCGATCCAGGCCGACTCGCTTACCAACCCGCTCTACAAGAAGCCGCTGCGCCCGCTGCCCGACCGCAAGGTCGCCGGCAAGAGCCCGCTTTCCGACTGCTTTACCACGCCGTGCCGCACGAGCTGCCCCATCCAGCAGGATATTCCCGCCTATCTGGCGGCTGTTGACGAGGGCCGCTACGAGGACGCACTCAACATCATCATCGAGCGCAACGCCCTGCCGTTCATCACCGGCACTATCTGCCCGCATCCTTGCGGCCGTGCCTGCGAGCGTGCATTCTACGAGCCCGAGGGCGCCCAGATTCGCGCCAGCAAGCTCAAGGCCGCCCGCGAGGCAATGACCGCCGTGCTGCCCAAGCTGCGCGCCCAGGCTATCGCCAACGACGGCGAGCGCAACGTTGCCGTTATCGGTGGCGGTCCGGCCGGCCTGGCGACGGCGTTCTTCCTGACGCGTGTCGGCGTGCCCGTTACCATCTTTGAGGCCCGCGATTCGCTCGGCGGTGTGGTCCGTCACGTAATCCCCGAGTTCCGTATCGCCAGCGACGATATCTCGCACGACGCCGAGCTCTGCCTGGCCTTTGGCGCCAAGGTTCAGCTTAACGCCCGCGTGGAGTCCATTGACGAGCTCAAGGCCCAGGGCTTTACCGACGTGGTCGTGGCCACCGGTGCCTGGATGCCCGGCTCTGCGGGCCTGGGCGAGGGTGCCGAGCTCGACGTGCTGGAGTTCCTCGAGGCCGCCAAGAAGGGCGAGAAGCTTGAGCTGGGCGAGGACGTCGTGGTCATTGGTGCCGGCAACACCGCCATGGACGCCGCCCGCGTGGCCAAGCGCCTGGCAGGCGTGAAGAACGTGCGCCTGGTGTATCGCCGCACCAAGAAGCAGATGCCCGCCGACGAGGAAGAGCTCGATCTTGCTCTTGCCGATGGCGTTGAGTTCTGCGAGCTGCTGGCGCCCAAGGCGCTCAACGGCGCCGTGCTGACCTGCGACGTCATGGAGCTTGGCGAGCCGGATGCAAGCGGCCGTCGCAGCCCCGTCGCCACGGGCGAGACCGTCGAGCTTTCCGCCACCACGGTGATCTGCGCCGTGGGCGAGGGTATCGATGCCAGCCTGTACGATGCCGCGGGCGTCGAGCACGACCGTCGCGGTCGCCTTGCCGCCACCTCCACCGGCGTCGAGGGCGTCTGGGCTGCAGGCGATTGCCGCCGCGGTCCTGCCACCGTGGTCGAGGCTATTGCCGACGCCGCCGAGGTCGCCCGTGCCATCGCCGGCGTGGACTTTAACAAGTACGCCGACTGCAACGAGCAGGCCGGTCGCGAGGACACCTGCTACGAGCGCAAGGGATCGCTGCGCCGCGACAAGCGCAGCTGCACCAAGACCCGCTGCCTGGGCTGCGGCTCGGTGTGCGAGGTTTGCTGCGACGTGTGCCCCAACCGCGCAAACGTTGCTATTAAGGTGCCGGGCCTGGCCAAGCATCAGGTGGTACATGTCGATGGCATGTGCAACGAGTGTGGCAACTGCGCTGTGTTCTGCCCCTACCAGGAGGGTCGTCCCTACAAGGACAAGCTCACCCTGTTCTGGAGCGAGGAGGACATGGAGAACTCCGAGAACGAGGGCTTCCTGGCCGTGGACGAGGATCACTTTAAGGTCCGTGTTGCCGGCACGGTCCGTACCGTCTCGGTCGATGCCGTCAACACCGGCCTTCCCGAGGCCGTCCGCCTGACCATCAAGGCCGTGCGCGACAGCTATCCGTATCTTCTTAAGAAATAGGCGAGTCTCTTATGGCCAAATCCATTCAACATAACGTGGCCTACGTTGCCTGCGGAAGCGGCTGTGCTTCCGCAGGCGGCGATGCCCACTGCAGCGAAGGCTGCATTGGCTGTGGCGCCTGCGTCACGGCCTGCCCCCACGGTGCCATTGCGCTGGTCGACGGCATCGCCCGCGTGGACCGCTCCAAGTGCACGGGCTGTGGCCTGTGCGGCATGGCATGCCCGCAGCGCGTGATTGCCTTCGTTCCCGGCTACCAGAACATCCTGGTGCGCTGCAACAACACCGATAAGGGTGCCATTGCGCGCAAGATCTGCGACACGAGCTGCATCGGTTGCGGCATGTGCGCCAAAAAGTGCCCTGCAGGCGCTATCCGCATCGAGGACAACTGCGCCCATATCGACGGCGCGGACTGCCTGTCGTGCGGCATGTGCGCCGTCGTCTGCCCGCATGGCGCCATTCACGACCGCACCGGCATAGCCGCCGGCGTGTAGAAGGGAATCACCATGGCACAGGAATTCACTTTTACCGTTAACGGCGTCGAGCGCACGACGACCCAAAACAAACCGTTGCTGCGCTACCTGCGCGACGACCTGCACATTCACTCCGCCAAGGACGGCTGCTCCGAGGGCGCGTGCGGTACCTGCACCATCCACGTGGACGGTGCGGCCGTTAAGGCGTGCGTGCTGACCACCGCCCTTGCCGCCGGCCGCAACATCGTGACCGTCGAGGGCCTGCCCGAGGACGTGCGCGAGGCCTTTGTGTACGCCTTTGGCGCCGTGGGTGCCGTGCAATGCGGTTTTTGCATCCCCGGCATGGTCATGGCGGGTGCCGCGCTCATAGCCGAGGATCCCGAGCCCACCGAGGAGCAGATCAAGTACGCCATCCGCGGTAACGTCTGCCGCTGCACCGGCTACAAGAAGATCATCGAGGGCATTTCGCTGGCAGCTGCGGTGCTCCGCGGCGAAAAGCAGATCGACGAGGACCTGGAGCGCGGCGACGACTACGGCGTGGGCAAGCGCGCCTTCCGTATCGACGTGCGCAAGAAGGTGCTCGGCGAGGGCAAGTATCCCGATGACATCGACGAGCTCGATCAGCCGGGTCTGACCTACGCCAGCGCCGTGCGCTCCAAGTATCCGCGCGCCCGCGTGCTCTCCATCGATACCTCCAAGGCCGAGGCCCTGCCCGGCGTGGTGGGGATCCTGCGCGCCGAGGACGTGCCGGTCAACCAGGTCGGCCACCTTATCCAGGACTGGGACGTCATGATCGCCCAGGGCGATATCACCCGCTGCGTGGGTGACGCCATCGTGCTGGTGGTTGCCGAGGACGAGGCGACGCTCGAGAAGGCCAAGAAGCTCGTAAAGATCGATTACGAGCCGCTGAAGCCCGTGCGCAACATTGTCGAGGCCAGGGCTGCCGACGCCCCGCGTCTGCACGACAGCTTCTTTGCCTTTGGCAACACGGTGGAGCTCAAGGACAACGTGTGCCAGAGCCGCCATGTGACGCGCGGCGACGCCGCCAAGGCGCTGGCAGAGAGCGCGTTCACCGTGACGCAGCGCTTTACCACGCCCTTTACCGAGCATGCCTTCTTGGAGCCCGAGTGCGCCGTTGCCTTCCCGTACAAGAACGGCGTCAAGGTGCAGTCGACCGACCAGGGTGCCTACGACACACGCAAAGAGTGCGCCCACATGTTTGGCTGGGACAACGAGCCCGAGCGCGTGGTCGTCGAGACCATGCTCGTGGGTGGCGGCTTTGGCGGCAAGGAGGACGTGTCCATCCAGCACTTGGCCGCGCTCGCCGCCTATAAGTTCCAGCGTCCTGTGAAGTGCAAGCTCACACGTGCCGAGTCGCTCGCTTTCCATCCCAAGCGCCACGCCATGGACGGCACCTTTACGCTGGGCTGCGACGCCGAGGGCAACTTTACCGGCCTGGACTGCGAGATCAACTTTGACACCGGCGCCTACGCGTCGCTGTGCGGCCCGGTGCTCGAGCGCGCCTGCACGCATGCCGTCGGCCCCTACAAGTACCAGAACACCGACATTCGCGGCTTTGGCTACTACACCAACAACCCGCCCGCCGGCGCGTACCGCGGCTTTGGCGTTTGCCAGTCCGAGTTTGCGCTCGAGAGCTTGATCGACTTGCTGGCAGAGAAGGTCGGCCTGGACCCGTGGGAGATTCGTTACAGAAACGCCATCGAGCCGGGCGAGGTTTTGCCCAACGGCCAGATTGCCGATTGCTCCACGGCGCTTAAGGAGACGCTGCTCGAGGTCAAGGATGCCTACTATGCGCATCCCGGACACGCCGGTATCGCCTGCGCCATGAAGAACGCCGGCGTGGGCGTGGGCCTGCCCGATGCCGGCCGCTGCAAGATTCGCGTCGAGGATGGCGTGGCCGTGGTCTATGCCGCCACGTCCGACATCGGCCAGGGCTGCAACACCGTCTTTTTGCAGGACGTTGCCGAGGCCTGCGGTCTGCCGCTGAGCTGCATCGCCAACGGCGAGTGCTCTACCGAGAACGCTCCCGACTCCGGCACCACGTCTGGCTCGCGTCAGACGGTCGTGACCGGCGAGGCTGTGCGCGGCGCCGCTTTCCTGCTGCGCGATGCCATGGTTGGCATCGAGGCCGGCAAGCCTGCGCCCGCCGCTCCCGTGAGCGCGCATGGCGACGGCGTCAAGATCGAGTACGACGACGGTCGCGCCTATCAGCTGCGCGCGCAGGAGCTCGTCGCTGGTCAGGGTATGCATCCTCAGGACCCCGCGACCGCCATCAAGGCGCTCGAGGGATGCGAGTTTGGCTACGTGTATCTGGAGCCGACCGACAAACTGGGCGCCGACGTCCCCAACCCCAAGAGCCACATCTGCTACGGCTTTGCCACGCATGTGGTCATTCTGGATGATGACGGCCGCGTGAGCGAGGTCTATGCCGCGCACGATTCCGGCAAGGTGGTCAACCCCATCTCCATCCAGGGTCAGATTGAAGGCGGCGTGCTCATGGGTATGGGCTATGCGCTTACCGAGGATTGGCCGCTCAAGGACTGCGTACCCCAGGCAAGGTACGGCACGCTTGGGCTGTTCCGTGCGCCCGAGATTCCGGATATCCACGCCATCTACGTGGAGAAGGACGAGCTGCTGCCCGTGGCATATGGCGGCAAGGGCATCGGCGAGATCGCAACGATCCCCACGGCGCCCGCCGTGCAGAACGCCTACCGCGCGTTTGACGGGAAGCTGCGTCCGGATCTGCCCATGGTGGATACGCCGTACAGCCGCGCTCGTCACCGCGGGTAGAGTAGAGCGCGGACGGCCATTACTGACGGGCTGTTCGCGCTCAACATCAACTACATATGCTGCGTCTTTGGCCCCAGCTCCATCGCGAGCCGGGGCCTTTTGTTTGGAGCGGAGGGCGCATCCCGGAATTGGCGCTCAGAATGGGATGCGCTGCAGAGCCTCAAATGGAACATGCGTTCCAGGACCCGCAACGGCGCCGCCGCGCAATTTTGTGTCCGCACGGGCAGCTACTCTTGCTGTGATATGACCGTTCGAGAAACGAGCGGCAAGCAACGGAGAGAGGCCCTAACCGTGTCAGCTGAAAAGATGCCGGGTGTCTCGGCTATCGATACGACGAACTTTGCGCGCCAGATCGTGCTGGACTTTGAGTTTGCGCCGGTGCCAAAGCAGCGTCAGCGCCGTGGACTGTGCAATGAGATTATCGAGGCCGGCGCCGTCAAGCTCGATTACCACGGCAACGTTATGGGCGAGTTCTCGCAGTTTGTACAGACGGAATTTACCGAAGGCGTTGCGTTTCCCGTCCGCGAGCTTACAGGGATATCGACCGTGGACACCGCGATGGCCGATCCGCTCTACACGGTGATCAAAAGGCTCAGCGATTGGATCGGTCGCTACTCCGCTCAGATAGTTTGCTGGAGCGGGACGGATCGTCGACAGCTTTTGACCGAGTGCCAGGCAAAGCACATCGACCTTGCCGCATTTCCTTCGGACTGGGCCGACCTGCAGGCGTTTTACACCTCGATTATGGACGTGGGCAGCCATGGGCGCGTCTCGTTGGGCGACGCGGCGACGTGGTCTGGCATCGAGTTTGACGAGTCGACGGGGCACGCCCACAGCGCTCTGGCCGATGCGCGCGTGACCGCCAAGCTGCTCAAGCAGATGATGGACGGGGACTACCGCGTGAGCCCGCGCGCCCAGGAAGTCCGCCAGCGGTGGGGGATGGGCGAGCGAGCCCGGATGCGCCTTTCCGACAAGTGCCCCGGGTCGAGCGACCTGCTGCTGAAGCTGAAGGCGGAGGGGGTAGGCCTTTTGAGAACGCCATTCGGTTTGGCATGGCAGCGCTGTAAGCGCGACTCCGCCCTGCTGTTTGAATCGAAGCGTCAATCAGTATGACGAGTGGCTCGGTCCGCCTACCTGCACTTCCGCAATCCCGCCCGCTGCACTCAGCAGCTCGTACTCCCTTTGGCTCCACTGACGCAGCTCGGCTGTGCGTACGGCGTCGCGACACAGGTCCAGAAACACCTCAGCGCCCTCGCAGAAGCGCTCGCGGGCAAAGGCTCCGGACCCGCTTGCGACACACGCGCCGTCGGCAAAGAGCTTCCAGCTAGACGGCTCGCGCGAGTCGTCTCCGAGCAGCTGAATCTGCAGTACGTGCGGATTGCCAGCAGCACAGAGTTCCTCCTCGAGCTTCTGTATGGTAAAGCGCATCTGGTGGGAGAGGCCGCTCTTCACCAAAGCCGAGGTGTAGCCGCTCGGCTCGTCTAGAAGATGCATTCGTTTTGGCTTGACGATCAGGTTGTGGAAATTGCGCTCGCTGCGCACGGAGAAATTGTCCATACGGACTCCTTTCATCGATGTTGGCAGGGCCACCGTGCCTCTTGGCCGGTTGGCGTCGGGATCGTGGAGCCAACTCTCTACCCCGACTCTGGATAAAACGCGCCCGCTCCTTGCGGGCAAGAGGAAGTCTATCAACGTGTACGGACAGAAATCAAGCGCCGCCTGCGAAATGACGCGTGAACGGCGTTGGTTTCCCAAGTGATTATTCGGCTTTCATCCAGAAAAGTGTCGAAATCAGCCGTGTAAAAGTACGGAAAAGTGTCGAAATAGGCACCTTAAAACTTCGGAAAAGTGTAGCTGGATGACAAAACAGCACTTAGAAGCCGGTGTTGGATGCGGGATCCTGCGGCCGCCTTCAGCCCTCGCTACTCATCGTCCCCGTCGTTGGGGTCGCCCTTGAGGGTGTTGATGTCCAGATACTCGTTATCGTCCTCTTTTTGCTGGGTCTCCGACTCCGCTTGGGTGGGGCCGGAGAACAGCCGGAATCCCTCAAACGCAATGACACCGAGCAGGGCAATGACAATGGCGATAAAGGCAACCTTGACTGCCTGCGGAAATTCCGAAAAACGCAGCGCCTTTTCCTCGGCGTAATAATCGGCGAAGCGCTCTTCGCCCGTGCTTTTGGTATACGCCGGTGCGGACGCGGCCTCCGGGTCATATTCCGGTGCAGGCGTGGCGGCGTACGGATCGTTGAGATAATCGCTCGATGCAGTGCCATAATCCTCGGTCTCGATGCGACCGGTGCCAGTATAGCTATCGGAATAATCGGAATATGCCGCACCGCCCTCATAGTCCGCGGCGCTCGTGTTGGCGGCAAAAAGCGGGTTAACTGGAACGTCGAGCGCCGGCATGCCGGTAGAGGTCTCATCCAGATCGGCTGCAGCCCAGGAAGCGTAGGCAACCTGATGGGCAACGGGCTCATCGAGCCTTGTGACCGGAGACTTGCGTGCCGCAGGAACGGGCAACTGCTGGGCGCTGTACATAACGGTGCTGTCGGCCGATTTGCTCCGCGTCGCCGCAGCGAGAAATGCCGCCGTCTCGGATGGGTCGCTTGCGGGGCGGGGAGCGGGCGTAGACGCGGGCGTCGAAACAGGCGGCTGCGCAGGAGTCGGCGCAGATGCGGGCTTAGGCGCAAGTGCGGGATTGGGGCTTGACGGGCGAGCCCCACCGCCCATGAGTTCGTCGGCGGTCCACGGGCGATCATCCATCACGTCGTCAAGGCTCAGCGAAAACAGGTCGTCTTCACCCTCATCGAACATGCGGTGCACATGTCCACCAATTGCCGGAATCAATCCGCGACCGGTGCATGATGCCTTGCTCAACGCCATTCTGTTCCACCCTTTCGAAATACTAATGACATCGATTATATGGAACTTTCCAAGCGGCTCGGTCTTGGATTCATGCTTTCCAGAACTCGCGCCCAAAAGGGGAGGGGCAATCCAGGCGAGTGCCTACTTGTCGCCGGCCGCCGCCTTGGCCTCATTGAGGTAGCTATAGAAGCTGTACTTAGAGATGCCAAAGAACTCGCAGGCGCGCTCGCTCGACTTGGAAATGAGGAAGGCGCCGCGACGGTCGAGGTAGCCGATGGCGCGAATGCGCTCATCTTTGGTCATAAGTGCCGCGGGCTTGCCCACAAACTGCTCGCACTCGTGCAGCAGGTCCTCGAGCAGGTCACCGATGTTCTTGGTAATGGGCTCGGGCTCGGTATAGCCCGTGCCGCCGGTGCCGGTAAAGGCGTCGAGCGAACGCTCAAAAGCCTTCATAAGCGTAATGTCAAAGTTGATGCCCAAAATGCCGACGGGCTTGCCCTCGTCGTTGCGGATAAAGATGGTCGAGGACTTGAGCAGCTTGCCGTCGGTGGTTTTGGTGAGGTACGGCTCGCGGTCGTGCACGTCGGTGGTGCCCTCGTGCATGGACTCAAACACAATATGGCTGGGGCCGTCACCCAGTTTGCGCCCGCTGACGTGGCCGTTTTCGATCACCACGATGGAGTGGTCCACGTCCTCGGTCTCCAGATCGTGGACGACGACTTCGCAGTTGGGGCCAAATTGGAGCGCCAGGCCGTGTGCAAGGCGCTTATAAAACTCAATCTGTGCGGGGGTCATGGGTGCCTTCCTAAAAATTAGTTTGGGCACACTTTGCCATAAACCACACTTGTTCGCAAATAACGAAAGCGTCGCTGCGTTATGTGACCGTTCGGCGGCGAAAAGGTACCGATTACGGCAACAAACAATTTGTTAGGTTTACCAATCAAAAAGTGTGATAGAACAGTGTTAACAAACTTTTTGTTTGGCATCCACATAAAAGTTCAGTCGCATGAATGGGAATGGGCTGAAACGCGTATGCGGGGGCCGGCAAGAGAGGACTTAAGGAGTTCACCGTATGGCCGATAAGATCCAGTGGGCGGGCAACACGATGCCCAAGAGCGATGACAAGCACTTGGGAATCATGAGCCTCGACCACGTGAAGAAGGCCCGTGCCTTCCACCAGTCGTTCCCTCAATATACCGTCACTCCGCTTGCCCGTCTGGACGGTCAGGCTGCGCGCCTGGGCCTGTCCAACCTGTGCGTTAAGGACGAGAGCTATCGCTTTGGCCTCAACGCCTTTAAGGTCCTGGGCGGCTCGTTTGCCATGGCCAACTATATTGCCGACGAGACCGGCAAGGACGTTGCCGACTGCACCTTCGATTACCTGACCTCCGATCAGCTTGCCAAGGACTTTGGCCAGGCTACCTTCTTTACCGCCACCGACGGCAACCATGGCCGCGGCGTGGCATGGGCTGCCAACAAGCTGGGCCAGAAGGCCGTCGTGCACATGCCCAAGGGTTCCACCAAGCCCCGCTTCGATAACATCGCCGCCGAGGGCGCCACGGTGACCATCGAAGAGGTCAACTACGACGAGTGCGTGCGCATGGCCGCCGCCGAGGCTGACGCCTGCGAGCGCGGCGTCATCGTTCAGGACACCGCCTGGGAGGGCTACGAGAAGATCCCGTCCTGGATCATGGAGGGTTACGGCACCATGGCCTCCGAGGCTGCCGAGCAGCTGCGTGAGATGGCCATCAACCGCCCGACGCACGTGTTTGTCCAGGCTGGCGTGGGTTCGCTCGCTGGCGCCGTGGTGGGCTACTTCACCAACCTGTATCCCGATAACCCGCCCACCTTTGTCGTGGTCGAGTGCGCTCCTGCCGCCTGCCTGTACAAGGGCGCTGCCGCCGGCGACGGAGATCCGCGCATCGTGGACGGTGACATGCCCTCCATCATGGCCGGCCTGTGCTGCGGCGAGCCCAACATCTTGGGCTGGGATATCCTGCGCAACCACACCACCGCCTTCGTGTCCTGCCCCGACTGGGTCACCGCTCGCGGCATGCGCACCCTGGGCGCTCCCGAGAAGGGCGACCCGCGCGTCATCTCCGGCGAGTCCGGCGCAGTGACCACCGGCCTAGTCGAGACCCTCATGCTCGACCCCGAGTACGCCGAGCTCAAGGAGCTCATCGGCCTGGACAAGACGAGCTCCGTGCTCTGCTTCTCCACCGAGGGCGACACCGATCCGGATCAGTACCGTCGCATCGTCTGGGAGGGCGAGTATCCGACCTGCTAGCAGGCTGACCTGTCCGGAGGCAGCCGGAGGACTTTACTCCCTGCTCGGACAGTCCTGCTCGCACGGAGAGCACATTAAGTGCTCTCCGGCTCGTGCGGAACTC
>CAJMMD010000035.1 GCA_905214465.1 uncultured bacterium
TTCGGCGGCATGACCAGAAGGTCAATGCCGCCTCGTTTCAAGGCACCTTGCTCGCTCTGGCGGGTTTTCGCTGTCGTTGCCAGAACATCGGGGTACTCATTGGGGACAGACATAAATGAGTAGTCGTAGGGGGACACTCCTTCTCATTGCGCGGGGTGGCGTGTGCCGTTAAGCGGAGGGGGGTGTATTCCCGACCCATCGTTTGGGCATACAATGGCTATTGGCTTGCTGCGGTGAAGGCCCGTCCGCCCCGCAGTTATTTCTACGGTTAAAGGAGTATGTATGTCCGTTGAGGTCATGAGGTCTGTGATCGACGCTGCCGAGGGCCGCGTGCCCGTCGACACGCTGTTTGCCAATGCGCAGATTGTCGACGTGTACGGTCAGCGCGTGGCGCCCGGTAGCGTTGCCGTCAAGGACGGCGTAATCGTCGGCGTGCTCTACAACGGGCGCGACGATGCCGCCGGTACCTATGAGGCTGCCGAGGTTATCGACTGCCAGGGTCGCTATCTCGCCCCCGGTTTTATCGACGGACATCTGCACATTGAGTCCTCGAACATCCGCCCCGCCGAGTATGCGCGCATGGCGGCGACGCGCGGTACCACCACCGCCATTGCCGACAGCCACGAGATTGCCAACGTGGCGGGCCTGGACGGTCTGCGCTTTATGATCGAGGACGGCCGCCGTACACCCATCTCCATCAAGTACACGATGCCTTCGTGCGTGCCCGCGCTGCCCGATGAGCAAGCGGGCGCTGTGATTACCGCCGCTGACATGCAGGCGTTTTTTGCCGAGCATCCGGGCGACGTTTTTGGCCTGGGCGAGATGATGAACCTGCCGGGTGTCTTTATGGCCGATCCTGAGACCTGTGCTCGCATCGATGCTGCCAACCAGACGCCGTCCAAGCAGGTCGACGGCCATGCGCCGCTCGTTGCCGGCAAGGACCTCAATGCCTATGCCGCGGCGGGCATTATCGCCGACCATGAGTCGACGATTCCCGAGGAGGCGCTCGACAAGCTGTCTCGTGGCATGTACGTGATGCTGCGCGAGGGCACCTGCAGCCATGACCTGGCCAACCTGTCGCCGATGCTGCTGGAGAATCCCGCGCGCGCCCGCCGCTGTTGCTTTGCGACTGACGACCGCGCCCCTTCCGATGCGCTTGCGACCGGCATGATCGACAATGCCTGTCGCGTGGCTATCGAGGCCGGTATCGACCCCGTGGTTGCCATCTCTATGGCGTCCCTCTCCACGGCCGAGGCGTTTGGCCTGGACCACGGTTGCCGCGACCCGCACGAGCTGCGTGGCGCCATCGCCCCGGGCAAGCGTGCCGACCTGCTGGTACTCAACGACCTGACGTTTGCCACGGCTCCGCATCGCGTATATGCCGCCGGTGCTCTGGTGGCGCAGGACGGCACCTTTGTGGGCGAGATCGCACCCGAGATGGCCGAGGTTGCGGCCCTTGCCGATGAGCTGCGTGCTTCCGTTAAGCTGCCGAAGCTATCGCTTGACGTGTTCGACTATGCCTTTAAGCCGGGCGAGGCCGTGATCGACGTGGTGCCGGGCAAGGCCATCACGGGCATGGCTCGTCCCGAGAATGCCGAGGGCCTGCGCCGCATTATGCTGATCGAGCGCCACGGCCGCGGCTTGTCACTGCAGGCCGAGGGGGCCGACGGTGATGGCCCTGCGGGCCTGGGTCTTGTTGGCAAGCACATTGGTCGCGGCTGGGTGCGTGGCTTTACCATTACGGGCGGTGCCATCGCCTCGACGATCGGCCACGACTCGCACAACGTGTGCGTGGTGGGCGACAACGCGGCCGATATGATGGCTGCCGTTGAGGCCGTGGGCCAGGGCGGCCACGTGCTGGTGCGTAACGGCGAGGTCGTGGCGCGCATTCCGCTGCCGCTCGGTGGCCTTATGAGCGAAGGCACGGCCGAGGACGTTGCCGCGCAGCACGACGACTTTATGGTCAAGGCACGCGCCATGGGTATTGAGCCGCCGCTCGACCCCATCATGGGCATCATCTTCCTGCCCCTGCCGGTTATCCCGACGCTCCGCATCCGCCCCGAGGGCATGTTCGACGTTACAACCTTCACCTACGCCGACTAGTCATCGGGGTGGCGTGTCGCCTGACGCCGCGACCGTGAGACCTCTGGCATGTGTGAGCTATTTGCCAGGTCCTTGTAACGTTTACGCCCGCGGAGTCTTATTTGAGCTCCCTTTGGGTACGTTGGAATCGGATACACGTTCGATTCCAACAAGCCCGAAGGGAGCTTTTCTATGTTTAAACTGATTGCATCCGATATGGACGGCACGCTGCTTGACGAAAACGGCCAGGTGCCTCCCGAGACCTACGAACTGATTCTGGCGCTACACGAGCATGGCGTGCATTTCGCCGCATCGTCAGGTCGTCGCTACGATCGCCTGTGCGAGTTCTTTGCGCCCGTTCGCGACAAGATGGACTTTGTCGCCGCTAACGGCGCCCAAGTCTACGCCGACGGTAAGATGGTAGACCGTGAGGTGTATTCGCACCTGGCGATTCGAAGGCTCGCCCAGGCCGTCGCGACGTTTCCCAATCTGCATCTTGCGCTCTTTGACCGTACCAAGTCCTTCCTGCTCGATGACGAGAGCAAGTTCGTGCGTGAGGTCGATAAGGACCTTCCCAATGCCGAGCGCATTTGGGAGCTGCCCGATCCCAGCGTAAATATCATCAAGGCGAGTATCTTTTGCGACGACAGTGCGGTTATGGACAGTGCGTACGTGCTACAGCGCGAACTTGGTCAGCTCTTTACTTTTGCGCCTTCGGGCAACGCGTGGATCGATGCCATGCAGCCTGGTGTGTCGAAGGCCTCGGGTATCGCGCAGCTCGCGGAGCATTACGGCATTGGTCGCGACGAGGTCATGGCGTTTGGCGACTCGATGAACGACTACGAGATCATTCGCTTTGTCGGCACGGGCTGCGCGATGGAAAACGCGCGCCCCGCGCTTAAGGCGGTGGCCGATCGCGTGGTGGGTTGCAACCGCGACCACGCCGTCCAGCAGGAGCTCCGTCGCGTGCTGGAGAGTCTCTCCTAATTCGGCAGATGGGGACGTTCCTTTTCTGCCGACAGTGGGGGACAGTCCTTGCAGCTTTTTGCGAAGAGTGTCCCCAGTGACTAGTCGTTTAAGAACGTCCCCAATGACTGACCAATGACTAGGCGAGGGCGGCCATGATGGTGCGGGCGACGCCGTCGTGGTCGTTGTCGTATTCGGTGATGGCGTCGGCGGCCTCGCGATCTTCGGGCTCGGCGTTGATCATGGCCATGCCATGGCCCGCTGCCTGCAGCATGGGGATGTCGTTGATGTTGTCGCCGAACGCCCAGGCGTCGGCGAGACGCTCGCCCAGATGCTCACACAGCCACGTGAGGGCCGTTCCCTTGGTGGCGCCTTCGCCCATAACCTCGATATTCATGGCGTACGAACGCGTGACCTCAATGCCTCCGAGTGTGTCGAGCGCCGCCGCGATGGCGTCGCGATCGGCGGGGTCGTGCCAGTACATAGCGATGCGTTCGAGCGTCTCGACCTCGTCGATTTTGCTGTCGATATTCATGTCGATCGGCGTTCGTGTGCGCTTGAGCGAAGCCGCGATGTGGGGGTCGCCGCCACAGAACTCATCCAGACGCCCGTATAGCGAGCGGGGGAGGAAGCACTGCCCATCCGCGAAGATATCGAAGGTCACATCGTGGCCGGCGGCAATGCGATGGATGCGGTGGGCAATGCCACGGTCGAGCGGACGGCTCAAGATGCACGTGGCGCGCGAGGCGTCGGTGGGCGTATCCTCGTCGAGCTGCCAGACGCTGGCGCCGTTGGCACAGACCGCGTAGTGCACGGCGGGATGGGCGAGAATGGGCTTAAAGATGCCCGACAGTGGACGTCCCGTGCAGGGAACAAACTCGATGCCACGACGTGCGAGCTCGTCGAGCATCGCCCAGGTGGCATCGCTCATTTGCTTATCGCTCGTCAGCAGCGTCCCATCCATATCGGAAAACACAATCATTTGATGCAACCCTTTCTACTGGCATAAAAAGCGTGGCCGAGGGCTTGGGTCCCTGGCCACGCTCGAGTTCTATAACGGTCCGCGTCCTAGCGGTCGGCGAGCGGCTTGTACTCCAGCGGCTCGATCACCGGACGATAGGCGGGGCGGATGATACGGTGCGCGCAGAAGAGCTCTTCCATACGGTGTGCCGACCAGCCGGCCATGCGGGCGACGGCGAATAGCGGCGTAAAGAGCGTTTCGGGCACGCCGAGCATCTTGTAGATAAAGCCCGTGTACAGGTCGATGTTGGCGCAGATGGGCTTGGTCATGCCGTGGTCGCGCATGACCTGGGGTGCCAGGCGCTCGATGCGCTCGATGAGCGCGAACTCATCGCCCAGGTTCTTCTTGGCGGCAAGTGTGCGCGCGTAACGACGGCAGACCTCGGCGCGCGGGTCGCTGAGCGTATAGACGGCGTGGCCCATGCCGTAGATGAGGCCCGTGCCGTCGAAGGCCTGCTTGTCGAGGATCTTGCCCAGGTAGGCCGCGACCTCGTCCTCGTCCTCCCAGTTGGAGACATGCGCGCGGATGTCCTCGTGCATAGACACGACCTTGGCATTGGCACCACCGTGGCGCGGGCCCTTGAGCGAGCCGATAGCCGCGGCGTAGGCGGAATACGGGTCGGTGGCCGAAGACGACAGCACGCGGCAAGCGAAGGTGGAGTTGTTGCCGCCGCCGTGCTCGGCATGCAGCATGAGCATAACGTCGAGCAGCATCGCCTCATCGCGGGTGAACGCCATGCCGCCGCGCAGGACCTGTAGGATGGTCTCGGCGGTGGAGAGACCGGGCGTGGGGTGCGGCACGTGAACCTCGGAGCCGCGAAGCTTGGCGACCGAGGCCATGTGTGCGAAGGCGGCGATGCGCGGGAGACGTGCGAGCATGGAAATGGCGACGTCGATTTCGTGCTCGGGCGTGATCACGTCTGGTTCGGCATCGAAGGCGTAGAGCAGCAGTACGGCGCGCTGGAGCACGTTCATGATGCTCGACGATACCGTGGTCATAGGGAACTCTTTAACGTACTCGTCGCTCAGATGTCTAAAGGCGCCCAGGCGCTCGCAAAAGCCGTCGAGCTCTTCCTTGTTGGGCAGCGAACCCGTGATAAGCAGATAGGCGACTTCCTCGTAGCCGTAGCGATTCTCAGCCTGGGCATTGTTGACCAGATCCTCGATGCTGTAGCCGCGAAGCGTGAGCTTGCCCTGATCGGGCACGACCTTTCCGTCGACCTTGTTGTAGCCGTGCACATCCGAGATACGAGTGAGGCCCGCGACCACGCCCGAGCCGTCGGCATTGCGCAGGCCGCGCTTGACATTGTGCTCTTCGAACAAGCCCTCGTCATAAGGGTCGGTCGGCAGGCCGTGGTAGAGGCTTTCGCTCTCAGACGAAATCTGGCGGCTTGCTTCGTAATCCAGAACCAGTCGGCTCAAGTGGTCATCGAAGCGGTAATAGATTTTCTTGGCGTCGTAGGCCATGTGCGCTCCTCTCCGGGCCGTGTGGGGGCGGCGTGCTTGAGTGCAGATGCGCCGGCCTGTTCCTGCACGGCCTGTTCGCTACAGGCGGTACATAAAGTTAAAGACGTCCTCGCGCTGGATGGACACGTTGACGCCCGAAAGCTCGCCGGCCTCGGCCAGGGCCTTCTGCAGCTCAGCGAAGTCGAGCTTGGACTCGGCGGTATCGGCCAGCATGGTCATGGTGAAGATGTCCTCGATAATGGACTGCGTGATGTCGCGGATGTCGACGTTGGCCTCGCCCAGGACACGGGTGACGCCGGCGACGATGCCGGGGCGGTTCTTGCCAAGGACGGTGATGACGATACGGGAGGACGAGATCTCGGCCATGGGAAACCCTTTCGCGTGGTTGCGGCGCGCGCGGGGCGCTCCGCTACGGTACAGTGTTCATCATTGTACCTGTCTGGCGCCAAAAGAGGTGCGCTTACAGCGGCGTTACACGTCTGCAACATGAGCGTAAGGGGGAAGGCCGTACGGGGAAGAGCCGTCTGGCGCGTGTCCGGCTCGTGTTGGGTTGATTTCCGATCTCAGCCGAACACATTGAGCGGACAGGCCGTTCCCGCAGTCAGCCGAACGCCTCCGACGGCTGATTCCGAACTGGAAGCGGAGGGCATCCCCGCCCTTCGGTAGGGGATACCGCTCCGCGGCGCATGCCGCGGGCGGCGCCCCTATCGGACCACCGTGACCTCAGTTGGGATGGGCCCAGCACTGCCGCGTACTCGGTGAGCTAGAGCCAACTGTTCGTCTTCACGTCGCGTATGGCGATATTTCGGTCGTCCGGCTCGGTGATGCCGTAGCCGAACGCCTGGAGCGTCTCGATGGACTCCTGGATCCTCTGTTGGAACATGGGACCCGGATCGACCCTCGGCCCGAGGTGCCCGCGCCAAAGGCACGGCGTGGCGCGCAGCATGTTATGGATTTTGGAGATGGGCTCGATGTCGGCGTAGACGTTGAGCGTCGCCATGGCGTCCTTGTGGCCGAGGATCGATTGGAGCGCCTTGATATCGCCGCCTTGGCGGATCCACTGCGTTGCGAACGTGTGGCGAAGGCCGTGGAACGTGATCAGCTCGTCGTTGGTGCCCATGAGGCCGTTGGTCTCCGAGAACGTCTTGAACGCCCTGCGGATATAGCTTGTCGTCGCGAAGGTCGCGCCCGGCTCCGACAGGATGTAGCAGTCCCCGATCTCGACCGCCCCGGTAAGGCCGCGCAAGCGCAGCTTTCCGCAGTCGATCTCGTGGGTCTCCTTCAGGAAGGGGAGTAGGCCGACCGGGTCGATGGGGATACCCCTGGCGTCATGGGTCTTGGTGTCCTTGATGAACGAACCCATTCCCTTCGCGTACGCCACCGAGTGTCTGATCGAGATCAGGCCCGTCTCGAAATCCACATCGCACCACCGAAGGCCGCAGACCTCGCCGATTCGCATTCCCGTGTGCAGGGCGAGTACGACCGCCCTCTAATCCTCGGCGGACCAATCGAGTCCGAACTCCTTTCGGGCATCCTCTTCGCTCATGACTTCGAGAAGGTCTCCGGGTTGGCAACGAAGGGCGAGGCATAGCTGCTCGAGTGTGTTGAAGCGAATGCCGCGAATATGCCCTTTTTTAATACGGGACAGGTTCACGGGCGTGGTTCCAATCCTTTCGGCAAGTTCGTTCGAGGAAATCTTTCGCTCGGCCATGATCTTGTCGAGGCGAACAATTACGGGCATGGCGTTTCCTTACGCAATCTCGTCGGAGTCGAGGTACAGCTCTCGGGCGTACAAGAAGAGCTGGGAAAGCATGAACAGGACGATGCCGAGAACCAGAGAGGTCCAATCGAATGATGAAGCGATCTCTTGGGCGCCGACGGCCCCCTCGCCGCCAAACATCGAAACGGAGGTTTTGAGTGAGCCGGCGTAGAGGCTGGTGGCAGCTTGAACAACGAAGAGAATGCCGAGCACCTTCAAGCATGTCGCAGACCCTTTCTTGAAGGGGTCTCCGCTCTTGATCGTCCACACGAGAACGGCGCTGAGGATGGTCGTAGCGATACCGATGACGGCAGGGACCAATGTCGAGATCGCAAGGGCTGGATACGCGGGGGAGTCTGCAATTACAGGGTTGTCGAGCACTTCGATTGCTGGCTTTAAGGAGAACGCCACTTGTGCGATGGCGGTGGCGCAAAGGGTCGCAGAGGCTATCGCACATGCGATGCGGAAGGAATGAAGCCGGGGAGTGCGATTGTCGGAACTCATAATAACCTCCGAAGAATTTAAAAAACTCAGGTTACTTTTTAACAGTTTATGTTAAATTGACTTTGCCGGCAAGTAATAAGGGCCGAGCATTTTGTTCGGCCCCTCTGTTCCGACTGGATGAGGTTAAGGTTGGCGATGAATATGCTCAAAATCTCGAAGGCGATCTTTAGGTCGCTTCTCTCCTCCAGGTCGCTCTGTGTTGTCGTTGTTGCGTTGATGGTTCTTTGTGCTCTGCCCGTCTTCAGGAGCGCGGCTGGCATCGACGGACGGGTCGAATACCTCGAGTCGGGAATAACCCGTGTTGAGCAGGAATTGTCAGCATCCTATGCGGATGCGCTTGTGAATGCGGGGGAGGACGGTGTCTATACCTCTTCATCGAGCATGCCCGCGCTTCTGTACCCTCTTGCCGCGGGACGTCTTATCTTGGCACCGCTCTCTCCCCTACTTCCGTTTCTGCAGATATCGGATGGAGAGTACACCTATTATGACGGATCGAAGGAGTACTTGCTATGGGTCGCAACGGCCGTTGCCGTCTCGTTCCTTGCCGCGCGTCTTAACAAACGTGAAAAGCTCATCATCCAGGCACCGATGGGCGAGCTGGGTAGACTTGTTGCATCGAGCGTATGGGCGAGTGTTTTTGCAATGCTTGCCGTCCTCGCCATCAATCTTCCAGGGATAATCGCCGCGCTTGTGAAGAATGGCCCGGGCTCGCCGTTCTATCCGATAGGCTACATTCAATATGCGACTCCGGTTATCAAACCGGCTTGGCTGGTGTTCGCGCAGACGGCCATCTTGCAATTCTTGGTGGCAGCGTTCATCTCGCTTGTCGTTCACCTTGCCGTGAAGATTGCCAATAACCCTACGCTTGGAATCGTGTTCGTATGTGCCCTGATGGGGGTGACGATGGTTCCCGGGTATTACGGAAGATCCATCGCTTTACGTGAGTTCGCCCTGTTGAATCCCCTTACGTATGCGAACACTGAGTTGACCGTCGGCGCCTATAGCCCGTACCCGACAACGCAGATAGTGAATCTGCCTGGACTTTGCTTCGAGCGTGGCGCGATTGCCCTCGTATGCGCAATCGGGATCGAGGTGCTGGCAATTAGCCTGCTTTGCGTTGCTGGAAAGAGCGGCTGCGCGTGCCCGATATCCCCGATTTGTCTTGAGAGAGGTTCCTTCACTGCATCGAGAACGGCAACTCGTTCGAGCGCTTGTGCCTCCGCCGTTGCATACGTAAGAACGATGGGGAAACTGCTCCTGCGTTCTCCTACCCTCGCCGTATGCGCGATTGCAATGTCGACGACGATGCTGGCCCCGGCTCTGGTCGAGATGTTTCCTGACGCTGATAACGTTTCCGCTGTTCGGTATAGGGATGGGGAGCTCCGTTCAATAGATCGTTATCTAGAGCAGAACGCTGCGAATATGGACGTCGAGGGCAAAGCGGCCCTGGAAGACATGCGGGATGCTCTTTCGGGTTTCGTGTACGCGCCTATGCCTGCGGAGGGGTTTCGAAGCCTTGCGACGTACGAGCGCGCTCGAGGTGAGCTGGGCGCGGCAGATGCGACTCTCCTGCAATCGATTGGAATCGAGCCGGAGACTCCTTCTCGTGCGGAGGCGCGCGCCCTTCTGCTTGAGTCGATCGCGAGCTTGCCGGACCCCAAGGTTTACGAGTTAAGTACGAAGATGCCCCCATTAATCCTCCTTTCGTATCTCCAGGCAGCGCTTCCCTCCTTATTTTTGCTGTTGCCCGTGGTTGTCACATCGCTCGCGTGCACCCACCTGCAGTGTCGTTCCCTTCTGGTTCTCCAGATCCCCGCAACAGCGCATGTGCGTTTTCTGACGGCTGTTGCGCTGGCTCTCCTGCTTGGCTTGGTGCTGCTTTTGGTGTCGATGGTTCCCGCTGTCGTTGTGTCCGTGATTAAGAACGGTGCGGGTGGATCGGAGTATCCCGTCGCTCTCATTCGGGCGGGAGCTTCGACAACGTCCATGGTGGGGGAGGCGGTGTTGTGCAGTATTCCGTTGCTGGTCATGGCATACGGCGTGATTTGCGTCGTCGCTGCGTTGACAGCAGCGATTAGCCGCAACCCCGTTGTCACCGGAATGGTTTGCGCTGTTCTCTTGGTGTTGGGTTCGTTGAGCGCTCATGTTGAAAGCGTGGGCATGGGCGTCGCGCTGCTGGCTCCATTCGCCTCGTTTGATCCCGCTTCCCAGGTGGGGACGATTGGGTTCCTTGGGCGAGGGACGAACGCGATGCCTTTTGGAGAGGTCGTCGGCGCATCGGGCGCTCTGCTGGTGGTCTTGGGCGCCGTATCTCCGTTGATGGTGCGCCTGAGTGTTCCAAAGATCGAAAGGGGATGATCTCGATGATTGACCTTCAAACGCTGACGATCTCTTATGGAAGGAAGGTGCTCGTAGATTCGGTGAACGCTGAGTTTGCCCCGGGTACGGTCTACGGTCTCGTCGCTCCGAACGGGCATGGAAAGACGACGTTGCTGCGTGCGATGGCAGGTTTGCCGGGTCCTCGCGTGGACGGGAGCATCGTTCTGGATGAGGTGCAGGGTACGGGTGCGAGAGAGGTCCGTTCTATGATCTTCTATGCACCTGGTGAGGGGACGCTGCTGTATCCCGGATTGCGTGCGGAAGATCACCTCAAGATGGTTTGCGATATGTGGCCGCATGCTCGCGATATCGAAGAGATAGTGGAACAAACGCAGATAGGCGAGTTCGCGAAGATGAGGATCCGCACTCTGAGCCAGGGCATGAAGCAGCAGCTTACCCTGGCGATTGCGTATGCGACGGGCGCGCGGTACCTTCTATTAGATGAGCCCATGAACGCGCTCGACCCCAGCAGGGTGGACTTGCATTCCGAGATTCTCAGGAAGCTGGCCGATTCTGGTACGTGCATCATCATGTCATCCCACATCTTGGATTCGGTCGATAGGCTGTGCGATGAGATTCTGTTTTTGAAGGATGGGAGGCTCATTAGAAGCATTCCGCAAGATGATGCTGCGCCGAAGTCTCCTGGATCCCATTTCGCAAAGCCTGCCGGACGCGCCGAGGGTGCGCTAAGCACGTATCGGCGACTCTACGAAAAGGGCGGGTAGAAATGCAAGTTAAAAATCTATGTGGCCAATGTGATACCGTTGAACCTGTATATCGATACCGCTCAGCCATTCGCCTCGCCCCCGTCGCACGTATCTTCATCCGGTCTGTTGCTTTTAATCTAACGATTCTTTGAGGAACGTAGGTGCTTCCAAATGTACTGTCGACTTCTTCTCAAACTGATCCTAAGAGACAAGGCCGCATGGATTTGTACGCTCGTTCTCGCTGCAGCCTTTTCCGTCCCCATTGCGTTCAATTCACCCATCTACGGGCCCTTCTTTATGAAGCAGGGCATGCAGAGCTTTGTCGACGCATTCAATACGCGCGCACCCCAGGCCAACGGCACAGACCTATCGCCAGAGCAGCAAGCTGACGCGGAGCTTGCAAGATACGCGAACGCCGCCCTTGCCGCTCAAACCGACGCCGCCTTTCTCGATTCTGCCGAGAGCTACTACGCGCTCATGGACGAAGGCTTCCAATCCGGGTCCATCGTGGGAGACCGAGAGACCAATGACGCAGACCTCGCGTATTGCCGTGCCCTGAGCAGCTCCGGCATCACGGATATCCCGGCCTCCGCAAACGACCTGCCATTCCTTTCCTTCCTGCCTTACGCCATTGCCACGGCGCCGTCTTTCCTTCCCTTCATCCCCTTCTTTCTCTCGTCGATACTCGTGCTCGGCGCCACAAGGCCTGCGACCCTGGCGGCGAAGGCGCCCGCGCCCAAATTCCGGCGCCTTATCCAGATCGTGTTTTCGATAATCGCCGCGGGGACCGCGATGCTCCTCGCCGGCCTCGCACCCGGGGGCATTTACGCCTTGGTCCTAAACGGCTTCGGGCAAATTGGGTACCCGATCGCCTTCTTCCATGACGGCGCGCTTACCACCACGACCGCGGGAAACGTCTTCACGACCCTGCTTCTCGCGCTGCTTGCGGGCGGAACCTTGATATCCGTTTGCTCCGTCGTCCTATCGACCGCAACGAGGCGCGTCTTCGCGGGCCCCCTTACCTCCGCGCTGCTTGTCGCGGCCCCGGCATTCCCGTTATTGTCCGATTCGGCACTAGGGCATAATGCCGTGCTCGGGCTCCTGCCGCTGGCCGTGTTCTCGCCTATCGAGGTCACGGGTTACGTAGGATGCTTCCCGACAGAATTCATTGGCTCCGGTTCAGGCAGCGCATCGATGCTTGCCGTGGCCCTGGCATACGTCGCGGTCTTTTTTACGGTCGGCGCCGTTGCGACACGTTCGCCCAAACAGCCTGGACCCGCGAAAAAGCACCATGGGCTCGAGCTTCTGGACGCGAGCGTGGGATACGGGAGCACGACGATACTTTCAATCGGGTCGCTTTTCCTGAGCCCGGGAACGGCGGCGGGTCTCGTTGCTCCCAACGGCTCGGGGAAAACCACCCTTCTAGAAGCGCTGTCGGGCCAATTTCCCACCCGCATCCGCTCGGGAAGCCTGGCGGCAGACGGAATCAGCCAACGTCGATCAGCCGAATTTGCAGAACTCGTCTACCTGAGCTCTTCAGGCGGCACGGATCTCTATCCCACGCTATCGGCCATCGAGCACCTTGCTTTCGTTAGGGAGGCGTGGAAATCGGCCGCCGACATCGACTCGCTCTGCAGCTCCCTCGGAATCTCCCTATATCTCGACAAGCCGACCCGTAAACTCTCGACGGGAATGAAGCAGCAGGTAAAGCTTGCCATGGCGATAGCGACCGATTGCCCGTACCTCATCCTCGATGAACCGCTGAACGGCCTCGATCCGGGAAAGCGGAAAACCTCCTGCGACGCGATGCGCAGCGAGGTGGCGCGGGGACGAAGCGTGCTCATTTCAAGCCATCTGCTCGACGACCTGGCAGACCTCACCAACTCGTTCTACTTCATCGAGGCCGGCACGCTCGTGGAAAAGATCAAGTCGTCCTCGCAGACGCTCAAGCAGGAATACCTCGATACATACGAGAGATGAATGTGGGGGAGTGTTCGGATGAAGTTGATATTTAAGGTCCAGCTCGTGTTGTGCCGAAAAGACCGTGAACCTTTTGTGGGACACGCGGCGCCGTGGTACCATAGCCGAGTTTGTTGTCTTGGTCGGAAACCAAGACGCCTTATGCGCTGATCGGTAACCAGCGCCTGACCAATAAGGAGTCCTACCATGAAGCAGGGTATCCATCCCCAGTATGTCGAGTGCACGGTGACGTGCTCCTGCGGCAACACCTTCAAGACGCACGCTACCGTGTCCGAGATGAAGGTTGAGCTTTGCAACGAGTGCCACCCGTTCTACACCGGCCAGCAGAAGTTCGTCGACACCGGTGGACGCGTCCAGCGCTTCGCCGACAAGTTCGGTGGCGCCGCTGCCGCCCAGCTCAAGAAGGCTGAGGAGGCCAAGGCTGCCAAGGCCGCCAAGGCTGCTGAGGCCGAGGCCGCTCGCAAGGCCGCCGCTGAGGCTAAGGCTGCCGAGAAGGCTAAGCGTGCTGCTAAGTTCGCCGAGGAGGCTGCCAAGCAGGCCGCCGAGGCTCCCGCGGAGGCTCCCGTCGAGGAGGCCGCTGCCGAGGCCGAGACCACCGAGGCTGCTGAGTAAATAGCTCGCCGCGGAATCGCTCGCATTCATGGCATAAGGGCCGTGCATCCATTTGGGTGCGCGGCCCTTTTCTTTTTATTGGTGCAAGCTAACCTGTCCCCGTGGCACCAAATGGCAGATAGACGGCGTTTGCTCAGATAAAACTTGCCAAAATAAACCTGTCCCATTGTGGCAGGTTGGTCATAGTTATTACGTGGCGGTCGAGGTCGACCGTATAGGCCGTGCCTTGTTTGGCTAAAGTACAATCATCTGTGTTTAACTCGCCCGCAGCTGCACGGCGTGGGCGATGGCCAAAAAGGAAAACCACATGGGATTCATGTCAAAGCTGCTGTCCTTTGGATCCGATAAGGACCTTAAGCGCTACTACAAGATCGTCGACCAGATCAACGGTCTTGAGCCCCAGTTTGAGAAGATGACCGAGGAGGAACTCCGCGGCCAGACCGATAAGTTCCGCGAGCGTTACGCCAACGGCGAGTCGCTCGACGACATGCTCCCCGAGGCTTTTGCCACCGTGCGCGAGGCTTCCAAGCGCATCACGGGCATGCGTCACTTTGACGTACAGCTCATCGGCGCCATGGCACTGCACGAGGGGCATATCGCCGAGATGAAGACCGGCGAAGGCAAGACCCTGGTCTCCACGCTGGCCGGCTACCTCAACGCTATTGCCGGCAAGGGTGTACACGTCGTTACCGTCAACGATTACCTGGCCAAGCGCGACTCCGAGTGGATGGGCCGCATCTACAAGTACCTGGGAATGACCGTCGGTCTGCTCCAGAACAACATGCCGCTCGAGCTCAAGCGTCCGGCCTACCAGGCAGACGTCACCTACGGCACCAACTCCGAGTTCGGTTTCGATTACCTGCGCGACAACATGGTCACTCGCCCCGAGCAGCGCGTGCAGCGCGGCCACCATTACGCCATCGTCGACGAGGTCGACTCCATCCTGATCGACGAGGCACGTACCCCGCTCATCATCTCGGGTGCCGGCACCAAGTCCGCCAGCACCTACAAGGACTTCGCGCGTGCCGTGCGCGGCCTTGAGCGCGGCGAGGACGTCTCGCACGACATGCTCACCGCCACCGAGGACGTAGAGCCCACGGGCGACTACGTCATGGACGAGGCCAAGCACACCATTGCCGCCACCGAGCGCGGCCTTAAGAAGATCGAGCGCCGCCTGGGTATCGAGGACATCTATGCCGACCTTTCGGGCCAGCTGGTCAACCACCTGCAGCAGGCGCTGAAGGCCCAGTACATGTTCCATCGCGACAAGCAGTACGTGGTCACTAACGGCGAGGTCAAGATCGTCGACGAGTTCACTGGCCGCATCATGGAAGGCCGCCGCTATTCCGAGGGCCTGCACCAAGCCATCGAGGCCAAAGAGGGCGTGCTCGTGCGCGAGGAGAACCAGACGCTGGCCACCATCACCTTGCAGAACTACTTCCGTCTGTATGACAAGCTCTCCGGCATGACCGGTACGGCACTCACCGAGGATGCCGAGTTCCGCGAGATCTACAAGCTACCCGTCGAGGTCATCCCCTCCAACAAGCCCGTGCAGCGTGTTGACCACGAGGACCTGGTGTACCGCACCATCCAGGCCAAATACAACGCCGTTGCCGACGACGTCGAGCGACGTCACGCCAAGGGCCAGCCGGTCCTGGTGGGCACCGTCTCCATCGAAAGCTCCGAGAAACTGTCGGCCGCCCTTACCAAGCGCGGCATCGCCCACGAGGTCCTCAACGCTAAGCATCACGAGCGCGAGGCTCATATCGTTGCCCAGGCCGGACGCTACGGCGCCGTGACCATCGCTACTAACATGGCCGGTCGTGGTACCGACATCCTGCTGGGCGGCAACCCCGACGAGCTGGTGCGCGAGCGCCTTGAGTACGAGGGCCTGACCATGGAGGACGTGACACCCGAGCAGCTCGAGCAGTTTAACGCCGAGGCCAAGGAGACCTGCAAGGCCGAGCGCGAACGCGTGCTTGCCGCCGGCGGCCTGACCGTCATCGGCACCGAGCGCCATGAGTCCCGCCGTATCGACAACCAGCTGCGCGGCCGCTCCGGCCGTCAGGGCGATCCGGGCGAGACCCAGTTCTACCTGTCGCTCGAGGACGACCTCATGCGCCTGTTCGGCGGCGACAGGATGGACCGTGTCTCCAAGATGATGGTCACGGCCGACATGGGCGACGACATGCCCATCCAGCACAAGATCATCTCCAAGGCCGTCGAGAGCGCCCAGCACAAGGTCGAGAGCATCAACTTCTCCATGCGCAAGAGCGTCCTTGAGTACGATGACGTCATGAACAAGCAGCGCCAGGTCATCTACGCCGAGCGCAACAAGATTCTGGACGGCAAGGATCTGACCGATCACATCACCGAGGTCATGCACGACACCGTGTACCGCTGCGTGCAGGAGTTCTGCACCAAGGACAGCCACGATGGCGAGCGCGATCTCGAAGGCCTGCGCAAGTGGGTTGTGGAGCTCACCGGCCACATCGATACGCCGAAGTTCCCCGACGAGGATTATGAGGCCCTAGCTGCCGATGTCCTGGCTTACGTAGAGAAGTGCTACAACATGAAAGCCGAGCGCTTGGGCGAGGACCTGATGCGCGAGCTCAACACCCAGGTCATGCTGCGCGTCATCGATACCCGCTGGATGAACTACCTGCAGGAGATGGACTACCTCAAGACCGGCATCGGCCTGCGCGGCTTTGGCCAGCGCGACCCGCTGGTCGAGTACAAGACCGAGGCCTACGGCGCGTTCCAGATACTCGTCGACACCATGTACGAGGATTACCTGCGCACGGTTCTGCGCATCGAGATCAAGGCTGCCCCGCGTGTCGTGGAGCACAAGGAGGAGCCCGCGCTCGAGGGTGCGCACTTCTCCGGTCCTGCCGAGGTCGATGGTGACAACGGCGACTCGGTGCTGCGCAAGCAGGCGCAGGTGCAGGCCCGCACGGCTGTCCAGGGTGGTCCGGCTGCCGTCAACAACGGTGGCAAGGTGACGACCTACCGCAAGTCCGAGAGCGACGATCCGTACGTCAACGTGGGCCGCAACGACCCGTGCCCTTGCGGTAGCGGTAAGAAGTTCAAGTACTGCCACGGCAGGAATCGTTAATGGCTGAGGCTTTAGAGGTAACGCCCGCCGAGCTGGACGCGTTTGCGGACCGGCTCGGTGAGGTTGAGTCGTACCTCCATTTGGACGAGAAGCGCACCCGCGTAACGGAGCTCGAGGCCAAAAGCGTCGCCCCGGGCTTTTGGGACGACGCCGATGCCGCTCGCGCCACGATGGAGGAGATCGCGCGCACCAAGGAAGACATCGCTGCCGTGGACACCGCGCGCGGCGAGCTTTCCGATGCCCGCGCTGCGCTGGAGCTTGCCGAGGAGATGGGGGATGACCCCGACGTCGTCGCATTGCGCGAGGAGGCTGCCGCTACGGCAGAACGCCTGGCCCGCGCCATCGACGAGCTTGAGCTTGCGAGCTGGTTTACCGGGGAGTTCGACCATGGCGACGCGATTGTGACCATCAAGCCCGGGCAGGGTGGTTTGGAGGCCCAGGATTGGACCTTCATGCTCTTTAAGATGTACATGAAGTACTGCCAGCGCCGCGGTTGGAAGGTCACCATCAACGATTGCCCCGCGGCCGAGGTCATTGGCATTGATCGCGCGACCTTTACCGTCGAAGGCAAGGATGCTTTTGGCATGCTTCGCGCCGAGGCCGGTGTCCACCGCCTGGTGCGCATTAGCCCCACCGACGACAAGAAGCGCCGCCAGACCACGTTTGCCGGCGTCGAGGTCATTCCGGTGCTGCCCGACGATATCGATATCGAGATCAACCCCGACGACATCCGCGTCGACGTGTACCACGCAAGTGGCCCGGGTGGCCAGGGCGTAAACACCACCGACTCCGCCGTGCGCGTGACGCATTTCCCCAGCGGCATTGTGGTTACCTGCCAAAACGAGCGCAGCCAGATCCAGAACAAGGCCGCGTGCATGCAGATCCTCAAGGCTCGCCTGTACGAGATTGAGCTCGAGAAGCGTGCCGAGGCCCTGGACGAGATTCGCGGACCCAAGACCACGATTGGTTTTGGCAACCAGATCCGCAGCTACGTGCTCTACCCGTACCAGATGGTTAAGGACCTGCGTACGGGCGTGGAGACCAGCAACGTCGAGGCCGTTCTTGACGATGGCGATTTGGATCCGTTTGTGATTGGCTATCACCGTTGGGCTACCGGCAACGCCGATGTAGAAGGCTCGGAGATCTAAAACATCGGGCGGCTTCAAGCCGATGCTAAGCCCAACGGTTGGACGGGTTTGTATTCGGAATAAACCCTGCGCAGGGGTGGTTTTTGTCCGGCGAATCGGTAGAATCGAATACAAGAAGAAGTTCAAAGCGCATCCGATGGGGTGCGCTTTTTTGAGGGAGGCAGCATGGCATATCGTCTGGACATTAAGCGCATTCTTTCGATGAACTTCTTTCACGACCTGCCCCAGATTATGTCGGGGTGCGCTCTGGCCGCTATTGCGACCGACCTGTTTTTGATTCCTAACGGCCTTGCTGCCGGTGGCGTTACGGGCCTTGCCACCATTATCCAGGCGGTCGGCGCATCGCGCGGTCTATCGCTTCCCGTTGGTATTCAGACGATCGTGATGAACGCCTTGCTGCTGCTGGTCGTTATGCGCGAGGGCGGCATGTTCTACGTGGTGCAGACGGCGACAGGCTTTGTGCTGCTGGGCTTTTTCACCGACCTGTTCGCTCCGTTTGTGGCGCCGCTGGCACATGCCGATCTGATGCTGCCCGCTATGTGGGGCGGCATCATCACGGGCATCGGTTATGGCATGGTGCTGCGCGCCGGCGCCAACACCGGCGGCTCGGACACGATTGGCCAAATCATCTCGCGTAATACCTCGCTGCCCGTGGGCTCGACCGTCATGGCGATCGATGTTGCCGTATGTGCGCTGTCGGCTCCGGTCTTTTCAATCGAAAATGCACTATATGCAGGCCTTTCGATGGTCATTAGCGGCTACGTGATCGATGCCGTGGTCGATGGTGGCAACAAGCGTCGTATGGTACTCATCATCTCGGACAAGTTCCCTGATATCGCTGCCGATATTATGTATGGCCTGGGTCGTGGTTGTACCAAGTTTAAGGCGACTGGCATGTATTCGGGTGCCGAGAAGCCGGTGATCATGGTCATCGTGAGCCGTCGAGAGCTCAATACCCTTAAGACGATCGTGCGCGAGCGCGATCCTCACGCCATTGTGACGGTCGCTGACGTTACGGAAGCCTTCGGCGAGGGATTCAAGGACATTAGCGCGTAGGGGCGACCGCGTTCCATCCAAAAGACGTTCACATTGATAAACCGTTTCATCAGCGGTTCTGCCTGCTAAATTGTTCAAATAATGATAAAAACTCTGGTAAAGCCATCAGTTTCCAGCATAATGAATGACGTACGTGCATTGCGGCTGTGTTGGGATTACCTTCGGTGCCGTGCGCATCTTGTCTAAAGAGGATGAAAGGAAGGCACAATGAGCGACGAAGAGCTCAAAAAGGTTGCCAACGAGGTAAGGAAGGGCATCGTCACCGGCGTGCACGCTGCCAAGTCCGGCCATCCGGGCGGTTCGCTCGGCGCTGCCGACATCATGACCTATCTGTACTTTGAGGAAATGAACGTCGACCCGTCCGATCCCCGCAAGGCCGATCGCGACCGTTTTGTGCTCTCCAAGGGCCATTGCGCTCCGGGCTTGTACGCCGTGCTCGCCGAGCGCGGGTTCTTCCCCAAGGAGGATCTTGAGACGCTGCGCCACATCGGCAGCCACCTGCAGGGTCACCCCAACATGAACGACACCCCGGGCGTCGACATGTCCACCGGCTCGCTCGGCCAGGGCATTTCCGCCGCCGTGGGCATGGCCGTTGCCGCCAAGCACTGGGGCGATACTTATCGCACGTACGCCCTGCTGGGTGATGGCGAGAGCGAGGAGGGCCAGGTCTGGGAGGCCGCCATGTTTGCCGGCAACCAGCAGCTCGATAACCTCTGCGTGATCGTCGACCACAACGGCCTTCAGATTGACGGTCCCGTCGAGGAGGTCAACGACCCCATGCCGCTCGCCGACAAGTTCCGCGCGTTCAAGTTCCACGTGGTTGAGCTCGCCGACGGCAACGACTTCGACCAGATCCGCGCCGCCTTTGCCGAGGCTCGCGCCACCAAGGGGCAGCCGACCGCCATTATCGCCGAGACCACAAAGGGCAAGGGCGTGTCCTTTATGGAGAACCAGGTTGGCTGGCACGGCAAGGCCCCCAACGATGAACAGTTTGAGCAGGCCATGGCAGAGCTCACGGCCGCCGGAGAGGAGCTCTAGGATGGCAGACGTCAAGAAAATCGCCACGCGTGTAAGCTACGGCGAGGCCCTCGTCGAGCTCGCCAACGAGCACGATGACTTTGTGGTCCTCGACGCCGACCTGGCCGCCGCCACGCAGACCGGTAAGTTTAAGGCCGCTTGCCCCGACCGCTTCTTCGATGTGGGCATTGCCGAGAGCAACCTTATGGGCGTCGCCGCCGGTATCGCGACCACTGGTCGTGTTGCCTTCGCGAGTACCTTTGCCATGTTCGCTGCCGGTCGCGCCTTTGAGCAGGTCCGCAACTCCATCGGCTACCCGCACCTCAACGTTAAGATCGGTGCCACGCACGCCGGCATCTCGGTGGGCGAGGACGGCGCCACGCACCAGTGCTGCGAGGATATCGCCCTCATGCGCGTCATCCCCGGCATGACCGTAATTGTTCCCGCCGACGACGTGGAGGCCCGCGCCGTGACGCGCGCCGCCTACGAGTGCGACGGTCCGGTGTACATGCGCTTCGCCCGTTTGGCCTCGCCGGTTATCAACGACCCCGAGACCTACAAGTTCGAGTTGGGTAAAGGCATTGTCATGCGCGAGGGCGCCGATGTGACCATCATCGCCTGCGGCCTGATGGTCGGCGAGGCTCTCGAGGCCGCCGAGCAGCTCGCTGCCGAGGGCATCGACGCCGAGGTCATCAACATGCACACCATCAAGCCCATCGATGCCGACCTGATCGTCAAGAGCGCCACCAAGACCGGCCACGTCGTGACCGTCGAGGAGCACTCTGTGATCGGTGGCCTGGGCAGCGCCGTTGCCGACGTCCTGTGCGAGCAGTGTCCGACGCCGCTCAAGAAGATCGGCGTCAACGACACCTTCGGTGAGTCTGGCCCGGGTGCCGAGCTCCTGCACAAGTACGGCCTGGACGCCGCCAACATCGTGGCGACCACCAAGGAGTTCTTGGCATAAGGCAAGGCGAGGCAAAGCATCGCTTCGACAACCGCAAACAAGCCAGAACAGGGGCGTCCTCAAAGAGGGCGCCCCTGTTTATGCTGAATTTAAATTAGAGTCCTGCCAAGCAAAGTTCCCATGGGGAAACGGGCCCATCCCAACAAAGTGCAATTCAGACCCTTCCAACTTTGTATGCGCAGCATCTCAAGTTGGTGCGTCGGCCCCATAGTAGCCGCAGGCCGGGCGCAGGGTTACCTCCCAAATCTTTCCGCAGCGCAGGCCGGCGTTTGTCCGCAGCTCCGCAGGAGCAGGACAAATGCCGGCCATGCGCGAGGACGATTTGGGAGGTAACCCTGCGCCCGGCCGGTGAGAGGTTGATTTCCGATCTCAGCCGAACACATTGAGCAAATAGGCCATTCCCGCAGT
>CAJMMD010000036.1 GCA_905214465.1 uncultured bacterium
CATCTTCTTGCCGGTCTCGTAGAGCGCCTTGCCGTCCTCGAGATAGCCCTCCTGGCTAAAGTGCATGATCTCGATCTTCTCGGTTTCCTTCATGGCTTTTCCTTTCTGTCCTGCACGCGAATCTATATATCGCGTTTCTTTTCGATACCAATTATAGACATACACCCAACGTGTTTTTAATACCACTTTTCAATCTGTTCCAATCCTCGGTGAACGGTCGAAATTCTCTGGTGAGTGGTATTAAATTAGACTTTGATGTATAGCTAACGCCCCCGGCGTCTCCCTTGTGTGACAAAGAACAGCGTTCCTACCAGCGCAATAATGGTCGATGCTCCAAACAGTACCGTCTGGACGCCCAAAGCCTCCGCCAAAAACGGAGCCGCCAGCAGCGGCACCACGCCGGCGCTCATCAGGCCAAAGCGCACAAAGCCGGTAATGCGACCCAGGTATTTGATGTCGGCGCGCTCCTGAATCAAGATCATCTGCAGCGGCTCCAGGAACCCCCAGGCCAGACCGTTAATCGCCTGACCGACAATCGCGACCCCCAGCATATCGGTGCCCACGTACACCATGGACCCAATGCCCACGGCCATGAGCGCGCCGAGCAGCAATCGTAGGTTGACATGGCGAGCAGAAAGCTTGGTCAGGATGAACGCGCCCACCGAGGAAGTGAGGCCCACGACCGAGGACAGCCAGCCCAGCCAGACGATATCCACGTTGAGCACATCACGGTAGAACAACGACTCAAGCGAATCAAACGCGCCAAACGCAAAGAATCCCAAAAAGCCCGAGATAAAGATGAGGCGCAGGTCGTGGTCGCGAAACGTAAGTCGCGCACCCTCGGCCATGCCGCCCAGAATACCGCCCTTCGGCTTTTCCCCTTTTGCGGGAACAACGCACTCGTGACAGCCCAAGGAGAGCACGGCCGCCACGCCCATCATGCCCGCCATGAGCAGATAGACCGATTGCGTGGCAAAACAGCTCACGATGGCACCGCCGAGCAGCGGGCCAGCGGTATAGGCGATATTGCTGTAGAACACCATGAGACCGTTCACGCGGGTACGGCCCTCGGTGGTCGACTCCAGGTATCCCGGAAACGCATGCGTGCAGGTGTTGATAAAGCCGCCCGCAAGCCCCAAGACGCACGCGGCAAACACAAGCCCGGGGACAGACAGCGGCGCCAACCCCACGCCAAGCGATAGCACAGCCGTAATCACGCACGTCACAAATGACGTCCGGCGCGGTCCAAAGCGATCGATGACCGAACCCGACACCATATTGCCCGCCGACGTCATAAGATTGCGCACGAGCGTAATGGCGGCAACCAAAAAGGCCGTGCCGGCCAGATCATACGTGGCCGCACCGATAAGCCCCAAAAAGTAGACCGCGTTGTTGGCGCACCACTGCAGGGACTCAATAAGAATCAGCCTGACCTCCGCCGGCGTCAGGCGCATTGCTTCGCGATCCTTCGCGAACATACGAACTCCTTCTATACAAATAGGGGATGGAGGGCATAGGCCTGCTCCATCCCCTTTCCAGGTTGCAACGAAAATCTATGCAGCCGGGCCCTTACGCCAGCACGCCGAAGAACGCGCCGACGATGCCCACGACCATGGTGGCCACGATCAGCACCATGGGGTTGATCTTCTTGGACAGCAGCCAGTAGTACAGCCAGAAGGCGATCATGCCGAGCATGCCGGGCATGATGCCGTCCAGGATGTCCTGGAGGGTCTGGGCGTCCTCGCCCGAGCCGATGGCCACCGGGATGCTGGCCCAGAACATGTCCTTGCACATGGCGCCCACGACCATGACGCCCACGATTCCCACGCAGGTCATGATCTTCTGCATGAGGCCGGTCCTCTGGGCCTCGTCCAGGAAGCCCACGCCCAGCTCGTAGCCCTTGACGGCGCCCCAGACGCGCAGCGCGAAGCCGGGGACGTTGTAGATGAGCAGGAAGGCGATGGGGCCGAAGGGGTTGCCGGCCTGGCACAGGCTGATGCCCACCGCGGCGGCGACCACGCGCAGCGTCGACAGGAAGATGGAGTCGCCGATGCCGGACAGCGGGCCCATGAGGGCGGCCTTGACGTCGTTGACGCTCTCGGGCTCGATCTCGCCGCGGGCGACCTTCTCCTCCATGGCCATCGCGATGCCGCCGACGAACGGGGCGAACTGGACGGTGATGTTGAAGAACGCGCAGTGGCGGTGCAGGGCCTCGGCGTAGTCGTCGGGGCGGCCGGCGTAGATCTTCTTGAGCATGTTGGCGACCATCAGGCAGAAGGCGATGTTCATCTGCTTGTAGTAGGTCCAGGAGAACTCCATGCCCAGGGCGCCGACGTTGACGGCGCTCTTGACGAGGTCGGAGCGCGTGATCTTGTTCTCGGGACTAGAAGTCATCGTCCTCATCCCCTTCCGCGGAGAGCTGGGGCTGGGCTCCGCCCAGGCCGAGCAGGTCGAACTTGTCGATGCCGATGATGATGGCGATCAGGGCGACGCCCAGGACGGGCACGTTGGCGTAGGAGCACAGCAGGAAGCCCAGGAAGTAGAAGGGCACGAGCTGCTTGGTGAGCACCAGGCGGCCGAGCATGGCGAAGCCCATGGCCGGCAGGATGTTGGCGGCCACGCCGCAACCATCGATCACAAAAGACGGGATAAAGTCGAGTAGGCCCTGGATGGCACCGGAACCCAGATAGAAGGCGCCGCCACACAGCAGGAAGTACTCGAGGCAGCCCCAAAGTCCCATTCCCCAATGAACGGCGTAGATGCCTTTAAGGTTTCCCTTGAGGGCGAACTTGTCTGCCATGTCGACAAACACGGCGAACAGGGCGTTGGTAATGTTGCCGATCGTCAGCGAAAGGACGGCGATGGGCATGGCGAGCGCGATGGCCGTCTCGGTACCCTGACCGAGCTGAATGGCAAACGCGCAGGCGAGCACGCCGCCGACGGTTTCGTTAGGCGGTACGTAGGCGCCGATGGAGATCGAGCCCATGAATAGCAACTCCAGGCTGGCGCCAACGGCAAGGCCAGTCTGCAGGTCCCCCAGCACCAGGCCCACGAGCGGGCACAGGACGATGGGGCGGAACGCGTAGAGGGTGCCGAGCTGGTAGTCGAGGCATCCAAACGCTCCGACTAAGCCGACGAGGATTGCTTGGACAAGCATAATTCCTCCCAATAAGGAATATCGAACCGTCGTCACACCCGTCGCGCGCGTTGTTGATATCAATTCCGGGAGTTCGATCACACGGCTCGAAGCGTACCTGGTGTGCTGCGAACACCCATGCCAGGTACAAATGATTTGATACCAATTATAGATATGCAGGTTCTTACTATTTAATACCACTCGCTCAGCGGGGTGTTTTTTACCGTAAACGGCAGACGTATCCCATCAGGCGCGCCCTTTGTTTCGATGGCGGACAAGCGCCACCAGAAAGCCATCGCCAAAGGCATCGTATGCCAAGTTGCCTACAATCACCAAAACGATTATCGCCGCGCCCAAAAACTCGTTCCAGCGAAAGACCTCGCCAAAGAGGAGCGCCGACCAGCAGGGAGCGAGCACGACCTCGCTCATGCAGACCAAGTTGGCCGCAAACGCGTTAGTGCGCGCAATCCCCTTGGCATACAGCACGCTCGCAAGGCCACTGCAAAAAAGGCCGTGCACCAGCATAAGCCCCCACTCAAACGGTCTCACGGAGTCTAGGGCACCGGCAAAATAGACGATCGGCAACATCGAGATACCGCAGGAGATGAGCGAGGACACCATGGGCGACGCATCGGGGCGAGAGTTCAAAAAGAAACACAGCCCAAAGGTGGCGCCCGAAATGACGGCAAGCAGGTTGCCGAGCATGCCCTCGGCACTCAAATCGCCTAAAAAGAAAAGTCCCATACCCGTAAAAGCAACCACCACGGAGGCAATCTTCGCAGGCGAGGGCAACGTGCGAGTTGCGAGCGATTGATACACGATAACGAAAATCATCGAGGTGTACTGCAGGACGATCGCGTTGCCGACCGTCGTAAGCTGGTTGGCAAAGTTAAACGTGGTGCCCGTCACGAAGTTGCAGACGGCCACAAGGACAATAAGACGGCTGACGCGGAGGATGGGCCTGCCAACGAGCAGGATAAAGAGCGCCATAAATATTGCCGTAACGGCACCGATCAAAAGAGCTGACTGCGAATTGGCGCGAACGAGGATGCCGATAAAACTCCACAAGAGCGCCGTGCCAAATAGATACATCGCCCCGCTCACGCCATTATCGGGTGGATTGTCAGATCGAATCACGAAGCACCTCCAACTAGCTTTCGGTAATAAAAAACGGCGACCACAACGGGTCGCCGTTTCCCTTGGGGGCAGATAATAGGTCGGGCCCTTACGCCAGCACGCCGAAGAACGCGCCGACGATGCCCACGGCCATGGTGGCCACGATCAGCACCATGGGGTTGATCTTCTTGGACAGCAGCCAGTAGTACAGCCAGAAGGCGATCATGCCGAGCATGCCGGGCATGATGCCGTCCAGGATGTCCTGGAGGGTCTGGGCGTCCTCGCCCGAGCCGATGGCCACCGGGATGCTGGCCCAGAACATGTCCTTGCACATGGCGCCCACGACCATGACGCCCACGATTCCCACGCAGGTCATGATCTTCTGCATGAGGCCGGTCCTCTGGGCCTCGTCCAGGAAGCCCACGCCCAGCTCGTAGCCCTTGACGGCGCCCCAGACGCGCAGCGCGAAGCCGGGGACGTTGTAGATGAGCAGGAAGGCGATGGGGCCGAAGGGGTTGCCGGCCTGGCACAGGCTGATGCCCACCGCGGCGGCGACCACGCGCAGCGTCGACAGGAAGATGGAGTCGCCGATGCCGGACAGCGGGCCCATGAGGGCGGCCTTGACGTCGTTGACGCTCTCGGGCTCGATCTCGCCGCGGGCGACCTTCTCCTCCATGGCCATCGCGATGCCGCCGACGAACGGGGCGAACTGGACGGTGATGTTGAAGAACGCGCAGTGGCGGTGCAGGGCCTCGGCGTAGTCGTCGGGGCGGCCGGCGTAGATCTTCTTGAGCATGTTGGCGACCATCAGGCAGAAGGCGATGTTCATCTGCTTGTAGTAGGTCCAGGAGAACTCCATGCCCAGGGCGCCGACGTTGACGGCGCTCTTGACGAGGTCGGAGCGCGTGATCTTGTTCTCGGGACTAGAAGTCATCGTCCTCATCCCCTTCCGCGGAGAGCTGGGGCTGGGCTCCGCCCAGGCCGAGCAGGTCGAACTTGTCGATGCCGATGATGATGGCGATCAGGGCGACGCCCAGGACGGGCACGTTGGCGTAGGAGCACAGCAGGAAGCCCAGGAAGTAGAAGGGCACGAGCTGCTTGGTGAGCACCAGGCGGCCGAGCATGGCGAAGCCCATGGCCGGCAGGATGTTGGCGGCCACGCCGCAACCATCGATCACAAAAGACGGGATAAAGTCGAGTAGGCCCTGGATGGCACCGGAACCCAGATAGAAGGCGCCGCCACACAGCAGGAAGTACTCGAGGCAGCCCCAAAGTCCCATTCCCCAATGAACGGCGTAGATGCCTTTAAGGTTTCCCTTGAGGGCGAACTTGTCTGCCATGTCGACAAACACGGCGAACAGGGCGTTGGTAATGTTGCCGATCGTCAGCGAAAGGACGGCGATGGGCATGGCGAGCGCGATGGCCGTCTCGGTACCCTGACCGAGCTGAATGGCAAACGCGCAGGCGAGCACGCCGCCGACGGTTTCGTTAGGCGGTACGTAGGCGCCGATGGAGATCGAGCCCATGAATAGCAACTCCAGGCTGGCGCCAACGGCAAGGCCAGTCTGCAGGTCCCCCAGCACCAGGCCCACGAGCGGGCACAGGACGATGGGGCGGAACGCATAGAGCGTACCGAGCTGGAAGTCGAACTTACCAAATGCGGCGATAAGTCCGATGAGGATTGCTTGGGTAAGCATATATCCCCCTTTCCTAATAGGAAACTACGAAGAGCTCAGACTCTTCGAAATTGAACGCCTAGAGCACGCTGGCGCAGTCAACCTTGGGGTCATCGGCCAGGGGTCGAATCTCGACCTCAACGCCACGATCCAGCATCTCGCGCACATCGGCTTCCTCGGCCGCGGTCAGGAAGATCTGACGAGAGACCTGACGCGCATCGGGACGCTTCTCGTCCTTGGGCTTGGTGTTGCCCAGGTTGACCGACTTGATCTGCGGGCAGCCCTCAACAAGCTGCTTTGCCTCAGCAATAGTGGCGACACAGATGATCATCTTGTACTTGTCGGTCACGCCCGAGTTGATAGCTTCGATTGCATGCTCCATATCTTTGATGACGAGCTTGCAGCCGGCAGGCTTGCCCATCTTGAGCGTCGTCTTCCACACCGGGTCGTTAGCGACCTTATCGCCCACGCAGAAGATGCAGTTGGAGCCAAGGCCCTGAACCCAGGAAACTGCGACCTGGCCATGAAGCAGGCGATGGTCAACGCGAAGTAGCTGAATCATAATGTGACCCCCCAAAGGTCTTGTACCGTCTTACGGCGTGTCAGTAGGTGCTGCGGATTAGAACTCTTCTTCCTCGTCGTCATCGACCAAAAGATCGTTGACAAACTTCACGCGCGTATCGTCCGCAGCGACGATGGCGCGAATCGTCTCCTCAACCGGCGCCGACTCGTCAGAGAACAGCAACTGGATGAGGAGAGGAAGGTTCATGTTGGTAACGAGGTACGTGCGGGGACGCGTCTGGACGATCTTGGTGAACTCGTTGTTGACGCTGCCGCCAAAGAGGTCGGTGCAGACAACGACATCATCGTCGGCAGACATGCCTGCCAGCAGTTTTTGGGCCTCCTCGGCCACGTCCATGCGGCCATCGACGAACATCGAAAGATCGTGGACGTTGTCGCGAGCGCCCGAGAGCAGCTCGACGCTCTCCTTGATGCCGGTAGCGAAGTGCGCATGGCTGGCGATGATGTACTGTCTCATTCTGTGTTCCTCTCAATAGCCCGGCACGTTCCCGCACCCGTTTTCTTTAGTAGTCGAACTGGTGATAGTAGCGACGATACTTGAGGTTGTGCTTGGTGACCGTCTCGTAGTAGCGAGCCAGGCGGTCGGTCACGAGCACCGTCAGAATCCACGGGGAGACGATGACGCGGAACTCGTCGTCAAGGCCGGGGATCGCGAACTCGGCGGTGTCGATGACGTTGACGTCGGTGTCGCCGGTCACGCCGCGGGTCAGGAACGCGCGGACGCGCTCGTCGAGCTTGCGGTTCTCGTCCTCGCCCATGAACAGGAACACGGGGACGCCGGGCTCCACGAGCTCGAGGGTGCCGTGGAAGAAGTCGGCCGAGGTGATGTAGCGGGTGCGCTTCCACTGCATCTCCTCCAGGATGCACATCGAGAACAGGATCGTCTCGCCCCACAGGGCGCCGGAGCCGATGAACATGGTGTAGGGGGCCAGGGCGTACTTCTTGGCGAGCTCCTCGGCGCGCGGCTCGAAGCGCTTGCGGATATCGAGCATGTCCTTCCAGATGTCCTTGGTCTGCTCGATAAACAGATCGAACTTGGGGAAGCAGCCGCGGCGGTTGAGCAGGCGCAGGCCGAAGCAGTCGGCGAGGTAGTAGCCCATCTCGCAGCCACCGTTACCATGATCGGAAGCCATCTTGACGCAATTCTCGGCGCCGACAGCCTGGCCGATGAGGCCCTCGGGCTTGGTCATGGCGTAGACGCGCACGCCCATGCCCTTCATCTTCTTGACGGCCTCGAGGACCTCGGGGGTGGTGCCGGACTCGGAGGCGGTGAGCACGACGGACTTCTCGGTCATGCGCTTGTGGCCCATGGCGTTCCACTCGGCGGCGTGGATCAGGTAGACCTCGAGGTCGCGGTCGCCGAACTTGTTCATGAGGTACTCGAGCTGCATGAGCTCGTCCCAGGTGCCGCCGACGCCCATCAGGAACACGGCGTCGTAGCCCTCGTCGGCGACCTTGTCGGCGAGCGCGGTCATCTTCTTGCCGGTCTCGTAGAGCGCCTTGCCGTCCTCGAGATAGCCCTCCTGGTCGAAATGCATGATCTCGATCTTCTCGGTTTCCTTCATTTGTCTCTCCTTTCTGGGGTTGTTTCCACATCCCCCATGCCAACGGGCATCAAAACCCGCTTACATTCCGTAACACTCGGCCGCTTTGGCCTTAAGCGCATTGACTGACTCTTCGTAGCCCTCTGCCTTGACCTCCATTTGCTTGGAGACGGCATCAAGATACGGGTGCACGTCCCATGACTTCAGACGCTCGGCTATCATGGCCGCAATCGTCTGGAAGAACACAAGATTGGGAATTGCGCTGAGCAGCGGAGCCACCTGAGGCACCGCAACCTCGTGAGCCCTACCCTTGGGATGGGCCGTGAGCAGCACCGTTTTTGTCGTAACGTTCGATAGCGCATCAGCGATATTCGCAAGACGCTCCGACCCCTGCGGATCGTCGACGATAAACACCAGATAGCCCGGAACGATCTGCATCTCGGGACCGTGGACGAACTCCTCGCCTTCGTGATGCATGGCAGGAATCTTGATGGTCTCGCTCAGCTTGAGGGCCGCCTCTTCGGCAACGCCATAGTTGGGGCCGTTGCCGACGACCATGGCGGGCGTGTGCTCAGAAAGCTCGAGCATGTGGTCTTGGACATATGCCTCGGCGGTCTTGCACATCACGGCATTGGCCTGGATGGCCTCGCGCAGGTCGTCAAGACGCTGGGCAACGCCCTTGGCGTCAATCGTTCCGCGCGCCTGACCGCCGTAAATACCAAAGAGCACCAGGTACTCAACGAGCACCTCGACGCCCAGAGTCACAAAGTCCACCGACTCGACGCCCACACCGTAGTCAAGAACGATGTCAGCGTGTTCCTTGATGGGTGCCTCGACGTTTGCCGTGAGCGCAACTGCAGCCATATCGTGTGCGCGCATGTAATCGAGCGCCGCAATCGTATTGGTCGAATAGCCACTCTGCGAAACGGCAATGTTGAGCGCATGCTGCGGATAGGTGTGTTCAAAATCGACGAAGGCCTCGGGCGTCACAACGGACACCTGCATTTGCAGGGCATCTTGCAGGTAATCGCGGGCGCAATCGGCGGCATGGCGCGACGAACCCGAAGCAACGATGCGCAGCGCGTCAAAAGAACCGGACTGGAAAATATCAACGAGCTGCGCTACCAGCTCAGACGAACGCTCGAGGTTCTCCCCCATACGCACATGGGCAAGCTGAACGTAATCGAGCATCTTCATCGTCTCACCTCGTAACAAATCATTAGTATTTGATATCAATCACAGTTACAGGTTACGGCTTTTTGATACCTCTTTGTCGATTAATTTATCCCCATCGGCGAACGGTCGATTTTGAGCCCTGTAAGGTTGTATATACAGCTGACCCAACGATCAAAACTGGTTAGTTTCCCAGCCGTTATTCACAAAATACCAGCTAGTACGTATAGGTGTAGCCGCCCGTATCGCCACGATTGAAGGACTTTACATACTCGATAGCCTGACCGCTCGCGTCATAGCTCACGCATTCCAAAAGCAAAACAAGATCGCCCTGTTCCAGTCCAAGGAGGCCGGCATCTCGTGCGCCCAGCGCTTCGATATCGAGCTTTTCCTGTGCCATGACTGGCTTTCGGCCCAGCATCTCATAGGTCTCGTACAAACTGAAGACCGACACGTCAATATCTTCGATGGTTGGGAACAGCAGGCAGGGAATCAGCGCCGTCTCAATCGATACGGGGCTACCGTTTATGCAGTTCAGGCGTCGAACGGAATAGAGCAGGTCGTCCTCGGCGATGCCAAACAGGTCGGCGTAATATGGCCCCGCATAACGCTTGGAACGCGCGAGAATACGGACGGACGGCTCGCCGCCCGAAGCACGGACCGATTCACGGAAACCGACCGTGCGTTCAAAAAAAGCAGGTACTTTCTGCGCCACAAAGGCACCTTTTCCCCGAACACGGCGAATCTGCCCGCGCCGAACCAGCTCATCGACAGCGCTTCGGATGGTCAAGCGTGTCGTACCAAATTCCTCGGCAAGGTCTTTTTCGGACGGAATCATGGAACCCGTGGGATATATACTGCGCTCGATACGTTCCTCGATGCGGCGTCGAATGCGCATATAAACCGGGGTGGCATCTACTGTTTCAGCCATTGTTCACCTGCCACGCTCCTCATGCCGTTCTCTTCGCCGTTATCGGCAAAGCGGAACTTTGTGGGCAAAATCACCGATTTGCAATGCTCCACAAAACGCATGTCCTTATCAAATTCGATCGAGCTCTCATAGAACACCGGCGTTCCCTCTTCTTGCTGGAGCAGCTCGGCCTCTTCGGCGTTCAAACGCGAGATGGAGATATGCTCACGTCCATGCTCAACACGCACGCCACCTTCTTTGAGCAAGACATCGTAAAGGCTCTCACACTCAAAATCGTGTTCGGGAAGCGATGGGCACAGGGACAGGTTAACGTGAGCGGTCTCGATTGACGCCGGCTCGCCCTCAATAAGTCGAACGCGCTGCATGCGGAGCAAGGGAGCGTCTACAGCCACCCCAAGCTTGTCGGCAAGCGCCTCATCCGCCTCGATGGTCCCGGTGGAAACCAGACGAGAAGAGGGGTGCAGGCCGGCAGTCCGTACAGCATCGGAAAAGTTATACGTTTCCTGGAAGATGTTCAACGGCTTGGGAGGACACACATACGTACCCGATCCGCGACGGCTCTCGAGCGTTCCACACGAGATGAGCCGCGTGATACCGGCACGCAACGCCGTACGCGAAACGCCAATCTCTTCGCACAGCACGCGCTCGGCCGGCAGGCGATCGCCGCCGGCAAGCTGATGGTGCTGGATATACCAAAGAATTCCCTCAACAGCACGATCTTTGGGGGGAATTGCATAAGATTCGCCTGCCATTGCACAGACTCCTCATTCAGACACGTATGCCGACAAAATTAGGCCAGCCCTCCCATGGCATCAAATTCGGCCTTGATCTTCTCGGCGACATTCCGATACGACTTATATAGACTTGAATCGCGTTTGACCTCGTCGGTCATAACGGGAATCTCTAATTTGGAAACCTCGTCTTTTCCCGTCTGAACCGCCACAACAACGCCCATACCAAGACACATATTACGCTTGGCAGCGTTTATTTTCGCCGCCTTGGCAGGATTTGCCAGGATACGCTGGGCAAATTCCTGTTTAGAGACCGCTTCTTCGGCCTCCGGATCGCCCGCCTCGGCCACTTCGCACTGCAACACGTCCGCATAGTCAAAAATCTTCGGCTCTGCACCACGCTGATGCACGGCCCACTTGCGATGCGTGGCATCCTGGTAGATAGCCGGCAAAAACGTAAACCGCGGCGGGTCCAAAATCGTATCCGTGATGGTAAACACATCGGGATCAAAGGCATCCTGCGGGTTTTTCTTCTTGAACAGCCCCATATCAGCCTCCCGTACTAGCATTAAACAACTCAAGCTGAATATAGCACCAATTTCAAGCCGCCGCCTTACCCTATCGGTGCGCGGCGTCTATAGCTCGCCCAGCGGGGTAATACGGGCGAGGGCCGGGAAGTTCGCGAAGCCCACTTCCCGGAGCAAGGCCACCCCGCCGGGCAAGGCCCCAGCGCGAGGCCGTCCCGGATGCCTACCCGCACAGCGTGGCTACGAGCGGGATAGTCAGAATGGAGCAAATGATCGACAGAAACGTGCACTGCATCATGGGGCGTGCATCCTTACCGTATTGAAGGCAGTACAGCGTACCGTTGCTGCCCACCGGCATTGCCATATCGAGCACAAGCGTCGCGATAAACATGGGCGTCATGCCGGGCCACAAGCGCGCGACGGCAAGACATGCCACCGGCACGACAACCAGGCGAAATGCCACGGCAGCATAGGCACGCCAGTTGGTGAGCATCTCGAGCGGACGGTACTTGGCGATAGACGACCCCATGAGCAACAATGCCGCAGGAGTGGTCATGGTGCCAACGATGGAAATCGAGTCGCCCAGCACGCCCCAATCGGTCCATCCGGTGAGCACGATCCCAAGCACAGCAGTACTTGCAATGAGACCAGGACTCTTGCAGCAGGCGGCAATATTGCGCATCTGCGTTTTAAGGCCACCACCTATTCCGCTAAATAACATAACGCCGACGGTAAACATAAGAAAGTTTGGGGGGATAAGCGCAATCGATGCATACAACAGCGCTTGTTTTCCCAACACCGCCGAAATAACCGGAAAACCGATAAACCCGGCATTACCGAAAAGCACGGCGAAGCGATATGAGCATTCCGTCCCTTTGGGAACGCGAAGAGCAGCGGTGACAGCAAACGCGATAACGGTCGCCACCACATACATCACAAAGGACAGTCCCATGAGCGAAAACGTATCGGCAATGCTCGGAAGCTTCACATCATCGCCCAGCGCTGACGAAAGCACCAAGCACGGTAGCGCCACCTGCAACAGCAGATGCGACAGCTCGCGCTCGAACTCCGCTTTCATAAACCCCAGCTTGGCGATACACCACCCCAACAGGATCGGCAAAGAAACCGTCACCATCTGTAAGGCCACGCTCGTAAAACTCATCTACTCCCCCTCTTATCTATCCCACGAGTGCCGGGGCGGGGTGCTTGGTTTTGGAAGTGGGCTTCGCGAACTTCCAAAACCAAGCACCCCGCCCCGGCCCCGGCAATGTAATTTTGGCTGACCATAGTTAGATGCACGGTTTCCAAGGCAGTAACAGCCAAGTCCCCATTACATTAAAAAATATCAGCCCCCGCATATCGAAACGGTCGAGAGGGCCTTGCCCGGCGGGGTGGCCTTGCTCCGGGAAGTTCGCGAAGCCCACTTCCCGGAGCAAGGCAACCCGCCCGGAGCAGGCCCCAGCGCGAGACCATCCAGCAATGCGCTCCCCGAGCAATCGCTCACCGCTGGTTGCGCAAAAGTCAGCGAGCGAGTTCCAGGTGCCCCAGGTCGCCGCGAAAGAGGAGCGACGCGTACTTCTTGTACGCGAGCGACGGTTTGAACGGCGAGATGGGGTGCCTGGAACCCGCGCAGCGTCGAGCCATTACGCGGTTTGGTAAAACCGCGTAACTAAGTTACTCGTTGTCGCCTGCGGTCATTTGGGTTGCGGAGAGCGTGCCGTCGGCGGCAGTTGCAGCCGCAGCGTCGGGCCAGACCCAGTCAGTGAAGGCCGGGTGATCGAAGCCCTCGTTGCACGCGAACTCAAAGGCCTCGGTGCGGAATGCCTCCCACTCGTCAATCTGCTCTGCAAACTTGTCGGCGTCGACCATGCGCAGCACGTCGGCGGCCAAAGCCCAACGATCCATGTTGTTCAGACGCAGCATGTCGAACGGCGTGGTCGTGGAGCCCTTCTCCTCGTAGCCGTGGACGCGGAAGGCATCGTGGCCGGGGCGGTTCCAGATCAGGCGGCGAATCGTGCCGGCATAGGCGTGGAACGCGAAGAGGACGGGCTTCTCGCCGCAGCCGAACAGCTCAGCCCAGCGCTCGTCGCTGAGAGCCTGGTCGTTCTCGCAGACGTTCTGGATCTTGAGCAGATCGACCACGTTGACGAACCATACCTTGATGCCCAGCTCGCGCAGCATGTCGGTTGCAGCCAGAGCCTCGAGCGTCGGCACGTCGCCGCAGGTGGCGACCACGACATCGGCCTCGGCGAGCGAATCGGCGGTCGATGCCCACTCCCAGGTCGCAACGCCCTCGGCGAGCTCCGCCTTGGCCTCGTCGACCGTCTGGAAGGTCGGAGCAGGCTGCTTGCCGCAGAAGATGGCGTTGACGCAGTCGGTGGACTGGTAGACGCGCTCGGCAACGGCAAGGGCCATGTTGGCGTCGGCCGGATAGTAGGCATTCACGATGTGCGTGTCGTTGGCCTTGTTGAGCAGCAGGTCGATAAAGCCGGGGTCCTGGTGCGAGAAGCCGTTGTGGTCCTGACGCCAGACGTGGCTCGACAGCAAAATGTTAAGGCCGCTGATGGGGGCACGCCACGGAATCTCGCGCTTGGTAGCCTCGAGCCACTTGCAGTGCTGGTTGACCATGGAGTCGACCACATGGACAAAGCTCTCGTAGGAGCTCCACACGCCGGAGCGGCCGGTGAGCACGTAGGCCTCGAGGAAGCCCTCGCACTGGTGCTCGGACAGCTGCTCGACGACCTTACCGGAGCCTGCCAGCAGCTCGTCGTTGGCCTCGTCCTCGTAGAAGCCGGCGTCCCACTGCTTCTTGGTCACCTTGTAGGCAGCCTGCAGGCGGTTGGACGCGGTCTCGTCGGGACCGAAGATGCGGAAGTCATCCATGTTCTTGGCCAGAACGTCGGCAGTGTACTCACCAAAGACGCGGGCGGCCTCGGTGGAGCCCCAGCCATGACCATTAGTGTCGACGGGGACCTCGTGGGCATGAATATCGGGCAGCTCGAGCTCGCGACGCACCTTACCGCCGTTCGCGTTGGGGTTGGCGCCGACGCGCAGCTCGCCGGTCGGCATAAAGGCCGTCACCTCGGGGCGCACCTGGCCCTCGGGCGTAAAGAGCTCCTCGGGCTTGTAGGAACGCAGCCACTCGCGCAGCACGCGGAAGTGCTCGTGGGTGTCCTTGGCACTCGCCAGCGGCACCTGATGCGCGCGCCAGGAGTCCTCGGTCTTCTTGCCGTCGATCTGCTTGGGGCAGGTCCAGCCCTTGGGCGTGCGGAACACAATCATGGGGTAGGCCGGGCGGACCACGGTCTCGCCTGCGGCGGCCTGGGCCTGCGCGGTTGCCTTGATGTCACAGATCTCATCGAAGACCTGCTCAAACAGGGCAGCGAAACGCGCATGAATGCTTGCGTGGCTCTCGTCGTCAAAGCCGGCGACAAAGAAGTGCGGCTTATAGCCCATGCCCTCAAAGAACTTGGTGAGCTCTTCGTCGGACACGCGGGCGAGGATGGTGGGGTTGGCGATCTTGTAGCCGTTGAGGTGCAGGATCGGCAAAACGATACCGTCGGTTGCCGGGTTCACGAGCTTGTTGGATTGCCAAGAGGTCGCGAGCGGGCCGGTCTCGGACTCGCCGTCGCCCACCACGGCCACGGCCAACAGGCTCGGGTTGTCCATGACGGCACCGTAAGCGTGGCTGAGCGTGTAGCCGAGCTCGCCGCCCTCGTGGATGGAACCGGGCGTCTCGGGCGCAAAGTGGCTCGGGATGCCGCCGGGATAGGAGAACTGGCGGAAGAACTTCTGCAGGCCTGCCTCGTCATTGGTGATGTCGGGGCGAATCTCGCGGTAGGTGCCGTCGAGCAGCGACTGAGCAGTACCGGCGGGGCCACCGTGACCAGGGCCCATCAAGAAGATAGCATTCTGGTTGTGGTCGGCGATCAGTCGATTGACGTGACCGAGCAGGAAGTTGATGCCGGGCGTGGTGCCCCAGTGGCCAACCAGGCGGTGCTTAACGTCCGGACGACCGAAGTCGCGCACCTCACCGGTTTTCTCGTCGACAAAGTCGGGGCGCATTAGCGGGTTAGAGCGAAGGTAGATCTGACCGACGGACAGATAGTTCGATGCGCGCCAATACAGGTCGACGCCCTCGAGCTCGGAAGCCGGCACCTCGTGGCCCAGCTTTTGCCACGGCGTCCCCAGTGTTTTAGCCATTGTTTATGTCCCTTCGCTGTGCGGTCACCCTCCAATACGGCAACCTTTCGTTGGGACCAGTATATTTGCTAAAACGTTTTATCATGGTGAAAAAACGTTTTACCACCCTTATCAATCCCATCGATTAGCAAAACGCGACATTCACCTGCGGCGTTGATTGTCACAGGTGCTCCACATTCGGTCTCTGCAAATTGGTAAACGTGTTTAGTTGTGTTTAGTAAGCTCGAGCACGCTGTCCTTAACGATAAGCTCCGGCTCCAGAACGACCTCTTCGGCACGCCTGCCGCCCCTACCGGCAAGACGCTTGGACATGCAGCCAAAAGCATGCTCCGCAAGGACACCAGGGTCCTGCTCAATCGCGGTCAGTGCCGGCTCAAAGAGAACGTCGGCCGCCGAGTTGTCATAGCTCACCACCGAGATATCGCCCGGGATGCTCTTCCCCATCTCGTGCAAGCGCTTGAGCAAACCGAGGGCAATGTTATCCGAGCTTGCGAACACGGCAGTGGCGTCAGTTGCGAGCACTGCCTCCGAGGCCTCGTATGCGCTCGGAATGTAGTACTCGCTCTCAAACTCCAAACGCGCGTCGATCGGCAGGCCAACCTCGCGCAGCGCGCGCTCATAGCCGGCAAGTCGCTTGCGACCCGTATTGGAACGGCGGGCATTAACCAGGCAGGCAATACGGCGGTGGCCTTGCTCGATCAGATAGCGGGTGGCCATATAGCCGCCCATCTCGTGGTCGAACATCACCTTGTCGCACTCGAGCCCCTCAATGGCACGGTCGACCATTACGGCCGGGATGGGCAGGTGGCTGACCTCTTCGCGCAGGGCGCGGTCATCGGAGAACTCGTCACCCACCACCAGGAAGACGCCATCAACGCCGCGCGTCACCAGCTGGCGCAGCAGCTCCAGATCGTCATCGGCGCTTCCGCCCGAGCTGGTAATGAAGAGCGCATAGCCGTCCTCGCGGCAGCGCTTTTCCAGGCTACCGGCGAGCGAGGCAAAAAAGCGGCTCTCGATGTTAGGGACGATAAGGCCCAGCGTGCGCGACTCGCGCATGACCAGGCTGCGCGCAATCTGGTTGGGAACATAGTGGTTGCGCGCCGCGACCTCTTTGATGAGCTTGCGGTTTTCTTCCGAGATGCGACAGGGCCGATTATTGAGAACAAGCGAGACCGACGAGGGGGAAAGCCCCACCTCCTGGGCGATCTGCTTGAGGGTGACTTTGTTGGCCATCTCGCTCCTTCCGGGTTTACGCGCAATCTCTTGAAAGTATAGCGACTACCCCTCTACCTCGGTGATAAACACTTTACCAATCCGGTGGACGGCTGTTTTATCGCCGCCAGCGCACCAAATCCGTCCGGGTGGGGTATATTGCAATCGATTGATGACAACGACCACCAAAAGGCGGATATTCGTATGCACGAGAACGATTTTTTTAACGAGGACCTGCTGTGCGCGCTCGCTGGCGTTGCCGGCGAGGACAACGTGCTGATGAGCGAGCCCATGCGCGAGCACACCACGTTTAAGATCGGCGGTCCGGCCGACGTCTTTGTCACGCCCGATACTGAGCAGGGCCTCGTCGCCACGCTCGATACCTGCTATCGCTGCAATCTACCACTCACCATCGTGGGCAACGGCTCCGACTTGCTCGTCGGCGACAAGGGCATCCGCGGCGTCGTCGTAGCGCTGGGCGAGGGCCTCTCCGACATTACGGTCGACGGCACGCACGTCACGGCGGCAGCCGGCGCCTTGCTTTCCGATGTCGCAGCCGCGGCAGCCGAGGCCGGCCTTACCGGCATGGAGCCCATCTCGGGCATTCCCGGATCGGTCGGCGGTGCCTGCTACATGAACGCCGGAGCATACGGCGCTTGCATGGCCGATGTGCTGGAGTCCGTGCGCGTCTACAAGCCCGCCCGCATGCTCGACGACGGCACCCGCGGTAGCGGCAGCATTATTGAGTTCGATGTCGATGAGCTCAACCTGGGCTATCGCAAGAGCCGCATTGCCGACGACGGTTTCGTCGTGCTTTCGGCCACTTTCAATCTCGCCCCGGGCAACGCCGCGATGATCAAGGCCGACATGGACGACTACCGCCAGCGCCGCGAGGACAAGCAGCCGCTCGACATGCCGAGTGCCGGCTCCACCTTCAAGCGCCCCGAGGGCTACTTTGCCGGCAAGCTCATCATGGACGCCGGCCTGCGAGGACACGCCATCGGCGGCGCGCAGGTGAGCGAAAAGCACTGCGGCTTCATCGTCAACGCCGACCACGCCACCGCCGCCGATGTCGACGAACTCATCCGCCACATCCAAACAACCGTCAAAGACCAATTCGACGTAGACCTCGAACCCGAAGTCCACCGAGTCGGCGAATTCCTCTAAAAAAGAAGGCCCCGAAAGGGGCCTTCACTTTCTTTTATTCAGACAACCAATCCGGTGCGTAGCGCCCCGAACCCGAGAGGGCCGCGTGCCCGCCCGCAATATATTTGATTGATCGCGAGTTCCGCACGCAAAGAAGGCCACTTAATGTGGCCTTCGTCTTGCGCAGGACTGCCCGAGCAGGCAATCAAGTATATTGCGGGCGGGCACGCGGCCCAACTTGCGTTACGACAGCGCAATACCGCCGAGCCAGCCCCAGCGCACGCCAGAGCCAGTACCGTAGAACCGAATAAACGCATCAAGCGACTTAGACGTAATGGCGCCCTCGTTGCTCATTACGATGCCGCCGCCAACGTAGATACCCACATGACCGTAGATAAGGCCCGGAGCACCCGTGCCGCTGTGCGAGGAATCGGCCACGATCATGCCCACCTGCAGCGCCGAGCGGTCGGAGCTATAGCACCAGGCGTTGAACATGTCACACGCGTTGCCGCCAAAATAGCCCACGCCGGCATTGCGGAAGACATTGGTAACCCACGCCGCGCACCAGTTCTGACCCGGCGAAGGCGTGGAGTAGCACGCGTTGACGACGGCCTGCTGCTTGCCCGAGCCGGCATTCTGCTGCGGAGTTCCGGGCGCATACGATCCACCGCCCGAGCTCGAACCACCCGAGTAGGAATTGTTCTTGTTCGCGGCGGCCGCGGCAGCGGCGGCCTTCCTAGCGGCCTCCTCGGCCTGGGCGGCAGCGAGAATCTCGGAATCGCGCTGAGCCATGAGCTCCTTGACGTCGTCGGAAAGACCGTTCAGCACGGTCTGGACTTCTTGCTGCTTGGCCTGCATATCCTGCATCTGAGCCGTCTGCTGGTCCTTGAGTTTCTCCAGGTTGGCCTTTTGTGCTTCGAGCTCGGTCTTCTGCGCGTCGAGCTCAGCCTGAATCGTCTGGATATCCTCGATGGCATCGCGGTCGCTCTTGTTGATCTTCTCAACGTAATGCGCGTTGGCGACGAGTTCCTCAAACGAGCCAGAGGCCAGCAGCAGCGACAGGATGTTCGTACCGCCGGACTTGTAGCTGGCGGCCACGCGATCGGAAAGGTCGTTGCGCTTCTTCTTGAGCTCGGCCTTCTTTTCATCGATCTGGGCCTGCGTGTCGTCAATCTTGCCCTGGACATTCTCGATGTCGTTGAGGGTCTGGGCATTCTTGTTGGCGAGCGCCGCGTACTCATTGGCAATGCTGTCGAGCTGAGCCTGGACCTCGTCGAGCTGGGCCTGGGCGGCATTCAGTTTGTCGGTGGTTTCTTGACTGGCCTCAGCCGCATGGGCGCGGGCGGGCAGGCCAAAAAGAACAGCCGCAGAAGCGGCGCCGAAAAGAGCCTTAAGGGCAGTGCGGCGCGAAAGCTCCTGCGTAAAGATGGAATCGTTGTTTGGTGACATATGTACTCCGTTACATGCTTATTTATATGTCGCTCAACTCAAACATATTAACGCACATCGCGCTTGTCCCAACTATTTCCACGAACGGCTGGAAAAGCATGGTCAGCGGCTCGCAAATACGTCCCACACCAAAGGTAAGGATTATGCAAATAACACCCTATGAGTACGTTAACATCAATCCTCTGGTTTTCCTGCCCCGCGTGTTTTGGGCGCCCCCAGCTGCGCTATACTCCCCTCAAGAAGTGTTCCTGATTCGATAGGAGACTACATGTCCAAAGCACTCGACCCCAAAGACACCTGCGTCCTCGTTACCGGCGGCGCCGGCTTTATCGGCTCGCACACCGTCGTTCAGCTGCTCGAGGGTGGCTACCAGGTTGTCGTCGTCGATGACCTCTCCAACTCCAGCGCCGTTGCCATCGACCGCGTCAAGACCATCGTGGGCGACGAGGCCGCCAAGAACCTCACCTTCTACGAGGCCAACGTGCTCGACCGCGATGCGATGAACAAGATCTTCGATACCCACCAGATCGACCGCGTCATCCACTTCGCCGGCTTTAAGGCCGTTGGCGAGTCGGTGAGCAAGCCCGTCGAGTACTACCACAACAATATCGAGAACACCCTGGTGCTCATCGATGTCATGCGCAACCACGGCTGTAAGTCCATCATCTTCTCGAGCTCTTCGACCGTCTACGGCGATCCGGACAATCCGCCCGTCACCGAGGAAGACCCCAAGAAGCCCGCGACCAACCCCTATGGTTGGACCAAGTGGATGATTGAGCAGATCCTCATGGACGTCCACACCGCCGACCCCGAGTGGGACGTCGTGCTGCTCCGTTATTTCAATCCCATCGGTGCCCATCCGTCGGGCCTGATCGGCGAGGACCCCAAGGGCATCCCCAACAACCTGGTGCCCTACGTCGCCCAGGTCGCCGTCGGTAAGCTCGAGGCCGTTCAGGTCTTTGGCAACGACTACCCCACCCCCGACGGCACCGGCGTGCGCGACTACATCCACGTGTGCGACCTGGCATCCGGTCACGTTGCCGCCCTCAACTGGATGAACGGCAAGACCGGCGTCGAGATCTTTAACCTGGGCACCGGCACCGGCACCTCGGTACTCGAGGTCGTCGCCGCCTTCTCCAAGGCCTGCGGCAAGGAGCTGCCCTACGTGATTCGCGAGCGCCGTGCCGGCGATATCGCCGCCAACTGGTGCGATGCCTCCAAGGCCGAACGCATGATGGGCTGGAAGGCCCAGTACGACATCGCGGACATGTGCCGCGACAGCTGGAATTGGCAGAGCCATAACCCCAACGGCTTCGCCGACGCCGAGTAGCCACTCCCCCGTGCTAGGTTTTGTGGCATGCCTCAAAACCTAGCACGCGACATGCTCGGCACATGCCGCTTCCTGCATGGGTAGATTTCTAGACATGTCCCAAAAATCTACTGGCCCCGGCCTCCAATGTGAACTGCCTCCCATTTCTTGGACATGAGAAATGGGAGGCTTTCTTTATGCGCGT
>CAJMMD010000037.1 GCA_905214465.1 uncultured bacterium
AAGGGCGGAGGCGGGGCATGCCCCGCCTCTTACACCACATCTCTGTGCGCTACCACTTTATGACGCCTCCGAGTCCTAAATTCCTTGATTTTGCTGTTACTGATTTAGTGACAGTACTCATATTTGCCATATTTTGGCCAGGGCATATGATTAACCCCCTATTTTCGACGTGAATTAGACCGGCTTAAGCCCAAAACACGCCCGCAGCGTGTTAAGCAACGCCTCTTGCTTCTTCCTGCGGGCATCGACACGATTCCGGTACCGCTTTCGCATACGCTGGTGGATGCGCCATGCGAGCGCTTCCATCGCTTCCATGTCACAGAGCATTTCGTTGTTGACCGTCGCGACCTCGATTCCCATAGTAATCAAGCCCGTGTTGCGCTTTTCATCATGGATACGTCCCCTCCGAGAGGAATGGCCCAGCTCACCGTTGTATTCCAGGTCAAACCGGGCTGCCTCTTGATACGCATCGCAAACTGCATGAGGCATCCCCGAGATTGCCTGCGCACGGTCATCGAACTCGACCTTGTAGTCGGTCTTAAAAGGTCCGCAGGCAAACCCGCCATAGGAAAACGGAAGCGAAAACAGGGCGAGCATGATGCACTCCATGGGCGAGAGCAGGTTTTCCGAAAGATAGGGACACAGACGCTGCAGCTGTTTGGCCACATTCCCCTTGCATGCCGCAAGGTAATCTGCCAGGCGATCGGGCGTCAGCGCCGGCTCGACTTCAAAGTAGCCCACGTCTGCTGGCTGGTCCTTGTCCTTTGCAAGTTTATTCGTAACAGGCGAGGTGTAGGGAGGCAGATACTTCCCGCGGTCGCTCAGCGAAATCTTAGAGCACAGCTCCTGGGCCAGGGCAAATGCCTGGATACAACCGACCTCGTGGGCGACGGCAACACAAAGGGCCTCGGGAGATAGACTGTACACCCCCGGTTCCACCTCTAGAATCGAGCCGGCGGGCAACCCAGAGCATACGGACCAGCCCACGCCAGGCATGCGGCGGCGCTGCGCCGCAGATCCCACCAGCAAGCAAAGATCTTCTTGCACCTCGCCGCTTGCGGCCCCAATCCGCACCAAGTCGGGAAGATAGATGTCCTCGGTCGAGGGCGACGACGTGCACAGCACACGGCGCTCTTCATCGGGATCGAGGTCCCTCCAGCTGATGTAACCCATTTGTCGGCGCTCGGCGCGCATCATGCGTAGCGCCGAGGCGCCTGTTAGGATTACGGAAGCCGCTAGCTGTTCGCCTGTCGGCTCGTTGCACCGCTCAATCTTTACTGCCACAAAACCACCCCTACCAAACGCGTGCGATAGCGAGGCCATCGACTGCTGCGGCGCCGGCGCGCTTGAGTTCAGCCGAAGCCGCGGCCATCGTCGCACCCGTGGTGATAACGTCGTCGATAAGCAGCAGGCACTTGCCCCGCACATCCTCAACCGTCTCGTACATGCCTTGGGCACGCTCGCGGCGCTCCTCACGACCGAGTTCGCGCTGGTCGCCATGCCCGTACTTGACGAGAGCATCGAGCAGGGGAACACCCGACAGCTCGCAAAATGGGCGCGCAATAGCCTCCATATGATCAAAACCACGCCGCCGAAACGCTGCCGCCGTCGCAGGCACAAACACCACCGCATCCGCACCGGACAGCACACCTCCTAAGCGTTCGGGCGCTACGACCTGGGCATGCAGGGCGGTGTCGTAGAGCAGCTCCGCCAGATACGGAGCCAGACGTCGCTCGCCCGCATCCTTGTACGCTTTAATGATGCGCGGCAGCGGATGCGCATAGACGGCGCACGCCAGGCAGCGGTCGAGCGCCTCCGCCATTGCCGAGGACGTGCCCTCGACCGAACACTCAGTGCACAGCAAATCCCCAAACGGGGCGCCGCATCGGGTGCAGCTATGACGTGGGTCGATGAGCGTGAGCGCAGCCAGGCAGTCTTGGCAAATAAGCGTACCGGCGCGCTCGCAGCCGGCACATCGTGTTGGCGACAATGCCTCGAGCGCCTCGCGTGCCACCCGATCGGCAAACGGTAGTAATTCGTCCGCAAACGGTAGGGCACCGGCACCCTGCAGACAGCTCAATATGTTCAGATGGCTCTTCAAGACACAACCCTCCCTACATTCGGTCGCAGGGAGGGTTGTTGATCCGGCGCTATGATACCCCGATGCGCTCGGGGCAAGGCGGGCTAAATCCGCTCGCGGGCGTTATTCGCCGGCGGGCGGTTGTGGTGCGGACGAAGACGGGGTCGAGCCCTCGCCACCATCCTGGCGCGGCTTGCGGGAACGGCGCCGGCGACGGCGCTTTTGACCCTGGTCGGCCGAGCCCTCGCCACCGCGATCCTCGCGCGGCTCGCGCTCGTCGCGAGCCGCGCCACGCGAAGCCTTGGCAGCCGCTCCCCCGCCATCTCCGGGACGACGGCGCGTGACCTTGACCTCGCCATCCGAGACCTGATCGGCCACGGAGGGCACTGAGGGCTTCTGTTGCGCGCCCGAGGAATGGCGACGGCGCGGACGCGGCGCGCGCTCCTCCTCGCCACGTGACTTGCCGCCCTTGTCGGCAGACGCATCGGAGGCCGAGGGACCCTTGGAAGCGGCACCGGCCTCGCGAGCAGCTGCGGCGCGGAAGGCGTCCTCGCGCTCCTCGCTCGACAGATGACGGCGGCGGCGACGTGTGGGGTTCATGCCACCGCCGCGGTTTTGTTGCTGGGGCTGCTGAGCCTCGCGCTCGCGGGAAGCGTTCTTGTCTGTGGTCTCGCCGTTGTCGACGGACGCCGCGCGCTTGCGGCGGCGACGACCACCGGCGGCCTCCTCGGCCTCGGGTGCCTCGTCCTTACCACGGCCCTTTCCGCGGCCACGGCCCTCGCCCTGGCCCTGACCGGCGCGAGCATCGGATTCAGCATCGCGACGACGGCGCTTGGGCATCGACGTGCCGGCAAGACGGTCGGCGCTCGACAGACCATCGCCCACGTCGACGCCGTTCTCGCGATCGAGCTCCATGAGCGCCAGGCGCATCTCGGGCGACTCGATGCGCTCGAGCACGTCGCGCGTCACGCAGTCGGGGCGGCAGTTGCAGCCCTGCTCGGCGGCCTTCTTTTTGCAGCCCTCCGAGCACGTCATATCGGCCAGGTTGACCTTAAAGACTTTGCCGTTCTCCAGGCGCAGCACCAGCTGCTCACGCGGCGTGTCATATTCCTGAATACGCGCCTTGCCAAGCGGCGTATCGATGAGCGTCTTCTTTTTGGGCGCACGGCTCTTAAAGTCCTTGTACGCCTCGAACTCATAGCGCAAGCAGCACATCAGGCGGCCGCACACGCCGCTGATTTTGGACGAGTTGAGCGGCAGGTCCTGCTCTTTTGCCATGCGGATCGAGACGGGCTCAAACTGTCCGCCAAAGCGCGTGCAGCAGAGCTCCTGTCCGCATTGGGCGTAGCCGCCCACCAGGCGGGTCTCGTCGCGCACGCCGATCTGGCGCATGTCGACGCGAATGTGCAGCGTCGAGGACAGGTCCTTGACGAGCTGACGAAAATCGACGCGCTCCTCGGCCGCAAAGTAGAACACGGCCTTCTCGCCGCCAAACAGGTACTCGACGCCGACCGGCTTCATCTCGAGGTCGAGCTCCTTGACCAGGCGGCGGAAGTCGACCATGGCCTCGTCGCCCTGGATGGCCAGGTCGTCGGCAAGCTGCAGGTCGATGTCGCTCGCCACGCGCAGCACGGGCTTGAGCGGCTGACCGATCTCGTCTTGCGGCACCTCGAAGGGATCGGCCGTGACCAGGCCGATCTCGGTTCCGCGCTCGGTGGAGCAAATGGCATAATCGGCCTCGAGGATATCCAAATCCTGCGGATCGAACCACAGGTCGCGCGAGGCGTAGGTAAACTTAACGGGTACGACTAACGGCATTTCAGTGCCTTCCTGATATCGAACAGCATGACCTCGATGGCCAGCTGGGGAGTAACGTTTCTGGCAATGTTGCGCTCGGCGGTCGCGACTGCCTCGAGCGCCCGCGTGGCACCCGCAACATTGGTCGCGGCGGCAAGCCGCCCGATCGTGTCGCGCACGTCCTCGTTCACTACGTCGGCTGCCTCGTCCTGAAGCGTCAGCAGCACGTCGCGCATAAGCGTCCGCGCGCTCGCCAGCGCTTCCATGATACCCGAACGCTCGCGCGCGTTGAGTTCGCGCTTGTTGCGGTCCTCAAGCTGCTTCAATGCTCCACGCGACAGGTAGTCGGCGTTTTGCTCGAGCACCTTTTCCTGCGTGGACTTGACCTCGGCGAGCGGCGCCTTAACGGCGACGATGAGCGACTTGGCGCGGCTGAGCACGTCGGCCTCGTCGGCGACAATGAGCGAATCGATGGCGCGAACCATCTGACGGCGAGCGTCCTGGCGCTCGGCGCTCTTGAGGAACTCGATGCCACGCGTGGGGCTTCCCGCTACGGCGACGGCCATGCGGCAACGCGCAGGGTCCTGACCGGTGGCGCGACTCACGGCCTGCGCGGCGACGGCGGGCGATACCAGCCGAAACGGCACGCACTGGCAGCGGCTCACGATGGTGGGCAACATCACGTCTGCCGAGGTGCCCAGCAAGATAAACATAACGCCCTCGGGCGGCTCCTCGAGTGTTTTGAGCAGCGCGTTAGCGGTGTTGGCGCGCAGCTGCTCGGCACGGTCGATGATGTAGACCTTGGCCTTGGCACGAATGGGCGCCAGAGGCACGTCATCGAGCAGCTCGCGGGTCTGGGCGATGAGGTAGCCCGTGGCGCTCTCGGGCGTGTAATAGTGCACGTCGGGGTGCGTATGGCGGGCGACGCGCACGCAGCTATCGCATGAGCCGCAGCCATCCTGCTCGCACAGGAAGGCTTGGGCGAGCGCCCACGCGGCGTCGAGCTTGCCCGCGCCGGGCGCGCCCAAAAACAGGTAGGCGTGCGATGCGCGACCGCTGGCGACGGCACTGGTCAAAAAGTCGCGCACGCGCTCTTGGGTGTCGAGCTTGGCCAGCAGGCTTGCCTGAACGGGGGCCATGTTACTCGGCCTCCTGGGCAAGCGCGGCGGTGACGGCGTCCTGGGAAATATCGAGGCCGTAGGCGCGAACCTGCTCGACCGTCTTCTCGAAGACTTCCTCGACGGTCGTAGTGGCGTCGATGAGCTTTACGCGGTCTGGCTCCTCGGCAGCAATGGCACAAAATCCCTGGTACACACGCTCCTGGAATGCCATGCCCTTAGCCTCCATGCGATCTGCCGCGCCACGGGCTGCCATGCGTAGCGCCGCCTGCTCGGGCGTGATGTGGTAGACGAGCGTGAGCGCCGGGTGCGTTCCCGCGACGGCCAGGTTGTTGGCGTCGCGCACCATCTGGCGGTCGAGGCCATCGGCAAACGCCTGGTAGCAGGTCGTGGAATCGTAGAAGCGATCGCACAGGACCACCTTGCCGGCCGCAAGGGCGGGGGCTATGACCTCGTGTACCAGCTGGGCACGCGCAGCCTCGTAGAGCAGCAACTCGCAGGTGTCGCCCATCGCCATATTGGCGGGGTCGAGCAGCAGGGCGCGGATCTTTTCGCTGATGGCGGTGCCGCCCGGTTCGCGCAGGCTCACAACCTGGTGGCCAGCGAGCTCGAGCGCGCGGGCAAGCAGGCGCGCCTGCGTGGACTTGCCGGCACCGTCGACGCCCTCGAGCGTGATAAAGCTATGTTGAGCAGGCTCAAAAGCCATGGGCGCAGCCCCTTCCTACAAGGCGCGTAAATGCAGATATAACAACCAAGCCATGATACCCCAGCGTCCGGCGCACCCCAAATCGAACCTAGTCATTAGGGCGGCAGTTAGGGACGATCCTAAACTGCCGGCAGAAAAGGAACGTCCCCAACTGCCGGCTAAAGTTGCGGTGAAATAGGGACTGATTGAAGCTCTGAGACCGCCAAACAGTCCCTATTTCACCGCAACGTATGATGGGGAATTTTGGATGCTGGGTATAATCGTCGTATTGCATTGAAATGTGGCGAAAGGAGTGGCAATGTCTCGGTATTGCGCCTCGTGCGGCAAGCTTCTTGAAGATAATGCCAAGTTCTGCACCTCGTGCGGTGCACCCGTTGAGCAAACAGCCGCGAGCGATAGCCAGCCCGCTTTTGAGCAGACCGGCTCCCTTGATACGCCGCAAGCCAAGGCGGACGACCCCCTCGCCTATAGCCCCGACCCCGCCGCAAGGACCGAAGCCGTCGAGACCACGCAGCGCATACCCGTCGCGAGCGGCTCGCCCCAACAGCAGCCGGCTCCCGCATACGCGCCCGCTTCGCCACAGACCCCCGCTCCCAAAAAGAGCGGCACCGGGCCGCTTATCGCCGTTATCGTTGTGCTGGTGGCGATCATCATCGCCCTGGTCATCTTCTTTGCGATCAGACCGTTCGACAACGCCGCCACGCAGACGACTGCCGAGGTAGCTAAGCTGCACCATGACGTCGACGACGATGACCTAAAGCCTCTCGGCAATCCCAACAGCCTGTACGACGATGATGACGATGACGACGAGGATGGCGGCGAAGCAACGCTCTCTGAGCAGAACCTCTACCGTCGCCTGAGCGAATACTACGACCTGCTCGAAGATCTCGACAGCCAGGTCCGTGGCTGCGCGCAGAACTTCAACGGCAACTATCTGGAAGAGGATCGAACCACCCGTCAAAATCTCGCCGACGTCGCCGAGCGCACGGAGGACACCATCGAGCAGTATTACGACATCGTCGAGGACCTGGACGTCCCGACGAGCTCCAAAAACTACAGCTCCTGGAAGGACATCATCGCCCTGTACGACGACCTGGATCACCGCATTGACGCAATCTGTGATGCCTGGGAGATCAGTCTGAAATACGCCAAGCCTGCGGACCACAAGAATGAGATCGTGGCGCCGCTGTCGCGCGACAACGTGGCGGGCACCAATGACAATAAGTACCGCCTAGACTTTGAGGAGCGTTATCCCGGCGCCAAGCCTGTCGAGGTGAACTAGCGCTTTGTCGTTCCCGAGCCGGCAGTTAGGGACGTTCCTAAACTGCCGGCAGAAAAAGAACGTCCCTAACTGCCGGTCAAAAAAACGAGCGAGGATCGCGGGGTCCTCGCTCGTTTTTTTGGGCAATGCTTCGACTGCGCCGTTACTTGTCGGCGGCCTTCTTGGCCGTCGTCTTCTTGGTGGTCGACTTCTTGGCAGTCGACTTTTTCTCCGTCGAAGTCTTCTTCGCAGCGGTCGTCTTCTTTGCCGTGCTCGCCTTGGTTGTGGTCTTGCGGCCGCGGGCGGGCTTCTTCTCCTTGGTCGGGCAGTCCATGTTCACGCAGATGCGCCACGGACCGCGCGCCGTGTTGACCACCACGATGGGGGCGCCGCACTCGGGGCAGGTCTCGCCCGTCGCCTCGAGCTTACCGCGCGCCGGCAGAGGATAGCTCACGCCGCAGTCATCGTAGTTGGTGCAGCGGATAAAGCGCTTGCCGCTCTTCTCGCTCTTGTGCGCGATCAGGTCGCCATGGCGTCCGGCCTCGGCGCACACCTTGCACTCGCCCACCTTAAGGTCAGGCTCGTAGTTGGTGGGGCACGTGGGGTTCACGCAAATCTCGAAGGCCTTCTGGCGGAACGGCTGGCACTTAATGCGCGGCGCGCCGCACTCGGGGCACACGGCCGCCTCGCCCTCGAGCGGGCTCACCTTGACGCCGCTCGGCACCGGATAGGTCACATCGCAGTCGGGCCAGCCCATGCAGCCGATAAAGCTGCCGCGGGTCTTGGCGCTCGTCTTCATAACCAGGTCCTTGCCGCACTTGGGGCAAGCGCCCACGCGCGCATCGGCCGTGACGGCGTCGCTGATGGCGTCGCCCAGTTCCTGCGTATGTTTGAGCAGCTCGTCGAGCACGCCGGCCAGCAGCGCGCGCGAGTGCGTCACGACATGTTCTTCGGTGTCCTCGCCGCGCTCCACGCGGGTCATGTCGCCGTCGAGCTCGCTGGTCATATCGGGGCTCGTGATGCGCGGGGCAAACTGCGACAGTGCATCGATAATGGCGATACCCAGCTGGCTCGGCTCCACGGGATCATTTTTGAGATAGCGCACGGCATACAGGCGCTCGATGATGCTCGCGCGCGTGGACTTGGTGCCCAGGCCGCGCTTTTCCATCTCCTGCACGAGCTTGCCCTGGCTGTAGCGCGCGGGCGGCTCGGTCTGCTTGGCCTCGAGTTTAATGTCGAAAACGTCGACCGTATCGCCCTGCTCCAGCGGCGGCATCTGCTCGTCGCGCTTAAGTCCATACGGATACGCCTCGCGGAAGCCCGGGGTCACGAGCACGTCGCCCGAAGCCACGAACGGCTCGCCGTTGACGTCGAGCTCGAGCTTGGTGTTCTCGATGGTCGCGGGCCCCATGAGCGTTGCCAGGAAGCGGCGGGCGATGAGGTCGTAGAGCTTGCGCTGGCCGCCATCGAGCGTGGACGGATCGCCTTCGCCCGTGGGGTAGATGGGCGGGTGGTCGGTGGTCTCGACTTTGCCGCGCGTGGGCTTCATGGGGCCGGCGAGTACCTTTTTGCACACGGGCGCCAGCGCCGGGTTGATCTTTGCCAGGTCGCTCACCACGGCGCCCAGATCGAGCGTCGCAGGGTACACGGTGTTGTCGACACGCGGATAGCTGATGAGGCCCGCCATGTAGAGGGACTCGGCGATGCGCATGGTACGTGCAGGTGAGATGCCCTCGGCCGCGGCGGCAGCCTGCAGCGAGGTCGTCGCAAACGGCGTGGGCGGCTGCTGCTTGCGGGAGCGCTTGGTCACCGCGGCGACGGTTGCCGTCGTAGCGCCGTCGACGTGGCCGTACGCCGTCTCGGCAGCATCTTTGTCGGTAAAACGTGTCGTCTTGTGCGCAATCTTAAAGCGGTCATCCTCGGCAGCACCCTGAGCGGCACCCATGCCGCGAATCTGCCAATAGTCCTCGGGCACAAACGCCATGCGTTCGCGTTCGCGCTCGACCACCAGAGCGAGCGTCGGCGTCTGCACGCGGCCGGCGGAGCGCACGTTGCCAAAGCCGCCAAACTTGGCGAGCGTCAGGTAGCGCGTGAGCACCGCGCCCCAAATGAGATCGATGTGCTGGCGGCTCTCGCCGGCGTCGGCCAGATTCTGGTCGAGCGAGACAAGATTATCGAAGGCCTGCGTAATCTCGGCCTTGGTAAACGAAGAATACTGGGCGCGGGCGACCGGCAAGTCAGGCGCAACCTCGCGCACTTTGTTGAGGGCGTCCGAACCGATCAGTTCGCCCTCGCGGTCGAAGTCCGTGGCGATAATGACGCTGTCGGACTTCTTGGCAAGGTTCTTGAGCGAGCGGATGAGCTCCTTCTCGGCCGGCAGCTTAATGACGGGCGCCCAGGTGAGGTAAGGCAGGCTCTCGAGCTTCCAGCCCTTGATGGAGATACCATCGGCAAGAAACGGCTTGCGCTTGGTGTCGTAGGGCGGACGTGCCAGGCCATCGGGCATATCGGCCGGCAGCATCTCGCCGTCCTCGGTGACCGAATACCAGCCCAGCTTTTTATCGAACAGCACGCTGTCGCAAAAATCGGGCGCAAGGATGTGACCGGCAAGGCCGATGGTCACGCACTCCTCGCCCTTCCACTCAAAACGGTAGATGGCGGTGTTGTACACCTTGTCCTTTTTGGGTTTGCCCGTGGACAGACGCTCGGCAATCTGACGCGCGGCGTCGTTTTTCTCTGCGATGATGAGCTTCAAAAGAGGCTCCTATCTCGTGTCTCTGCGGCTACGCCCGCCCGTATGGCGGCCGACTTACGCCCTTGCTTGCTCAATCTGCCCGATGAGCCAATCGCACCAGGCATCCATGCCCTCGCCCTTGCGCGCGCTCACGGCAAACCGCGGCGCCTGCGGATTGAGGTCATCGAGTGTCTTAGTATACCTATCCATGTCAAAATCGAAAGCCGGAGCCACGTCGACCTTGTTGAGCAGCTGCGCGCCGGCGTGTTGGAAGATGCCCGGGTACTTGATGGGCTTGTCGTCGCCCTCGGGCACCGAGAGAATCATGATGGACAGGTTCTCGCCCAGGTCAAAGTCGACCGGGCAGACCAGGTTGCCCACGTTTTCGATAAAGATGACGTCGATGTTCTCCAGACCGACGGCCTGGTCGAAGGCATCGACGGCCTCCATGATCATGTTGCCCTCGAGGTGGCACAGGCCGCCCGTGTTGATCTGAATGGCGGGCATGCCGGCTTCCTTCATGGTGATGGCGTCGACGTCCGAGGCGATATCGCCCTCGATGACAGCACAGCGCAGGCCGGCTTTGTCACGCAGGCGCTCGTTGGTGCCCAGAATCGTGGTGGTCTTGCCCGAGCCGGGGCTCGACAGCACATTGATCACGTAGGTGTTTGTCTCATTAAATCGCTGACGCAGCTGATCTGCCAGGCGCTCGTTGCGCGACAGAATCGGCGATGCAATATCAATCGTTTTCTCGGCCATACTTAGCGCTCCTTACTTTGGCCCCTTTATACCCCATCACCAGATGGCTAGCGGGCTAATCGTCGGGGGTTTCGATTTCGATACTTGCGATATCGAGCTCGCGGCCGTGCAGTAGGCGCACGTTGGCACCACCACACTGAGGACAGCGACAGTGGAAGCGATCGTGGTCGAAAACCTCGCCGCAGTCTAGACACTCGCTTTGTGGATGGACCTCCTCCACGGCAAGCTCGCAGCCGCGCGTGAGCGGGTCCTCGTCGCGAAACGTCTCCCACGCAAAGTCGAGCGCCTCGCGCACAACTTCGGTCATATCCCCGATACGCAGCGTTACCAAAACGGCGCGCGAGGCCCCCGCCCCACGCGCCGCGCGAATCACTGTATCGAGTATGCCGTTGACAATGCCAACCTCGTGCATACCGATTTACTCCTCGTCGTCCTCGTCGTCCGAGAACAGGTCCAGACGGCTAACGAACAGGCCCTCCTTGCCCTCGCGCGCGGTAATGACCACGCGAGCGATGGCGAGCGAAATCTCGTAGAGCGAGAGCAGGGCGCCATACATGAGACCCAGCGTAACGGGCGAGCCGTCGGGCGTAATCACAGCCGAACCCACGAGCAGGCCTACGTACACGTAGCGCCAGGCGCTGCGGAAGGCCGCATAGGACACGATGTGGAAAACGGACAGGTAGAAGATGATGAGCGGCAGCTCAAACGCCACACCAAAGCCGATCATAAAGAGCAGCTCCATGTTGACGTAGTTCTCCAGATCGGGCAACGCCGTAGCGACAGCCGAGGTCTCGCCGATGAGCCACTCAAAGCCCGCCGGGATGATGATGAAGTAGCAAAAGATGGCACCCAGGAAGAACAGCACCGTCGAGGCGAGCACCGTGGGCACAACCCACTTGCGCTCGTTGGGGCGCAGTGCCGGCAGGAAAAATGCCAGAATCTGCCAGATGATCATGGGCGTGCACATGACCACGGCCATCTTGATGGCAAGCGAGAAGCGCAGGCCAAAGCCGCCGAGCGTGGTGGTGATGTAAAACTTACCGTCCGGCACAAAGGAGCGGATGGGGTCCTCAAGAATATCGAGCACCACGGGCGTGGCAAAGTACAGCACGATGGCGGCGGCAAACACCGAAACGACCACGATGGTCAGGCGGCGACGGAGCTCTCCCAGGTGATCGAAGAGCGGCATGCGCGCAGGTCCGATCGGCATTACTCATCGCCTCCCTTCGGGGCGTCGGCGGCAGCAGCCTCGGCATCGTCCTCGACCTCGAGCTCGCGAGCGAGCTGGTCGACGACGGCCTTGCGCTTGCGGGGACGACGGGCGTAGAGGTCAGCCGTCGTGGGCTCTGCCGGCTCGGGCTCGGGCTCTGCAGCAGGCTCGGGCTCGACGGCAGCAGCAGGCTCTGTACCCTCGGCCTCATCAACAGCGCCTTCGCCCTCAGCAGCACCCTCGCTTGCGGCCTTCTCGGCAGCAAGACGGGCGCGACGCTCGGCAAAGGTCTCCTTCTTGGCGGGCGCTGCCGTCTCGGCGGCATCCTCGTCCACATCGGAATCGTCGTCGGTCGCAGCAGTCTTCTTGGGCTTGACCGGGGCCGACGCGGCCTCGCTCACCGGATCGATAATCTCGGACTGAACAACGGCCGTCATCTTTTCCTGCGTCTCGCGGAACTGACGGATGGCACGGCCGATCGTGCGGCCCATCTGCGGGAGCTTATCCGGGCCAAACAGCAAAAAGCCGAAGACCACGATGATCGCGAGCTCACCCTCTCCAATACCAAACACACATACCTCCAAGGCTCGATGTGAGTCGAGCCCGCACCGCGCCATTCGGCCGGAACTCGTCTATTCATTCGGTCAAGTATAGCGCCCGGACGCCAAAACGTCCGAGCGCTTCACAAACATATGCCAAACGGCACGCCCTTTTGGGGGCAAAGATTATGCAGCGGTGATCGAAATCTCCTGGTCGACGCCCAACAGCTGAACCACGCGCATCACCGGGGGCTGCACGTTGACGCAGCTAAAACGCTTACCATGATCAGCTGCGTGGTGTGCGGCGCCCACAAGCACGCCAATGCCCGTCGAATCGATGTAGCTCACCTGGGCAAAATCGAGCTCAACGGCCTCAGTGGGCTGCTCGAGCGCCAGGTCGATGGCATTGCGCAGGCTATCGGCGTTAGAGATATCGATCTCACCGGTCACCTTAATGGTGTAGAGCTCTGGCGTGGGGTTGGTGGAAATACCCAAATCCATGTATACGCTCCTTTACGTATCGAAAGTGCGGATAGTACTAGGCGCGGACTTGCGGGGCCCTACGCGTTAGGCGCGCTCGGCACGCGCAAGCTCGGCAGCGACGAGCTTGACAGCCAGCACCAGCACATCGAGCGCAGCCTCCAGGTCCTCGACCGTGGGATAGCTCGGCGCGATGCGGATGTTGGTGTCGCGCGGATCCTTGCCATAAGGCCAGGTGGCACCAGCCGGCGTGAGCTTGACGCCCAGGTCGGCACAAAGCGCGGCGACCTTCTGGGCCGAGCCCTCGGGGCCATCGAAACTCACAAAGTAGCCGCCATGGGGATGAGTCCAAGTGGCGCAACCCGTGTTACCCAAGCCCTCGGTGAGTTTACGCTCAACGGCCTCAAAGCGCGGGCGCAGGAACTCGGCATGCTTTTTCATGTGCTCCTTGACCGCCTCGATGGTGGGAAGGAAACGCACGTGACGCAGCTGGTTGAGCTTATCGGCGCTAATAAGACCGGCCTTCAGGCGCTTGGAGAACTCGGCGATGACCGCGGGGCTCGCACCGATAAAGCCGATGCCGGCGCCCGGGAAGGTGATCTTGGACGTCGAGGCAAAGGCCACCACGCGATCCTCGGTGCCCGCCGCGCGAGCGAGGTCAAAGATATTTGCGAGCTCGTCGGTCTCGTCGTACAGGTCGTGCACGCAGTAAGCGTTGTCCCAGAAGATGCGGAAATCGGGCGCGGCCGTGGGCATCTCGACCAAGCGGCGCACAGTGTCCTCGCTAAAGGTGATGCCCGTGGGGTTGGAATACTTGGGCACGCACCAGATACCCTTGATGGAATCGTCGGCGGCAACCAGGCGCTCGATCTCGTCCATGTCGGGGCCGTTGTCGGTCATCGCGACGGGGACGTTCTCGATGCCCAGATCGGCGGTGATGCCAAAGTGGCGATCGTAGCCGGGAACAGGGCACAGGAACTTGACCTTCTTGCCGTCGTGCGCTGCCTCGTAAGCCTCCCAAGGGTCGCTGCCGCACGAGCCGCAACGCCAGAACATACCGGCGATATCGTGCTCGATCAGCAGGCTCGATGAGCCCAGTACGAGCGTCTGCTCGGCAGGACAACCCAGGAACTCCCCCGCCAGCTTGCGTGCCGAGGGAATGCCCTCAAAGCAGCCGTAGTTGGAGCAGTCGACGTTGCCGTCATGCAGATCGGCATCGGCATTGAGGATATCGAGCATGGGTCGAGAGATGTCCACCTGGGAGGGCGACGGCTTGCCGCGGGCCATGTCGAGCGCCAGGCCCTTGGCCTTGACCTCAGCGACCTCGGCTTTGAGCGCCTCGATGGCGGCATCGAGTTCGGTGGTTTCCATCTTCTGGTAGATCGTCTGCATGGGGTGCGACCTTTCGCGAAGCGGTACGTTGCAGTTCGTCTAAGTATAGACCGCCATCGTCGCAACGTTATGAAGCCGTGATAGATTAAGTTCATCGCAATCAATTACGAATCGCCGCGCATGCCGGCGTGGGGCGCCCAAGGAGGCACTATGGAGTACGGATCGTTTCAGGCCGAGGAATTCGGCGACTTGCAGCGCCTGGTCGACGGACTGTTTTACGACCGCCACGCCATCGACCGCCTGGATCTGATCGTACAGGCCGAAATCTTGGACCTGGCGCCCGACCTCATGGAAATCGTGAACCTTTTGCCGCCCGGCTACTACGACCGCCAGTCACTTTGCGACCAGCTCAACTCCGCCTTGGCCGCCCACGGCTGGGGCGCCGTCTACGGCACCGTGGAATAAGCCTCGAGGCCGGCATTTGGCCCGTTTCCCGACCCTGGCGAGGCTTGTTTTAGGGCTTGTGGCCAAAAAAGGGCAAATATGAGTACTGTCACCTTTTTAGTAGCAGCGTTTCTTGGTCGAAATCGGCAAAACTCGACTTGAAACTTCCTAATCACCGTCAGCTAGCGCCAAATTGGAAGTCGATGGTCACTCATTAGCGTACAGTTCTTATAACTTTGTTCATTATTTTCCGCACCTAAAATGATACGCCGTTTGTGACAGTACTCACAAACGGCGTTTTTTGACCACTGGCGTGTCTGGCAGGCGGCAAGCACCGCCCGAATCCGCATTTTGAACGCGCCCGAATCGGTTCTGGAGCCGGTTTTCGCGCTCTTACTCGTCTTTGGGCGAGGGATGCTTGCAGACCACGCTCATGTAGATCATGCCGAGCACGGCTGCGGTGACCGAACCGGCGAGAATAGCGGCCTTGGCTGCAAGAACCTCAAACTGGGCCGTCGGGAAGGCGAGGCCGCTGATGAGGATCGACATGGTAAAGCCGATACCGCCCAAAATGCCCACACCGGCGATCATGTGCCAGTTGACATTATGCGGCAGCTCGGAAATCTTGAGTTTAACCAGGGCAAACGTCATGCCAAAGATGCCGATCGGCTTGCCCAGCAGCATGCCAAAGTACACGCCGAGCGTCACCGGGTCGGTGAGCAGCGTGCTCATGTCCACGCCCACCAGGCGAACCTGCGCGTTTACGAACGCAAAGATCGGCAGGATCACAAAGTTGACCGGCGTGGAGATCAGACGCTCCATGCGGATGAGCGGCGGAGTCACGCGGTGCATGACGCGCTCAACCTTGGTGGTCGAGACGGTAAAGTCATGCTGGCCCAGGATGTGCGCCTCGTCGTCGTAGCGGTCATCGAGCAACGGCAGGCACTCGCCCAACCAATCGGTGAGGCTATCGAGTTTGACGCCGCACTTGGCCGGGATGGTAAAGGCCAGGATGACGCCGGCAAGTGTGGCATGTACGCCGCTCTTGAACATGCAGAACCACAACAGCAGACCCAGTACCGAATACGGGGCAAGGCGGTAATGCTGCGTCTTGTTGAGCCACACGAGCGCGCAGGTCACAAGCGCGGCGGCGCCCAACCAAAACGGATTGGGGCTCTGACCGTAGAAGATGGCGATGGCGGCGATGGAGATGAGGTCGTCGGCGATGGCGAGCGTCGAGAAGAACACGCGCACGCCGTTGGGCACGCGGTTGCCCAAAAGCGACAGCACGCCCAGCGCAAAGGCAATATCGGTTGCCATGGGGATAGCCCAACCGTTGCGGGCGCCGGCATGGTTAAAGATCAGGTAGATGCAGGCGGGAACAACGACGCCGCCCACGGCCGCCAGCATGGGAAGCATGGCCTGACGCGGATTCTTGAGCTCGCCGACCGTCATCTCGTACTTGAGCTCGATGCCCACCAGCAAAAAGAAGATCGCCATGAGGAAGTCGTTGACGAAAAGCTCAACGGTGAGACCGGCCGTAAGGTTGCCCAGACCCACATACAGCGGGGTCTCCAAAAAGTGATGAATGGCCTCGTAGGCATCGGTGTTGGCACAGATGACGGCGGCGATGGCGGCGATCACCATGACGGCGGCGGAAATCGTGCCGTTCTCGGCAATGCGCTCCCAAATGTCGTGGCGCTCAAAACGCTTGCGCTCACGGGTGTTGAACAGCTGCTCGGTTGCTGCCATGGGCGGCTCCTTTCGCGGGAAGGTTCCCGTCTTAAAAAAGCACGGCCCGCCCAAATGGCGGCGCCGCGCTCCAACGTATTACGCTTGCATCTAGCCTACCCTGCGCGACAAACGCGCAAGCGCGGCCGAAAAGCGGAACCACAGGTTGAACATTATTTGCTCAACGGTGCGAGCGCCCCTGTCCAATAGGGGACGCGGTCCCGCGCACAAAAAACGACCGGAGCGCGGGGCGTCCGCGGTCCGGTCGTCGGTGTTAGGTCAACAAAACCTAGCAGGCGGCCATGATGGGAGCAGCGACCTGCTTCTTGCGGGAAAGGACGCCCGGCATCCAGACGCCGTCGTGCTCGTCAGCGATGCCCAGGCCCTTCTGAGCGGCCTCGGTCTCACCCTCGAGCAGGACCTGCGAGCCCTCCTCCATGATGTCGGTGATGCACAGGACGATGCCGTCGGCACCCTTCTCGGCGGCATAGGCGCGCATGGCCTCGCGGATCTCGTCAATCATGCCAAGCGCACGGCTCTTGTCGACAGTCTCGTACTGGCCGATGAGCAGCTTCTTGCCAGCGGGCTCGAACATCTTGATGTCGTTGCCGACCATCTCGGCTGCAGTGAAGGAGCCGGACGGGCGGGTGAGGAAGACCTCCATGCCAAACTTGACCGGGTCGACGCTCACCTGCTCGCCGAGCTTGGCGGCGACGGCGCGGTCGACATCGGTGGTGGTGGGGCTCTTGAGCATGAGCGTATCGGTCATCATGGCCGAGAGCAGCAGCTTGGCCTGAACGTCGGAAAGCTCAACGCCGAGCACGCCGGCGAGCTTGGTGACGATGGTGCAGCTGGAGCCCCAGGGCAGGCAGATGTAGTGCAGCGGACCGGCAGTCTCGAAGTCGCCGATGCGGTGATGGTCGACAACGCCAAAGACCGTGGCGTCCTTAAGGCCGGCGACGGACTGGGCGGACTCGTTGTGGTCGGTGAGGACGACGAGCTGACCGGCCTCGACGGACTCGATCACGCGGGGCTCGGCAATGCCGGCGTCGGCGAGCAGCTTGGCGGACTCGGCCGGAAGCTGGCCCAGCGCGCAGGCCTCGTAGGTGTTGCCGGCATACTCAACCTGGTTGAGCAGCTGGGACAGGACGACGGCGCTCATGATGGCGTCGTTATCGGGGTTCTGGTGACCAAAGACAAGAACGTTTGCCATGGATATCCTCCACTTGATATGTGTACTTGGACGTAGCTATGGTAGCACGCTGACGCCGAACCCTATGAGATGGAAGGGCCGCAGCACAAATTGGGGCAGGCGCTGAGGCAAAGTCTGTCCCCTCTGCACCATGTGGCGCAAACTAACCTGCCCCCTTGCGCCAGCTATTTGCCGGCGGCGCGCAGGGCTACGTAGGCGGCACCGATGATGCCGGCGTCGTTGCCGAGCGAGGCGACCTTAATGGGCGTCTCGCGCGAGGCAGAAAGCACGTACTGCTTAAAGTGCTCGCGGACCTTGTCGAGGTAGACATCGGCCGAGGCGGATGCGCCGCCGCCGATCAGGAACATCTCGGGGTCGACCACGTTGGCGATAAGCGCCAGAGCGCGGCCGAGATAGTCGGCCATGGTATCGGCCGCGGCTAGCGCGAGCTTGTCACCCTCGCGACAGGCCTGGAACACGTCCTTGGAATCGGAGGGGCCGGTGAGCTCGATGGGGTCGACGCCCGCCTTCTCGCACTCGGCAAGATAGTTGCTCACCACGCCGGTAGCGCTGGAATACTGCTCCAGGTGGCCATGGCCGCCGCAGCCGCAGGTGCGCTCCTCAGCCGGGTTCAGGCACATGTGGCCAATCTCGCCGCCGGCACCCACAACGCCCGACACCACGTCGCCGTTAACGATAACGCCGCCGCCCACGCCGGTACCGATGGTGACCATCACGACGTTCTGCACGCCCTTGGCAGAGCCGAGCCAGGCCTCGCCCATGGCAGCGGCGTTGGCATCGTTCTCGTACTTAACGACCGCGTCGGGGCAGTGCTCCTGGATGGCGATCTTAAGCTCGGGCAGGTTAATGGCAATGTTGGCCTTGACCTTGGCATCGCCCGACGCCGGGATAGGGCACGGAACAGCCAGGCCAATGCCCGCCACAAAGGCACGCGGAATCTGCGCCTTGGCAACCACCTGGTCGATGGCCTCGGTCACCGCGGCAAAGCCCGCAGCGTCAACGATGGGAGGCGTAGGCACGCTGGCCTTGGCAAGCAGGTTACCGTCTTCGTCGAACAGGCCCTCCTTAACCGAAGTGCCGCCGACGTCAATGCCGATATAGTACTGCTTAGGTTCCATGGGAGCCCACCTTTCTCGTTTAAACATTGCCTGTATGGTACCGCTCCCCAGGCAAAAACCTGTCAAAAAGGGACAGGTTTGTTTTGGCAGGTTTTATCTGGGAAAACGCAAGGCATGAGATTCGGTTCGCTGGGCGGCAAAACGGCCCAACCCCATCTTCGAGCCGATCAATTTGCTCAATACCACATTATTCGAATGCATATTCATTTAGAGCGCTCTAGTTGATATAGAAAAGCGTTTTTTGATTATATCTTTCTCGAACTTTTCAAAAACGCAATAGGGATGCTTAGGCGTGGACTATACTTTCGTTTGTACTCAATCAAGCCGGAAAGGAGGTTCCATGATTCCCAAATACGAGGCAATAGCTGCAGATATCCGTCGAAGCATCGAGGACGGCGCTCTAAAGCCGGGCGACAAGCTGCCCACCGTCGTTGAGTTCTGCGAGCTCTATAGCGTTTCCAAAATCACCGTCAAACGAGCTATTGAGCAGATTACCGATGAAGGTCTTGTTACCAGCCGGCGCGGATCGGGCACCTACGTTAAGGACACGGCGGGGCTTCCCGGCCAGGCGTTTTTCCAGGGCAAGAACAATCGCTCCCAGGGCTTTTCGTATGAGCACCGCGGGGAGAAGGTGACCTCGGTGGTCTACGATTTCTCGATTGTCAATCCGCCAGCAGACGTCGCTGCCCAGCTGGGAATTGCCGAGGACGACTTTGCCTATCACATCGTGCGCGTGCGCCAGGTCGACGAGAAGCCCATCGTTATCGAGTACACCTACATGCCCCTCGAGCTGATTCCGGGCCTTAAAAAGAAAGACCTGTATGGATCGGTCTACAGCTTCATCCGCAAGCAATGCGGGCTGAAGATTTCGAGCTTCCACCGCACCATTCGCGCCGTAGCGGCAACCGAGGAAGAGGCTGAGCGCCTGGACACCAAACCCGGCTCTCCCCTGCTCGAGCTCAACCAGATTGGCTTTTTGGATAGCGGCACCGCCTTTGAGCATTCGATCTCGCGCAACGTTGGTGACCGCTTTGAGCTGCACAACGTAACGTTGGCATAGGTTTTTGTAGTCATGCGGGCGCTCGTTACGGCTCGTTTAGAGTGGGCGGCCGCGCAACACCATGGGGGTATGAACATGTCCGATTTGATTAAACTGACGCCGATCTTTCACGAGAAGATCTGGGGCGGCCGCCAGCTCGAAACCGTATTTGGTTATGACATTCCCGAGGGTCCCATCGGTGAGTGCTGGGCCATCTCGGCACACCCCAACGGCGACTGCCAGATCGCTGAGGGCCCGTACGCCGGTCACACGCTGTCATGGCTGTGGGCCGAGCACCGCGAGCTCTTTGGCAACTGCGAGGGCAAGGAGTTCCCGCTGCTCATTAAGATTCTAGACGCCAAGGACGACCTTTCGATCCAGATCCATCCCAATGACGAGTACGCCGCCGAGCACGAGAACGGCAGCCTGGGCAAAACCGAGTGCTGGTATGTACTGGACTGCGAGCCCGGCGCCACGATCATCGTCGGACAGCGCGCGCACGACCGCGCCGAGGCCGCGCGTATGATCGAGGACGGCCGCTGGGACGACATGCTCAACGTGCTGCCGATTCACAAGGGCGACTTTTTCCAGATTGATTCCGGTACCGTCCACGCCATCAAGACCGGCACGCTCATTTTGGAGACGCAGCAGTCGAGCGACGTGACGTATCGCCTGTACGACTACGACCGTCCCGGCACCGACGGAAAGCTGCGCCCGCTGCACATTGAGCAGAGCCTCGACTGCATCGATTTTAATGTCCAGGCTCCGACCGACGGCACCGTGACCGCGCCCGAGGTCGACGGCGTGACCGAGCTCGAGTCCAACCCCTGCTACACCGTCGATCGCGTGCGCGTCAACGGCAGCAAGACCCTCGACCAGCACTGGCCCTTCATGTGTCTGTCGGTCATCGACGGCGAAGGCACCGTCTGCGGCGACCCCGTCCACAAGGGAAGCCACCTGCTGGCCCCGAGCACCGTCAGCTCCATTGACCTCGAAGGCAAGATGGAACTGATCATCAGCCACCTCTAGGTCGCAACAACAACCAAAACGAAACAAGGGGCTCCCCCGTTCATCAACGGAGGAGCCCCTACTCGTATCTATATATCAGCCCACCCGGCTCTCCAGACCAAAAAGCGAACAAGCAGAGCGACGCTCACCCAGCAACGTTACCCAAGGCCCCAGACAGGCGCCATGGACAACGTCGATCGCGAGTTCCGCACGAGCCGGAGAGCACTTAATGTGCTCTCCGTGCGAG
>CAJMMD010000038.1 GCA_905214465.1 uncultured bacterium
TGTCCATCCTCGCAGTATCCGGTTCTCAAGGTGCACGCCTGGCGGCTGATCCGGTCCGACCGGGCCGCGCGGCAAGGAGATATATTGCCAGACCGGAGGGCCCCCGGGGGCGGGAATCTGGGCGTACACATTTCCTACACATATTAAAACCCTGCTTACGTTTGCCAGCCGTTCTCTACCGCTCACCGAGGGCCTCTTTATAGTGAAGCGTCATATGGCTAAAGCTGATAGGCTCCCTTAGCCAAGGCACAGCCGGCATCGAGCAACTCATCGCGCTCCTCCACCGAGAACCCCTCGGCGTATACGCGAACCACCGGTTCGGTCCCGCTGGGGCGGATCAGCAGCCAGGTGTCATCCTCGAATGCCAAACGTAAACCATCCATATGGCTTACAGCCTGCGGCGCCTTGCCGCAAATCGATTTAGGATTCATGCCAGGAAGCAGCGTTCGCAGCGATTCGGCGTCTTCGGCCTCAAGGCGCAAATCGCGACGCCCATAGCTCGTCTTACCAAAACTGGCCTCGAGCTGATCGACCAAAACGCCCAAAGGCGCGCCCGTCTTTGCCATAAGCTCACACAGAATCAGACAAGCAAGGATTCCATCACGCTCAGGCATATGCGCGGCGATGCCGATACCGCCGGCCTCCTCGCCTCCCATGAGGACGCCGCCCTTCTTCATCTCTGCAGCTATATATTTGAAACCGACCGGCTTAACGGTCACACGACAGCCAAGCGCCTCGGCAATGCGACGCACTAGCGTCGAGCACGAGAGATTGACGACGACACGCCCCTCCAAATTGCGGAATTGAACGAGGTCGCCCAAAACAAGCGCCATGATTTGATGCGGATGAATATATCTACCGCGTTCGTCGACCGCACCGATACGGTCGGCATCGCCGTCGGTCACCAGGCCTGCGCACGCCCCGTCCTCGACAACCGCACGCTCGCAAGCGTCCACCCACGGCTCAACAGGGTCGGGGCAAATGTCCTCTTGATCGGACGACTGTCCGGCATGAATCTCGTGCACCTCGACGCCTAGCTCCCGCAGCAGGTCGGCAAGATATCCCTGGGCCGCGCCGCCCATGGGGTCAACTACCACACGCAGGTGAGCGGCTCGAATGGCCTCGGCATCGACAAACGATGCCACCGCCTGCATATAGTCAGGAATAATATCCGCGGTGCGATAGCGTTCCTCGATCCCCATCGGCTCGGGGGCCATAGTCTCTTCGAGCTCTTCGATGACATCCTGATTGGCCGTCGAGCCATCTCCCATGCGCAGCTTAAGGCACAGATACCCCTGCGGATGATGGGATCCCGTCACCATGAGCGCACCGCAGGCCTCGCCGTCATACGCCGCCGCCCACGTAAGGGCGGGGGTCGGAACAGGCCGAGATGCGAGCACTGCGTCCAATCCGTGAGCGGCAAGCACGCCTGCCGCAAGCTCAGCGAACTCGCGCGCTAAGGGCCGAGTGTCGAACCCTATATATACCGTTTTGCCCGGATTGGTCTTTTGCCACAACTCGCCGACGGCATCGGCGATACGGGCAACGTTATCGGCAGTGAAGTCCTCATCGACGCGAGCGCGCCAACCGTCAGTTCCAAAATGAATTATCGCGCACACGCGCAGACACCTCGCAGTGTTTGGATCATGGTACGCATGAGGTATACCCGCAGCACGCACCCGGCAACCTGCCGGTACCAGCATTCACCATTTGGGCAAATGCTGCCGAGGACATGCAGGCAATAAAAAACCGCCCCGTATGGAGCGGTTTTGCCCTTTATATATCGAGCGCCTCGGCCATCGCTGCCGTAGTGATTGCCGTGGTTCCACAGCAACTGCCCACCATTGCGGCACCGGCATGTCTCCATTCGATGCATGCGCGCGCGAAAGCTTCGGGGTTCTCGTGCCATACGGGGCCATCCTGAGTCTGGACCGGATCGCCTACGTTGGGACGCACCGTGACGGGAGTAGTCGCCGATGCAACCATCCTGGGCACCGCCGCGTTCGCGGCCGCAAGCGAACAGCAATTAACACCAACCGAGTTTGCGCCGTGTTTTTCGGCGTACAAAACGGCTGCCTCGATGTTGAGGCCATCGCCCAACAGGTCGCCTTTATCGTCAACGACAAAACTCACCAGGACAGGCATGCCGTCGGCGGCATCTCGGGCGCCGGCAAGCGTGGGCTGCAAATTACGGATAGACGTCACCGTCTCGATCAGCAGACCGTCAACACCAGCATTGAGCAAGGCGTGCGCCTGTTCGCGCGCAATGCCTCGGATTTCACGATACTCGACAGAGTCTTCGGCAAACCACTCAATACCGATCGGGCCCATCGAGCCCAGTAGCAGCTGAGGGTGCGCCTGGCGGGCATCGTCGACGGCCCCGCGATTGACCTCCGCCACGGACGGCGCAATCTGATCGTGCTTGAGGGCATAGCTCGATGCCTGAAAGGTGTTGGTAATGAGCACCTGCGCGCCGGCGGCGACATACAAGCGATGAATACGAGAAACGGTCTGCGGCTCTGCCAGATTCCAAAACGCCGGTGGAATGTCGGCGGCATCGTACTCACTCAACAGAACACTGCCCATGGGGCCCTGCGCCAACAAGGTCTCGCTCGACAAGCGGCGCGTAAGTTCCTCGGCACCAAAGCGGTTGTAATAACTCGTATCCATATATATCCCGCTATTCCTCGACGCTGATTCCCTGCTTTTCGAGATAGGCGAGCCAGCGGTTCATCGTGTCCTCGGATAGCGCATGCTCCATCATGCAGGCCTCGGAATCGGCTCGCTCAAATTCGACACCGAGCTCCTGAACCAAAAACGTGCGGATGAGGCGATGACGGTACCAGATAGCCGTACCAACCTCGCGGCCGCGATCGGTCAGGACTACCTTGCCGTAGTGCGATTGCTCGACAAGTTCGGATGCTTTGAGCGCCGAAACCGCTTTATTGACCGATGCCTTGGAGACGCCAAGGCGCTGCGCGATGTCGACCGATCGCACGCCGTTGGTTTCCCCCTCTTCGCTTTCAATGCGAACCATGCACTCCAAGTAGTCTTCGTTCGCCACCGTCAGATGTAGTTCGCGCGAGCTATTTGTCGTATCCATGATCTTCCGTCCCTTCTGCATTCATTGGCTGATTCTACCCCATCCAAGCGTCGCGGTATGCCGTGGCATACCGTGCTAGAGTTCTTGTTGCACACGACGACCAAGATTGGAGCGGTCTTTATGGAAAACACCACCACGAACCCCGATGTCCTCGAGCGCTTTTTGCGCTACGTCCAGATCAACACGCAGTCCGAGGATGCAAACTGCGACCAGGTACCCTCGAGCGCCGTTCAGTTTGACCTTGCCAACGTGCTGGCTGAAGAGCTGCGCGAGCTTGGTGCGGAAGATGCCCACGTGACCGAGCACGCCTATGTCTGCGCGCATATCCCCGCAAGTGTGGGCGCTGAGGACAAGCCCGCCCTGGGCCTGATCGCCCATCTCGACACCACCGAAGTTGCACCGGGCGCCGGCGTGAAGCCGCACATCGTGCACTACGAAGGCGGCGACCTGGTCTGCGGCACGGTTGACGGTAAGCCCGTTGCCATGAGTACCGCCAAGCTTCCCGCCCTGAACGACCTCGCGGGTGAGGACCTGGTCTGCAGCGATGGCACCACGCTGCTGGGCGCGGACGACAAGGCAGGCGTCGCCGAGATCATGTCGCTTGTCGCGCGTATCGCTCAGGACCCTTCTCTGCCCCATCCCGCACTCGGCATTTGCTTCTGCCCTGACGAGGAGATCGGCCACGGAGCCGAGCTGTTGGATATCGATACCTTTGGCTGCAAGTATGCCTACACGGTCGACGGTGGCCCCATCGGCGAGCTGGAGTGGGAGTGCTTTAATGCCGCTGAGGCGACCGTCTGCTTTGAGGGCCAGTCCATCCACCCGGGCGACGCCAAAGGCCGTATGGTTAACGCAGGCAATCTGTTCTGCGACTTCAACGCGTTGCTCCCCTACGTGCAGCGCCCGGAGTATACGGAAGGCTACGAGGGCTTTTATCACCTTGAGGGTGTATCTGCAACCGTCGATCACGCCACAGCGCGCTATATCGTCCGCGACCATGACGCAGCCAAGTTCCAGCAGAAACTCGACCTTATTGATGCCGCCGCCTCGATGCTCAACCAGCGCTTGGGTGACAAGCGCGTGACGGTCGAGATTAAGCAGCAGTATCGAAATATGGCCGAGATCGTTCGTGACTATCCCGAGCTTATTGACGTTGCCAAGGAAGCCTACCTTGCCTGCGGCGTTGAGCCCCAAGTGCTGCCGATTCGCGGCGGCACCGACGGCGCGCAGCTGTCGTTCCGCGGTCTGCCCTGCCCCAACCTTTCCACCGGCGGCTATTGCTACCACGGCGTCAACGAGTTTGTCCCGGTCAGTTCGCTCGTCAAGATGACCGACGTCCTGCAGGAGCTCGTCGCCCGTTTCGCATAAGCCTGGCTGCATAAGCCCAAAAGACGAATCGCCCCGTCCTCTACAGAGAACGGGGCGGTTTTTTGATACAAGGGGAGTAGTCAACATCGCAGGTTGAGCCAACGTCAGCGAGCGACGTCCAAGGCGAACAAGTTGGCATGAAAAAGGCAGGGCATTGACCTTCTGGTCATGCCCTGCCTTTTGAATGACAAATTGTCGCCTTGGGCGGCGCGCAGCGTCGAGTCGTTACGGCGTTTGGTAAAACGCCGTAACTTAGTAGTTGGCCTCGTAACCGTTGCCGTCGCCGGTGGGCTGTTCGTAGTAGTCCGAATCGCTCGAATCGCTTGAGCCATCGGAATCGTCAGAGCTGACCGATGAGGTTGCGGTACCGTTTGCGTAGTCGTCAGACGTGTTGTTGCTGAGGTCACCGATCGTAGAGCTGGAACCGTCGGAAAGACCCATGGTGTTGGGACCCTTGGGATCCTTGCCGGCATCGACGCGCTCCATCATTTCCTTGAGCTCGTCCTCGTAGACAAAGACGTAGCTCACACCGTCGATCATGGTGCTGTCGTCGGCGTACGAGGGCAGGTTGGCCGAGTAGATACCGTCGACATCCATACCGCGCATGGCGTTGACCGTAGCCACGATATCCTGAACGCTCATATCGGTTACAAGCATATCGGACAGCGAATTAACCAGGCCAAAGATCTTCGTGGCATCGAAGTTATTGAGAATCTGGTTGGCAAGGGCGCCAAGCACCTGACGCTGGTGGCGCATGCGCGTGTAATCGCCGTCGGCATAGGTGTAGCGGCAGCGGGCATAGGTAAGGGCGGTGGCACCGTCCATATGCTGCTGGCCAGCGGTAATCTTAATATCCAGGTGCTCGGGGTCGTCAACATCATCGGTTGCGTTAATGTCGATACCGCCAACCGAATCAATCAGCGCCTGCATACCGTCGAAGCTGACCTCGGCATAGTGGGAAATCTGAACACCGCACAGCTCGTTGACCGCCTCGACCATGGCCTCGGCGCCGCCAACGGTATGGCAGGCGTTGATCTTCATGGTCTCGCCCTTGTACTCGACCTTGGTGTCGCGCGGAACGGAAATGAGCGTCGCCTGCTTTTGCGTGGGGTCGATGCGTGCCAGGATAATCGAGTCGGCACGATACGTATCCTCGCCCGGACGGCCGTCGGTGCCAAGAAGCAGCACGTAGAACGGATCCTTTGCCTCATCGGTGTCAACCAGAACCCGACGCAGATTGTCAGTAATGACATTAGAATCGCCGAGCTTGCCCATAATGGTGGCAAACCACAGGCCGGCAGCGGTAGTGGCACTCAGCAGCACGCCAAGCACGACAATGAGCGCGACGTGACGAATCGTGTGGCTACGGCGGCGTTGACGAGCGCGCTCGGAATAGCGAGCCACGTTATCGCGACTGTAGATCTTGGCCTGCGCACCAGTTGAGGGTCTTCGGGTGGTGGTATCCGCGAGGGGCTTTTTATTAAACATAGGCAACCTGTATTAGTAGATGACGGGATCGGGGACGGTAGCATGCTCGACATGCGCGCCGAGCGCCTGCAGCTTTTCGACAAACTGCTCGTAGCCGCGCTTGATGTGATGGATAGCCGAAACCTCGGTCGTCCCGTCGGCGATCAAGCCCGCTACGACGAGGGCCGCTCCGCCGCGCAAATCGGGCGAGGTAACCTGTGCACCCGAGAAGCCCTTGACGCCATGAATCATGGCATGATGGCTCTCGATACGAATGTCGGCACCCATGCGCACCAGCTCAGAGGCAAACATAAAGCGATTCTCGAAGATGTTCTCGGTAATAACGGAACTGCCGTCGGCAAGGGCGGAGAGCACCATAATCTGCGCCTGCATGTCGGTCGGGAAACCGGGGAACGGAAGCGTCTGGATGTCGACCGGCTTGATACGCTCGGCACGGTTCACATGGACGCCATCCTCGACGCGCTCGCAGTCGATACCCATGAGCTCCATCTTCTTGAGCACCATGCCCAAATGAATGGGGCAAAAGCCCGTGACATCGACACCGCGATCGTCCGCCATCAACGCACCGGCGACGATAAAGGTACCGGCCTCGATGCGGTCGCCCACCACGCGATGGATAACGGGATGGAGCTCTTCCACGCCTTCGATAGTCACGACGGGCGTACCGGCGCCAACAATCTTGGCGCCCATCTCGTTGAGCATGTTGGCGAGATCGACGATCTCGGGCTCGCGGGCGGCATTGTCGATAACCGTGGTGCCCTGTGCGCGCACAGAGGCCATGATGAGATTCTCGGTCGCACCGACGCTGGCGAACTCGAGCGTGACGGTGGTACCGCGCAGACCTTGGGGCGCATTAGCGTTGATGTAACCGTGGGCGGTATCGAACTCAACGCCCAGGGCCTCAAGACCAAGAATGTGCATATCGATCTTACGAGCACCCAGGTTGCAGCCGCCCGGCATGGCAATTTTGGCGCGATGGAAGCGGCCCAGCAGGGGCCCCATGACGGCGGTGGAAGCGCGCATCTTGGCAACGAGCTCGTAGGGGGCCTCCCATGAATCGACCTGAGAGGTATCAATCTCGAGCGTGTGCTCGTCGAGAACATCGATCGTAGCGCCCATGCCCTTGAGCACCTTGCCCATCACGTGGACATCGGAAATATCGGGCACGTTCTGCAGCGTCGTCTTGCCCGGCGCCAGAAGCGTTGCCGCCATGAGTTTGAGCGCGGAGTTCTTGGCGCCCGAGACGGGCACGGAGCCTCCGATGGCGTGGCCACCCTCAACGCGGATAATATCCAAGGTCTACCCTTTCAAAAAGCATGCCCGGGGTGGCTGGGCCATCCCGGGCATGATGTGTTCGCAAATGGTCGAACGCTAAATCGTTTGACTATTGGGCAAGCTTGAGCTTACACCATGCGATTTCATTATAGAGGTAGGCGCGGCGTGCATCATCCTCCGACAAATTACCCAGCTTCTCTTCAAAACCTTGAATATCAGCTTTAAGCTTGTCGGCATCGACGGTCGCCAAATCGCAAGCGCGCTCGGCGAGAACGGTCACGACATCGTCCGCAACCTGGGCATAGCCGCCGGCCACGGCAAACGTGTGGTCGACAGCGCCCATGGCCTTATCGGAAACGCGAACGTAACCGCGGTCGATCGTGCAAATCTCGCTGGAGTGAGCAGGCAGGACGCCAAACTCGCCATCCGTGGACGGAATCGACACAAACGCAGCGTCGCCCTCATAGGCGCAGCTCACGGGGCACACGATGCGGATACGCATAACCTACTTCTCCCCCATCTTGCGGGCGCGCTCGCGCACGTCCTCAATCGTGGAAGCATAGCGGAAAGCCTGCTCGGGCAGGTCATCGGCCTTGCCGTCGACAATCTCGGCGAAAGAGCGGACGGTATCCTCGACGCGGACGTAGACACCGGGGTTACCGGTGAACTTCTCGGCGACGTGGAAGGACTGCGAGAGGAACTGCTGAATCTTACGAGCACGGTTGACCGTAAGGCGCTGCTCCTCGGACAGCTCGTCCATACCCAGAATGGCGATGATGTCCTGAAGGTCGGAGTACTCCTGCAGGAGCTCCTGGACCTTGACGGCAACACGGTAGTGCTCCTCGCCGACGATCGAGGGATCGAGAGCGTCGGAGGAAGACGCGAGCGGGTCGATAGCCGGGAACAGGCCGAGCGACGAAATGCTACGCGAAAGAACCGTGGTGGCGTCGAGGTGCGTAAACGTCGTGGCAGGCGCCGGGTCGGTCAGGTCGTCTGCGGGGACGTAGACAGCCTGGACGGAGGTAATGGAGCCCGTCTTGGTCGAGGTAATGCGCTCCTGGAGGTCGCCCATCTCGGTTGCCAGCGTGGGCTGGTAACCAACGGCGGACGGCATACGGCCCAGCAGTGCGGAAACCTCGGAACCCGCCTGGGAGAAGCGGAAGATGTTGTCGATGAACAGCAGAACGTCCTGGCCGCGATCGCGGAAGTACTCAGCGGTGGTAAGGCCGGCCAGACCGATGCGCAGACGCGCTCCAGGCGGCTCGTTCATCTGACCATAGACCAAGCAGGTCTTGTCGATAACGCCAGACTCGCTCATCTCGAGGAACAGGTCGGTGCCCTCGCGGGTACGCTCGCCGACGCCGGTGAACACCGAGGTGCCGCCGTGCTCCTGGGCGAGGTTGTTGATGAGCTCCTGAATCAGAACGGTCTTGCCGACGCCGGCGCCGCCGAACAGGCCGGTCTTGCCGCCACGGATGTAGGGCTCGAGCAGGTCGACGGCCTTGATGCCGGTCTCGAAGATCTCGGTCTTGGTGGTGAGCTCGTCGAAACGGGGCGCTGCATGGTGGATGGGGTAGAACTCCTCCACCTCGGGCATGGGCTTGCCGTCAACGGGCTTGCCCATGACGTTCCAAATGCGGCCGAGCGTCTTGGGGCCAACGGGCATCTTCATGGGCTCACCGGTATCGGTGGCGATGAGGCCGCGCTGCAGGCCGTCGGTCGAGGACATGGCGACCGTGCGGACGACGCCGCCCGGAAGCTGGCTCTCGACCTCGAGGATCGTGCTCAGATGACCGATCGGGGTCTCGGCCTCGACCGTGAGCGCGTTGTAGATCGGGGGCACCGCGCCGTCAAACTTGACGTCGACGACAGGGCCGATGATTCGCACGATGCGACCATCACCGGCAGTCGTCTTCTTGGTGGCTTCCTCGACCGCAAGCTTTACGGTGTTATTAGCCATTACTGTTCCTCCAATGCTGAGGCTCCGCCGACGATCTCGTTAATCTCGGTCGTGATCGAAGCCTGGCGCACGCGACTATACGTGCGAGTAAGGGTCGAGATGATCGCGGTGGCGTTTTCCGTCGCGGAGTGCATGGCCTTGCGGCGTGCACCCTGCTCGGCAGCCGCCGAATCGATCAGGGCCTGGTAGATGACCGTCAGGATATAAGACGGCACAAGCTTGCCGAGAACATGCTCGGGAGAGGGCACGAACTCGAACGTGGACGAGATGCGCTTAGGGGCGTCGGTCTCGTTCTTACGCGGACCGTGGGCCATAGCGATCATCTCGGGGTCGAGCGGCAACAGATGCTCGACGCGAAGCTCCTGATCCACGCGGTTCTTGGCGTGGTGGTAGACAAGCTCGACACGGTCAAGCTCACCGGCACGATACGCATCGCAGATATGAGAGGAGATCATGCGGGCCTGATTGAAATCGGGCTCAGAGGAGTTGCCCTCAAAGTGCATGACGACGTTTGCGCGGTCACGGAAATACGTGGCCGGCTTACGCCCGCACGCGATGATCTCGCACTCGATGCCGTCGTTCGCCCAAGAAGCGGCGAGCTTTTCGGCCGTGCGCTCCACCGTCGTATTGAAACCGCCGGCAAGGCCGCGGTCCGAGGCAATAACGACAATCAGGCCATGCTTGACGCTCTCATGCTTCTGCAGCATGGGATCGGTGCCCGAACAGGAGGCGTCGCCGGCGACCGTCAACATGACGTCGGTCAGCGCCTCCTTATAGGGCTCGGCCTGCTTGGAGCGATCGAGGGCACGACGGATCTTGGCCGTAGAGACCATCTCCATCGTGCGCGTGATCTGCTTGGTCGTGGTAACCGAGGAGATTCGCTTCTTAATGTCGCGAAGGTTGGCCATGGGGCTTAGTTCTCCTCTGATCCAGAAACATCCGAATGGTGCTTGGCCATGAACTGCTGCTTGAAGTCGCCGATGACGCGCAAGAGCTCAGCCTTGGTGTCATCATCGATCTTCTTGACGCGAACCTTGTCGAGCAGCGAACCAAAGCCATTGTCCATGTACTCGATGAGCTCGGCACGGAAGGGCAGCACGTCGGCGATCTCCAGGTCATCCAGGAAGCCCTCGTTGCCAGCGAACAGCGTAACGATCTGCTCGCCAACCTCAAACGGCTTGTAACGCGGCTGCTTCAGGAGCTCGGTCATGCGAGCACCATGGGTCAGCTGCTTCTGAGTAGCCTCGTCGAGGTCGGAGCCGAACTGCGTAAAGCCAGCGAGCTCCTGGTACGAAGCGAGGTCCAGGCGAAGGTTGCCGGCAACCTGCTTCATAGCCTTGGTCTGCGCATCGCCACCGACGCGGGACACGGAGATGCCCACGTCGACTGCCGGGCGCTGACCCTGGAAGAAGAGCTCGGACTGCAGGTAGATCTGACCATCGGTAATGGAAATGACGTTGGTCGGAATGTAGGCCGAGACGTCGCCGTCCTGGGTCTCGATGATCGGCAGTGCCGTCATGGAGCCGTAACCGTTCTTCTTGGACATCTTGACGGCACGCTCGAGCAGACGAGAGTGCAGGTAGAAGATGTCGCCAGGATAGGCCTCGCGTCCGGGCGGACGATGCAGCGTCAGCGACATCTGACGGTAGGCCACAGCCTGCTTGGACAGGTCGTCGTAGATGACGAGCACGTGGCCGCCGGGGTTGGTCTCGCTGGCGGGCTTGCCGTCCTCGCCGTTGTACATGAAGAACTCGCCGATAGCGGCACCGGCCATAGGCGCGATGTACTGCATAGGGGCGGAATCGGCAGCGGTGGCCGAAACGATGATGGTGTAGTCGAGCGCACCGTGCTGAGCGAGGGTCTCGCGGATGTTGGCAACCGTGGAGGCCTTCTGGCCGATGGCGACATAGATGCAGACCATGCCCTTGCCGCGCTGGTTGAGGATAGCGTCGATGGCGATGGCGGTCTTACCGGTCTTACGGTCGCCGATGATGAGCTCACGCTGACCGCGGCCAATAGGCACCATGGAGTCGATAGCGAGCAGACCGGTCTGAACCGGCTCGCACACCGGGGTACGATCGATGACGCCGGGAGCCTTGAACTCGATGGGGCGACGGTGCGTGGCGACGATGTCGCCCAGGCCGTCGATGGGCTGGCCGAGCGGATTGACGACGCGGCCGAGCATGGCACGGCTCACGGGGATATCCATAATGCGGCCAGTGGTGCGGCACTCGTCGCCTTCCTTGATGGAGTCGACGGCACCGAACAGAACGGCGCCGACCTCGTCACGGTCAAGGTTCTGGGCAAGGCCGAAGACGGTCTCACCGGTATCGGAGCTCTTGAACTCCAGAAGCTCGCCTGCCATGGCGCTCTTGAGGCCGGAGACGCGCGCGATGCCGTCGCCTACCTCGTCGACCGTTGAAACCTCATGCGTATCGACCGTCGCGGAGAGGCTCGTGAGCTGCTCCTGCAGTTTCTTGGCGATATCCTGGGCATTGAGGGTTTCGGACATTAGGCTTCACCTCCGTACGAATTAGCAGAGTTTGCGAGGGTCTCCTGCGCGATGCGCAGCTGCGTCTTGACGGAAATGTCACGACGCTCGCCGCGGGCCTCGAGCACCAGGCCGCCCACGATAGACGGGTCGACCTGCTCGATAAGGAATACCTTGCGGCCGAAGTCCTGCTCGCATTTCTTAGTGATGGTTTGACGCAGCTCGTCGTCGAGCGGGATCGCCGTGGTGACGGTCACGCCCACTACATCCTCGTCTTCCTCGGCAACATACTTAAAGGCAGCTGCCACCTTGGGAAGAAGGCCGAGCTGGTCGCGCTTGGACATGGTGTCGAGCACGGCGATGATCTCGGGGCTGGCGCTAGCCAGGCGCTCGATCATCTCGAGGTCCTCGAACACATGGTTCTCGGCCTTGGCGGCTTCCATGAGGGAGCGCGCGTAGGTCTCGAGCACCTTGTCCTGATAGCGGCTAGTCGGCATTCAGGCTACCTGCTTCCTGGATGTAGCGCTCGATGAGCTTCTTCTGCTCGGTCTCGTCCTCGAGTGCCTCGCCCACGATCTTGGTGGCGACGGCGACGGACAGGTCGGCGATGGAGCTCGCAGCACCGGCGTAAATGGACTTGCGCTCGTCCTCGACGGTCGTGTGGGCCTTGGCGATGATCTCCTCGGCCTCCTTGTGAGCAGCCTCGATGATACGGGCGCGCTCGGACTCGGCGTCCTTACGGGCCTCGAGAACGATGTCGGCAGCCTGACGACGGGCGTCGGTGACGATCGAGTCGGACTCAGCGCGCTTGGCGATAGCCTCCTGCTTGGTCTTCTCGGCCTCGTCGAGGCTCTCCTCGATCTTCTTGCCGCGCTCCTCCATGGTTTTCATGATGCCCGGCAGGGCGACCTTGGCCAGCACGATCCAGATGATCAGGAAGGCGATAAGCGCCGGGATGAACTCCGCCATCTTAGGGATGAGGATGTCCGCACCGGCAGCGCCGTCCTCGGCGAACGCGGAAACCGGCATGAGCAGCGCGGCCGCGGACGCGGAGAGTGCGATCGCGCTCTTCTGGGATGAAAGATTCATACTTGACGCTCCGTGCTATTTAACGATCAGCGCGACAACGAAGCCGATCAGAGCCAGAGCCTCGCCGAAGGCGGAGCCCATGATGAAGACGGTGAACACGCGGCCCTGGACCTCAGGCTGACGGGCCATAGCACCCGTAGCACCCAGAGCAGACAGGCCGATAGCAAGACCAGCGCCGATAACACCGAGACCGTAACCGATAACTCCCACGATTCCTCCTTTGTCGTGCGTGTCTTATTTCACGCAGGATAACCTTTTTATAACTGCCGGGCTCCATGGGTACGGGCACCGGCGGTTTAACGAATTGCTTACCTTTAAGGCGCGAACGGAAGACTACTCCTCCTCCGCGACCTCCTCTGCCTCGGAGACATACACGGCGGTAAGGACCGTGAAGACGTAGGCCTGGATGGCGCCGACCACAAGCTCGATCGCATAGATCAGGATGAGAATGGCAAGCCAGGCCAGCGAAGGCAGGGCGCCGACGGCGTGGGCCGCGGAAACCTGCTGAAGCAGCGGCTGCATGAACATGCTCGCCATGATGGCGAACGAGCCCATGACCACGTGTCCTGCAAACATGTTGCAGAACAGACGGACGGCGAGCGTGATGAGGCGCAGGAAGGTCGAGAAAAGCTCGACGACCCACACGAGCACGTTCATCGGGAAGCTCACGCCCTGCGGGGCGAGGCTCTTGATGTAGCCGATCACGCCGTGAGCCTTGCATCCGTAGTAGATGAAGTACACGAAGGCGAAGATGGCGAGCGCGGCGGTGGAGCCGATTGCACCGGTGCCGGGCTTCATTCCCGGGATCAGGCCGATCATGTTATTGATCAGGATGAACAGGAAAAGCGAGCACAGGAACGGGAAGTGCTTCTTCCAGTTCTCACCCACGACGCCCTTGCCGATATCGTTCTCGACGTACTCGATGATGTACTCGAAACCGTTGACGAAGAAGCCCTTGGGAACCAGGGTCTGCTTCTTCTTGAACACGGCCAGGACGATCAGGAGCACGATCGTGGAGACGATCAGCCAAAATGAGTACTGCGTGATGCCGCAGCTCAGATCGCCCACGACAGGGGTGGAGCTGAACTCGCTGACCAGATGATTAATCTCATCAGGCAGCTTTTCAAAAATTTCCACGACTTACCTTTCGACCTCATGAGGATCTCGCAGCGCCTTGGCGACGCGAACCGTGCAGGCGGCCATAAAGGCCACGAAGCCGATCGCCTCGCCCAGGAGGAACATGCGAAATGCCTCTCCGAACAACGCAAACACAACCAAGGTAAAGACAAGCAACGCGATCGCCGAGACCGCGAGACTCACCATGCCCTTGAGCATGTCCGCATTCTGTTTATCGTCAAGAACCGGCTTGAGCGTAAAGACAAAGGGAAGAAAGGCGACCGCGCCCGCGATGGCGCCTGCAACGATAGCGAGCAGATCGGCTATCTGAAACATTGGCGTCCTCACTTTCCTTTTTAACGCTTCCCAGAACAGTTCCCGCCAAACATTGGTGACTATTGTACGAGCCAATCGCTAAAGTACAACCGAAAAAGCATCGGTTAATACGCAGCTGTACGTTTTCTTAAGACCTTCTTTATCCCGCAGGTAGGTAATACGTTTTTCTCGAACCCCTCAGGGCTAAACGTCCGTTAACAGGAGTGCGCGTGGACGTCTTTTGCTCGCCCGCGCGCACCATTTCTTCGTATTTGTGACTGCAGCCGACAAGGCCCGACGGCTAGAGCGTGCCGTAGATGCGGTCGCCGGCGTCGCCCAGGCCGGGAACGATGTAGGCGGCCTCGTTGAGATGGTCATCGATGGCGCAGGTATAGATATGCACATCGGGATCTTTTTCGGTCAGCGACTTGAGGCCCTCGGGGGCCGCGACGATGCACAGCATGCGGATGTCCTTGACACCACGCTCGCGCAGGTAGCTGATAGCCATCTCGGCTGAGCCACCCGTGGCCAGCATGGGGTCGACAACCAGGCAAATGCGCTGGTCGATATCCTTGGGCATCTTGCAGTAATACTCATGCGGCTCGTGGGTAACCTCGTCGCGCTCCATGCCGATATGGCCCACGCGAGCGGAGGGCACCAGGTCGAGGATGCCATCGACCATGCCAAGGCCTGCACGCAGGATGGGAACGATGGCGAGCTTCTTGCCGGCGAGCTGCTTAAACGTGGCGGTGGTGATGGGGGTCTCGACCTCGACGTCCTCCATGGGCAGGTCGCGCATGGCCTCGTAGCCGTCAAAAAGCGCAAGCTCGCGCACGAGCTGGCGGAACTGATTGGTGCCGGTGCTCTTGTCGCGCAAGATCGACAGCTTGTGCTGGACGAGTGGGTGATCGACAAGGGTCACACGGGACGTATCGTAGGTGACGGTCATGGGTTGAAGCCCCTTTCGTTGCGGCCGGAAGATGGCCTTGCTGACAAGGCGCACGGCGACGTTGTTGCCGCGCGCCGTGCATAAGTTTAACGGTTTGTTGTATCGAGTGCCCCGTCGCAACCCTACTGAACGGTGCTGAGCGAACGCTTGACGGCATCACGCCAACCAGCGAGGTTGCTCTCACGGCGCTCGGCGGACATATGAGGATGGAAGATTTTGACGATCTGAGCGTTTTGCTCCAGCTCCTCCAAATCCTCCCAGTAGCCGACGGCAAGGCCCGCCAAGTACGCGGCGCCGATCGCCGTGGTCTCCACCGTCTCGCACTGCAGCACGGGGATATCCAGCAGATCGGCCTGGAATTGCATGATGAACTCGTTGCGCGAGGCACCGCCATCGACGGACAGGCGCTCAATCGAAAGCCCCACGTCCTGCTCCATGGCACGCAGCACGTCATAACTCTGATAGGCCATGGACTCGCAGGCCGCACGCACAATGGTCGCGCGACTCGAGGCACCGGTCAGGCCGCACACGATACCGCGAGCATGCGGGTCCCACCAGGGAGCGCCCAGGCCTGCGAAGGCGGGGACGAAGTAGCAGCCCTCGTTGTCGTTGATCGAAGCGGCGAGTTGCGCGGACTCGCTCACGCTCGAGATGATGCCCATGTTGTTGCGCAGCCAGTTCATGGTGGAGCCTGCGGCAAAGATAGAACCCTCGAGCGCATAGCTGATCTTGCCGTCAGCGGCGATACCGATCGTGGAGACCAGACCGTTCTTGGATTCGACGATCTCGTCGCCGGTATTCATGAGCATAAAGCAACCCGTGCCATAGGTGTTTTTGGTCTGGCCGGGACGGAAGCAGCAGTGGCCGAACAGCGACGCCTGCTGATCGCCCGCCACGCCCATGATGGGTGGCATGTTGGTCATGATGTCGCTCGCGACGCGACCGTAGTCGCCCGAACTCCAACGAACCTCGGGCATCATGGAACGCGGGACGTCGAAAAGCGCCAGCAGATCGTCGTCCCAATCGAGCGTATGGATATTAAAGAGTGCGGTGCGGCTGGCATTGGTGTAGTCGGTGGCAAAGACCTGACCGCCGGTGAGGTTGTAGATGAGCCAGGTGTCGATGGTGCCGAACATGAGGTCACCCGCCGCCGCGCTCTCACGCGCACCGTCGACGTTATCGAGAATCCACTGCACCTTGGAGGCCGAGAAATACGGGTCGAGCGTAAGCCCCGTGCGGGAGCGCACCAGCTCTTCTGCGCCCTGCTCGACCAGCTCGTCGATCAGAGGTGCGGTGCGACGGCATTGCCACACGATGGCGTTATAGATGGGTTGGCCGCTTATGCGGTCCCACACCACCGTGGTCTCGCGCTGGTTGGAGATACCGATGGCGGCAATGCGGTCAGAATGGATGCCGCTCTTAAACTGGACCTCCATCATGACCGCGATCTGGCTGGCAAGCACCGCCATGGGGTCTTGCTCCACCCAGCCAGGGCGCGGGAAGCTGGTTTTGACGCTGCGACGTGCCTGCGCGACGATGCATCCGTACTCGTCGACGATGGTCGCAAGTACCGAGGTGGTGCCGCAGTCGAGTGCCATGATGTAGGAACCGCCAAAGTCAAACGAGGCATCTTCCATGCCCAGGCTGCCCAGATTCAACGACATCGCTTAAACCTTTCTATTGCATCGGGTCGGACAGGACCCGTTCGATCTCTGATGCGGGAAGTGCGCCTTGGCGCAGGATCTGGAGCTCGCCGTGCTGAAACGACACGATGGTCGAGGCGTCGCGACACGGGGTCTCACCGGCGTCGACGGCAACATCGACCCCCTCCAGGATGCGACCCTCCACCGTGATAAAACTTGCCGGCGCGGGCGCGCCATGCGTGTTGGCGCTGGTGCAGGCAAGGGGGCTGCCACAGGCGCGAATGAGCGCCTGCACCACGGGCGAGGCCGAAGCGCGAAGTGCCACCGTGTCGTCGGCAGCGCGCATAAAGGTCGGCACGCAGGGGGCTGCCTTGACCACGATAGTCAGGGCTCCCGGCCAGCATCGTCGCGCGAGTATGCGGGCATCTTCCGGGATATCCACGCCATAGCGGTCGAGTGCTTCGACGCCATCGACCAGCCAAGCGACGGTTTGCGTGAGTTCACGTTGCTTGAGAGTGAAGATACGGCGATAGCCGGTGCCGAGCGCAGGAACTGCGGCGCCGTTGACGGCAGCCTGCGGATCGCGCGGCCACGATGGGAATTCGCTTGTATCTTGGGGCACGGCGTCCGAGAAGGCGTTGACTGCCACGGCGACACCGTAGACGGTCTCGGTCGGGATCAAAGCCAGGCCGCCGCGGCCGAGCACCTCGGCCGTGCGCTCGACGGCAAGCCGATGCGGCTCGCGCGTTCCCTCGTATACCCGATAGACCGTCTGCATGTGTATGCCAGCCCCTTACGCTCTGGTGCAAGTTTGTTTACTGTGGGGCATTCTCGCACGAAACGTTCAACCTATTTGCCCAGAGCGCATGTTGGTTTGGTGAGCGGCTCTAGTAGTCGGTGAAAGTGAGGGGGTTATTGGACTGCGACGAACTTCTTTGGCCTGCCGGCGTGGCGTTCTTGGGCGGCGTAGCGCTCGATGCTGTCTATCGTTATCATCCGACGGCCGTCGACGAGTTCAACATCGAGCTTTCCGGCTTTGACCAGCGCGGTAATCCGCGGAGCGGAGACTTTGAGGTCCAGCGCTGCGTCTTTAAATGTTCGGCACGCCGCTTCCCGAGCGTCCTCGTGGTCGATTTCGACTGAAAGGGCCACGACCTCGGCCGAGCGTTCGTACCCCGCCGGAGTCAAACCGTTGTTGAGGTCGTCGGCCAAAAACGCCATCAGTGCCTCGGTGGCATGGGCAATCGCTTCTTCGCGCGTATCGCCATCGGCAAAGGCGCCGGGAATCTGCGGGAAGCTAGCGCAGTAACCGTCGTCTTCTTTTATGAGAACGCAGTCATAGGTAAATCGCTGCCTCATTTTGCCTCCAACTACCATCCAGCTTGGCGACGAATACTTGCCCACGTGCCCTTCTTTGGTCGATCACCACCAGAGCCGTTCACGGTGACAACGCGGTCACCAGAAACATACTTAGCATGACTACCGACTTGCGCGACCTTCACGAATCCATCGTGCTTGAGCAGGGCAATGATTTCCCGAAAGGTAGGAGGTTGCATGGGCCGACCTCTTTCAGCCGTCCTAATTATAAACTAATTTATAATTTTTGCTAACCAGTTAATAAATATTACTGGCGTTGCTTGGGCTCGGTGACGATGGCTCGGACAATGCGGGGGCGATCGGTGAGGTCGTGGACGATGCGCACGTCCGACAGACCCGCTTGGCGGCAGAGCTCGGCCGCGGCGTCGAGCGCGCCCTCGTAGAGCTCGCAGGCAAACAGGCCGCCGGCGCGCAACATGTAGGGCGCCGCGTTGAGCAGGCGGCGGAAGATATCGAGACCGTCGGCACCGCCCTCGAGCGCCAGATCGGGCTCAAAGTCCTTGACCTCATGCGGCAGCGAGCGCATGACATCGGTGGGGATGTAGGGCGGGTTGGAGACGAGTACGTCAAAGGTGCCCCACTCTTCACGGGGAATGGAGCTCACCAGGTTCGTGAGGCTGAAGGCGACCTCGTCGGACGTGAGGCCAAGCGCATCGCGGTTTTTGGTAGCAAGGTCGATGGCGCGCGGCTCGATATCGGTAGCAGTGCAGGTGACGTGGCCGCGACGCTCCCAGGCGATCGAGAGCGAGATACAGCCCGTGCCGCAGCCGACCTCGAGAACGCGGGCAGTGCGGGGCTCGGCTGGGGCAGGCGCAGCGGCATCCTGAGCTGAAACCGTCTCCTGGTCGGCGCCCTCGATGGCGATGTCGTATTCGTCGAGCTCGGGCTCGGCGGCTTTTGCGGCTTCGGCTTCTGCTGCTTGCGCGGCGGCTTCCTCGGCCTCGCGATCGGCAAGCTCCTCGGCATAGGCGCGGCTACCGAGCACGTCGCTACCCAGCGCAGCCTCATCGGCGGCCGTCAGGTTGGCAGCACGGCGCTCGGCGGTCGCGCGTTCGTCGGCCAGCGCCGCCTCAGCTTTGCGGGCCTGCTCGACCTCATCGTTCCAAGGCAGCTCAACACGCTGACGGGCAGCGGCCTCGGGGCTCAGCACCTCGGTATCCAGATAGTTCAGGACTTCTTCGACGAGCATCTCGGTCTCGGGGCGCGGGATGAGCACGCCGGGGGCGCACGCGACGTCGATCATGCGAAACTGCGTGCTGCCGGTGATGTACTGCAGCGGCTCGCCCTTAGCGCGGCGGACAACGGCCGCATGCATGGTCTCGAGCTGGGCCGCGTTAAGCGTCTCGTCCATACGCATATATAGGTCAATGCGCGCCAGGCCCGTGGCGGCGCACAGCAGCCACTCGGCAGAAAGACGGGGGTGCTCCTCGCCGCGCTCGGCCAGGTACTCCTTGGTCCACTCGAGACAACGCTTGATGGTCCAAATCTCGTTTGCCATGGGGCCCTCCCCTCTTAAGCGCCGGACGGCGCGCGAATGTCGGAGCAGATTGTAAGCGAGGCCAGCGCTTGGCAAGGGGCGATTGAAGGCGATTATCGAGAATCAACCCAGAATTTTGCACCGAGCTCGCTCAAAGTGTTCATTCGCTGACGTCTAAATCTGCATCCGTCAAGTTTTTGGCAAGGTTGCCCCAAAACTGACCAATATCTAACCAAGAACTTGCCAAATCACTTGACGCGCGACCCATCAAAAATCGCCCCGCGACTTCTTGGACAATTTTTCGAGCAATATTTTCGATAGCAGATATATGCCGTCAATTACCTTAAGCAGGTAAGCAGCTCAAATGCCATAACAGCCGACTGAATAACATCTCAAAGCAATGTACCCAACCTAGTCATTTAAGAACGTCCCCAATGACTACATCTAAGGCGCCGCAGGTTGAGCATAAGTCAGCGAAAACGCCCCTAAGCGAGCAAGGTGACGTGAAAG
>CAJMMD010000039.1 GCA_905214465.1 uncultured bacterium
ACGCGCATAAAGAAAGCCTCCCATTTCTCATGTCCAAGAAATGGGAGGCAGTTCATGTTTGCGGGGCGGGCCTTGCTGTTGCGGTTAGCGTTTCTTTCCGCGGAAGAAGAAGCCGTGCAGCGAGGGCTTGAGTCCGCGGTTGGCGCGACGTTCCTCGATATGATCGTGGATCGAAGCGACGCGCTCGATGACCTCGTCGGGAATCGGCACGTCGGGATTCATATTCTCGACCTGGCTGACCTCGGCGGCGGCGACCTGGTCGATAATGGGCACATCGTCGCGCGAGATGACAGGCGTGGCGTCTTCCTTCATCTTGCGGTAGCGCTGCATCATGTCGGTCTGCAGCTGCTGGGCCGAAGGCGGCGTCCAAATGATGGCGTTGGCGCCGGCGGCGATGGTCTCACGGATGCTCTCGGGCGTCTTGCCGCCCGGTGCGATGAGCGGCAGGTTGGGATAGTGCTCGCGCAGCTCGCGCAGGACCTGGGGCGTGTTCTTGCCGGCCGCGATGTTGAGGATCTTGGCTCCGGCGCGCACTTTGGCGTGAGCATCGTCGTCGCAACGTACGACCGTGGCGATGACGGGGATGTCGGCGATGTTGGTGATGTGCTCGATCATTTCGGCAGTGGCAGGGGAGTTGACCACACAGCCCGCCGCGCCCTGCATCTCGGAGACGGCTGCCATCTGTACGGAGCGCTTACCGGTCGTAGTTCCGCCGCCCACGCCTACAAAGACCGGGCACTCGGCAACGGTCAACAGCGCCTGCGTAATGGCCGGCTGTGGCGTGAAGGGGTAAACGGCAAAGACGGCATCGGCGTTGGAGTTGCGGATGACCGCGACGTCGGTGGTGTAGATAAGCGACTTGATGCGACGACCGAAGAGCGTAAAGCCGCTGGCCTCCTCGATCTCATCGGGCATGCGGAGAGCCGCCTTGCGCAGACGCCCGTCGATGGGCAGCGGCTCCATGGGCAAAAGGCCGTTGGGAGTTACGGCCACCTGGGGCTCGGTAAATTCGTCTGCAAGTTCTACCTCGGAGAAGTCGACCGAGGCGACAATGTCCTCGTGAACCTCGGCGGGAACATCGATGGGGGCTTGGTCGTTTGCCGTGACTGACGTGTCGAAGGAGCTGGTGCCGACAAAGGCGTCGACGCGCTCGTTTAGGTCGTTGAGGGTATCCATGGAGGCTCGATTCTATGTGATGACGGCCGGCAGGGTGCCGGCAGCATTGTACTTGCTAAATCGTTTGACGAGTTGATTTTTCCCCGCCGTGCCATCCGTTAGACCGAAGGGCCGGCGAACGTGAAGGAGCTGTGGTGGCGGGTATTGAGGTGCTATCTTGAAAGTCCCGTTTAAAAGAGAGGTGACGCGGAATGGAATTCACAGCAATGTTGGGCTCGATTGGCCTATGCGTGGGCGCAATCGTTGCCGCCGCGGTCATCTATTTTGTGGTTACGGCCATTAAGGGCAAAAGAGCCGAGCGCAAGGAACGCGAGGCGCTTAAGCAGCACCGTGACCAGCAGGACAAGCGCGCACGGGAATAGCTTGTTGAGTTTTGAATCCGTGCGCTAGCCGCGTTTTCGGACCAGGGCGATGTAGAAGCCCTCAAAGTCGCGGCTGGGCGGGATGGTGAGCGTGCCGGGCATGCCGTTGGTGATGGCCGATACCTGACCCGCGGCGATTGCCTCGGTGAGAGCGTTGGACTCGATGCGCGGCTCCTCGCCGGCATCCTGGGCGCGGCGTGCTTCGCTTTTGCTCGGCGTGCCGTCGAGGGGGATGAGCTCGCAGTCCATGTGCTTGTCGAGGGCCTCTTGCAGGGCGTCCTCGTTTTCCTGCGGCAAGATCGAACAAGTCGAATAGACGAGCGTTCCGCCCGGTTTGAGGGCTCCCATGGCGCGGTCCAGAAGTGCTCGCTGCGAGCGGGCGCACTTGCCGAGCAACTGCTCGGTGAGGCCGCGCAGGCTCTTTTCGTTGCCGCTGATGACGGTGCCCGTGCCGGTGCAGGGAGCGTCGAGCAGGATGCGGTCAAAGCGGAAGAATTCGTCGAGCTCGCGTGCGTCGATGCGCATGACGGGCACGTTTTTGGCGCCCTGGCGGTGGAGGTTGGACTCAAGCTTTTCGGCGCGGGGAATGCTCATCTCGCAGGCCGTGAGGTGTGCCTGGCCCTGGGTGAGGGCGGCGATCTGCGTCGTCTTGCCACCGGGGGCTGCGCACATGTCCAGGATGTCCTCGCCTGCCTGGGCGCCCAGGACCAACGGCGGCATCATGGACGACAGGCTTTGCAAGTAGATTTTGCCGTCGCGGTAGATGTCGAGGTCCCATAGGTCGGAAACCTGGGCCTCGGGCAGGATGAAAGCGTCCGGGTACCATGCGACGGGGCGGTGGGCGATGCCGGCTGCGTCGAGTGCGGCGGCGATGTCCTCGGCGGTCGCCTTGAGCGTGTTGGCGCGCAGCGTGACCGGGCGCGTGGCAGCGGCACCGAAGCCCTCGATCATGAGCTGAGCATCGGCGGGTGCATAGGCGCCGGCGACCGTGTCGACCATAAAGCGCGGCAGGTCGGCGGCGGAGTGTTGGGCGGCAAGCTGGTCGGAAAGCTCGGTGGCGGCAAACTGCCTGAGCTTGAGCTCGGGCTTAACCTGCTTTTTCTGCTTACGACGACGCGGCTTGGACATCCGTTTTTCCTTCCCGTCCCAAATTGACTACTTTCCAGGCACGCCGCTGCTGGCGTGCTTTAGTACTGGCTCTCGTGCTTGCTGAAGAAGTCGAAGCGCGGGGGCAGCGGCTTCACACGGTGCTCGCCGGGCTTCTCGCCCAGGCTCTCCACAAACTCGTCCGTGGAGGCAAAGATGTTATCCCAGCTAAAGAAGGCGACCGAATCGACGTCGAAGTACTCGCAGATGAGCTCGCAGCCGGCCGGCACAATGCCGTGCATGAGGACGGTCGCCACGCGCAGCTCGGTAAAGGCGTCGATGAGGGCCTGTGTCATGGCGGTATCGGCCTCGGCGCCCTCGAGCTTGTTGGCGGCCTTGGAGGCATCGCTCCAGCGTTTGTTGGCGGCGCGCAGGTAGTCGTCGCACACGGCGAGCGCGCGGTGCGTCTCGAACTTGTACATGGCCTGCTCAAAGGCGAGAGCTGCCTGCTGGGCGGCTTCGACCACGGTGTCAGAAGCGGCACCGGCGGGGATGCAGCCGTTGCGGTAGGGGCTCTCGTCGCCTTCCTTGACGGCGACGCCGTAGAAGCAGCTGCGGGCCAGGCGGTTAAACACGCCGGTCAAAAGGGCGCTCTCCTTAAGGGCCGGATCGATGACGCGCTTGTCGTCGCAGGCGCGCACCTCGTTGCCCTCCTTGTCCTTGCCGGTCACGCGTGTGTCGTATGCCTTGGGGCTAAAGCTCACCGGCTTCTCGGACAGGCCGAGCGACAGCCAATGCGCGCGCATCTGCTCGCAGGTATAGTGGTTGAGCAGGTCGTCTGCCGGCGGGGGAGGCGTCTGCGAGGACGAGCTGGCCTTTTTGCCCATGTAGAGCAGGTGGTAGCAGGCGCTGACGGTGCTCTGCGTGAGGTCCCAGCCCAGGGCCTCCCACATGGCGGTCTGCGCGATGCAGTAGAAGTAGATGTTGTCCTGGCCGATGAACTGGTAGATCTGTGCGTCGTCGGAGCACCACCAGTCGCGCCAGTCGAGTGAGCTGTGCTGATAGGTGGGCGCGGGGACCTGCGTGGAATCGGCGGCGGGCTCGCCCATAAGAGCGGCGTCCTGGGCGGCGACACCCTCGGTCACGCCGGCGGCGCGGGCGTCGCGGGCGAGTACGGTACGGGTGTAGCTGATGGGCGCCCACAGGCTCTCGGGCCAGCACCAGCAGGTGACGTCGGAGACGCCATCGACCTCGGGCACCGGAACGCCCCAGTCGATGTTACCGGTGATGCGGAAGGGCACGAGCGCCTTGCCGCTGCGGAAGCGCACGCCGCCGTTGGCGAGCACCGCGTGGGCGTCGTCGCGCTCCTTCCAGCTGGGGAAGGTGACGGTAAAGCTGCTCTTGTTGCTCTCGGGCTCCAGCACGGTGTGCTCGGGCAGCTGGTCCTCGACGGCATCGAAGGCCTCGCGGAACTTGTTCTGGATATAGAGCTGGGCCGGCAGCAGCCACTCCTCCATGGTCTTGGAGACCACGGAGCGAACCTGCGGGTTCTGGGCGAGCTTGGCGGTGTAGGTCTTCATAAAGTCGAGGTAGGCCGGCAGGTCGAAGTAGAGGTTGTCGACCGGGCGCAGCTCGGGCACCTCGCCGGTGAGCTGGCTCTTGGGCGCGATGAGCTCCTCGGGCTCAAACTGGTGACCCAGGTCGCACTCGTCGGCGTACGCCTTCTCGGACTTGCAGCCTTGGATGGGGCAGCGGCCGATGACCTGGCGGCCGTTGAGGAATGTGCCGGCCTTGGCGTCGTAGAACTGCAGCGTGGAGCGCTTGGAGATGGTGCCCTGCTCGTGCAGGCGCTCGATAATCTCGGCAGTCACCTCGTTGTGGATCTGGGCCGCCGGCTCAAGGCCCGAGCCGCCGTAGATATCGCAGCTGATGTTGTAGTTGTTGAGGGTCGCGGCCTGGCAGGAGTGATTGGACTCGACATATTCGCCGATGGACTTGTCGTAGCCTTCGTTCTCCTTGAGCTTGCGGTAGCTCTCCATGATGGGCGAGCCGTAGCAGTCGGTGCCCGAGGTGAAGATGACGTTCTCGCGGCCCAGACGGTCGCGCAGGAAGCGGGCGAAGAAGTCGGCCGGGACAAAGACGCCACCAACGTGGCCAAAGTGAAGGCCCTTGTTGCCGTAGGGCTCGCCGGCGGTAACGATGGCGCGGCGAGGCCAGCTGGGACGGTCGTTCATGGAGTATTTGGATGCCATGGGACTCCTTCGCATATGGTGAGAGCGCGGCCGGGCGCAAGGCCTGGCGACGCGGTGGTCAATTCGTGCATATCGTTCGACATTATCGCACATGCGGACGGGTACGTGGCAGGGGCGCTATCCTAAGATGCTATGAATGAGATTTCCAACATACATGCGTTTGAGGACGAGGATTTTCTGCACGCCTGCTTTGTGTGGGGGATGGCAGTGCTTGGCGCATTTGCCGTGTGCCTGGTGCCGGTGTTTATGCTGCTGGGCGGGCCTGCAGACTTGGATGCGGCTGACGCGGGCGGCTGGATGGCGGTCTTGGGCTGGATAGTCGGCTTGGCTGCGGTCTCAATGGCGTCGTTTGCCGTGCACGAGCTGGTGCATGCGGTGTTTTTTAAGCTGCTGGCGCCTGCGGGCGCGCAGGTGACCTTTGGCGCGAATCGTGAGACGGCGATGATCTATGCCTGCGCCGAGGGCGTTGTGTATTCGCGCCGGCGGTACATGGCGGTTTGCCTGGCGCCGACGGTTGTTGTGACGACAGCATTTGCCCTGGGGTTTGCGTTCTCGGACTATCCACTGCTGTGCTACCTGGCGGCTGGTCTGCACCTTTCGGGATGCACGGGCGACTGGTATTACGTGCGGACGATCCTGCGCGACCGCCGCATTGCCGCCTGCGAGGACACGTCCTTTGGCGTGCGCTTTTTCGCAAAGTAGTCTTTTTGGGACGGGGCTATTTTAGCTGCCATGATGTCGGTGTGAGTTTTCTGGGACGGGGATGTCGATGAAGTCGTTGTTGCTGCATGCGTGCTGTGCACCATGCTCGCTTGAGCCGGTTCGCCTGCTGCGCGAGGAGGGGTTTGAGCCCACGATTTGCTGGACCAATCCCAATATTCAACCGCGCGATGAATGGCAGCGTCGTTTGGACGAGCTGCGCCGGTGGTGTGCCGACGGCGACATCGAGCTCATCGAGGCCGGGGAGGACCGCGAACGCTGGGAGACCGGCGTGGCCCCGTTGGGTGCCGATCGTCCCCGTCGCTGTCGCGTGTGCTATGCCTTGCGCTTGGCCGAGGCATGCCGCGTTGCCCAGGAGCGCGGGTTTGAATATGTGGGTACGACGCTCGCCGTCTCGCCGTACCAGCTGTTCGACACGTGTAATGATGTGCTTGAGCGCTTGGCCGCCGCCCGCGGGCTCACCCCGGTGATTCGCGATTTTCGCCCGTATTATCCCGAGGCCACGCGTCGTTCGCGCGAGCTGGGCATGTATCGGCAGAACTACTGTGGCTGCCGCTTTTCGGCCGTTGAGGCGGCCATGGACCGCGCCCGCATCCGCGACGAGCGCAAAGCGTCCAAAAAGTAGTTCTTTTAGGCTGTCAGCCTGCTAGGATGTAGAGCGGACTTTAGCTATATAAGGAGAATCCGACGTGTCTATGCGTACCGATGATTTTGACTATAACCTTCCTGAGGAACTGATTGCCCAGGCTCCTGCCGAGCCGCGTGACTCCTGCCGCCTGCTGGTGGTGGATCGCAAAGGCTCCCAGGCAGGAACGCCGCTGGAGCATGGTGGCACCGTCGAGCACCGCATCTTCCGCGACATCATCGACTATATCGAGCCGGGCGATGTGCTCGTCATCAACAAGACGCGCGTGATGCCGGCCCGCCTGATCGGTCGCAAGGCAGGCTCGGGCGGCGTGGTCGAGACGCTGCTGCTCAAGCGTCGCGAGGATGTTGATCCGCTGGGCCATGTTTGGGAGTGCCTGGTCAAGCCGGGCAAGCGTCTGAAGCCCGGTGCCCAGATTGAGTATCGCGCCGGTGGCGCCCATGCGCCCGAGGGGGCTCCCGTGGTACTGACGGCCGAGGTCGTCGACTTTGTCACCGATAGCCGCGGCGGCCGTCTGGTGCGCTTTGAGCCGGCCGGTTGCAATGCCGCCGGCGAGCCGCGCACGCTCGACGAGGCCATTCACGCCGCCGGTCACGTGCCGCTGCCGCCCTACATTACCGATTACGAAGGCGATCCCGAGAAGTACCAGACCGTCTATGCCATGAAGGAGGAGCACTCGGCTGCCGCTCCCACGGCGGGTCTGCACTTTACGCCCGAGCTCATGGCTGCCATTGAGGCCAAGGGCGCGAAGTTTGCCGCCGTCGAGCTCGAGGTGGGCATCGATACCTTCCGTTTGGTGGAGGAGGACGATCCCACGCAGCATGTGATGCACACCGAGCGCTACCACGTGTCGCAGGAGGTTGTCGACGCTGTGCATAAGGCTAAGGCCGAGGGGCATCGCGTGATCGCCGTCGGCACCACTGCAGTGCGCTCGCTCGAGAGCGCCTTTGACGCGGATGCCCCGGTGTCCGATCCGGCCGTGACAGCGCGTTATTTTGAAGGCCGTGAGGACGGCGCCGACACGCTCGGCCGCGGTGACATCGTGGTGCGCGAGAACGCGACGACGCAGCTCTACCTCATGCCTGGCTCGACCTATCACGTGGTCGACGCGCTGATCACGAACTTCCACGTGCCGCGCTCTACGCTCATGATGCTCGTGAGCGCGCTGGCCACCCGCGACCAGATCATGGATGCCTACGCCGCTGCTATCGAGGAGCGCTATCGCTTCTTCAGCTTTGGCGACGCGATGCTCATTTGTTAGTTACGCGGTTCTACGAACCGCGTAACCAGTTGACGCTGCAAACGCCCCTAAGCGGCAATCTGACGTTCAATCGTCGGGCATGACCAGAAGGTCAATGCCCTCCTCTTTCACGTCACCTTGCTCGCTTAGGGGCGTTTTCGCTGACTTTGCCAAAGCATCGGCAGGTACTCATTGGGGACGTACTTAAATGAGTGCCTGCAGAATGAGAGTGGATAATCTCCCGTTTTTGGCCTGCTTGGGGGCTCAAAGTGGGAGATTATCCACTCTCGTCATTGGGCTAGTCGTTGGGGACGTTCTTGTTTGACTAGTCGTTTAAGAACGTCCCCAATGACTACTTGCTTGCGAACAGCCAGACTAGGATGATCGCCAGGATTGCGGCGACGATGCAGACGATGGCGCCGGTGAATTTGATGCGTGAGTCGCGGGTGCGCTCTCGTACGTCATCCTCGGTAGCCTCGAGCTGGGCCACTTCGCGCTCGGTTTCGGCGTGTTCGGCTTTGTCTCGGGCCAAGGATCCTGCAAGCGACTCAGTGATCTCTGGGTGGTCGTGCACCTCGGTCGCCTGTTCGATGATCGACTGTGCATGTGCGGCATCTGCTTGGGCGTTGGCGATGGTCTGCTCCTGGTCGCGGCGTGCCTTGTCCTCCGCGGCGATCTTCTCGCGCAGTTCGCGCTGACGAGTCGCGGCGGCAGTCTTCGCCGTCTGCAACTCGTCGCGCGCGGCATCGGCTTCGGTCGTCACGGCTTGGTGCGCGCGTTTTGCGTCGGCGATAGGGGCTTGAGCCTGCTCGACGGCCTGCTCGGCGGCGGCAAGTGAATGCTCAAGATCGGCGGTCACGCGCGGAATGTCTTCCTCGGCCTTGCGGAGGGCGTCGGCAGCGTCGGAGATTTGCATAGACAGCTCGCTGGTGCGCACGGTGTAATTGGCGGGATTTGCCGAAGGGTTGCGCTGCAGCTCGGCATACTCGCGACGCAAGGTCTCGAGCTGTGCGCGCGTAGCATCGGCAGTTTGTCGTGCGGCGGCGACACCGGTATCGCGCTCAGCCTTCACTTTGTCGCGGATGCGCTTGGAATCCTCAAGGCGACGAACCAGGCGGTTGCCGGTCTCGCGCGAACTCGCCTCGCGGGCTTCCACGGCGTCGAGTGCAGCCTTCAGGCGGAGCTCGGTCGCATCGTCCTCTGCCTTCATTTGCTCGAGCTGGCCCTTGAGCTCAGTCGCTTTGGCGGCATGGGCGTCGCGGTCAATCTCGGCGGCCGCAGCGGTCTTTTGTGCCGTGGCGATTGCCTGGCGCTGGTCGGCGATGATCTGATCGTAGCGGCCTGCGATGTCCTGGCGCGTCTCGAGCTCCTCTGCCTGGTCGGCGATGCGCTGCTCAAGCTCGGACAGGTGGGCGCGGGCATCGGCGAGTGCCTTCTTGGCGGCGTTCATCTCGCGCATGGCCGACGCGCCCTGGGCGATAAAAGTGCCCACGGCGTTCGCGGTGTTCGAGACGGCGGTCCCCAGATCGCGGCTCGCGGCGGGGGAGTGCGGGGCGGTCGGTCGAGCGGTGTCGGCAGCGTCCGCATCGGTAGCCTGCGGCGCGGCGATATTGCCGGTGCCGCCTTCGATCACGGAAAAGCCCGCTGCGTGTGGGTCGACCGCGTCGGTGCCGATCGTGGGGTGCTCGAGTTGCAGGAACGAGGGCATGGTGCTGCCCTGGTCGGCAACCGGGGTCTCGCCGGGCACAAACGTCGAGGCGGCCTCGGCAGCTTCCTCTTCCTCGGCGTCGACATCGGCATCGGCGACAGCGTCTTTCATCGCTTTGACGGCATCCATCATGGAGTCCATGACGGCGTCGAGCTCTTCTTCCGAAGACACCTCGATGGGGCCTGCTGCTTGCGGAGCGTTCTCAGCCTTGGGCTCAGTATCGCTCGGGTCCGGCTGCTCTAGCTGCTCTTCTTTGTCTTGCTCTGCGGCGACATTTGCGTCTGCGGCCTCGTCTGCGGCGGCAGGAGCCTCCTCGACAGCGGCATCAATGCCGCCATCGCTTCTGGTGGAAGTATCGCAGTCGTCAATGGTGTCTGCGGAATTATCAATATGCTGTTGAGTCTGGGGGTCCAGCTCGTCTGTCATAGGCATGGCTCCTCATCGTTGTTTGTCACCCTATGATAAAGTCTCGCGCCGACATCCCGCGCGCTGCAGCAAAGTTTCAAAACGTGTTCGATGGCTCGCGTCGATAGCAAAAACTCGGCCACTTTATCCAGTTTGTACTTGACATTCCCTTCGCCGAAAGACGTTGCGCCGTTCGCCTGCCATGGGCTTTATTTTTCGCTTGAACCCGCTAAAGTTGCATTTCAGCTTTTGGCGCGTGAAGTTGGATGCGCGCAGTCGACGGGCAGGCCCGTCGCGATTTGAAAGGACTTTGTATGGGACTTTTCACTGGTAAGACCGTGATCGTTACCGGCGGCGGCAAGGCCACGCTTAAGGACGGCTCCGCTGGTTCCATCGGCTACGGCATCGATATCGCTTTTGCCAAGGAGGGCGCAAACCTCGTCATCACCGGCCGCAACGTCGCCAAGCTCGAGGCCGCCAAGGAATCCCTCGAGGCCGAGTACGGTGTCAAGGTTCTGCCTGTTCAGGCCGATGTTTCTGCTGGTCAGGACAACGAGGCTGTCGTCCAGAACGTCATCGACAAGGCCATTGAGGAGTTCGGTCGCATCGACGCCGTCGTCAACAACGCTCAGGCCAGCGCCTCGGGCGTGACCATTGCCGATCACACCATGGATCAGTTTAACCTGGCCATTTACTCTGGCCTGTATGCCACCTACCTGTACATGCAGAAGGCCTATCCGCACCTGAAGGAGACCAAGGGCTCCGTGGTCAACTTTGCTTCGGGCGCCGGCCTGTTTGGCAACTACGGCCAGTGCAGCTATGCCGCCGCCAAGGAAGGCATCCGTGGTCTGACTCGCGTTGCCGCCAACGAGTGGGGCAAGGACGGCATCAACGTCAATATCGTTTGCCCGCTTGCTTGGACCGCCGCGCTCGAGAACTTCCAGGATGCCTATCCCGAGGCGTTCAAGGCCAACGTCCACATGCCGCCGGCAGGCCACTACGGCGACGTCGAGAAGGAAATCGGCCGCGTTGTCGTTCAGCTCTGCGGTCCCGACTTTAAGTATATGAACGGCGAGACCGTCACCCTCGAGGGTGGCATGGGCCAGCGTCCGTAGGGTTACGCGGTTTTACCAAACCGCGTAACGGGTCGACGCTGCGCGGTCACCAGGGCGACAACTTGTCATTCAAAGAGGGCGGCATGACCAGAAGGTCAATGCCGCCCTCTTTTCATGCCAATTTGTTCGCCCTGGTGACCGCTCGCTGACGTTGTCAAAACATCGGCGTTGCCAAAATATCGGCGTTGCCGTGGCTGGTAAATAGCTCCACTCATCGGGGACGTACTTAAATGAGTGCCCGCAGAATGAAAGTGGATAATCTCCCGTTTTTGGGCTGTGCTTTGGGCAAAAGTGGGAGATTATCCACGCTCATCCGGTAAGCGTCCAAAAATCCACGCTCACTTGCCGTGTCCCTGCCGTATCCTCCTCGCGCCAGTTTCTGTCGAGTCGGTGCTTCTTGCGGGTTGCCCGTATAATGGTTTGCGTATGAACCGCAACCAAGGAGTTCCAGTTTATGGACCAGAACCTTTTTAAATTCGACCTGATTACCGAGGATCCGACGACGCACGCGCGCGCCGGCGTACTGCACACCCCGCACGGCGACATCGAGACGCCGATCTTTATGCCCGTGGGCACTAAGGCAAACGTCAAGGGCATTCCTACCGAGACTGTCAAGAAGCTCGGCGCCCAGATCGTGCTCGCCAATACCTATCATCTGTCCATGCGTCCCGGCGAGGATACCATCGCCGAGCTGGGCGGCCTGCACAAGTTCATGAACTGGCACGGCCCCATCCTCACCGACTCGGGCGGTTTCCAGGTCTTCAGCCACAACGATGCCGTCAAGCTCACCGATGAGGGCGTGCGCTTTATCGTCAACGATTACGACGGCCGCCACGTGTTTTGGACGCCCGAGGACAACATGGAAATCGCCATGAAACTCGGCTCCGATATCTGCATGCAGCTCGACCAGTGCCCGGGCTATCCCGCCACGCGCGCCTACGTTGAGCGCGCCGTTGAGCTGTCGAGCATGTGGGCCGAGCGCTGCTATAAGGCGCATACCCGCGATGACCAGGCGCTCTTTGGCATCGTTCAGGGCGGCATGCACCTGGATCTGCGCCTGCGTTCGCTGCGCCATCTGGAGGAGTGCGGCGACTTCCCGGGCTATGGTATCGGTGGCTATTCGGTGGGCGAGGATCACGAGACCATGTTCGAGACCCTGGCGCCGCTCGTGAGCGAGTACATGCCCAAGCATAAGCCGCGCTACCTGATGGGTGTCGGCAACCCGACCACGCTCGTGCGCGGCGTTGGCGTGGGCATCGACATGTTTGACTGCGTGCTGCCGACGCGCACCGGCCGTATGGGCACGGCATTCTCCAGCGAGGGTCGCCTCAACTTCCGCAACGCTCGCTTTGCGCACGACGACGGTCCCATCGATCCCACCTGCACCTGCCCGGTGTGCACGGGCGGTTACAGCCGTGCGCTCATTCGCCACATGGTCACGCAGAAGGAGATGCTCGGCGGCATTTTGCTTTCGATGCACAATATCTACTACCTGCTCAACCTTATGCAGCGTGCCCGCCAGGCCATTATCGAGGGCCGCTACGGCGCATTCGTGAGCGACTGGATGAATAGTCCTGCCGCGGTGGATTACTAAGAGCCGCGACCGCTGACCGATGCCTTGCAAGCGCATGATGCATCGTGGGTACCATACCGAATAGTTGATGTTCGGGCGGGTGTTTGACGCATGGCGTCGACCCCGCTCGCTTTTCTTTTTCTCGATAGGAGTACCCTTGATTAAGAATGAGAACGTCGAGGGCGAGCCGGCCTACGACGAGACGTACCGACGCGGCCCCGTGGTCATGCGCGGCCCCATGATTCCTAAGGACAACACCTACGCCAACCTGCTGGCGCCCGAGGACTCGACCGACTGGTTGCATGCCGACCCCTGGCGCGTGCTGCGCATTCAGGCCGAGTTTGTCGATGGCTTTGGCGCGCTTGCCGAGCTTGGTCCTGCGGTGACCATCTTCGGCAGTGCCCGCACGCCCAAGACCGATCCGCTCTACAAGGCGGCGCGTACGGTCGGTCGTAAAATCGCCCAGCGCGGCGTGGCGGTTATCACCGGCGGTGGTCCCGGCGTCATGGAGGCGGCCAACAGGGGAGCGGCGAGCGCGAACGGCAAGTCGGTCGGCTTGGGTATCGAGCTTCCGCACGAGCACGGGCTCAACAAATACGTGAACCTCGGTATGGACTTCCGTTACTTCTTTGTGCGCAAGACCATGTTCGTCAAATACAGCTCGGGCGCCATCGTGTTTCCCGGTGGTTTTGGTACGCTCGACGAGATGTTCGAGGTGCTCACGCTGGTGCAGACGCACAAGGTTAAGCGCATGCCGCTCGTTTTGGTGGGCACCGAGTACTGGCGGGGCCTGTTCGACTGGCTTAATGGCCCGGTGATGGACACCGGTATGATCAGCCCGCTCGATCCGGAGCTGGTGCACATTACCGACGACCTCAACGAGGCCGTCGATATCGCCCTGAGCGGGCTGATGTAGGGCGAGCGTGCCTGTCGTTGTAGTGATGAGAAGGCAGGCTGATGCTATTTAGCATCAGCCTGCCTTCTAAATTGGGTATACTGATGCAAAAGACGAGAGCGAGGAGGTCGCGTATGTCTACTGCAACGGTTAAGCCTACGACGGTTCGCATCGAAGAGGGGCTCAAGGAACAGGCGACTGAGTTCTTGGATACGGTTGGTCTGAGTCTCAATTCGTATCTGAACCTTGCTGTTCGGCAGCTGGTAAATCAGCGAAAGATTCCGTTTGAGATTGTGGGTCGGCCCGAAGTTCCCAACGAGGCGACGAGGCGCGCCATGGTGATTGCCGAGGCTCATGAGTTGGGGATTCTGCCAGACGACAGCCCGTCATTCAATAACGCTGATGAGCTTATATCATTCCTCGATGAGGACTAGCGATGTTTGAGATTAAAGTCGAGGCTCAGTTTAAGGCGGATTACAAACGGACGATGCGCATCCATCCGCAGCTAAAAACCGAGTTTAAGGCAGCAGTCGCAGAGCTTGCAGCTCGCGGCTCGCTTCCCGCGGAATATGGCGCCCATGAGCTTTCAAACCCGGGCGGCAATTACAACGGCCACATCGATTTCCATCTATCCGATGGCTTGGTCGATGTGGTCGTTCTGTACTTGCCGCATAAGACTAATCCTGTGATCCGACTGGTGAGAATGGGCTCGCATGAGGAGTTATTTCAGGGCCCGCAGGGCTGATTGCTCGCTTATGTTTCGCGGGGAAATAGGGATTGATTCGCGGCCGATTGGCTAAAACAGCCCCTATTCCACCGTAACTGTTGGAGACGTCCCGTTCGTGGCTGCGACCTCCAGTTCTCCTCTTCGCTGGATTTCGCTTAAAAGCTCGGCTGCAACTTCGCTGCTTTTGAAACGGATGCTGCAGTCCTCTTTCTTAGGAAAGGCCAGTAACGGGATAGTTCCGTACCAGACGGTTTCCTCGTCAATTACTGACGCGCGCAGGCGCCCTTCGGCTTTGATGGAATAGTCGACGTTCATCTCGGTAAAAATCGCTTTCACGTCATTGTGCGGAGTCGAGGCAATTGAAATCTCAAGGGCAATCCCACGGGCGGCGGCGCCTGTGAGTACGGCAGCGAGCTTTGCGAGGCATGCAGCGGATGCGTAGGGCGCGGCAATAAAAATGCTTTTCGTTGCGCGCGCGATGTCATCTGCTAAGGCCTCCACGGCCCTTGCCGGCCTAACGAGGATGTTTTGATCGGCCCGTTTGTTGTCATTTGCTGCAAAGACTTCATACCCCAGCTTGGCGTAGGTCTTGAGTCTCTTCTGGTACATGCGCGCGAGCATGGGTATCGACAAATCAACATAGTCGAATATCTCAACCTGCTGCTTGCCCTCGTGACTTCTATGTAGCCTGCCTGCCTGCTGCGTTATGCTGCCGTCCCAAGATATCGGTGTGGCAATGAGCAGAGTGTCAAGGTAAGACAGGTCGAAACCCTCGCCCAGAAGGCCTTCGGTTGCGATGATAATTCGATGCTCATGCTCGAAGCCGGGAAGGCTGTTCAGTATTGCCTTTCTTTCTTTGGCGTCGATTTCTCCGGTTAAGAGTATAGGTTCGTGTCCGCGGCTTTGAAGCAGCCTACATAGCTCTTCGGCATGTTTTTTCCTTTTGGATAGCACAAGCGGATGTCGACCGTTTGACGCGGTCTCGAGGGCATCGTCGACAATTGCTTCGTTTCTCGCTGTGTGCGCACACAGGAGATCGAGAACTTGATTAAAGGACGCCCCTGGTTCGTAGGCGGGTAGTCGAACTCCGGTAAAACGCGGCCTAACAACGCGCTGAATTCCCTGTTGGATTGCTTGCGTTTTTGGATCAATGACATGGCGAAGCGGGCCGCAGAGCATTGAGAGTGCTCGCGTGAGTCCGTCCGAGCGTTCGGGCGTCGCGGAAAGGCGGTTGATTTCCGATCTCAGCCGAACACATTGAGCAAATAGGCCATTCCCGCAGTT
>CAJMMD010000040.1 GCA_905214465.1 uncultured bacterium
GCGCATAAAGAAAGCCTCCCATTTCTCATGTCCAAGAAATGGGAGGCAGTTCACAACGTTCTAGCGGGCATTTTGTTACCGAAACCACTAGGATAGGACTTGCGCCCGTGCAAGTGCTTCATCGGGTATCCTCAATTCATCCGGGAAAACGGCCGTAAACGATTGCAAATAACCGGTGAACGGTCGAAAACTACCGTTCACCGATAATTTCTAAACTGGTTCTAACTGGTATTAAGTCAAAAAGACCAATTCACAAATCTTCACAATGACCTGCATTTTTTCTACACGCCATTTTTAGCCACCCTGCGTTGTTTAGACACGAAAAAAGTTCCGATCTTTCGTCAAATCATTTCGAAACGGTTTCAAAACCGCAGGTAGAAGTGTTAATGAGCGGTAAACGGTCGATTTTTCGCCGTGAACGGTACAAAAACGTTTTACTGTATGAATCAACGAAAGCAACCTCTTCTGTGGTGATATAGTGACAACAACACGTCACGTGGTTACTACCAGTTGAGAAACCACTGGTCTTCAAAGAACGCTTTCCAAGAAGCTTTAAGGGCACCCGCCCGCTGGCTTCCGAACATCATCGGACTCAGATCGTACACACCTTCGGAAGGGAAATTTGAATGGTTGGCTTTATTCTTACCGGTCATGGACAGTTCGCACCCGGCCTCGCAAGCGCTATCGCTATGGTCGCTGGCGACCAGCCCGCTTTTACCGTCGTTCCTTTTGAGGGCGACCAGGCTGCTTCCTACGGTGAGGATCTCCGCGCCGCTATTACCGCCATGCGCGAGGAGTGCGATGGCGTGCTCGTCTTTACCGACCTGCTTGGTGGTACCCCGTTCAACCAGGCAATGATGATTGCCCAGGATGTCGACAACGTCGAGATTCTGACTGGAACTAACCTTCCCATGGTTATTGAGCTTCTGTTCCTCCGCGGCAACGCCACGCTCGCCGAGCTTGGCGAGCAGGCCGTGACCGTTGGCCAGACGGGCATCACCGCCCAGACGGTCGCTTCCGTCGCTGGTGCCGAGGAAGAGGATATCTTCGGCGACGAGGACGGCATCTAATGGCCGATTTCGGAGCCAACGTCCTGAGCTCCTCGGTCGCCCTTTTGGGCCTGCTTGTCATCATGGGCTTGATTTACACCATCTGGTCGCAAATCAACATGAAGAAGAAGCAGAAGTACTTCAAGGAGCTGCACACCGAGCTCAAGCCGGGTCAGGAGGTTCTTTTCGCCGGCGGTATCTACGGAACCGTCAAGGGCATCGAAGGCGAAAAGGTCCAGATCAAAGTCCGATCCGGTGCCGTCGTAGATGTTTCGCGTTACGCGATTCAGGAGATCAAGTAACTGTCGTCAGCAAATAACGAAAGGAAGCTGATCAACATGGCAGAACCCAACATTCTTCTTACCCGCATCGATAACCGACTGGTCCATGGTCAGGTCGCTACCCAGTGGAACTCCACCCTGGGCTCCAACCTCATCCTCGTCGCCAACGACGATGTGTCGACCAACACCATGCGCCAGAACCTCATGAAGATGGCCGCTCCCGCCGGCGTCGCTACGCGTTTCTTCTCCCTGCAGAAGACCATCGACGTCATTGGCAAGGCGAGCCCGCGCCAGAAGATCTTCATCGTGGCCGAAACACCGGAAGACGTGCTTACGCTCGTCAAGGGCGGTGTGCCTATAAAGAAGGTAAACATCGGCAACATGCACATGTCGGAAGGAAAGCGCCAAGTCGCCACCTCCGTCGCAGTTAACGACGAGGATGTCGCTGCGTTTAAAGAGCTGCAGGAATTGGGGGTGGAGTTGGAGATCAGGCGCGTTCCGAGCACGCCTGTTGAGGACACGAGCAAGCTCTTCTCGTAATCCTCGTGATCCACGTTGTCAGGAGTGAAACCCTGACGTTCTGTACGTGATATCCAAAGTGCGTACATACATTTTGAAAGGAGGAGCAAGATGGAATACTCGATCATCCAGGTCGCTCTGGTCTTCATCGTCACGTTCGTCGCGGCAATCGACCAGTTCAACTTCCTCGAGTCTCTCTATCAGCCCATCGTCACCGGCGCCGTCATCGGTCTTATCCTTGGCGACCTCAACACCGGTCTTCTCGTGGGTGGTACCTATCAGCTCATGACGATCGGCAACATGCCGATCGGAGGCGCTCAGCCGCCTAACGCCGTCATCGGCGGCATCATGGCAGCCATTCTCGCTATCGCTACGGGCCTCGAGCCCAACGCGGCAGTCGGCCTTGCCATTCCGTTCGCTCTGCTTGGTCAGCTCGGCGTTACCCTGGTCTTCACGCTTATGTCGCCCCTCATGTCCTCCGCGGACAATATGGCTCATAACGCTGACACCAAGGGCATCGAGCGTCTGAACTACTTCGCCATGGCTCTGCTCGGCCTGATCTTCGCTGTCGTCGTCACCCTGTTCTTCATCGCTGGCGCTACCATCGGTCAGACCATCGCTTCCGCCATCCCGACTTGGCTGCAGACCGGTCTGTCCGCTGCAGGCGGCATGATGCGCTTCGTCGGCTTCGCCGTCCTGCTCAAGGTTATGATGAACCGCGATATGTGGGGCTTCTTCCTCATGGGCTTTGGCCTCGCGCTCATCACCGTTGCCAACGATTCTCTGGCAACCCCTGCCCTGCTCATCCTCGCTCTCATCGGCTTCGGCATCGCCTTCTGGGACTTCCAGCAGCAGACCGAGCTGAAGGGTGCAGCTGTTTCTGACGGAGGTGACTTCGAAGATGGCATCTAATGAGTATGTGATCCCGGAGCACTACGAGGATCTCACTCCTGCTCCGCAGCTCGACCAGAAGACCCTCAACAAGATGGCTTGGCGCTCCTGCTTCCTGCAGGCATCGTTCAACTACGAGCGCATGCAGGCCGCTGGCTGGCTTTACTCCATCATCCCCGGTCTGGAGAAGATCCACACCAACAAGAACGACCTCGCGGCTTCCATGAGCCACAACCTGGAGTTCTTCAACACTCACCCGTTCCTCGTCACCTTTGTTATGGGTATCGTGCTTTCGCTCGAGCAGAACAAGGTTGACATCCCCACGATCCGCGCCGTCCGCGTCGCCGCAATGGGCCCGCTCGGTGGTATCGGTGACGCCCTGTTCTGGCTGACGCTCGTGCCTATCACGGCCGGCATCACCTCCAACATGGCCATCAACGGCAACGCCGCTGCGCCAATCATCTTCCTGGTGATCTTCAACGTCGTCCAGTTCGCTCTGCGCTTCTGGCTCATGAACTGGTCCTACAAGCTTGGCACCAGCGCTATTGACGCTCTGACCGCCAACATGCAGGCCTTTACGCGTGCCGCTTCCATCATGGGCGTCTTCGTCGTCGGTTGCCTGGTCGTCACCATGGGTGGCACCCAGATCAACCTCCAGATCCCCAACGGCACCACCCGTGGCCTCTCCGCTACTACCGTGATCGTCTCCGAGAAGGAGGCCGAGAACTTCACCGGTATGGAGGGCATCGATACCGAGACCGCTGAGGCCGGTACCATTGCCATGACCGATGAGGACGGCAACGCCCTCACCGCTTCCGATGCCGACGGCAACGCTGTCGAGTGCGGCGTCACCGATCTGGGCAACGGCATGGAGTCCGTTACCTACGGCACCGTCACCGAGGATCCGGTCAACTTCTCTGTTGCCGACACCCTCAACACCATCGTCCCGAAGCTCGTCCCGCTTATGCTTACGCTGCTGCTTTACTACATGTTCGCTAAGCACAGCTGGACCCCGACCAAGGGCATTCTGCTGCTCTTCGTCCTGGGCATCCTGGGCGCTGGCCCGCTTGGTCTCTGGCCGAGCATCTGGTAAGGCTCTAGCTTGAGGGGTGTGTCCCTACGCGGCTCACACCCCGACCCCTTAAGCCATGTGTATGTTAAAAGCCGCGTGCTCGTAAGAGCGCGCGGCTTTTGTTTTCTTGATGAGTCGGGTGTTGCGGACTGATAATGCTTAACACCCTAGGTAGTTAGCCGAATTCGAGCAAAAGGGAGGATAGGATGGCGATCGGAGCGCGTAAGCAACCGCTGTACGATCAGCTGGTCGATATTCTGACCAAAAAGATTGACCATGAATATCGCGCTGGTGACATGATTCCTTCCGAGCGCGAACTTTCGGAGCGCTATGGTCTCTCGCGCACTACGGTACGCTTGGCTCTGCAGGAACTGGAGCGTTTAGGACTGGTGGTTCGGCAGCACGGTCGCGGTACCTTTGTGACTGACCGTTCGGCAAAAGCAACCAATCTTATGCAGTCCTACAGCTTTACCGAGCAGATGCGCGCGATGGGTCGAGAACCCGAGACCACGATTCTCGAGTTTTGCGAGATGGAGGCCGATAAGAATCTGGCCGAGCATATGGGATTGCGTATCGGTGATCGCATTTTTAAGCTTAAGCGCCTTCGTTCTGCCGACAACATGCCCATGATGGTCGAACGCAGCTATCTACCGGTTCGTCAATTTCTGTCCCTAAAGCGACCGCTGCTGGAGCGCAAGCCGCTTTACGATGTGATTGAGCAGGACTTTCAGCAAAAGATACGCGTGGCTGAAGAGGAGTTCTATGCGAGCATAGCCCGTCCCACCGACGCCCACCTTTTGGGAATTGTCGAGGGCTCGCCTGTGCTCGATTTGGTCAGGACTACGTATAACGAGTCAAACGAGGTTGTGGAGTATACACTCTCGGTTGCTCGTGCCGATCAGTTTAAATACAAGGTTTACCACCAGCGTAGCAACTAGTGTCCGCATCGTTTCCATATGGTGATTCTTTGCATTTAACTGGTTACTACCAGATAACCAACCGAAGTGTATAATTGCACGTCAGAGGATTACTTCTAGAGAGAGGTATTAGAAATGTTCGAGAAGAGTGTCGAGGAGCTCACCGAGCTCGGCGCCCAGATCACCACGGCCGAGATTGCTCAGCAGCCCGAGCTTTGGCGTGATACGCTCAACATCTATCGCGAGAACAAAGAGGCCATCGAGGCCTTCCTGGCCGAGGCTCGTGCTATGGGCGAGGGCCGTCTGTCCGTTGTCTTCACCGGTGCCGGTACGTCCGACTATGTTGGCGATACCTGCGCCCCGTACCTGCGTCACGCTGGCAACACTGATCTCTACGACTTTAAGCCCATCGCCACGACCGATATCGTGAGCGCCCCGCGCGACTTCCTGCGCGCCGAGGATCCCACGCTCGTGGTTTCCTTTGCCCGCTCTGGCAACAGCCCCGAGAGCCTTGCCGCCGTCGCCGTTGCCAAGGAGCTCGTCCACAACGTCAAGTTCCTCAACATCACCTGCGCTCCCGAGGGCAAGCTCGCTGTCGAGTCCGCTGATGACCCCAATGCGCTGACGCTGCTCATCCCGCGCGCCAACGACAAGGGCTTCGCCATGACCGGTTCCTACACCTGCATGACCCTGCTCTCTACCCTCATCTTTGACGAGGCTTCCGACGAGCAGAAGGCCGAGTGGGTCGAGACCATCGCCAAGATGGGCGAGGAGGTCATCGCTCGCGAGTCCGAGGTTGCCGATTACCTGGCTGGCGACTTCAACCGCGTGACCTACTTGGGTTCCGGCTCCTTCGGTGGCCTTGCCCAGGAGAGCCAGCTCAAGATCCTCGAGCTCGCTCACGGTCTGGTCGCTACTTCCTACGACACCTCTATGGGCTATCGTCACGGACCCAAGTCCTTCGTCGACGACAAGACCCTCGTGTTCGTGTTCGTCAACAACGATGCCTACACCCGTCAGTACGATATCGACATCCTCAACGAGATCGGTGGCGACGAGATCGCTCAGCACACCGTTGCCGTTCAGCAGGATGGCGCTACCGTCTACGAGGGCGAGTCCTTCACCTTTAAGGGCTATGAGGTACTCCCCGAGGGCTACCTTGCCCTGCCGTTCGTGATGTTTGCCCAGGCCATCAGCCTGCTCAACTCCGTGCGCGTGGGCAACACGCCCGATACGCCGAGCCCCACCGGCACGGTCAACCGCGTGGTTAAGGGCGTGACGATTCACCCCTTCACCGCTTAATCGCGTCCCCCCTGTAAGGGCGCCCGTCCGCTCATAACGGCGGGCGGGCGCTTTTTGTTTTCACTTGGACCGGGTATAAGCATCACCACAGTCAACTGCTTTAGAAGCAAGGAGTGCATATGAGCACGTACGCAATTAAGGCTGACAAGTTCTTCTTGCCGGCAGGTCCGCAGCTGGGCGGCTATCTTATGGTCGAGGATGGCGTCTTTGGCGCCTGGCAGGCCGACGAGCCCTCTTGCGAGATCAAGGACTACACGGGATCGTGGATCGCACCGGGTATGGTCGATACCCACATCCATGGCTTCTACAACCACTCAACTACCGATAACGACCCCGAGGGTATCGATATCAGCTCGACTGAGCTCGCCCGTCGCGGTACCACCAGCTGGCTACCCACGACGTTCACCGATGGCGTCGAGCAGATCAAGGACGCCTGCGCCGCCATCGCTCAGGCGGACGAGGGTCGCGGCCCCGACTTCTGCGGTGCTCGCATTCAGGGCATCTACCTGGAGGGCCCCTTCTTTACCATGAAGCACGTGGGCGCGCAGAACCCCGCTTATCTTATCGATCCCTCCGAGGAGGTCTTTGATCAGTGGCAGGAGGCTGCGGGCGGTCGCATCGTTAAGAGCGCCATGGCGGCCGAGCGCGACGGTGCCGCTGCTTATGCGGCTGCTCTGAACGCCAAGGGTGTGGTGACCAGCATCGGTCACTCTGACGCCACCTACGATGAGTGCATCGCCGCCATCAACGCCGGTGCCAGCTGCTTTACGCATACCTATAACGGCCAGCGCGGGCTGCATCACCGTGAGCCCGGTGTCGTGGGTGCTGCTATGTCCACGTCCGAGACCTACGCCGAGATCATCTGTGACGGCAAGCACGTAAACCCTGCCGCCATCAAGGCGCTGCTGCAGGCCAAGGGCTGGCAGCACACGGTACTCATCACCGACTGCCTGGGCTGCGGCGGCATGCCCGAGGGCAGCTACACCAGCGGCGGCATGGACGTCATCATGAAGGACAACCTGTGCTGGCTCGCCGATGGCAAGAGCATTGCCGGTTCGGTGCTCACGCTTGCCCAGGGCGTCAAGAACATCGTCGACTGGGGCATCGCCAGCGCCGATATCGCCATTCGCATGGCAACCGAGGTGCCGGCACGCTCCGCGCACATCGAGGATAAGTGCGGCAGCATCATGCCGGGTCGCGACGCCGACTTTGTCGTGTTCGACCATGAGCTCACCCTCGTCGAGACGTATGTTGGCGGCCAGAGCGTCGGCAACGCCTTTACCGAGTAACGAAAGAAAAAGACGGCGGGCCCGAATCTGCTCGGACCCGCCGTATGGGTTAAACGCTCAAAAGCACCTTTACAGTTACAGCTTGTTAGCGATCTTCTTTGCCGTGCGCTTAACGCCGGCCACCAGGCCTCCTGCAGGATGCTCCTTTTCGTAGGCTAGACGCTTCTCGCGCTTGGCGTACTCTTCGACGATGATGTCTCCATACTCGTCTTCGATCTTGTCGAAGAAGTCGACGGCACCCTTAATTTCCTCAGCGGTCGGGTGCCCCTTTTGGACCCCGCCGGTGAGTTTGAACGGCCCCCACGTATCAAAGCCGGGGCAGCCGTAGACACCCATAAAGATGGCCTGCCTCATGCGGCAGATGCCATCGATATCCTTGCCGTACCACTTGTTTTTGCCACCGTAGGTCATAAGGCCAAACACCTTGTCCTGCGGCTGCAGCACGTTAGTGAGCACGCGTGCCATGTCCTTGTCGATCTCGGAGTAATAGATGCCCGTGGCGACACCAATCAGATGGTATTCGTGCAGGTTGGGATACTCGTTTTTGCCGAGCGTTTTCACGTCGAGGGTATCGATTTCGGGGTGCGCCTCGACGATGGCGTCCACGAGCTTTTTCGTATTGCCGTGGTGGCGTGAGGCATAAAGAATGATGGTTCGCATAAGAAGGCCTTTCAGCTGTAATTGCATCAATGTCTGTATGGTACCCCGTTACATGACCGGGATACCGGACGCATCGATGAGCGTGCGGGTTTGTTCTATGGTTAGGATTGAAACGGGCGCTTGCGTGAAATAAAGCAGTTGTTCGAAAGGATGGGTAATGGAATACGCTCTTTCCAACGATTCGATTTCTATTAAGGTTTCCACTGCCGGCGGCTCGTTTACCTCGATTGAGGCCGACGGTCGCGAGTATTTGTGGCAGGGCGACCCCGCAGTATGGTCCGGTCAGGCGCCGGTCTGCTTCCCGATTTGCGGAGGTCTGCGCGACGGCAGCGCCATGACGTTCGCTGGGCATCATGTGAAGCTCGCCCGCCACGGGTTTGCGCGTAAGCAGGAGTGGAAACTGCTGAGCCAAAGCACGAACGAGCTGGCTGTGTGTCTGGCATCCGAGGATAACGCTGCATTGCTGAGCGATTATCCGTATCCGTTTAAGCTCGTCGCCCGCTATACGCTCGAGGACGCTGCCGTGCGCGTCTCCTATGAGGTGACCAACGAGGGCACCGAGGACATGCCGTTCTTTATCGGTGGACACCCCGGCTTTAGGTGCCCGCTCGACGAGGGCGAGGCCTATACGGACTACGAGCTACGCTTCGAGAAGGACGAGGCGGCGGAGCTTTGCACTGCCGTCCCCTCGACTGGCTTGATTGACGTGACCAACCGCTCCAAGAACCCCATGGTGGGAAAGACGCTGCCTCTGTCGCATGAGCTCTTCGATTTTGCGGAGACCATCTTTGACGTGCTCGAGAGCCGTCAGGTCACGCTTTCCAAGAAGGGCGAGGACAAGGGCGTCCGCCTGAGCTTTGAGGGCTTCCCGTATCTCATTGTATGGAGCAAGCCCGAGGGCGATTTTGTGGCAGTTGAGCCCTGGGGCGGCCTTTCGACCTGCTCCGATGAGGACGACGTGCTTGAGCATAAGCGTGGCTGCCTTGTCGCCAAGCCCAAGGAGACCGTCGTTCGCTCGTTCACGATTGAGATTCTGTAATTCCGTTTTGTCGACTCGTATCGCGAGGCACAAGGAGCCTGCGAGATAAGGAGCTAAAAATGATCCTCACCGTTACGATGAACCCGTCCGTCGATACACGCTATCAGCTCGATGAGCTCATTATCGACGACGTTAACCGTGTGACGCCCGAAAAGACCGCCGGCGGCAAGGGTCTCAACGTGGCCCGTGTACTGGGTCAGCTGGGCGACGACGTTGTGGCAACCGGTTTGCTCGGCGGCCACATGGGCGCCTACATGGCCGAGCTCATGGATGCCAACGGCATTAAGAATGATTTTGTACCCATCAAGGGCGAGACTCGCATTTGCCTTAACATCCTCCACGCCGGCAACCAGACCGAGCTACTCGAGAGCGGCCCGACGATTGCCCCCGAGGAGCTCGATGCCTTTACCGCCAAGTTCGCCGAGCTTGCGAGCAAGGCCGCTGTCGTTACCATCTCGGGTTCGCTGCCCCGTGGTGTCGAGGCGGGCTACTACGCCAAGATCACGGGTATTGCCGAGAACGCCGGCGCCAAGGTGCTGCTCGATACCTCGGGTGCTTCGCTCGAGGCCGCCCTTAAGTCCGAAATTAAGCCCGAGCTGGTCAAGCCTAACCTGACCGAGATTAACGGCCTTCTGGGCACGAGCTTTACCACCGACGATGTGGACGAGCTCCGCGCCGCGCTCGCCTCTGATGCCCGCTTCTCCGATATCCCCTGGGTCGTCGTGTCCATGGGCGCTGCCGGCTCCGTGGGCTTCCATAATGGCCGTGCATTCCGCGCCAAGACCCCCGATATCCCCGCCGTTAACGCTACGGGCTCTGGCGATTCGACCATTGCCGGCTTCGCGCATGCGATTGCTGCTGGCGCGGATGACGAGACGGTGCTGCGTACCGCCAACACCTGCGGCAAGCTCAATGCCATGGATCCCATGACCGGCCATCTGGTCATGGATCGTTGGGACGAGGTCTACAACGGCGTTGTCGTGACCGAGCTGTAAAAGCCTGGGCGTCGGCCCCGGCATTGCTTGCTAGCTCATGTCGACGACAAGTGCGGTAGCATTATGCTGGGGCGCGACGCCGAGTTTGTCGTGTTCAATCCCGACCTTACCCTGGTCGAGGCGTATGTGGGTGGCAACAGCATCGGTAACGCGTTTGCCGATTAGCCGCCAAAGAAGCGATCCGAGAGGGGATTTAGATGATTTACGGTGCATTGGGCGATATCGAGGAGTACCGCGGAATGCTCAAGGGCCTCGACGTGCTGATCGACTGGCTCGAGGAGAACGACCCGGCACAGCTCGAGGTCGGCAGCCATCCGATTTTGGGTGAGAAGGTCTTTGCGAACGTCATGTCTCCCACGACGCGTCCCGAGGCCGAGGCTCACTATGAGACGCATCAGCGCTATCACGACCTGCAGATCGACGTCGAGGGTCGCGAGGCCTTTAAGGTCGCCACGGGCAGCCTGACGCTGGTTCAGGAGTTTGACGAGAAGGACGACTACGATCTGGTCGATTCCGACGCTTCGATCGCCGGCGATCTTGCCGACGATAAGTTTGCACTGTTCGTTGCCGGCGAGCCCCACATGCCCACGCTCGAGTTCCCGGGCGATGGCGCACAGCCGGTCAAGAAGATTTGCTTTAAGCTGCTTGCAGATGCTTACTGGGAAGAGTAGCGAGCTGCTTGGCTGAGCTGTTCGTCTGATGGCGTGATTCCCCTAGGGAAATCACGCTAGGACCCCGCCAAACGGGTTTTCCCTAGGGAAATCACGTTTGGCGGGGTTTTCTGTTTTTGAATAGGGAAGCCTCATTTATTTGCGAAGAACATCGGCTAGCCGCAGGATTGAAATCATCGACCGATAAGTGAGTTCCACTTTTTCGCCCGCAAGCAGTCGTTTCGAGCCAATCTCATCTAGCCCCACAAGCCGAGAAAACAGCGGGCCGCTCATCGTGCCATCGTCAATTGATTCCCTTATGGTCTTCAAAACGTCCGTATCATGAAGCGATGCCGAGCTGTAGGGGGCAACACGAGCGGAACTCTCAATTAACGACGAGACAAAAGGATGGAGATGCTTTGGACATAGTCCATCAAACACCACATCCCCATTGTCGTTCGAGCCGACCAGGCGCCAAGTATAATGATCGACCCAGTCATCTCCGTCATATATGGCGTCCATGAGCAACTTCCCGTCTAGAGAGAGAAACCTATTTGGACATCGGGGCGCAAGACCGCAATCCATATCGGACCTGCAGCAGCTCCAACCCAACGCACCACTTAGGTTCCCTTTCGTACATGTGTATCAATCTGCCCCGAAATGCCGGTGAATGCAATTCCAGACCCGTTTGTCGGATAGCAATCGACGTATTTTTGTTTTCCGCTCACAACCTTGTATAGATAAATCGTTCCAGCAAAAGAGAAGGGATCGTTCGCAATTTTGTCCGGAAGAACTTGCCACCTCAAAATCCCGCTACCAATATGGTCAAGCTTGACCGTTCCGCCGTCCCCCTCAAAAGTGGCAAGGGGATTTACCCCAGACTGAGAGTCGGCATCGCCCTCCTTAGCAGTTATCAGCAGGCTGCCCGTATAAGACTGCTGAGGCTCACCTTCAGGACAGGCAGCCTCGGCCCAAGAAGGGCCACTCAGGCAGAACAGTCCGAGCAGCATCATTACCAACAAAAGAAAACCCTTAGTTCTTTTCATCTATATCGTCAATATCTCTCGACATTTGTATATTGTGACTATTTTAGATCTATATGGCCAATTTGAGCCCTCACCATGGCAATTGTTGCAGCTGGGTTTCTTTTCATTAAGATTTCACTTTGGTAAATCCCCGCCCCTAAGCATTAAACCCGAAGTCCACCGAGTGGGCCGCTGTTGACGTGGCTATGTTTGGATTGGCGCGCACGCACTCAAAATCGGCAACAAAAAAGCCGCCCGAAGGCGGCTATCTTGTGTAATGGAGCCAGCGACCGGGCTCGAACCGGTGACCCCCGCTTTACGAGAGCGGTGCTCTACCAACTGAGCTACGCTGGCGGCCATATGATGACGCAACTGAGGCGTCAACGGCTGTCTATGATACGGGACATCACACATCCGCGCAAGTGTTCTGACGGCTTTTCTCACTTTAAATGCACTAATATTGGAGACGTGATGTCTCGCTCTTACGAGTCTCAAACAGAATGGGACTGCCATGGCTCAACCCAAGATCCTTCTCACGCGTATCGATGACCGGTTTATTTACGGGCAAGACGTTGAGCTGTGGAACGAGGCTATGGGTTCCAACCTCGTCCTAATCGTCAACGACGAGATTGCGGCGGATTCGCGCAAGTGGGCGCCTATGAGGGTCGCGGCGCCCGAGGGCGTGTGGACGCGGTTTTTCTCGGTGCAAAGGACCATCGACATCATTCATACCGCAACGCCGCGCCAATGGATTCTCATCATGGTGGCGTCGCCCGCGGATACGCTCGCGCTGGTCAAGGGCGGTGTGCCCATTACCAAGATCAGTATCGGTCACATGCAAGCAGGGGAGGGCAAGCGTCCCGCGACGCCCACAGTTGCCGTAGACGACACAGACGTCGCCACCTTCAAAGAGCTGCAAGAACTCGGCATAGAGCTAGAAATCCGCTACCTCCCCAGCTCCAATCCCGACCCCATTCAACTAGTCGTTGGGGACACCCTTGGCACTTGGGGACGTTCCTTTTAATATGAGCAGGACATTGTCAAGAGGCAAAATCGGGCCTGG
>CAJMMD010000041.1 GCA_905214465.1 uncultured bacterium
ATCGAGGCCATTCGCAAACATGGACTTTGTCCACTGCACCGCGTGAGCTTTTGCGGAAACTTTCTGCAGACTGAGCGCCTTTTCTAGGTCAATTGTGGAGACAGGGACCTCAGGGGTTTTATAAACCTGCTGGCAGCGGGCCGTATGCAACAGCATTGCTGCGTACGGCCCGTTTTTTGACGGCATTTGGTCAGCTTTTGGTTTGCTTCCGGTACTTACCCGCATGAAAGGTGCCCTCATCATCGGGGCAATGCAGTGTGCGGGAAAGGAGACCCCATGAGTGCCGCAAGCAAAAAGAGCAAGACGCAGCAGCTCAAGGAGCGTTGGGAAAACGGCGAGCTCGACTGCGGGGCGATGACGCCCGAGTTTATCAAGGGACTCAGTCCCCGCGAGCTGGGCATGCTGGGCGAGCTGATCACCATCGACTACTTTAACGAGCGCGGCTACACCTTGCTGGAGCAGGGTTATCGTTGCACCGAGGGCGAGGCCGATCTGGTGCTGCTCGATGAGCTCGACGATGTCGTGGTGATGGCCGAGGTCAAGACCAGACGCGTCGCACTGGATTGCAGCACGCGGGTCTTTCCCGAGGAGGCCGTGGACGCCCAAAAGCAACGCCGCTACCGCCGCATCGCAAGTTGCTATCTCATGGAGCATTATCCGCTCAAGGCGATTCGCTTCGATGCCGTGGGCGTCACCATTCGCGGCGGGCATATCGCCGAGATCGAGCATCAGTACAACGCGTTCGATTGGCAGGTGTCGTGATGGCGTTCGAGACGTTTGCCGTTCACGCGGCCTGCATCCGTGGCGTCGAGGCGATTCACGTCACGGTCGAGGTCTCGCTTGCCGGTGGTGTTCCGGGCATCCAAATGCTCGGCATTCCGAGTATGGAGGTGATGGAGTCACGCGGTCGTATTCGCTGCGCGATGCGCTCCGCCGGGTTCGAGATCCCACGCTCGGGCATTACGGTCAACCTAGCGCCCGGCGATATTCGCAAGACCGGTAGCGGCTTTGATCTGCCCATCGCCATCGCGGTTCTGGCGGCCGATGGGCAGATTCCCCGTGACAACCTCGATCGCTGCCTTATCGCCGGCGAGCTCGGCTTGGACGGTACGGTGCTTCCCGTCAAGGGCGAGGTGGCGTTTCAGCTATTGGCACGTGATATGGGGCTGTCCTTTATCGCCGGCAGGTCCGATCAGCATGTGCCGCTTGCGGGCGTGGATTGTGGATTCATCGATCATTTGTCTCAGCTTGCCCATGGCATGGGCGATGCCGCGCGGCACTACTTGGATTCCGAGGGTGTTGAGGCGACCTTTGAGCCCGAACTCGACTATGCCGATGTGCTAGGGCAGGAAGTCGCTAAACGCGGCATGGCGCTTGCGGCCGCCGGCGAGCTCGGTTTGCTTATGATCGGGTCCCCGGGATCGGGCAAGACGATGCTCGCGCGTCGTATGACCGGCATCCTGCCCGAGCTTTCCGTTGAGGATCAACAGGAGGCGCTGTGCATCCATTCGGTTTTGGGTGAGAACATTGATGGCTTGTTGGCGGGGCACCGGCCCTTCCGCAGTCCCCATCACAGTATTTCGACCGCAGGTCTTATCGGCGGTGGGCGCCCGGTGCACCCGGGTGAGATCAGCCTTGCTCATGGCGGCGTGCTATTTTTGGACGAGCTTGCTGAGTTTCCCACGGGTGTGCTGCAGACGCTGCGTCAGCCCATCGAGCGCGGCTATGTGAGGATCGTGCGCGTCGACGGGGCTTTTACCTTCCCGTCGCGCTTTCAGCTGCTGGCTGCGAGCAATCCCTGCCCCTGCGGCTTTTTGGGCGATCGTGAGGTACCGTGTCGCTGCTCGGCGGCGATGGTCGAGCGCTATCGGTCTAAACTGCGCGGTCCTTTGGCCGACCGTATCGACATGATGATCGATGTGACCCGTCCCGACCCTCAGATGATTATCGAGGGCGCGGAGGGTATGTCGTCAGCTGAGTTACGTGACTACGTTGTGCGCGGTCGCGCTTTTCGCGCTTGGCGCGAATCCCGTATGGACGATGCTGATGCCGAGGCCGAGGATGACGAGACACGGTCCATTGACGGCGTCGTTTCGACCTTTGAGCTCGATGATGCGGCGGAGAAGTGTGTGCTCGGCCTGTCGAAGCGCACGCATCTCACGGGCCGCGGCATCGTGCGCCTGGCGCGTATCGCGCGTACCATCGCCGACGTCGCCGAGAGCGAGCAAGTGACGCAGGACCACGTGCTCGAGGCGGCGATGTACCAGGGAAGGAGGGACCAATGATGGCCGAGGGGACCTTCGAGCTGCATCCAGGTGACGCGTTGTATCCCGAGACCGTTTTGGAGCTTTCTGATGTACCCCAGACACTCTATGTGCGCGGCAACCCCGAGGTGCTTTCGACGCCCGCGCTCTCCATCATCGGCGCGCGCAAGGCCTCTCCGTATGGTCTTGCCGTGGCAGAGCTTGCGGCAAAGGTTGCGGTCGAGGCGGGCGTGACGGTAGTTTCGGGCGGCGCGGTCGGTTGTGACCAGGCCTCGGGTTGGGCTGCGGTCAACGCCGGCGGCAAACACGTCGTGGTGCTGGGGACGGGTGCCGACGTGGTCTACCCGCGTTCGAGCGCGGGGCTTATTACGCGCACGCTCGATACGGGTGGCGCGGTCGTGTCGATCTCTCCGTGGGGCATGGGTCCGCGCAAGTTTGCCTTTCCGCGCCGCAATCGCGTAATCGCGGCCCTGTCGCAAGCCCTCTTTGTATCCGAGGCGGGTATGCCTTCCGGGACGTTTTCTACAGCCGAGGCTGCTATGGATTTGGGGCGAGAACTTCTTGCCGTGCCAGGGTCGATCCTATCGCCCGAGTCGCGTGGCACGAATTACCTCATTGCGAACGGTGCCTGCTGCATCATCGACGAGGAATCTATCGAGATGGCTATTTCACGCATCTACGGCACCCTGCGCTACTCGCGCCCCGATGCTCCCGGCATTGCCGACCTGGATCAAACACAGCAGACCGTGATGCATGCGCTCATCGCCTCTCCGCTCAAGGTCGACGACATCGCGGCGCTCGTCTCGCTCGATGCCGTCGGCGTACTCAAACTCCTGGGTTCGCTTGAGCTCGAGGGTCTTATCGAGCGCATGATGGATGGAAGGTATGCGCCCTCCAAGTTTGCCCTTCACGCTCAGACACCCTTCGGTCACAATGGAAAACATGTCAATTAGAAAGGTGTTTGCAGATGCTGTTTGATCAGGTGACGGTTATCGGTGGCGGTCTGGCGGGTTCGGAGTGCGCGATTCAGCTGGCAGATCGCGGGTTCGCCGTAAAGCTGTGCGAGATGCGCCCCCAGGTTAGCTCCCCGGCCCACCATACCGATCACCTGGCAGAGCTCGTCTGTTCCAATTCGTTTAAGTCGACCCGTCCGGATTCCGCGGCTGGATTGCTGAAGGCCGAGCTTGAGCGCATGGGTTCAGTCCTGCTCGATTGCGCCCATCGCGCGGCTGTTCCCGCCGGTGGCGCCTTGGCGGTCGACCGCGTCAAGTTTTCCGAGTTTGTCGAGGCCGAGGTTGCCGCCCGTCCCAATATCGAGATCATTCACGGCGAGGTCACGCAGATTCCCGAAGGTCACGTGGTCATTGCCGCTGGCCCCTTGTGCTCGCCGGCGCTGAGCGAAGAGGTCATGAAGCTCGTCGGTGGCGACGCCCTTGCGTTCTTCGATGCCGCGGCGCCGATCGTCGATGCCTCCACGCTCGATATGGACGTGCTGTTCTCGCAGTCGCGCTACGAGGAGCAGGGGAGCGGCGACTATCTCAACGCTCCGCTCAATAAGGAGGAGTACGAGGCCTTTATCGAGGCGCTTACTACGGCCGACCGCGTGGTGCTCAAGGACTTTGAGGGCGGCGATCTGTTCCAGGCCTGCCAGCCTGCCGAGGAAGTTGCGCGCACCGGCAAGGACGCCATTCGCTTTGGCGCCATGAAGCCCGTCGGCCTCACCGACCCGCGAACCGGTCGTCGTCCCTGGGCGGCGATTCAGCTGCGTGCCGAGAATAAGGAGAAGACCGCCTATAACCTGGTGGGCTTCCAGACCAACTTGACCTTTGGCGAGCAGAAGCGCGTCTTCCATATGGTGCCGGGCCTGGAGAACGCTGAGTTCTTCCGCTACGGTGTCATGCACCGTAATACCTTTGTCGACGCCCCGCACGTGCTCGATGGCACTTTTGCCGTGCCCGGCACCGGCGTGCGCCTGGCTGGTCAGATCACCGGCACCGAGGGGTACATGGAAGCCGTGGCGACGGGTCTGCTCGCGGCGCTCAACACCTATGCCGAGGCTATCGGGGCCGCGGGCGTCGAGTTGCCGCGTGTGGGCGCCCTGGGTGCGCTCGTGGGCTATGCGACCGATCCTGCCACCGTGGGCTATCAGCCTATGCATGTCAACTTTGGCCTGGTGCCGCCACTCGAGGATGGTAAGCGCCGCAGCAAGCGCGACCGCTACCAGGCCTATGCGGACCGTGCGCTCGAGGCCCTTGATGCCTATCTGGCCACTCGCCCCGATCTGTTTGGAGGCGACCGGTCATAGCCTTTGACCTGTACGACACCGTCGACTCGTTTATCGCCTATATCTCACGTGTCGAGGGACTTTCTCCCAACACGGTGACGGCCTATGGCTCGAGGCTGGAGCGTTTTGCTGCCTGGTGCGAGCGTGAGGATATAGATGCTTTCGCTGCCGACGTGCGCACCATTCGTCGCTATCTTGCCGAACTTTCGCGTGAGCAGGTGGCTCCCCGAACGCTTGCGGCACACCTGTCTGCCATTCGCTCGCTCTATCGGTGGATGGCTGCCGAGGGGGTCGTGGAGGGCGATGTGGTCTCGGCAATTTCCTCGCCCAAGCTCCCGCGCGATCTACCCGGTGTGCTGACGACCCAACAGGTGGAGGCGCTGCTCAAGACGCCTGATACCTCAACACCCGCGGGACTGCGCGATGCGGCGATGCTCGAGCTGCTCTATGCCTCGGGCGCCCGTATCTCTGAGCTCGCAGCACTCAATGTGGAGTCCATTGCGTGGTCCGAACGCACGCTGCGCCTGTGGGGCAAGGGGAGCAAAGAACGTATCGTCCCTCTGTATCGTCGCGCGCTCGAGGCGACGCGTCTCTATATTGAGGAGGGGCGGCCGGAGTTGCTCGCTCAGGCAAAGCGCCGTGACCCCACTACCGGGCCGCATCCGCTGCTTATATCGGCGCGCGGTAATCGCATGAGTGCCGCCATGCTCAGGCGGCGGTTCCATACTCTGGCGACACTCGCCGGCATTCCGGCCGACATCGCCCCGCATGCGATTCGCCATACCTTTGCGACCGACTTGCTCGAGGGCGGTGCGGACCTGCGCTCGGTTCAAGAGCTGCTGGGTCATGCGAGCCTGTCCACGACGCAGATCTACACGCACCTCACGCCCGATCGGCTCAAACGTGCCGTGGCTCAAGCCCATCCCCGAGGCGAATAGTGGCTGGGACGTCCCGTGCCGCACTCAGGTGTGTGGTTTTGATTGCGGGTTGGCACGAAGATGCATTCCTGCTATCATTCATCAGGTTGCTTCACGGCAACATGTTTTTATCACGCACGCGCGGCTACTTCATACCGTGGTGCCCGGGCTTTGGTAGCACATGTCCGGGTTGGTTTTGGAGGATGACCCCGCGCGGAGGCAAACCACAGGAGGTTTAACATGGCTACCAAGATTAATATCCGCACCCTGCTCGAGGCCGGCTGCCACTTCGGTCACCAGACCCGTCGCTGGAACCCCAAGATGAAGCCGTTCATCTTCGGTGAGCGCAACGGCATCTACATCCTCGACCTCAAGCAGACCATCCTCGACGCCGACCAGGCCTACACCTTCGTCAAGAACGTCGCCAAGGGTGGCAACGTGCTGTTCGTCGGCACCAAGAAGCAGGCTCAGGAGGCCGTCAAGAACGCTGCTGAGCGCGCTAATATGCCCTACATCAACCAGCGTTGGCTCGGCGGTATGCTGACCAACTTCGTCACCATCCGCTCCCGCATCAACCGCATGGAGGAGCTCGAGGCCATGGTCGAGGACGGCCGCATGGCAGTGCTCCCCAAGAAGGAGCAGGCTGTGCTCGGCAAGGAGCTCACCAAGCTCCAGACCAACCTCGGTGGCGCCCGCGACATGAAGGGTCTGCCCCAGGCTCTCTTCGTCATCGACACTAAGCGCGAGGAGAACGCCATCAAGGAGGCTCAGCGCCTGAACATCCCCGTCGTCGCTCTGATCGACACCAACTCCGATCCCGACGAGGTCGAGTACGGCATCCCCTGCAACGATGACGCTATCTCCGCTGTCACCCTTATGTGCGAGCTCATGGCTGACGCCTGCCTCGCTGGCTCCGGTAAGGAGCAGGTCTCCGAGGCCGAGATGGCCGCTGAGCCCAAGGCCGAGTAAATCAGTCTTAGTTAATTCTTTTTCATCTCTTTGAAAGGAACCACAATGGCCCAGATTACCGCCGCTATGGTCAAGCAGCTCCGCGAGATGACCGACTCCCCGATGATGGAGTGCAAGAAGGCTCTCGTCGAGGCTGACGGCGACATGGACGCCGCTGTCGACGTTCTGCGTAAGAACGGCCTTGCCAAGGCTGCCAAGAAGGCTGGCCGTGAGACCAACGAGGGCGCTGTCGCCGCATTCGTCTCCGAGGATGGCAAGACCGGCGCTCTGCTCGAGCTCTCCTGCGAGACCGACTTCGTTGGCTCCAACGCCAAGTTCACCGGCTTTGCTTCTAAGGTCGCTGAGGTTGTCGCTACCACCGAGCCTGCTGACGTCGACGCTCTGCTCGAGAAGCCGATGGGCGAGGAGACCGTTTCCTCCGAGCTCACCGAGATGATTCACATCATGGGCGAGAACATGAAGATCTCCCGCTTCGCTGCCCGCAAGGCCGAGAACGGCGCGCTCGCTTCTTACATCCACATGGGTGGTAAGATCGGCGTCCTCGTCGAGTTCGCCTTCGAGAAGGCCGAGACCGCTCAGGCTGAGTCCTTCAAGACCTTCGCTCACGACGTTGCCCTTCAGGTTGCCGCCGTCGCCCCGATCTGCGCTACCCGCGATCAGGTTCCGGCCGAGACCGTCGAGCACGAGAAGCAGATCTACATGGCCCAGGCTGCCGAGTCCGGCAAGCCCGAGGCTATCCAGGAGAAGATGGCTGTTGGCCGTCTGGAGAAGTTCTACAAGCAGTCCGTGCTCACCGAGCAGGAGTTCATCAAGGACAGCTCCCTTACCATCAAGAAGTACGCTGAGCAGGTCTCCAAGGAGCTCGGCGACACTATTACCGTCGTTGCCTTTGACCGTCTGGTCCGTGGCGAGTAAATAAGCTCTTGTAGCTGGTAATGAGCAGGCTGTGGGTTTTACTCACAGCCTGCTTTTTCATGGCTCTTCTTAGAGCCTTTGATAGAATGTTGAGAGTTCAATCTAAAGGAGGATCGCTTTGTCCGACATCCGATATAAACGCGTGCTTCTTAAGCTTTCCGGCGAAGCGCTGATGGGCGACGGCCAATATGGCATCGACCCCAAGGTTACCGATCATCTTGCCAAGCAGGTCAAGGAGCTGCTCGCCGTTGGCCATGAGGTCGGCGTCGTTGTCGGCGGCGGCAATATTTTCCGCGGCATGGCAGGCGCTGCCGGTGGCATGGAGCGTGCTCAGGCCGACTACATGGGCATGCTCGCGACCGTTATGAACGCGCTCGCCCTGCAGGATGCTTTCGAGCATAACGACGTTCCCTGCCGTGTGATGAGCGCTATCCAGATGAACGAGATCTGCGAGCCCTATATTCGCCGTCGCGCCATCAACCACCTTTCCAAGGGCAACGTCGTTATTTTTGCCGCCGGTTCGGGCAATCCGTACTTTACGACCGACACCGCCGCGGCTCTTCGTGCGTGCGAGATCGGCGCCGAGATTCTGATTAAAGCCACCAAGGTTGACGGCATCTACGACAAGGATCCCGTCAAGTGCGCCGATGCCGTCCGTTTTGACAAGATTACCTATCACGAGGTTCTCGTCCGCGGTCTGCAGGTTATGGATTCCACGGCTACGGCACTGTGCCAGGATAACCGTATGCCGATTTTGGTCCTCAACATCGATGGCGAGGACACCGTCAAGCGCGCGCTCGCGGGTGAGCCCGTCGGCACGCTCGTCTATCAGGAGGATTAAGCATGGCAGAGAACATCACCGCCCATATGGACAAGTCGCTCGAGTCCCTCAAGCATAACTTCTCCAAGGTCCGTACCGGTCGTGCCAACGCCAACATTCTGTCCGACATCACCGTCGATTATTTCGGTGTCCCCACGCCGGTCACGCAGGTTGCCGCCGTCAAGACCCCCGAGGCTCACATGCTGCTCATCGAGCCGTGGGATAAGGCGCTCATCAATGCTATCGTCAAGGCCATCGGCGCTTCCGATCTGGGTATTACCCCCAACTCCGATGGCACCGTCGTTCGTCTTCCGTTCCCGGCTCCCACTGAGGAGCGCCGTCGCGAGCTCGTCAAGGAGTGCCGCGAGTACGCCGAGCAGGCCAAGGTGTCTATCCGTAACATCCGTCGCGACTTCAACAACAAGCTCGAGCGCGATGAGGAGCTCACCGAGGACGACGTACGTCGCGAGCAGGCCAAGGTCCAGAAGCATACCGATGAGTATGTCGCCAAGGTCGAGGAGCTTCTGAAGGAAAAAGAAGCCGAGGTCATGGAGATCTAAGGTGCAATACGACGAGCATAAACTGGTCGAGTACTTTGCCGACGCCCCTGCGGGCGTCGGTTTTTCCGACCTTGACCTCAATAACATTCCGCACCATATCTCGTGCATCATGGACGGCAACGGTCGTTGGGCCACGTCGCGCGGTCTTGCACGCACCGAGGGCCACAAGGCGGGTATCCTCTCGCTGCGCGAGATCATTACCGCCTGCGTGCGCCTGGGCGTCGACGTGCTTTCTGCCTATGCGTTTTCTACCGAAAACTGGAACCGTCCGCAGCATGAGGTCAACGTCTTGATGTATCTGTTTGCCAAGACGTTTATCGACGAGCTGCCTCTTCTGAAGCGCGAAAACGTGCGCGTTGTCTTTTTGGGCGACATTTCCGCGCTGCCCAAGAAGACCCGCGACGTTTTTGAACGCGGTCTTGCCGAGTGCGCCGATCACACCGGTATGACGCTTGCGCTTGCCGTCAACTACGGCGCGCGTGCCGAGATTACCCGCGCTGTCCGTCAGATTGCACTCGACGCTGCCGCCGGTAAGATCGATCCTGCCGCAATTGATGACGACATGGTGGCTTCCCACCTCTATACCGCCGGTCTTCCCGATCCTGAGCTTGTGATTCGCACCTCTGGTGAGCTGCGCCTTTCGAACTATCTGCTGTGGCAGGTGGCTTATTCCGAGTTCTACGTCACCGATACCTATTGGCCCGACTTTGATCGTTGGGGCCTTGTCGACGCCATTTTGGCCTATCAGGGCCGTGACCGTAGGTTTGGTGGACTGAGCAAGACCGAGGAGGCTTAATCGTGTCCGATCGTCCCAAGGCATCTGCTCCCAAGACGCCTGCGCGCAAAGCTGCCACTGCGGGAGCGCCTGCAGCGAAGAGCGGCACCGGTTCGTGGCTGGCGGGCTTTATTACCCGTGCCGCCGCCGGTATCGTCTACGCCGTTGTCTTTATCCTGTGCCTGGTTTTGGGTATCGTGCCCACGGCCATCTTTGTTTCTGTCATGAGCGGTCTGTGCTGCTATGAGTTTTTCCGTATGACAAGGCTCGATGGCAAGATGGCTAACGAGCGCATGGGTATCGCTGCCGCCGTACTCTTTCCGCTGTCGGCGTTGGGCGATTCGATGTTGCTGAATGCCCTGCTTTTTGCCCTGATGCTCGCTGTGGGCATTTGGTATGTCTGGTCGCCGCGTACCCGCATCTCTGATGTGGCAGTGACGCTCATGGGTCCCATCTACACTGGCTTTATGCTGTCGGCTATCGTGCTGCTGCGCGATGCCGTGCCCGGTTTTGCCGGTGCCCTGCTTTCAGTGGGCGTTTGCGCGTCCCTTTGGGTCTCCGATTCGTTTGCCTACATCGTGGGCAGCCGTATCGGCAAGCACAAGATGGTTCCCAAGATTTCTCCCAAAAAGAGCTGGGAGGGGTTTGTCGGCGGCATCCTGGGCTCGGTTTTGATTTGGCTCATCCTGTGGGCGACGCACTTCTACAAGCTCAGCCTGCCCTATGCGCTGCTGTGCGGCGTGGTTGTGTCCATTCTGGGCGTTATCGGCGACCTTATCGAGTCGCGCATCAAGCGCGGTGTGGGCGTCAAAGATTCCGGCAACCTTATCCCGGGCCACGGCGGAATGCTCGATCGTAGCGATTCGCTTATCTTCGGCTGCATCACCGCGCAGCTGTTGCTGATGATCGGAGGCGTGCTGTAATGTCCTTCCAGACGACGTATGGCCCCGATGGACGCCTTCGCGTTGCCATCCTGGGTTGTACGGGCTCTATCGGCACCCAGGCGCTCGATGTGTGCCGCCAGCATGCCGATCGCCTGCAGGTGACGGCGCTGTCCGTTAACTCCAGTACCTCCGAGCTCGTTGCCGCTGCCCGCGAGTTCTCGGTTCCGGCGGTTGCCGTGGCCGATGTCGATCATGGCGATGACGCCGTGCTGCAGGAGTTGCCCGAGGGAACGAAGCTCGGCGTTGGCGCGCAGGCGGTTTGCGAGCTCGCGCGTCGCGACGATGTCGACTGCGTGCTCGTCGCTATTGTGGGCGCCGCCGGTCTCGAGGCGAGCCATGCGGCCTTGACCTCGAATAAGCGCCTTGCCCTTGCCAACAAGGAGTCCCTCGTCGTCGGTGGCGACTTGCTTATGCCGTTGGCGCAACCGGGCCAGCTTATTCCGGTCGACTCTGAGCATTCCGCCATCTACCAGTGCTATCTGGGGGAGAACCCGCGCGAGGCCCACTGCATTTGGCTCACCTGCTCGGGCGGTCCGTTCTTTGGCCGCACGCGCGACGAGCTCGATCGCGTGACGCGTGCCGATGCCCTCGCGCATCCCACGTGGGCCATGGGTGCCAAGATCACCATTGACTCCGCCACCCTCATGAACAAGGGCCTGGAGCGCATCGAGGCCATGCACCTGTTTAACTGCGACCTCGATTTCATTAACGTGGTCGTGCAGCGTCAGTCCAAGATTCACTCTATGGTCGAGTTTGCCGACGGCTCCGTGATGGCGCATCTCGGTGCTTCCGACATGCGTATTCCCATCCAGTTCGCGTTCTCGTATCCCGAGCGTTGGGATACCCCGGCGCCTCGTATCGATTTTCGCGAGCTGGGGCAGCTCACGTTTGATGCTGCCGACATGGATACCTTCCGCTGTCTGGCACTGGCCGAGCGTGCCGGCAAGACGGGCGGCACCATGCCGTGCGTGCTCAATGCCGCCAACGAGGTTGCCGTCGATGCCTTCCTGCACGATAGCTGCAGCTTTACCGATATCGATCGTATTGTGGAATCCTGCATGGATGCCCATGATATGCAGGCGGTCGATTCGTTTGAGCAGCTTCGCGACATCGATGCGTGGGCGCGTGAAAAGGCTGCGCAGGTGCTCGCCGCAACCCGTTCCTAACCCATAAGGATTGCTTTTTCGTTTTATGGATACTGTTCTGAGCGTTCTCTCATCGGTCTTTTGGGGCCTGCTGATGCTTTCCGTCCTCGTGTTTTTGCACGAGGGCGGCCACTTTTTGGCGGCACGTGCCTGCGGCGTCCGTGTGACCGAGTTCTTTTTGGGCCTGCCGTGCCGCTTTGACATCCATTACACGTCGCGTCGCATTGGAACCAAGTTTGGCGTGACCCCGCTGCTGCTGGGTGGCTACGCTGCCATCTGCGGTATGGATCCGACCGACGTCTCGTGTGCCGATCGCGTGCTCGCGGC
>CAJMMD010000042.1 GCA_905214465.1 uncultured bacterium
TCCGTACATGTACGGATGAATGTGGGAGGTGTTCGGATAAAGTCGATAATCAAGGAAGCCAAGCGTTTCAAAAAATGCCAACTTTTCTGTTTGCACTTTGCGATTCCTCGTGTATACTGACTTTCGCATTTAACGGAGAGTTGTCCGAGTGGCCGAAGGAGCACGATTGGAAATCGTGTAGGCGTCAAAAGCGTCTCCAGGGTTCAAATCCCTGACTCTCCGCCAGTTAATTCCAAAGCAGGCCTTCGAGCCTGCTTTGTTTTTACCCCACGCGGAGGGGTGGCAGAGTGGTTGAATGCGGCGGTCTCGAAAACCGTTTGGCCTGTATAAGGTCACGAGGGTTCGAATCCCTCCTCCTCCGCCATTTTGGTTGAGAAAGCTCCCAACAACGGGAGCTTTTTTGTTATCGAGATACGTCTCGATCCCACGCTTCCCCAAACGTGTACGTCAGCCTCCAAAACCGACATATTTCGACATCTTTGGAGGCTGACGTACACGTTTGGATTGAGCTCACGGGAGTGGCACTATTCGGAAGGCACCTCTTCGTCTCGCATGCTTTTCCAGTTGCGGATAAGCGCCTTGCGTAGTTCGTTTTGCTCTCGCTGGTGCCCGGTATCGGTACAGCGAGGCATGTCGAGTGCTTCGCGAATGTTGTTCATGGCGCGGTGAAAGGCGAGCTGGCTGCCGAACTGAGCCGAAGTGAGCGTAACGATTCGATATCCCATTTGGGAGAGAACGGCCTCTCGCTCCGCATCTGCTCCTTTGCGTTCGAACTCATCGTGAAAGCCGCCCTTATATTCGATACCGAGCTCCCTGCGCTTGTAGGTAACGAGCGCATCGATTTTGAGTGTTCGAGCTTTGGCGCAATGCCAGAGACGTTGAGGGATCTCGAGCGGTTTGTTGAGTTCGATACCTCGGATGCCAACGCCGCCTTCGCTTGTTGGGAGCGAGAGGGCGATTGCCGAAGCGGTCTCCATAGGCGAGGCCGAGCAATCGTAGATGTGCCTGAGCGCGAGCCGTGCACGTGTGGCACCGGGTTTGCCGGGATGCCGATCGAGCAGTTCGATTATTTCATCCTTGGAGGTGGTGGCTGGTTGCTCGGTATAAGGGTCGGCGGGATTGAGCCTCATGCGATAATCGCCGCAAACTTCATAGCCATATTCGAGATATTCGATCCTATCCATCCACTCGGCAGCGAGCACGAAGGTGAAGGCTTCGTCGGTGATGAAGATTCCGGGCGTCAACTCGTTAATATGCTCGTAGGGAAGATTTTGTCCAAGAATGTGGCAGACGACGCCTTTGGTACGAATTCGCTCAAATTCGAATACGACCGCGATATCGATAGTCTTAAGCATATCGGACGGAATGCCGCAGTCGGTAAGGGCCTGTCGTATGCGCGCAACACGTTGCTGGGTGGAGATGCCTTGTGCGCCTATCTGGTAGTCGTGCCGCGCAAGAGACTGAACCAAATTCTGGGGTGCATGATGGACAAGCCATGCGGTTTTATGCGAAATGAGAACAGGGGTATCCATTGAGGGCCTCTCGCTCTGAGCCAGTATCCAACTCTTATGTCCGTTGAAGTGGGGAAATATACCGGATGTGAGTAAATCAACTCACTCATGCTGTGAGCTCAATCCAAACATGTACGTCATCCTCCAAAGATGTCGAAAAATGTCGTTTTTGGAGGGTGACGTACATGTTTTGGATCCCTGGCATTCCAGTAACGCCACGCCCGCATCCAGTCCCGACCGTTTACCGAGCAATAGGGTCGCCAGACCCGTCAACCATGTACTATGTACGGGCATTGTCTAAACTCGCAATCAGAAGGACCCCATCTTGCCCGTCGTCGCCGCTATGACCGTTACCTCACACGCCACGGATGCCATGGTCGCCATCCCGTTTTGGCTCGAAATGTTCGCCGTCGTCGCGGCTTCAATCTCGGGCGTGTTGGTCGCGCGCGAGCACAAACTCGACCTGGTGGGTGCAGTTGCGCTCGCCGTGGTCTGTGGCTTGGGCGGCGGTCTTTTACGCGACATGACGCTGCAGGTGGGCAACGTCTACATCCTCAACCAGCCAATGGCGCTGCCGCTTTCCATTGCCACGGCAGCCATCATCTATATTTTCCCGGCAATCGTCGACAAGCCCGAAAAACTCATTCCCCTGCTCGACATCATCTCGGTCGGCATCTACGCCGCCACTGGAGCAGACAAGGCGCTGGTCTACGGCTTTGCGCCGGCGGTGTGCATCATGATGGGCTTTTTCACCGCGGTGGGCGGTGGCATGTTGCGCGACGGCTTTATGGGCGTGGTTCCGGGCATTTTCCAACGTACTAACTTTTATGCCATCGCCGCCATCGCCGGATCGACAAGCTATGTGTGTCTCGTTATGAGCGGCATCATGAGCAATGTCGCCGCGCTGGTCGTATGCGTTGTCGTGACCATGGGTCTGCGCTGGCTCTCGCTGCGCTTTGACATCAAAAGCCCCACCGAAGAGGACATCGCGCGCTTTTTGCACCGCAAAAAGTAGATTGCGCGGGCTCATCCTTCGAAATACAACCGAGAGGTTCTTTTAGAGCGCCCACGCGTTGGGTACCCTGTTAGATGCATATCGAGCATCTAACGAAGGATTCACTATGCCCCGCAATCAATTCCCGTCGACCCAGCGCTGTAAAGCGTGGGGCCGCATCACCATCCTATTCGCACTCATCGCGCTGGCGATCACCGCGCTTCCCACGGCGTCGTTCGCCGGCACAGACACCGCAGGCAACGTACTTGCGACCGACAATGACGCCAATTCGTCCGGCGTCGAAGGTGACCTGTACTGGGCAGGTCAGGCCCTCAACTTGGACGATGCGTCCATCGGCCGCGACATAATTGCAGCAGGCGAGAGCCTCTCCATCCGCGACTGCACGGTGGGCGGCGCCGTCCGCTTGGCGGCGCGCACCATCGACATTGCCAAGACTACGGTTGATGGCAGCGTGACCGTTGCCGGCCAGCATGTCGTGCTCAATTCCGACAGCACTGCCAACTGTTTCTATGCGATAGGCGAGACGGTTGCCCTGCGCGGCTCTACCAAGTCGGCAGCGCTTGCGGGCGATACGGTGACCATCGATGGCACCGTCGAGGGCGATGTTGAGGTTTGGGCCGACAAGCTCATCCTGGGCAAAAACGCCCACATCACCGGCACCGTGAACGCGCACGTCTCCGAGGACCCCGAGCGCGCTGCGGGAGCCGAGGTCGGCGCGCTCAAGATCGACCGCACCGAGAACGAGGATACTTCCACTGTTAACAATGTCATCGGCGGCATCGTCGCCGCGGCGCTCTCGACCTGCTTTGTCGCTCTGCTGCTCGAGCTCGTCTTTCCGCGCGCGACCGCCAGCGCCGCCGGAATGCTCCACCAGCGCCCCACGCCCCTGTGGGTGAGCGGCCTTCTGGGCACGATTGCTATCGTCCCCGCCGTCCTACTGCTAATTATCTCAATCGCTGGCCTGCCGCTTGCCGGAACCCTCTTGTGCGGCGTTATCGGCATCACGTTGGTGTCGAGCGCCTTTGCGGGGTGCGCGATTGCCCGCATGGTCGGACACAACCAGAACCGCTACGCCATGGCAGCCGCCGGCGGCGTGATCGCAGGCGCGCTTACGGCAATCCCCCTCGTAGGCGATTTCATCAGCGGCGTAGCCTTCGTCTTTGCACTCGGCTACATCATCCAAATCATCTGGCGCAACGCCCACCTCAAGCCGCAGCAAACCTCCAACACGCCAGGACTCCCCACCGCTTAGCCGCCAATCACCACAAAGGGGACAGGCACCTTTGTGGTGGTGCAAAGGGGTCAGGTTACTTTGCACCAACAAACGAAGCGGGGCACCCGATCACATTCGACCGGGTGCCCCGCTTTTTCATGTCTCGTATTGATAGTCGAGGCGAACAACTACTCCTCAGAGCCGTCGTCGCGCTTACGACTACGGATGAGATGCGCCACGCCAATGCACAGCACCGCGCCACCAGCGATCCAAGTAAAGGTCACGCCATTAAGACCGGTGAGTGGGAGGCCAGAGCCCTTCTTGTCGATAATGGTAAAGCTGAGCTTGCCGGTAGATACGGCGGCAGAATCGGCCTTTATGACACCATCAGCAGCAGTAACGTTGGCAGAATCCTTGTCGGGAGTCACTGCGGAGCCATCCTGCTTAAGCGTCCCGCGGGCAATGGTAAACGTGACACCTTTGGAAGCGGAGTTATTGTAGCCAGGCGCCGGCTTAACCTCTTTAAGGATATAGGTGCCTTCATCAAGACCCACGACGTTAATCTCGCCATCCTGGTTCGTCTTGAGCGTGACATTCTCATCTTTGCTGTGCTTCACGCCCTTAGCATCGATGTATTGCTCTTGAACGCTGTCGTTAACAACTTCCTGCAGAGTGAACTCGACGTTTCGGAGGGCAGGATGCTTACCATTTCCATCCACATCGCTGCCCACCTTGGTGACATCGATGCCATAGGTGTAGTCGTAGGCAGGGTGCACAACCGTAGTGCCAACACCATCAATGATATGCGGATTGTTAGAATAAGTTAGCTTAACCGTATTAGTCTGGGCTTTGCCGATGAGACCCTCGAATTCATCCTTAATGACATTATTACTGTCGAAAATCTTGGAGGAGTCGAGCTTGGCCTTGTACTCGACGGTCACCTTCGAGTCAGCGTTGACGGTAATGGGGGCACCTTTAGCGTCAACGCAATCCTTAAGATTCTTGAAGTTAACGGTAAGCTCGTTGGTATTCGAGAAGTTTTTAGTGTAGCCATGCTCATCATCATTCTTAACGGTCTGGTTGCCGATCTTAACCGTGACATCCGGAACATTATTCTCATTGTCATCAACGAACTTGGGCGTCATGGACTTGGGCAGTTTATCCGTGAAGCGGTAGTTATAGTCGCTATAGGTGTCGATATTACTCGCAACCGTACCGACGAGTTTATAATCGACCCAATCGTCCATAGCTGAGTCAGCGGCCTTATTGGGGTCGCCTTTGGCCCCTGTTTCCCAAGATTGATCCTTGTCATCCATGACAGCCTTGCTGACTGTAGGAATGTTGGTCTTCTCGTCGACCGTAACACCTCGAGCGCCTACAATGGCGAAAATCGGCGAGGTGGCCGTACTGGTATCCTTCGTATCGTCCCCGGCAATTGAGGTCGTATCGGTCACAAAGAGATAGTATCCTTGCGAGACGTTGCCCTCGCCATCCGTGGGCGTAAAAACATCGCCAGCGCCAAAGGATCCCTTCGTCTGATCCACGCTCTTTTCGACCTCCTTTGCCAATCCGTTAAACAGATTGTCATTCGTGATAGCAGTTGTGCTGCCAGTTCCAGAGGTGCATTTGGACAGATAATCGACGACATTCTGTGCGGTAGAGCTATCAGTAATGCCGGACCCGGTCACCGTTTTAAGGTAGCCGAGAACCGCTTGCTCTGCCTTCCCACTCGCCCAATCAACATTCGAAACGACTTTGCCATCCTTTTCATCGACAACATTGGCCTTGAAAATCTGGTACGCCTTGTACTTGTTGGTTTCATTGCCCTTGGAGGGGCTGATCTTGATGCTGTTGGCCGGGACCGTCGACCCAACCTCAGCAAACGCCATGGTCACCGGGGCCATGACGCCGCCGAAGCTCAACGCTGCTGTGAGGCCTGCTGTCACTGCCAGGCGTGCGATGTTCTTGGTTGCCTTCATGTTTGGTCCTCTTTCTTGGAGGGTTCTCTAGTAACTTTTTCAAAACCAATGATCATCAGGTCGGTAGACCTGCGCGTCACTCGCTACGGAGGCAGTACGCCATTGAGCAAGGGGGGGGACAATTATTTTTCACGGCGACCTCCTCCCCGCTTGATGACGAGCGCGACAACAATAGCCGCCACTCCGATGGCAGCCAAAGCCGCCACCAGCACCAACGCTCTATCTCCCGTCGAGGGCATAAAGCCTCGACTTGCTTCTTTGCTTGGGGTGTTGAGCACCGACAGCTCAATCGAACCCGTCCCGGCATCGGCGGTATCAACCCGCAGAGGGCTTTCGGCCGACACGGTCACCTTGGGCTTCGCGGCCGTCACCTGTTTAACGTCCAGGCCCTCGGCCGTAACCGTCACCGTACGTTTGCCTTCAAAGGCGGCGTATCCCTTGGGAGCCGCGACCTCTTCGACGGTGTAGACACCCGCGTCCACACCGGTCAATTCCACGTGGCCGTCCGCGCCCGTGGTGACGTGCGCGGCGGCATCCGTCGACCACGAGCCGTCAGTCGTTAGAATGCGCCCGCGGTCATCGATGATGCGCAGCTTGGCGCCCGCGAGCGGTTTATCGTCCGAGCTTGAGCGCTTGATCAGACTGAGTCCCCAGGTGTAGGCGCACGCGTCATCGCTCGGCGTGCGGGTAAATCCAGCATCGCCGGACTGGTCGGCGAGGGGAGATCGCGGGTAACGCAGGTAGACCTCGTTGGGATTGCCCTTGGTGGCACCTCGATTGCAGTTGGCCCCCAACGGCGCATTGTACACGGCGACCACGCGGGCGCCCGCGGTGAAGGCGTCGGCCCCGCCGAGCGCGGCGATGAGGTCGCCGGTACGCACGGTGAAGGCATTGCCCTCGACCGAGACCTTGCACCGTGAAGTTATGTCTGTCCACCCTTTAGCCGGCGTCGAGCTGACGTTGCCGCCCTCACATGCGACCGCATCAAAGCCGCCGTCCGCGCCCGCCGCCACGTACACGCGCACGCTCGCGGCCGCCTTGGAGGGGTCGAGCCCCGCGCTCATGGTGTCGACGAACCGCACCGCATAGGTGTCGTAGGCCGTGAGCCCCGCCGGGACCGCGGCCGAGAGGCGCCAGTACAGGTCGTCACCCACGGTGGCGTCGGCGGCCTTCTGCCATGCGGCGGTGCTGTCCTCCAGCACATGCTTGGCAACCTTGGGGGTCGCCGCCTTGGGCTTGACGGTGACGGCGCTGCCGCCGACCAGGGCCATGATCGGCGCGGTGCCGGCCTCGCCCTGGGCGATGGCGTCGTCGTCGGCGACGATGAGCCAGTAGCCGCAGGGCAGCTCGGCCGCCGTGCTCGCGTTAAGGCCCACGGAAGTTGCGCCGACATTGCAAATCGCGCGGGCAAGCTTTGCCGTCAGCGCGGTCGTCATATGCCCGTCAGCATTCATCCATTCGGCAGCCGCTTGCGCCGTCGATGCCGAGCCATCAAGCCCCGCATCATGAAGCACCGGAAGAACGGCCTGGCGAACGGCATCATTCGCCCACGTTACGTCAGTTGCAATTTTTTGGTCAGTATCGGCGTCGTCGACAACGGTCGCCGAAAAGAGCTGGTACGCGTCATACCGCGTCGCAACCGTACCGTCCACCGTAATGGCACCGGTATCGGCAGCATGAGCCATCCCAGGGGCAATCGCGAAAGACAGAATAGCAACCATGATTATCGTCGCGGCAGCCAACAAGCGGCGGTTAAGCCTACTCACGGCTACCACCTCGACCTTGATCGCGATGGCGACGAGCATGCATCCATGTCGCGGCAAAGCACAGCAGCGAAGCGCCAGCCAGATATGTCATAGTCAGGCCAGCACCGCCTGCCTCGGGAAGCGTGGTCGAATACGTGTTGGTAAAGGTCGGTGGGTCCTGAGAGCTATCGTTATAGGTAACTACGGCGTTGAGCTGGTCCGCGCCATTAGTTACCTTAACCGTGACTTTGCGCGGGGTCGTGTCATAGGTGATGTGATCTTTAACATGGTCGACGGCACCCTTGGGCTCGACCTCGGAAATGGTGTAGGTATAGGTTCCTGCCTTGTTGTAGTCGACGTTGAAGGAGACGTTGCCCGCGGCATCATTGGTCACCGTCTGGAGCACCTTACCGTCGCCGTCCTTAAGCGCAAACGAGAACTGTCCTTTCTTGAACGTCCCGCCTTCAAGTCTTTTCTTTGCCTGGATAACCGCTGATCCCGTCAAACGATTGTCGTAGACCCAGATCTCGTCCTTCTTGGCATCGCCGACAATCTCCGCGTCTTTGACAACGCTCCTCGCCTTTTCAAGCTTGTTCTGATATTCCTCCGTACCCGCATTGCCCTTGAGCATAATCCAAATGGGGTTTGCCGTAGCGTAGCCATCGGGTGCCCTCGACTCCACAAGCTGGTAGAGCTCGCAATTGGCCATCGCCTTCTTTTCTTCGCCAAACGAGATCCTACCGTTGTCGTCGGTCGTGGCGGTTTCAAACTCAGTCCTTGCGTTTTCGATACCCGCCGTTGCAACCTGGTCCATATTCACGCTGTAGAGCGTGAACTCCGCCCCTTTGAGCGTAGCACCGACCTGCTGGGCGTCGTACTTGGTCATCGTGATGCCGTAACCATTGCCACCCGCACTAGCGGAAGCGTTCTGGATGGTCCATATTCGCTCGTCAATCGCTGTGCCTTCCGTCACACCCGTAAGCTTGGCGGTATTGGAAAGAGACACCTCTTCACCGGGGTTTCCGGTCGGGATAACCTCGTACTCGACCTTGAGGTATTTCTCGTCGGGCACCTCAAGAGTCAACTTCGTACGCGAGCCAGATTCATCATTGACTTGCTCCATCTTCGACGAATAGTCCTTATCAGTCAGCGGTGACCAGGCGCCATTCACCCGCTCATAGACCTTAAGCATCGACGGCACCAGCGTGCACTTGGCATCCATGGTATCGACGAGCTCAAGGAAGTCAGTGCCACTCTTAAGGGCAACAGCAGATTCGTTAACAAGAATGGTGTACTTTATTCGATTGCTACTACTGACCTGCTCACCGGTCTTTTTGATGACGTTGTTCTTGATGGTGACGGTACCGCTACCGGGTTTGAACTCCTTATTTCCCGACACTGCGCTTGCCGAGTTGATGAACTTCACCTCATTCTTGGAGGTATCGAGCTCGCCGCGTTTGACCGCCGTTCGATACGTTAGCTTTGCGTAGCCGGCATAACTTCCAAGTTCAGTCGTGGGAATAGAAAAGGCGACAGTGTTGCCATCGCTGCTGACGTTGTCGGTGGCAAGCTGCCAATCATCAACGACCGTCTCGGCCTCGCTTCCGCGATGAAGCCCCGTATGCTGATCGTAGGGATTCCGCACGAGCGTGTACTTTGCGAAGCCCGAAACATAGCTCATGCCGTCCGGGAGGGTATCGACTATGTTCAGCGGCGCGCCGTTAAGCTTTCCGGCACCGTAGTACTCGAATTCGCCATTTGCGTCTTTATTACCCTTCTGGCGATTCGCGTACACCGTCCAGTCGACGACCCAGGCCCCCTTCTCGTCCGAGCCGTCGACGGCACCCCAGTCGAAGTCCTCGTCCCAAGACACTTTCGACTCCGCCTCCGGCTTCTCGACCGCAGGCGTCGTTTCTTGGTTGACAACGTACATGACGAGGTCGGTGTACGGCCACTGAAGATTCAGGCCCGTCGCGCTGACCGACGCGAAGTTTGAGTACCAGCCCGACAGCGCATCTGATGTGGTGGCATAGGTGATAACGGCGTAGTCCTCGTTCTCGAGGGCGGCTTTCACTTTGTCGTTAACATATATATCAAGATTGAAATTTCTCTTTGTTCCGCCGACCGGCCAGCTTGCCGTCAGTTTCCAGTCGGCATCCCGCACCAGCACGGTCTTGCCGATTTTGATGGTAATGGCCCCTTCGTCGACACCGAGATTCTGCGACCAGGCCGACTGAAACGTATCCTTCACCGTCACCAAACCAGGATTGACCGCATTAACAATGGCCTTAAGCGCGACACGCGTCTCCCACGTCGCTCTACCCGTCGTCGCGGCTTCATCGGAGCTCACGAGCCTCTTAGTGATCGGCGTACCGACCAGCTGCGGCGTGAACTGGCCTTCGCTGGCGCCGGAAACGGAACCCTCGCGCTCGATAGTCGCGTTATTGCGCACGGTGTCGTACGAGCTCGTGTCGTTCATCTTGGTGTGATAGACGATACGATAGGTGGCGTGCTTGTCGGCAAGGTCGGTCGGGAACGTGTAAGAAAACGAGCTCTGCGACGGATCGAGCGCGCCGGTCGCAAGAACCTCCGACCCGGAGCTGCCCTTGTAAACCGTGTAGCCCCCTGTATACGTTTGCTTATCATCCAGACGGTCAGTGAACATATAGCCGCTCATATCAACTTTGAGTTCGCCTTGATTGAGTGCGACAGTCCACGAGATATCGGAGGGCGAGCCCGAACCGTCAGACTTCTTGATCATGTCATAGCGAAACTTGCTGGGAGCAGCAGTCACGGAGCCGCTCTGGCGATCGCTCGAGCTGCCCCACTCCCACGTTGCCGTGTTCTTGGATGCGTCCTGCTCGTCGACAAACTCGCCGTTACCCGCGGAAACACCGCTCTTCAGCACCGTCTCATACGTAATCGTGTGCTTCCCCTGGGAAAGGTTGCCCAGATTGTCGATGGTCACAGTCTGACCGTCGACCGTCGGCTGCGGACCGAGCTTCTTGCCATCGAGCGTGAAGCTGCCATCCACAAAGTCGAAGTTAGCGCCCAGCGTATCGGTCAACTTGACATTCGTTGCATACGATTCGACGGTAAGCTTGACGGTCCACGTAACTTTGGCCACGCCATCGGCGCCCTGGGAGAAGGCTCCTGATTTCTCCCCTTTGACGGCGCCATCCGTAGTTGGAATATTGATTGATCCCGCACCGGGGAACTTGATAGGTGTACTGCTGTCCGAGCCAGCGTTCTTATTTGCTAACTCAAATGAAAAATTGGCTCCGACAAAAATTTCCGCAGGGTTTTTGTCGAGCCAGCTCTTGTCAAACGTAAAAATGACCTTATTGTCCTTGATCTCCCACGTACCAGCCTTTTCGGCAGTAGCCTCCGGACCCTCCATGAGGTCGCCACCGGCGTTTTTGTCAATGACTATGGTATCGGGGAGCTCGTAGACAGCGATGTAGTTCCGAGGCGTAGGCGCCTTATCACTTATGAACCGTGCCGAGAAAGCTCCGTAGAGCTTCGAAGTAGACGTTACGGCAGTATCACCCAAAGGCTTATTATGGTTCTCATCGGTATACAGCTTGACCTCAACCGTTGCCGTATCGCCGTTGATCTCAATCGGCGCCGGCGTCGTCGCATCCTCGGCGCGCACTGGGGCTGCACCGTGAAAAACTGCGGCGGTGAGGCTAATCAAAATGAAGATCAGGGCCGCCATACCCAGCGACCGTGAGCGGTGTGCGTCCATAGTTGTCCCCTAATTCCTACAACACGTTGTGGAATACGGCGAATCGTCGGACCGAACACAAACCCCAACATCAACGAGAACCTACCTAGCGCATTGCAAGAACCCACTGGGGAGCAACTTCTAAGACGGTTCGTCTATGCCACAATGCATAAAATACAATATAGATACCAGTCATGTAAACCGCAGGTAAAGAGGTCTTTTAATTTAATACCAGTTGATATTTACCTGTTAACAGTTTTGTATCATACCGGCTATATTCAGTGAAATTATGTATATGTTTAAACAATTTAACTTTGACTGGAAGGCCGATCGGAGGGATAGTCGCCCCAGCTGTGGTGCAAACGAACCTGTCCCCTTGCACCAAAAAGGGCGCCGACCATTGCGGTCGACGCCCTTTCTTATTGGCGGTTATAAGC
>CAJMMD010000043.1 GCA_905214465.1 uncultured bacterium
TCGCCGTCGACACGCACGCGGCTAAAGCCCTCGGCGCGAAGGTCCTCAAACAGTTTGGTGTACTCGCCTTTTCGCCCGCGCACCACCGGTGCCAGCACAAACGCGCGGCGACCCTCCCCCGCCGCCAAGACTTTGTCGGCAACCTGGTCGGTCGTCTGGCGCTCAATGACGCGGCCGCATTCGGGACAGTGCGGGGTGCCCACACGGGCGAACAGCAGGCGCAGATAGTCATAAATCTCGGTTACGGTGCCAACCGTCGAGCGAGGGTTTTTAGACGTCGTCTTTTGGTCGATCGACACCGCCGGCGAAAGGCCGTCGATTGAATCCAAGTCGGGTTTGTCCATCTGGCCCAAGAACTGGCGCGCATAGCTCGAAAGGCTCTCGACGTATCGACGCTGGCCCTCGGCATAGATAGTGTCAAATGCCAGCGAACTCTTGCCCGAGCCAGAAAGACCGGTAATGACCACGAGTTGGTCACGCGGAATGGAAACATCGATATCACGGAGGTTGTGCTCACGAGCGCCGCGAATAACGATAGAAGAATCAGACATGGAAGCCCCTTGCCTCCTATTGCATCGAATCATACTGTCGATGAGTTTAGCGCACTCGATGCGCACAGATGTTCGTAATACAAGATTCGCAGACCTTTAGCTTTGCGTATCGGGCGCTTTGTTTCTCGAAATGCCGTGGAAAGGTTACAGTAATCTAATACTGAACTTAATTTGCTGTACCAGAGGAACGTCCATGACCGAAGATATCCCCCTTGAAATCACTTCGAGCGACATGGCCAATCTGCCCATATTCATCGCCGTCCTTATCGTGGCCGCCGTCGTCGTGCGCGTGTATTTTTCAATCAAACACAATGAAAAGCCGCCCATTGCCCGCGTCTTTTGGTGCGCGACGCTCCTCATCCCGCTCGGCGTGGTAGCTGCATGGATTACGAATCAATTGCTCGTAAATGAGGACAGTTCCCTATGGCTCCTTTCTTATTCGGCGCTCGGTGCTGCCGCCGTCATACTTCTTGTCGAACCCTTGGTTTCGGGACTTATCGACCAAACCGATCTTGCGACGGGAACGGTTGCCTGTATTTGCCGTGACATCCTTGTCATCGCCGGTGTTTCAGCGCTCTCGTTCGTTTCACTCGAAATTGCCTGCAACGAAACGTTCTATCGCATTCCCGCCAACTCATTCGGGTTTTCCGTCGGGCTGCTCGCGACGGTTCTGCTCTCCCTTTATTTGCTGGGACAGCGTCATGGAGGCGTCATGGCCCTCGTGCCCGTCGCCTGTTGCATCCTTGGCATTGCCGAGCACTTCGTCATAACGTTTAAAGGCGAGGCCATCCTGCCAAGCGATATCTTGGCCCTTGGCACCGCAATGGAAGTGAGCGAGGGATACGAGTTTACCTTTACCGCCGGAATCGTAACCTCTCTCGCCCTGCTGGAGATTTCCCTGGGGCTTCTTTCGCTTATCCGACCGCGAAAGCTCCGTACGCCCACCCATGTCTTCCCCGCAATCGCCGCCAACCTCTGCGCTTTTCTGCTAGTGACCGTTGTGGGGCTCTTGGGCTTTTCCAGCATCGACTTGGAGCAGGCGCTGGATTTTGGATTTGACCGTTGGCAGCCCATCACCACGTATGCGTCTCAGGGTTTTATCACTTCGTTCACCGAAATGGTCAACGAGTTGCCCATTGAGAAGCCCGAAGACTATACGCCCGATGAGGCGCAGAACATCGAGCAGGAGCTCGCCGCCGCCTACGACAGCACGTATGGCTCGAGCGAGCAGCGCGCGGTGGCCGTTGCCCAGTTCAATGAAATCAAGCCGACGATTGTTGCCGTCATGAACGAGAGTTTTAGCGACCTTTCGTGCTTTGAGCAGCTCCAGGCGGCCGGGTACACCGGCCCCGCATTCTACAACTCGCTTCCCGACACACTTGTTCGCGGCACCATGCTCGCTTCGGTCGCCGGTGGCGGAACGGCGAACTCCGAATTCGAATTTTTGACCGGAGCGACAACGGCCTTTGTCGGACTAGGAAAAATCCCCTATCAGCTGTATCAGATGAATGGCGTCAACAGCCTGGCAAAGGACCTTAAGGAGCTTGGGTATACCGCTACCGCTATGCACCCGCAAAACCCCGTCAACTACCATCGAGATAAAATCTATCAGCAGCTGGGCTTTGGAGACTTTCTTTCAATCGGCGATTTCGAAGGTGCGCCCTGTTACCATGCCGGCGTATGCGACTACGCCACCTACGACAAGATACTCGACCTGCTTAGAACCGACGAAGCGCCGCAGTTCATCTTTGACGTCACGATGCAAAATCACGGCGGCTACGACTATGGCACCGTTCCCGCCGAAGAGCTGACAAACTATTGGGTCGAGGGAGCCAGCGAGGGCGCCAATAGCGCGCTCAACACCTATCTTACCTGCATCAACGCATCCGACCGGGACCTCGAGTACTTTATCAACGAGCTCCGCAATATCGGCAGACCGGTTGTCCTTGTCTTTTTTGGCGACCATCAGCCGAGCGCCGCAACGACTCTCAACGATGAGCTGTACCCTCAGGAAGATACGGCAAGCCACGCTTTCCGTATCTATCAGTCGACATATCTCGTCTGGGCTAACTATGAGATCGCCGGCAATACCGAGCTCAACGTCTACGACACCGTCGGGGCAAACGAGATTGCAGCCATTACCCTTAATAAGATCGGCGCCCCGCTCACCGACTATCAAAAGGCCCTGCTTGCAACAAGGTCAGATGTGCCCACCATCAATGTCGCCGGCTACCTTGGTGCCGACGGGCTACGCTACGACTTGGGATCTGAAGACAGCCCATACGCCTCGACGATCGACAAGCTGCAGCGCATGCAATACCTCGAGTTCGCCAGCAAAGTTCAGTAAGCCCGCCCATTCGCTTGGACCCATCGTATTGCAAGCACGCTCGGCCCAAATGCATCGCAAATGACTCCCGCTCGCAAACGAGGGTACAATGACGCTCGTGTCACATCACGGGGCCTCGGCCCCAACATATACAAAGGAGTCATACATGGGTTGCGAGCACGCACAGGCTGCCGGCGGACAAACGTCGCCGTCGCAATTTGAGGAGAACACGCTATCCGAGGTCAAACGCGTCATCGCCGTGCTTTCCGGCAAGGGCGGTGTCGGCAAGTCGTTTGTCACCGGTGCCATCGCCACCGAGCTTGCCCGTCACGGCCACAAGGTCGGCGTCCTCGATGCCGACATCACCGGTCCCTCTATCCCCAAGATGTTCGGTATGAGCGGACGCCACGTCCATGCCCTTGGCAACCTTATGCTGCCCGAAATCTCCGAGCACGGCGTCAAGGTCATGAGCTCCAACCTTCTGCTCCAAAACGAGACCGACCCCGTCCTTTGGCGCGGTCCGGTCATCGCAGGCGCCATTAGGCAGTTCTGGAGCGAGACCTCGTGGGGCCCCATCGACTACCTGCTGGTCGACATGCCTCCGGGAACAGGCGACGTCGCGCTCACCGTCTTCCAGTCGCTGCCCGTCGACGGCATCGTCATCGTCACGAGCCCGCAGGATCTGGTCTCGATGATCGTCGCCAAGGCGGTCAACATGGCCGAGAAGATGAACGTCCCCATTCTGGGCATTGTCGAGAACATGAGCTATATTGAGTGTCCCGACTGCGGCAAGAAGATCGAGGTCTTTGGCAAGAGCAAGCTCCCCGAGGTCGCAGAGCGCTATAACCTCGACATCTTGGGCCAGCTTCCCATTAATCCGGCACTCGCCGAGGCCTGCGATAAGGGCGAGGTCGAGACCGCACTGCCCGATGGCATGTTGCCCAAGGCAGTCTCTGCCGTCGAGGCCATTACCCCGCACGAGACCGACGAGGCCTAAGTGAACGCGAGCGCCTTCTATGACGTCCTGGTAATCGGCGGCGGGGCTTCAGGCCTCGCCGCCGCCATTACGGCCGCACGCGTTGGCAAAAGCGTCTGCATCGTTGAGCGCGATGTCGCCTGCGGCCTTAAGCTCCTTGCGACCGGTAACGGTCGCTGCAACCTCTCCAACGAATCGATTGATCCTCAGCGGTATAACCACCCCGCATTCGTCGAATCCGTCATGGGCCCCCAACCCGAACAAGAGCTTATGGGTTTCTTCTCCTCGCTGGGCATCATGACAACCTCCGAGGAAGGCCGGCTGTACCCGCGCTCCCTTCGCGCCGAATCGGTGCGCGACGCGCTTCTCAACGTTTGCGACCGCCTAGGTATCACCTTAATCTGCGGAGCCAACGTTGCCTCGGCGCACAAAGCTTCCGAAGGCTGGACACTCCAAATAGACCGTCCAGCGCGGGCACTCAAGGCAAAAAAGCACGACGACCGAAAATCGGAGCTCCGCTCGCTTCGGAAAGCGCTCGCCGATGTCCCTCGCAAGAACGAGGCCCTGGAGGCACATGCCGTAATTATCGCCACGGGTGGCAACCCCACCGGTATCGCCGATACGTTTCGCCTCCCCCTCACTTCGCTGCGCCCCATCCTCTGCCCCGTATCGGCAACGGTCTTTGGCGATCGGGCGGCGCTCAAGACGTTGGATGGCCTGCGCGTCCGCGCCCGCTTGACGCTCGCCCGCAATCATAATGAGCTCTGGCACGAAGACGGTGAAGTGCTGTTTCGAACCTTCGGTATCTCGGGCGTCGCTGTCTTCAACCTCTCTCGTCGTATCCAGCACGGCGATACGATCCTGCTCGACGTTTTCCCCGACCTCTCCAAAGACGAGTTGCTCGATACGCTCAACCGGCGCGTTGAGCTGCTCGGCGGCTTTTCGCCCCGCGATCCCCGTTGGCTCGACGGCATGCTCGCCCCGCAACTCTCCCGCGTCGTCTGCACAGCGTTCGAGCAGTGCCATCCAGGCTCCAACGATGTCATCCACCTGGTCTCGATCCTCAAGCACTTTAAGTTGCTCGTCGAGGGAACAGCCGAGGAGCGCTCGGCGCAGGTCACGCGTGGTGGCGTATCTGTCGAGAGCATCTCAACACCCAGCCTACGCGCGCGCAGCGTTGTCGACGCCCCGCTTTACGTCTGCGGTGAAGCGCTCGACATCGACGCCGATTGCGGAGGCTTTAACCTTGCGTGGGCCTGGCTCTCGGGCATTCGCGCTGCAAGCAGCCTGTAGCCGCTCAGTCTATAATCAAAAACGCATTCGGGCCGTCTGGAATACCGGACGGCCTCTTTCTTGCCTCTAAGGAGACCTCGATGATCGAAATCACCCAAGTCAACGCGTCGCTCGATGAAGCCCGCGATGAAAATGCCTGCCTCATTGTTGGCAAGCGAGTCGCCAAGCGCGTCCTACGTTGCAAGGACTCCGAGATCAAGTCCATCGAGCTCCACCGCAAGTCAATCGACGCTCGCAAAAAACGAGACGTCCATTTTATCCTGAGCTTTCGTGTTGAGCTGACTAGTCCCCACCTCGAGCGAGAAGCGGTCGACAGCGTTACCGAGCGTGACCGCTCGCGCGTACGCGCGATAGAAGACGATGGGCCTTCATTCCCCTCCCCCGTCTCCGACGCGCCTCAAGAACGCCCCGTCGTTGTCGGCGCCGGATGCGCCGGCCTTTTCGCTGCGCTCACGCTCGCCGAAGCAGGTCTTAAGCCCTTGCTTATCGAGCGCGGCGACCCGGCATTTCGCCGCTCGCAGGCGATCGACCTCTTTCTAAAGGAGCGCATCCTCGACCCCGAGAGCAATATTCAGTTTGGTCTGGGCGGCGCAGGGACCTTCTCGGACGGCAAGCTCAATACGGGAACAAAAAATCCCGTCCATCGCCTTATCCTCGAAACCTTCGTCGAGGCGGGTGCGCCCCGCGATATTCTGTGGGATGCCAAGCCGCACATTGGCTCCGACATCCTTCCCAAGGTTGTCACCGCTATATCCCAGCGCATCGAGCAGCTCGGAGGTGTCGTCCGTTATCGAACGAAGCTCGTCGACATTCGCACCGACGCGTCTGGCGCCATCACCGGTATTGATGTCCAATCGTCCCAAGACGCCACTTACGAGCCAATCGAGACAAGGCACCTCATCCTCGCCTGCGGGCATTCTGCTCGCGATATTTTTGAGCTCCTTAAGGACCACAACGTGGCCCTCGCACAAAAGACCTTTGCCATGGGCGTTCGCATCGAGCATCCGCAACGCGACATCGACCGAGCCCAATATGGAGCCTCGGCGGGACATCCAGCGCTCGGGGCGGCCCCCTACAAACTTGTTGCCCATCTTCCCAACGGCCGCAGCGTGTTCTCGTTTTGCATGTGCCCCGGCGGACAGGTTGTTGCCGCCTCTTCAGAACCGTGCCATCTGTGCGTCAACGGGGCCAGTCTCAATGCCCGCGACGGACGCAACGCAAATGCCGCCCTGCTCGTTAACGTCACGCCTGAGGACCTTCCCAACGATAACCCGCTCGCCGGCATCGAGCTCCAGCGTGCCTGCGAGGCGGCCGCCTATCGCCTGGGCGGTTCCAACTGGAACGCACCGGCACAACTCGTCGGAGATTTCCTCGCAGGACGCGCCAGCAAGGCGCCCGGAAAGGTAAAGCCCACCTATCCGCTCGGTGTGACCTGGACGGCAATTGACGAAGCCCTACCGCAGCATATCGTCGAGTCGCTCCGCCTGGGACTTCCCCTACTCGGAAAAAAGCTACGAGGCTACGACCGTCCCGATGCCGTTCTTACCGGCGTGGAGACTCGTTCGAGCTCACCGGTCACTGTCACCCGAGACCAAACGTGCCATGCCGTGTCGACCCCGGGTCTCTACCCTTGCGGTGAGGGAGCTGGATATGCCGGCGGCATCATGAGCGCGGCCACCGACGGCATTCGTTGTGCCGAAGCCCTGATCGCAGACCTCTAACGCACGAATTCCAGCGCGCAAAAGACACAGGCCCCAAGCTCCACAGGGAACTCGGGGCCTGTTCACTATTTCTTAAACCGTGCACCCTGGCGTTTTCTGCCCGATGCGAACGTGGAACCCTTGCGGGCCTGCGAACGTAAGCGCTCAATCGTCTCGTCCTCAGACGCACCCTCGAGCATCGCTCGAATCTGAACGACGGCATCGCGCAGGCGCGCCGCCTCCTCAAAGTCCATGGCAGCAGAAGCGTTACGCATATCCTCTTCCATGGTTTCGACGATCCGCACGAGCTCGTCATGCGGCAGTTCTTCCAACTGCTCCGCAAGTGTCTGCTCGGGCGCCACCGTTTCCGGCACGCCACCCTCGCCCGACTCATCGGGCGTATAGAATGCGCCATGGCCAAGAGAGTCGCCCTTCGAGCGTCCCTTGGAACCCACGGTTTTTTCGGCCTCGGCAATAAAACTTGAGATGTCGTTGATGGCCTTGCGCACCGTCTTGGGCACAATGCCATGCTCTTCGTTATATGCCATCTGAATCTCGCGACGGCGCTGCGTCTCCTCGATGGCCTCTTTCATCGAATCGGTCATAACGTCTGCATACATGATGACTTCGCCATCGGCGTTACGGGCCGCGCGGCCAATCGTCTGAATCAGCGAACGGCGGTTGCGCAAGAAGCCTTCCTTATCGGCATCGAGAATTGCCACCAGTGAGACCTCGGGGAGATCCAAGCCCTCGCGAAGCAGGTTGATACCAACGAGAACATCGATCTTTCCCTCGCGCAGCGTTCGCAGGATCTCGACACGGTCCATCGTCGCTGTATCGGAGTGCATGTAATTGACCTTAATGCCGGCATCAAGCAGATGGTCGGTCAGGTCCTCGGCCATGCGCTTGGTGAGCGTGGTCACCAGTACGCGCTCCTTGCGCACCACGCGCTCGCGAATCTCGTCCTCAAGATCGTCAATCTGCCCACGAACCGGACGCACATCAATCTTGGGGTCGAGCAGACCGGTCGGACGAATAATCTGCTCAACGTCGTTTTGGCTCACCCGCAGCTCATAGTCGCCCGGCGTGGCCGAAACATAGATGAACTGGGGAATCCTCGCCTCAAACTCATCGAAACGAAGTGGGCGGTTATCGAGCGCCGAGGGCAGACGAAAACCGTGTTCCACCAGCGTCACCTTACGCGAGCGGTCACCTTCGTGCATGCCGCGAATCTGCGGCACCGTCACATGGCTCTCATCGATGATGCAGAGCATATCCTTGGGAAAGTAATCGATCAGGGTAAACGGCGGCTCACCCGGCTTGCGACCGTCCAGATGACGCGAGTAGTTCTCGATACCGTTACAAAAACCCATGGTCTCGAGCATCTCAAGATCATAATCGGTGCGCTGCTGCAGACGCTGCGCCTCGAGCAACTTATCAGTCGCCTTGAGCTCGGCCACACGTTTCTCGCACTCTTCGCTGATCGATTTCAGAGCCGCCTTGACCTTCGGCTTCTCGGTCACGTAGTGCGAGGCCGGCCACACGGGGATGGCCTCGTACTCACGAAGCATCTCTCCGGTGACCTCATCGATCTCGGCAATCAGCTCGACCTCGTCGCCAAAGAACTCAAACCGCAACGGATGCTCGGCATAAGGCGGATACACGTCGACGACATCGCCACGCACGCGGAACGTGCCGCGCGCCAGGTCATAGTCATTGCGATCATATTGAATGTCGATAAGTGCGTGGATAAAGTCATCGCGCTCGAGCGGCACCTTCTTGTCGACGTTTGGAGCCAGACCCGCATAGTCCTCAGGAGAGCCAATGCCATAGATACACGAGACCGATGCGACAACGATCACATCGCGTCGAGAGAGCAGCGATGCGGTCGCCTGATGTCGCAGCATCTCGACCTCTTCGTTAATCGAGGAGTCTTTCTCGATATATGTATCGCTTTGCGGCACATACGCCTCGGGCTGATAGTAGTCGTAGTACGAGACAAAGTAGACCACAGCGTTGTTGGGAAAGAACTCTTTGAGCTCGCTCGCAAGCTGAGCGGCGAGCGTTTTATTGGGAGCCATGACCAGCGTCGGCTTCCCCAGGGCCTCAATAGTCTTAGCCATCGTGAAGGTCTTGCCCGAACCAGTCACGCCCAGCAAAACCTGATAGCGATCTCCATCCCTCACGCCCTGCACAAGCGACTCAATGGCCTTAGGCTGAGAACCTGCAGGCTCATAAGGAGATACAACCTTAAATGGCACCGCAGAGCCCTCAACGCCAAAACGTTTGAGCTCTCCTCCAACACGCTCAACTTCAAATTCCGCCATGGATACTCCTAACTCATATATCTGCAGTATACGCAGGCGGCAGGCATAGTCCTATACGAACCGATCGGGATAGAGGGTCTTATAGCGAACCCAGGCATTATTGACACGAATCAGATACGCCTGCGTCTCGGGAAAGGTGATTGCATTATGAAGCGAAGTGCTCTGCTGCGCCCAACCGTCGACATTGCCCATGCCAGCGTTATAGGCAGCAATGGCACTGTCGGTCGACCCGTTAAAATACGTTAGAAGATACGAAAGATACGCACAGCCAAACTCGATGTTCGTAGCGGGATCGTTAAGGTTGTCGGC
>CAJMMD010000044.1 GCA_905214465.1 uncultured bacterium
GGACTTGCAGCGACGGACCTCAGGACGCTCTTACACCACGTCTGCGCGCGCCACCCATAAAGTAAGAAGATAATAAACAAATGTAGAATAACTAAGCATCAGGTTGGCGACACTGAGCGCAAAATCTGTCCGAGAGGCCAAAAATGCCTGTTACTAAATTGGTGACAGTACTCATATTTGCCATTTTTTGGCCACGGCACCCTAAGAAGGGTGTCCCGGAACTCACCGTAGGGGAGCTCCGGGCTTCACAGGGGCACGAATAGCCCACTCCGACCTGCGAAATCTGTACTCGCGATGCGAATGACGCCCCTAACCTTAAACTTTAGCTTGAACTTAGCTATAATGCGCTACGTTCCTACCAGGCTGTGGTTGCGGACGGACGAAATGCCCGTCCTAGTCCAAGACAGACGCGGTCAAAGGGATCCACGTAAGCGACCGCGTGCGCGCGGCGCGATCATGGCGCGTCCTAGATGTAAGCCGCACCGTCCGTTCTACTTTCTTTGGGGCAATACCGCCTCGCGGGCGAGCGGGCCAGTCGTGAAGGTGGCTGCGGCCTCCCGAGCAAACACCCCGGTGCGCAAGTGTGGGGTCAAATACCAGGTCAGCTGGTGGGAACAACCTGATATTCCGCGCAACGCACGGATCGTATACGACACAGAAGGCAGGGTAGTGGACATGGTGAGGGGCAGCTTGATGCACGCGGCTCGGTTAGGTGCTGGGACCGCAGCGGTCATCGCCGTTTTGGGCCTGAGCGGATGCGCGTTCAACCCGCTGTCTACGTTCACGACTCCCACGATCGACCAGATCGAGTACGAGACCGTCACGCCCGCGGTGTCGGATGATGCCCTGGTCACCCCCGGTACCCTGACGGTTGCCCTCGATACCTCCGATGCGCCGCAGGCCATGCAGGGCGCTGACGGCGAGCTCACGGGGTATGCAGTCGACGCTGCCCGCGCCCTCGCAAGCCGCATGGGCCTTAAGGTCGCCTTTGTCGATGCGTCCTCGGCAGGTTCCGCGCTCGGTGACAAAAAGGCTGATATCTTTATCGGCGAGATCAACTCCACGGATGGGGACGTTAGCTCGCTCGGCACCTGCCTGTACGATGCCGCTTCCGTGTTCGGTAAAACCAGCGATGGTGGGTCGCTGAGCGTTTCCACCGATACCCTTAACACGTCTACTCTGGGTATCCAGATGTCCTCGGCCTCGCAGGAGGCGCTTGCTAAGCAGAGCATCACCGCCAACCAAAAGACTTACTCCAACATCAACGAGTGCTTTGAGGCGCTCGAGTCCGGCGAGGTCGACTATGTGATCTGCGACTCCACGGCTGGCGGTTACCTTGCGCGCCTGATGAGCGAGATCTCCTATGTCGGTGCGCTCGAGGCGCCCTCGACGCTTGGTGTTGCAGGCCTTTCGTCCAATGACGAACTGTGTCGTGCCGTGAGCGATGCCCTCGACGGTATTACGGCCGACGGCACGCTCGAGGCGGTCCACTGCGTCTGGTACGGCACGATGCCCTACGACCTCACCACTAAGACGGTTTCGGGCGCTAACGTGCAGCCGGGCGACTCTGAGTCCAGCGAGACCACATCCTCCGGCAGCGAATCCTCCGATTCCAACAATGAGACCGCACCCTCCGAAGACAAATCGTCCAGCCAGGAAGACACCATCACCGACGACGACATTAACAAGCTTAATAGCTAGTTATTGCTAGGGGTGGCGTCTCCTATGCGCTAGGAGAGATGCCTCTTCACGGTTTCAACACGCACTGCCGGGCTTCCCCAATAGGGGAGCCCGGCTTTTTCATCTCTATAAAACCAGCAGGTCAAAGCCAATTTTCGGGACCAAATACAAAGTCGCCGGCTCCCTCCTATAGCGCACTTTGCCACAGAAAAGTGCGAGACTTCGGTATGCGGTATCAAGCAATCGTTATTCGGGTCTTTGGGAATCCGCGTGATTAAATGCACGGCAATGGGTACATAGCCAGTACAGTAAGTCCCCGAGGCAGATTGGAGCCACGTATGGATATCAAGGTTTCTGGACGCAAGACGACGGTAACCGATGCTCTGCGTGCGCATGTGGATGAGAAGATCGGCGAGGCGCTCAAGGTTTTCGATATCGAGCCCATGACGGTCGACGTTGTACTTCGCTATGAGAAGAACCCCTCGAACCCCAACCCGGCAATCGTCGAGGTTACGGTTCGCGCCCGCGGTTCGGTGATTCGCGTTGCCGAGCACGGTGCAGATATGTACGCCGCCATCGACCTCTCCGCCGATAAGGTCACCCGCCAGCTGCGTAAGTTCAAGACCAAGGTCGTGGACAACCGCCAGGGCGGTGCCAGCGCCGCGGATGTTGCGCCGGTCGAGCGCGTTGACGATCTGGCCGACCTGCTGCTGCCCGAGGAGGAGGACGACCTGCTCGTCCGCGAGAAGGTCATCGATGTCACCCCGATGACTGAGGAGCAGGCGCTGGTGCAGACCGATCTGCTCGGCCATGACTTCTACGTGTTCGAGAACGCGACGACTGGCCTCATCAATGTGGTGTATCACCGTAAGAATGGTGGATATGGCATCATCAAGCCCCGCATCGAAACACTTGACGAGTAAAATACGTTAACTTGCATGAGTTAACGGCCGGCGGTCATCCCATGCGGATGGCCGCCTTTTTTACGTAAGGAGTCGCTTTGATGGACAAGGCTGCATCTACCGGCCATTCAGACCGCTGCCGCATCGTCGTCGATACCTGCTGCGACTTTAGCCCCGAGGTCGCCGCGAACCTCGATGTCGATATCTTGGGCTTCCCCTTTATCATCGATGGCGAGGAGCGCACGGACGATATCTGGTCGAGCATCAGCCCTAAGGAGTTCTACGACCGCATGCGTGCCGGCGCTCGCGTGTCTACCTCGGCTGTGTCGCTCGGTCGCTATATCGAGTTCTTTACCGAGTGCGCCAAAGAGGGCACGCCTACGGTCTACCTGTGCTTTACCTCGGCGCTGTCGTCGAGCTACAACTCCGCGTGCCAGGCGGCGGACGCCGTGCGCGCCGAGTATCTCGATTTTGAGCTGTACGTGGTCGACAACGCTCTGCCCTGTGCGACCGGCGAGCTCTTGGCGCTCGAGGCCGTCCGTCAACGCTCGGCGGGACTCACCGCCAAGCAGCTGGTCGACTGGGCAAACGAGGCCAAGACCTATGTCCACGGCTACTTTACGCTCGAGAGCTTTGACGCGCTGGCTGCCGGCGGTCGCATTCCGCCCGCGGCGGCGCAACTCACGGCTAAGCTCGATGTCAAGCCCGAGCTCTCCTACGACCTGGCCGGCTCGCTGTCGCTGATCGGCGTCAACCGCGGCCGCAAGAAGGCGCTCAAGTCCATCCTCAAGTCGTTCCGTGAGAACTACGTGCCCGATCGCACTATGCCCATCGCCATTATGACTGCCGATGCCGAGAAGGACGGCGACTGGCTCGAGGCCGCCGTTCGCAAGGAGGAGGGCTGCGCCGACGTCACGATTATCCGCAGCTCCGTGGGTCCCACCATCGGCTCGCACGTGGGCCCCGGCATGGTGGCCTGCGCGTTTTGGGGCAAGAACCGCGCCGACAAGGCGTCGCTTTCCGACCGCATCGCCCGCCGCGTGCGCGGTCAGTAGGCAAGTAACGCGGCCGTAATCGATCCCAACTCACAGCCCAAACGCTGGCACCGAGTATTCAACCTGGTAATAACACCCAACCCAAAAGGAAAGGTTTCATGGCAAACAAGCTCTCTGTCGCATTTATCGGCACCGGAATCATGGGTGCCCCCATCGCCGGCCACATTCTGGACGCCGGCTATCTCGTCACGGTCAACAACCGCACTAAGTCCAAGGCGGCGGCGCTTATCGAGCACGGCGCAGTCTGGGCCGATACGCCGGCCGATGCCGTGGCGAACGCCGACGTCGTCTTTACCATGGTGGGTTATCCCTCCGAGGTCGAGGAGCTCTACCTGGCGGGCGACGGCCTGCTCGCGTGCACCAAGCCCGGCGCGGTCCTGATCGACCTCACCACGAGCTCGCCCGAGCTCGCACGCGATATTGCCGAGGCCGCCCAGGTTTCCGGCCGCATGGCGTTTGACTGCCCCGTCACCGGCGGCGAGTCCGGTGCCATCGCTGGCACGCTCACGGCTATCGTGGGTGCCACCGAGAACGACATCGCCCCGGTCCGCGACATCCTTTCCACCTTTGCGGCAAACATCTGCTGCTTTGATGGCGCCGGCAAGGGTCAGGCTGCCAAGCTCGCCAACCAGGTGTCGCTGGGTGCCTGCATGGTCGGCATGGCAGACGCCATGGCATTTGCCGAGCTGAGCGGCCTTGACCTGGAGAAGACCCGTCAGATGATCCTGGGCGGCACCGGCAAGTCCGGCGCCATGGAGAGCCTGGCGCCCAAGGCACTCGACGGCGACTACAAGCCCGGCTTTATGGTCGAGCACTTTATTAAGGACCTGCGCCTGGCGCTCGCCTATGCCGACGACCGCGAGCTTGCGCTGCCCGGCGCCGACGTGGCCTTTACGCTCTACGACATGCTCGACGCCATCGGTGGCGCCAAGCTGGGCACCCAGGCCATCACGGTTCTCTACAAGGAGGAGGCCGACGCCATCGCCGCCGGTCTGGACTGGTCGCAGTATCGTCCCGAGGAGCATGGCGCTCACGAGGAAGGCTGCGGTTGCGGCGAGCACGGCGACGACCATGAGTGCGGTTGCGGTCACCATCACGGCGAGGACCACGAGTGCTGCGGCGGCCACGGCCATGACGACGGCCACGAGTGCTGCTGCGGCCACCATCACGGGGAGTAGCGCCCATGAGCTGGACGTTCGTGGTGCTTGCGCTGGTGCTCTTTCTCTTTGCGATCTACATTGGCTTTTTGTGCGGCCAGTGGGCCTGCGAAAAGCGCGTGATCACCAAGCGCGACTACTGGATCGCCAACTTTGCAGGCGCGGCGGCAGTCGTCCTGCTGACCTGGGTGTTCTCGCTGTTCCCGCTGGTGCAGTTTGCGCCGATCGGCTGGCTCGGCGGCTTTATCGCCGGCCTTAAGATGAGCTTTGGCGAGTCCGTCGGTCCGTGGCGCAAGCACGACGAGGTCTTTAACGTCAACAAGGCTCATCGCGCCGCCGCCGACGCGGGCGACGCTGAGGAACGCCGCCGTGCGCGTCGCAATGGCGCGGCCGATCGACAGCTCATCTCGGTCACCGATGACAGCAAGGGTGCTGGCAAGCACGCTAAGAAATAGTAAGAAGAGGTAACTATGGCAGAAAACAAAGACGAACAGCTCACCGACGAGGAGCTGGCACAGCTCCAGCTGGCAGAGGAGAACGAGAACGCCGTCGACCGCCTGGTCAAGGAGCTCGGCTGCCCCACGCGCCGCATCCGCCAGTTTGCCGCCCGCGTGCTGCACCTGCTTGCCGAGCGCGATCCGCAGCGCGTCGTGCCCTGCGTGCCCGCGCTGATCGAGGCGCTCGACCGCCCCGAGGCGCAGACCCGCTGGGAGGCCCTCGATGCCCTGACGGCGCTCGCCACCACCTGCCCCGAGCAGCTGGGCGATGCCTTTGAGGGCGCCGAGACTGCACTGTTCGACGAGATCTCCTCCACGCTGCGCTATGCCGCCTTCCGCCTGCTGTGCGTGTGGGGTGCCACGAGCGTCGAGCGTTCGCGCGAGGCTTGGCCCATCCTGGACGAGGCCATCCAGTGCTACCACGGCGACCTTGAGTATCGCGACATGCTCGGTTGCCTGTACGAGTTTTGCCAGGGCGAGATCGACGCCGAGGTTGCCGAGAAGCTTGCGCTGCGCCTTAAGTTCGATGCCGAGAACGGCAAGGGCAGCTATCTCAAGGCCCGTTCGAGCGAGATTTGCGAAATGCTTGTTAAACGTTTTGGCCTGGATCTCTCCAAAAAGAAGAAGCGTGCTAGCGTTAAAAAATCTGAGGCCGCCGAAGACGAGGAGTAACAGATTATGGCGCACGATGTAGTCCTGATTCCCGGTGACGGTATCGGTCCCGAGATTACGCAGGCCATGCGCCGCGTGGTCGAGGCTGCCGGTGTCCAGATTAATTGGAACGTCCAGGAGGCCGGTGCCGGCGTCATGGACGAGTTTGGTACGCCGCTGCCCCAGCACGTGCTCGATGCGGTCGCCGAGACCAAGGTTGCCATCAAGGGCCCCATCACCACGCCGGTCGGCACGGGTTTCCGCAGCGTCAACGTGGCCCTGCGCAAGCACTTTGACCTGTACGCCTGCGTGCGCCCCTGCCTGTCGCAGCCGGGCGACGGCTCGCGTTTCCGCGACGTCGACCTGGTTATCGTGCGCGAGAACACCGAGGACCTCTACGCCGGTATCGAGTTCGATGAGGGCGCTGCCGAGGTCGAGGAGCTCTCGCAGCTCGTCGAGCGTTCGGGCCAAAAGACCTACGCCGCCGATTCCGCGATCTCGATCAAGCCGATCTCTATCGCCAAGAGCCGCCGCATTGTGGAGTATGCCTTTGAGTATGCCCGCCGCTGCGGCCGCAAAAAGGTGACGGCCGTGCACAAGGCCAACATTATGAAGGCGACCGATGGCCTGTTCCTGCGCGTTGCGCGCGAGGTGGCCGCCAACTATCCCGATATCGAGTTCAACGACAAGATCGTCGACGCCACCTGCATGGGCCTGGTCCAAAACCCCAACGACTTCGATGTCTTGGTGCTGCCCAACCTGTACGGTGACATCGTGAGCGACCTGTGCGCCGGCCTGGTAGGTGGCCTGGGTATGGCCCCCGGCTCCAACATCGGTGCCGACTGCGCCATCTTCGAGGCAACGCATGGCTCCGCGCCCGATATCGCTGGCCAGGATATCGCCAACCCCACGGCCGAGATCCTCTCTGCTGCGATGATGCTCGATCACCTGGGCGAGAACGATGCTGCCAATCGCATTCGTGCCGCCGTATCTGCCACGCTCAACGAGGGTGAGCAGGTTACCGGTGACGTGCGTCGTGCCCAGACCGGCTCCGTTGAGGGCGCTGTGGGCACGCAGGCCTTTGCCGATGCCGTTATCGCGCACCTGGTCTGAGGTATGCACGCTGCAAACGCCTAAATAGTACTTAAGTGTTTGCGTATAACCTAAGAATCAATACGCCCGGCGCTCCGTCGGGCGTATTCTATTGAGGACTATGTTTCCTAACAAGGAGTAACCGATATGGGTCTGATTCAAAAGAAGGACGAGAAGGACGAGATCGACGGCATCCAGATCATCGAGCGCGGCGAAGGCCCCGACGGTGACGAGGACGAGAAGATCGACCTGGTCGCCGGTACGTCTGCCGAGCACATTGCTGCTGGCACGACGGCCGAGGAAGAGGACGCCCGTCTGGAGGCTCAGATTGCCGCGGATGCCGCTGACGAGAATCTGATGCCCGAGGCCCAGGATGAGGACGAAACTGACGCCGACGCGGACGACCATGCATCCAAGCACAAGAAGACGATGATTGCCGCCTTTGTGGTCGCTGTCGTGATCGCTGCTGTGGTCGGCTTTTTTATCGGCAACGGCGGCTTTGGCGACAAGGGCGTCGGCTCGGCGATCCTCACCGAGGACCAGCTCGATTCGACTGTGGCAAGCTATAGCTACAACGGCAAGAAGAGCGACATCACCGCGCGCGAGGCCATCGAGAGCCAGTACAGCCTCGATACCGTCAAGGATAGCGATGGCAACTACACCGCTCCTTCTGCCGACGTCATCCTGTCCTATGTGCGCAACAAGATCCTGCTCGACGCTGCCGAGGACGAGGGCATTACCGTCTCTTCTAAGGAGATGAAGAAGTACGCCGAGGATTCCATCGGCACCTCCGACTACAAGACCATGGCAAAACAGTACGGCGTGTCCAAGGACCAGGCCAAGCAGATCGTCCGCCAGTCCGCGACGCTGCAGAAGCTCTACAAGAAGAAGGTCGGCGATAGCTCCGCAAGCATGCCAACCGCCCCGACCGAGCCTGCTGACGGCAACGAGGAGACCGCGAGCAAGGACTACGCCGACTATATTATCAACCTTGCCGGCGACGAGTGGGATAGCGAGAAGGGCACCTGGAAGGACGCCGATAGCACCTATGCCAAGGCCTTCGCTGACGATGCCTTTACGGCCGATAGCGCTACCTATAAGCAGGCCATGACCGCCTATTACACCGCCTACCAGCAGTATTCCTCGCAGGCTTCGAGTGCCAGCTCCAAGTGGACCGAGTATGCTAACGGCCTCTACGCCAAGGCCAACATCAGCATCTACGGCCTGTTTGCGTAAGATCTGTCTGCACTACTGCGCGCTAACCGATCTACCTGATTAAGCCCGCTAGAACGACAACTGAACTGCGTCCCAAATCTTGGACGCCCTAAATAGCGACTAGGCCGCGAGGGCCT
>CAJMMD010000045.1 GCA_905214465.1 uncultured bacterium
AACAAATCCAAGTTAGACCATTTCAAATGGTTCGATGTCTGCCCGGATGCGACACTGAATGTGTCCATCCTCGCAGTATCCGGTTCTCAAGGTGCACGCTGTGCGGCTGATCCGGTCCGACCGGGCCGCGCGGCAAGGAGATATATTGCCAGACCGCGAAGCCTTGTGGGACGTCAATTCCGCTCTTCACAAGTCCTACACAACATATCGCTTTCTATAGGTAATAGAAAGACTGGCGCGGATCTTCCGCACATATCAGATGATGACCCTTTGGTTCAGGAATATATAGAGATCGGTCACCTGTAAGTGTTTATCTACCCGCGCTTTTAGCAATGTAAACCGCACTTCAGATAAAAAGAGGGAGCGCCGCGCACAACGCGACACTCCCCTAGCGATTCAACAGAATCTATTAGGCCTCGAGAGCCTTCTTGGCAATGGCAGCCAGCTCGTTGAAGGACTCGATGTCCTCGTAAGCCATCTGAGCCAGGACCTTGCGGTCGAGCTCGATGCCGGCAACCTTCAGGCCGTGCATGAACTGAGAGTAAGAGATGTCGTTCAGGCGAGCAGCAGCGTTGATACGGGTGATCCAGAGAGAACGGATCTCGCGCTTCTTGTTGCGGCGATCACGATACTGATACTGCAGGGAGTGCTGGACCTGCTCTTTAGCATGCTTGTAAGTACGCGAAGCGGCACCGTAGTAACCCTTCGCACGGTGCATAACGGTACGGCGCTTCTTCTTGGCGGCAACAGCGCGCTTAATACGTGCCATGTTCTATCAACTCCTAGACGGTAAAACGAAAAACGGGAACGCGAACTTAGGCGAGACGCGACTTGATGACCTTGCGGTCGGCAGCGGCGATCTCGGTCTCCTGACGGAAGCCACGCTTACGCTTGGTGGACTTCTTGCTCAGGATGTGGCTCTTGAAAGCCTTGGCGCGCATAAGCTTGCCGGTACCAGTCTTGCGGAAACGCTTCTTGGTGCCGCTGTGGGACTTCATCTTAGGCATGAAATACTCCTTAATCGGTTACAGAACACTAGTTACTTGCTATCGCTTGCCGCTTTATCCTCATCGAAGGCGCCCTTAATCGGGGCGAGCAGCATAAGCATGTTACGGCCTTCCATCTTAGGCTTGGACTCGACCGTAGCGTAAGGCTTGAGATCCTCGGCGAGACGCTCGAGAACGTTAAGGCCCTGCTCCGGGTGAGCCATCTCACGGCCGCGGAACATGATGGTGATCTTAACGCGTGCGCCCTTCTTGAGGAAACGCAGAACGTGGCCCTTCTTGGTCTCGTAGTCGCCAACGTCGATCTTGGGTCGGAACTTCATTTCCTTGACCTCGACCTTGGACTGGTTCTTACGAGCAGCCTTGGCCTTCATGGCCTGCTGGTACTTGAACTTACCGTAGTCCATGACCTTGCAGACCGGCGGCTCCGCGTTGGGAGCGATCTCGACCAGGTCGAGACCCTGATCGTCGGCGACGCGCTGGGCATCGCGGATGGCGAACAGGCCGAGCTGAGAGCCATCGACGCCAATCAAACGACACGAAGATGCAGTGATCTCGTCGTTGATGCGGGTGTCATCAGACTTAGCTATTTTCCCTACCTCCATTCATAAAAAAATGACCCGGCGCTTCTCAGCAACCAGGTCGTACACATAGACTTCCTCGATTTGAGGAAGGGAATCTAAGTTGTATGACCAGTCAGCTGCTCATTGGCGCCAAAAGGTGGGAACCCTCAGGTTCCTCTTTAGGGCATTGCGGGAACAACGCCTTGCGAATAATAACACGTACAGCGCGTTATCACATTACGTACACGAAAAAGGGACCTTGACCCCCTTGAACACTCGCTTGCATGTATGGTGCTCGAGACGAGACTCGAAGGGCCTTCGCTTCGCGAAGCCCCGGGCTTCGGGCGCGTGGCGCCCTCGCCACGCTCCGCTACAAACAGGCCACAGGCCTGTTTGCTTAACGCTTCGCGCGCTCACGCGAGTTCGGCACGAAAAAGGGGGCCGCAACCCCCTTGAACGCTCGCTTGCATGAATGGTGCCCGAGGCGAGACTCGAACTCGCACGTTGTTGCCAACGGTGGATTTTGAGTCCACTGCGTCTGCCAATTCCGCCACTCGGGCACGCAATGCGTGAGTTAGTTTATCACAGCTTTCTACCGATTAGTCCGAAAATGGAACTTCGAGCATTTCGATGAGTTCGACCGTGCGGAGCATCTCGCGCCAACGGCATCCGCGACCGTCGACCGAAGCCTCACCCATCTGGTTATCGTAAGGGTCCTCGCGCATGCCGTCGAAAGAGGGCTCAAACTCTGCCTGGAATCGATTGTTGGCCACCATACGCCACGGGTCGAGATTGCCAAAGTAGTGACGGCGGCGCCACTCCTCCCCCATCCTGCGAGCAGAAGATCCAAATGACACGTCGGCGTTGAGCCAACCGGTCTGCGGCGTATAGAACTCTGCCCAGTCGTGCGACCCCACCGAATCGGGCGCAACATACAGGCCGCTCTGCCAACGGGCAGGCACGCCCGCGATACGGCACATGGTGATAAACGTGAGCGCCATAACGCCGCAATCGCCGCGGAGCGAATGCGCGCAGTCATCGGCAATAGATCCCAAAAGCAAGTACGGCGGCTGATAGCGATAGTCGATATGCTGCGTCAGGTAATCATAGATAGCACGGGCGCGATCGAGCGGATCCTCGAGTCCGTCAACAACACTGGCCGTCAGCTGCTGCAGATACGGCGTAAATGCAATGTGCGGACGGTCCTCGGAAATATCCTCGGGCAGAGGCGCGTCCATACGCGGGTGAACCGGAAGTGTGCCACCGTAGACATCACAATAAGCAGCATCGATGTGATAACGATAGGTCACCGAAAATAAGTGCTCGCTCGAGGAAGACCACGAGGCGGTACGCGCCGAAGCATTCGCGGGAGCAACAGCGCCCTCCGGCGTCATGTCGAGAATCTCGACCCGAGACTGCTGACGGCAGGCAGCCGCGACGGGAAGCCAAGCGCAAACGGTCTCCCCTTCCAGAGCGCCGGGGACAGACACGGACGCTTTAAGCGTAATGACGCGAGCCAATCCGTTTTGCGACTCCATCTCCTTGAGCATCTCGTTGCGCAGTGCTACTCCGTCCGTAGAATCGGGCCGCATGCCGGGAACCTCTTTGGGATATACGCGAAGCGAATCGAGGAAGTTGTCGAGAACGAACAGTTCGCCATCGATAAAGCGCCAGTCAATACGCTTACGATTAATCAGGTCATCAAACTGCTCTTCGGTAAACTCTGGCCACTCCTCGCGAATCATCGCAATAGCCTGATCGCGCGACACCGAAAAATGAAGCGGCGTCTCGAGCATGCGATACCGCTCGGCACGAACACAAGCAGCCAGCGAAGGCTCGGGGTTCTGCTCCAAAAGGCGATCGCAGGCAGCAACAGCCTGCGTCAAATACCCCGCATCCTTAAGACGAAGAATCTCGGGCGGTAGCCCAATATCGAGATGGCGAAAATCATCACAGCAGACATCAACAGAGCAACCAACAGGACCTTCGTCAATAACCTTCCCATCCGAAGGCAGCACATTAATAACAGCCATACCAAAACTCCAAGTCACTAGAACGCTTGAAGCCCATTGTAGCGAGATAAAAAGAAAGCCCCAACAAGGGAGCCATCAACACCGCTGAACGGTAACCATATAACTAAAATCAGACCAGTAACCCTGTAGCAAGTTAACAAAGGAGGCCCCGTTTCCCCGGAGCTGTTTCCGTCGCGCGACTTCTGGCAAAGCCAGTAGCCATCTTAATTCAGACTCGTAACCCTGCGGCGTTAAACGAAGGAAGCCCCGTCCCCCGGAGCTGTTTTCTTGGCGCGACTTCTGGCAAAGCCAGGTGAGCGCAAAGGAAACAGTGTAGGGGGACGGGGCTTCCGGCGGGAAGTTTAGCGACGCTTACGCCTTGTTGACGGAGCCAAACTCCTCCATGAGCTCCTTGGTGCGGGCAACGATGTTGTCGCGACCAGGCTTGAGGAGCTTGCGGGGGTCAAAGCCCTTGCCCTGCTGATCCTTGCCAGCCTCGATGTACTCGCGGACGCCCTTGGCGAAGACGAGCTGCAGGTCGGTGTTGACGTTGATCTTGGAGATGCCCAGGGAGATGGCCTTCTTGATCTGATCCTCGGGGATGCCGGTGCCACCGTGCAGGACGAGGGGCAGGTCGCCGGTCTGGGCCTTGATCTCGCCCAGACGCTCGAAGGAAAGGCCAGCCCAGTCGGCGGGGTACACGCCGTGGATGTTGCCAATACCGCAGGCGAGGAAGTCGACGCCCAGGTCAGCGATCTGCTTGCACTCAGCAGGATCAGCGAGCTCGCCGCTGGAGGTCACACCGTCCTCGGTGCCGCCGATGCCGCCGACCTCGGCCTCGATGGACATGCCCTTGGAGTGGGCAAGCTCAACGAGCTCCTTGGTGCGGTCGAGGTTAAGCTGGAAGGTCTCCTCGTGAGAGCCGTCATACATGATGGACGTGAAGCCGGCCTCGATGCACTTGAAGCAGTCCTCGTAAGAACCGTGATCGAGGTGAAGGGCGACGGGAACGGTAACGCCCGTGGCCTCGACGGCAGCCTTGACCATGTCGGCGCAGACCTTGAAACCGCCCATCCACTTAGCGGCACCAGCGGTGCACTGAAGGATCAGCGGAGACTTGGCCTCCTCGGCGGCCTGGAGAATAGCCAGGGTCCACTCGAGGTTGTTGGTGTTGAAGGCACCGAGACCGTACTTGCCGGCCTCAGCCTTCTTGAGCATGTCTGCTGCGTTGACGAGCATAAAAGAAACCTCCTGTAAGGTTGCTCCGATAACGCCTGAGATTTTACCACGGCGTACCCGAGCATAAACGTTCGTTTGTTCACGAATATCGTCCAAACAGACTTTTTTTGACCGTTTGCCCTACGGAATTGACCCGTTGGGGAAAAATAGCTTGACGTTTGGACGCTTCTCGTGCTTCAAAAGCCGACTATTAAGCTACATCCGCATGAAAGGGTTCTGCATGAGCTCGCGTGCCATGGTGGTCGAATCGCCATGACCGGTTAGGCAAACGGTATCGGGCGGGAGAAGCCGGGCGAGCTTGGAGAGCGAGCGCAGAATCGCCGCCTCGTCTCCTCCAGAAAGATCGGTGCGGCCGTGCCCGCCCGGAAACAGGGTGTCGCCCACAAAGGCAATGTCCCCCTGCTCGGTGACAGCAAACAAGACGATCCCGCCCGGCGTATGCCCTGGCGTCTCGATCACCTGCAGGCAGATATCGCCCACCTCGATAGCATCGCCCTCGGCGAGCAGGCGCGTCGGCTCACCCGGATCGGGCGTCTCGATGCCCCACATAGCTCGCTGTTCCTCGATATTCGCATGCGGCACCGCCACATCCTTAGCACACAGCTCATACTGGCAGCCCTCACCAGCGGTGGTTCGCACGCCGGCAACACCACCAACATGATCGGCATGGCCATGAGTGCATACGGCGCCAAGCACGTGTACGCCGGGGTGTTCGGCTCGAATATGCTCCACCAAGCGCTCGCCTTCCCATGCGGGGTCGATAATCACGCACTCATTGTCCGAAATGACAGCATAGCTATTGGTCTGAATGGGACCGTTTACGAGCGTCTCGATCTCGACCGATCCCTTGGGAGTTAAATCCAAGGACACAGCACTCATGTCCTTCTCCTCTCTATAGAACTCGAGGCATCAAACGATGCCTCGAGCATAGCGAATATCGATAATGTGGCACGTTCGTCGCGACTAAACGCGGCGCTTAAGCTGGGCTCCACCCTCGCCGGGCATCAGGCGGCGCGCGTCGTAGACCGAGTCAACGCTGCTGATAGAGGCCAGCAGCGGATCCAGACCACTCGCGTCCGAGATCTCGACCATAAAGCGCAGGGTTGCAATACCCTCGCGGTTGGTCGACGTAGCGGCAGAAAGGATATTGCCGCCCGCATCGCCAATGGCAATGGTGACGTCCTTGAGCAGGCCCATGCGGTCCAGGCACTCGACCACGATCTCGACCTGGAAGAGGGTGTCGGCAGCGCCGTCCCACTCCACATCGATCATGCGCTCGGGATGTTCCATAAGACCCTTGACGTTGGGGCAATTGGCGCGATGCACCGAAACGCCGCGGCCGCGCGTGATGAAGCCCACAATATCGTCGCCCGTCACAGGGTTGCAACAATGCGCCAGACGAACCAGCAAGCCGCTGTTACTCTCGCCCTTGACGATAATGCCGTTGCTGGCGCTCTTGCCGCGCTTTTGCGGCTTGCGGTTGGAGCCGCGGGCAGGCTGCTTAACAACTTCGGCGATTGCCTCGGCCTTGGTGAGCTGTTCCTCGGGTTTGGGGTCCAAGATTTGCTCGACCTTATTGCCCACGGCACGTGGGGCGACTTTACCCGCACCAACGGCGGCAAACAGGTCCTCGAGCTGCTTGTAGTTAAACTGCTCCGCCACGGTGTTGAGCGCACGCGTGGACCGCGGCGTAGAGATGCCGTACCCGCGCTTGCGCAGGTCCTTGGCCAGTATATCGCGGCCGGCAGCAGCGTCATCGTCTTTGGTCGCGGCGGCGAAGTAACGGCGGATCTTTGACTTGGCCGAAGGTGTCTTAACGATCTTGAGCCAATCACGCGACGGCTTAGAGCTCTTGTTGGTCAGGATCTCGACACGGTCACCCGTCTTGATCTCGTGCGTAAGCGGCGCCACCGCACCGTTGATCTTGGCGCCGACGCAGTGGTTGCCGACCTCGGTATGAACGGCGTAGGCAAAGTCGAGCGGTGTAGAGCCTGCACGAAGCGCCATGACCTCGCCCTTGGGCGTAAAGACAAAAATCTCCTGGTCAAACAAGTCGACCTTCAGCGAGTGCAGGTATTCCTTGGCATCGGTGATCTCGTCAGACGCCGCCCAGTCGAGTGAGTGCTTGAGCCAGTTAATCTGATCATCCAGACGCTGGGCATCATTGGTCTTTGAGGCAGACGATCCGCCCGACTTCTTATAGAGCCAGTGGGCGGCAATGCCGTACTCGGCCTGCTCATGCATCTCGTAGGTTCGAATCTGAATCTCGAGCGGACGAGCCGTGGGTCCGATAACCGTCGTGTGAAGCGATTGGTAGTTATTGACCTTGGGCATGGCGATATAGTCTTTAAAGCGACCGGGCATGGGGTGCCACAGCGTATGCACCGCACCGAGCGTGGAATAGCAATCGCGCACCGAATGGGTGATGACGCGCAGCGCCACCAGGTCGTAAATCTCGGAGAACTCCTTGCCCTTGCGCTTCATCTTTTGATAGATAGACCAATAGTGCTTGGAACGGCCGTTGATCTGAAAGCCCTCCAGGCCAATGCGGTTGAGCTCATCGGTGAGCGTCTTGATAGTCTCGGCCAGATAGCGCTCGCGAACCTCGCGCGACTCGGCTACCATGCGCGAGATGCGCTGGTAGGCATCGGGCTCCAGGTAAAAGAAGGACAGGTCCTCGAGTTCCCACTTGATAGAGCTCATGCCCAGACGGTCGGCCAAGGGCGCGTATACGTCCATGGTCTCGCGGGCCTTAAACAGGCGACGGTCCTCGCGAAGGGCCGCCAGCGTACGCATGTTATGCAGGCGGTCGGCAAGCTTGACGATAATGACGCGGATGTCCTTGGACATGGCAAGGAACATCTTGCGCAGCGTGAGGGCCTGCTTCTCGTCCATGCTGTCGACTTCGATGTTGGTGAGCTTGGTCACGCCATCGACGA
>CAJMMD010000046.1 GCA_905214465.1 uncultured bacterium
AACAGGAGGCCACTTAATGTGGCCTCCGTCGTGAGCAGGACTGTAGAGCAGGAAAGTTCATATGGGGCCGCCGGGCCGGTCAGGGCCGGGGACCGCACCCGTACGACTACAGCGTCATGTTCGGATCGGCGTCGACGTCGAACGGCGAGATTTCTCCTCGGTCGAATTTACGGCGAGCGACCTCCGCGATCATGGCGGCGTTATCGGTGCACGCCGAAAGCGGTGGCACCGTTACGCGGATCCCCTGACGCCCGAGCTTCTTGATCATCATCTCGCGCAGATGCGGATTAGCCGAGACACCACCGCCGATGCAATACTCCTTGCACCCGGTGGCGTGCAGGGCGTTTTTGGCCTTCTTGTACTGCACGTCAAAGACCGCCGCCTCAAACGAGGCCGCTAGGTCGGGCAGGTGAATCGTGCGCCCGGCCTTGGTCTCCTGCTCGATGTAGAGCGTCACCGCCGTCTTGAGGCCCGAAAGCGAGAAGCGATAGTCCCCCCTGCTGTTAAGCGCACGGGGGAAATCGATCGCCTTGGGGTTGCCCGTCTCGGCAAGCTTGGAGATGATAGGGCCTCCGGGATAGCCAAGACCCAGTGCCTTTGCCACCTTGTCGAAGGCTTCGCCCACGGCGTCGTCGAGCGTCTCGCCAAGCACTTCATAGTCGCCCCATGCCTTTACGTGCACGAGCATGGTGTGCCCGCCCGAAACGAGCGTAAAGATAAACGGGGGCTTGAGGTCGGGCTGCGCCAACAGGTTGGCAAACAGGTGGCCCTCCAGATGATTGACGCACACCAGCGGTTTGCCGGCAGCATACGCAAAGCCCTTGGCGAAGGCGACGCCCACTACCAGAGCACCCACCAGGCCCGGACCCTGTGTCACGCCAACAGCGGCGAGTTCGCTCGGCGCGATGGCTCCACCCTCAAGACCAAGCGATGCTGCGGCATCCTCGAGCGCCGCATCCACGACACTCACAATCACCTCAACGTGTTTGCGCGAGGCGATCTCGGGCACCACGCCGCCAAAGCGGGCGTGAAAATCAATCTGTGTCGACACCTGGTTAGCCAGCATATTGCCATCCGCATCGATAATCGCCACGGCCGTCTCGTCGCAGGAGCTCTCGATAGCGAGCACTAGGCGGCGGCGCTCAATTTCGGCACGCTCCCCCTCGGAGCGCCCAGGCGCAGGCAGCGGCCATACGCGCTGCTCTGCCGCCGTCGGCTCGGGCGAAGCATTGTCGACCGGAAGCACCAGGGGCAGCGGAGCCGTCATGACGATGGCGTCCTTGCCGGCACCATAGTAGCCGCGGCGACGGCCAGCCTCGGTAAAGCCCAGAGCGTTATAAAGCGCGATCGCTCCCTCGTTACCGTCCTCGACCTCGAGCGAAGCCGTAGTGCAGCCGAGCATCTGGGCATCATAGCTCACGTGCGACAGCAGCTTGCGGGCAATGCCCTCACGGCGATGTGCCGGGTCGACGGCGACATCCAGAATCTGCACATCACCGTCCACGACCATACCGCCGGCAAGGCCCAGCAGCTTGCCGTCGTCGTGTGCCACCCACCAACTACGCGGCGCAGCGACGTCCTCGCCCAGTTCGGACAGGAACATGCCCGGCGTCCACGCCTCGTGTCCGGCACCTTCAAAGCAGGCGGCCTCCAGCGCGCTCGCGCCCTCGGCATCCGCCGCGCCCATGGGACGGAACTGCAGATGACGACCGGCGAGCTCATCGGCAACGCCCGTAATTTCGCTGTGCGCACTCTCGGCAAGACCAAGACGCTTGCGCTCGTTTTCCTCGGCATCCGAAAGGCGCGTGTAAATCGGCAGGACGCGGGCCGGATCGCCGTCGCCCGCAGCGTGCGCGAGCAGCAAGCCCTCGCCCGAAGGCCACCACAGGTCGCGCTCCACGCAGCGGGCGGTCTCGTCCTCACCCAGCAGCTTGCCATAGCGCACAAGACCGTCACCGGTCAGCTGAACCTGGTCCCAGTCCGCTGCTTGGCGCCACTCATCGAGCGCCACGGCGGCCTTGACCACGTGTTCGCGCTCAAATTGACGCTCGGGACCCTCATCGACCAGCATATACAGCGCCGGATATACCTCACCGCGCATAGCATCGGCCAAGATACCAAGCTTGCCACGCACGCCAGCCTTCCACGCCGTCCAAGCGCAAGCGTCAAGCGTCGACACGCCCAGCAGCGGAACATTGGCACCACATGCGAGGCCCTTGGCAGTGGAGATGCCGATGCGCACGCCCGTAAACGACCCCGGGCCGCGGCCGACCACGTAGCAACCAACATCGCTGCGATTCAGACCGGCTTGAGCCAGCACGCCATCAACGGTATTCACGAGCTCAACGTTGGCGTGACGGCGACACATGTGGTCGCCACTCGCGAGCTTCGTCTCGCCCGTCTGCCCATCAATCCAGCTTGCCGCGCAGGCAAGCATGTCGGTCGAGGTATCGAGCGCCACCACCAGCGCGTTGTCGTTATGCAAGCTCATCTTGTACAGCCTTATCAATCAAATGGGAAAGCTCCATTGCGCGGTCACCGTGCGCCTCGAGCGTTATCGTTCGCACATCGCTGTCGCCCCCATCACGCTTGAGCGTCACCGAAAGATACTCATCCGTCAGCTCGTCCTGGAATTGTTCGCCCCATTCCAGCAGGCAAGCACCCTCATAGCCCAGCACATCGAAAATGCCCGTATCCTCGAGCTCGTAGGCATGCTCCAGGCGGTATAGATCAAAGTGAAACAGCGGAATACGACCTTGATCGTGAACGGCCATGAGCGCAAACGTAGGGCTCGTAACCATATGCCCATCGCCCAGCCCGCGCGAGACGCCCTTGGTAAAGTGAGTTTTGCCCACTCCCAGGCCACCGGTCAGGATGAGCACATCGCCGTCCTCAAGGCACGGTGCAATTAGCTCGCCAAAGTACTCCGTATCGGCAGCGCAAGTCGTTTTGTAAGTACCTACCCCCAGGCGCTCCAGGGACATATATGCTCCTTATTATTCCGAGGCGTCCTCTGGTGCGGGATGTCGCTCCAGATAGTCGCCCAGCATCTTAAAGTCTTCCTCCAGTAGCTCCTGCCACGCCGGATTGCGTAGCGCTGCTGCCGGATGGAAAGTGGGCATTACTACAAAATGCCCCATCTGGTGGAACCTGCCGCGCAGCTTAGTAATGCCAATCTCGGTCTTAAGCACAAAGTGCGTCGCGGGGTTGCCGAGCGTCACAATAATATCGGGCCAGATGCTTCGAATCTGCTCACGCAAAAACGGCGAGCAAGCCAGCACTTCCTCGGGACGCGGATTGCGGTTTCCCGGCGGGCGGCACTTAAGCACGTTGGCAATGTAGACGTCTTCGCGTTTGAGCCCCGCCAGCGACAAAATGCCGTTGAGGTCCTCGCCTGCCGCCCCCACAAAGGGCTCGCCCTGCAAATCCTCATTGCGGCCCGGCGCCTCGCCAATAAACATCACGCGAGCGTGGGGGTTTCCCACGCCAAACACGATGTTATGGCGCGACTGGTAAAGCTGGCAAAGGTGACAATCGCCCAGAACGGCCTCGATCTCCTCGAGTGCGACCTCACGCGGCGCCTGATGGCTATGGCCGGGGATGTGCATGACGCCCATAGCGACTCCTACACGTAGACTTTGTCGAGACGCATACCAAAGCCGCAAGCGACCTCGTAGTTAATCGTGCCGCGTAGGCGCGCCATCTCGTCCATGGTAATCTCGGCATCTCCATCGCGGCCGACAATGATCATCTTGTCACCATACTCGGCCTCGGGAATCTCATGCGCCGGGTTGGACTGAATGGCGACCATAAACTGGTCCATGCAGATATTGCCCACCTGACGCACACGCTCGCCGCGATACAGCACGTCCATACGATTGGAAAGCGTACGCGAAAGGCCATCGGCATAACCGATCGGAAGGGTGCAGATCTGAACGCGCGTGCGCGGTACGCGGTAGGTAAAGCCGTAGCCCACGCCCTCGCCCATCGCAGGATGCGCCACGCGCGTCACACGCGCGTGGACGCTCATGACGGGATCAAGCTGCATCACGCGACCACTCAGCTCACATGGCTGCAGACCATACAAACCGATGCCGGCACGAATCATGTCAAAGTGCATTGAAGAATCGAGCATCGAGGACGGCGTATTGGCACAATGCACGATACCGCATTCAAAACCTGCGTCCTTAATGGCCTGAACGGCCTCGGTAAAACGCTGGCACTGCAGCTTGTAGTCCCAACCCGAAGGTTCATCGGCCGTGGCGAAGTGCGTAAATACGCCGTCGCACTGAATACCGCGATGGAAATTAATACCGCGGACAAAGTCGAGCACCTGCGTGTAATGTACGCCAATGCGGTTCATGCCCGTCTCGATGGCGAGATGACACTTGCCCACCTTGCCCGCCGCGACGGCACATTCGCCATACGCAAGAGCAAAGTCAGACGTATAGACCGAGGGCATGATATCAAACTCGAGCAACGTCGGAATAGCCTCGATAGGCGGCTCGCTTAGAATCAGGATGGGCTTAGTAATCCCGCCCTGACGGAGCCCAACGCCCTCGTTGACCGTCGCCACGGCAAACATGTCGGCACCGGCCGAATACATGATCTTGGCACACTCAACAGCTCCATGACCATAAGCATCGGCCTTGACCACGCAGCACAGGCGCTGACGCGGATTCAATAAGTTCTTATAGGCTCTCGTGTTGCGACGGAGCGCCCCGCGGTCGATCTCGACCCAGGACCAGCGCGTCAAATCGGCTTTATTCATGATTAGTCATCCGACCCTTCGTCCATGATTCCCAGATCTTCGAGCGCATCCTTTGCCGCCAGCTCCATGGCAGGACCGATCAAGTCGATAAGATCGGTCGCGATAACGCTCTTCTCACCATACTCCGTCGCCGCAGCAAAACCGGCGTAGCTGTGAAGTGCGACGGCGTACGAATACAGCAACTCCCAACGATCCATCTCGTCGCGCATGGTGGCAAGCGTGCCGGCCAAAATACCCGCGAGAACATCACCCGAACCGGCAGTTGCCAGAGAAGCCGGACCCGAGAGTGGCAGCAGCACGCGCTCAACGCCACAGATAGCCGTCGTCGGCCCCTTGGCTATGACCACCAGATTGTCGGAGCCTGCAGCCCAGACAACCTTCTGCGCGGCCGCAATCGCGGTACCAAGGTCGTTCACCTCGTCACCGGCAACCAGGCGCGAAAGCTCACGATAATGCGGCGTCATAACCAACGGCTGCTCGCGACGATACATCTCGGGGTTACTATCAATACCGTCAATGGCAATCTTAGCAAGGCAGTTGAGTGCATCGGCGTCCAAAATTAGCGGTACCTCAAGCTCGAGCAAGCCCGAAACCACCTGCATAGCGCCAGCAGACGTCGTCATACCGGGACCGCACAGCACGCAGCTGTACTTCTTTGCGATCTCACACACCGTCATGCGCGCAGCGGCGCCAAAGGAGCCGCGCGAATCAGACGGAATAGCAAAGACGGGAATCGAAGGAAGTGCCATGCGAATGAGATTGGCACAGGCGTCAGGAGCCGCGACTGCCACGTAACCAGCACCCGCGCGAGCTGCAGACTTGGCCGCCATAATGGCAGCACCAGGATATTGCGCCGATCCGGCGACAATAAGCACAGAGCCACGGGAATACTTATCGATATTCGATGGTAGCGGAGCAAAGTAATCAACTAAGTCACCGGGCTCGACAATCTCGGCGGCGTGGTCAACATCATCGATGACCTCATCAAGACGGTCGTAAAGATTGCCGCAGATCAAATCGCCAGCATACTCAGGGCCATCAGCGCTATACAGACCAATCTTGGGCGCAATCATCGTCACCGTGCGCTCGGCACGAATGCAGTCGTCATCAACAACGCCCGTCTCGGCATTCAGGCCCGAGGGGACATCAATGGATAAGACACAATCGGCGCATTCATTGACCGTAGGAATCCAAATGGAGAACGGCGCACGCAGATTCCCGTGGAAACCGGTACCAAAAATGGCATCGACAACAACATCCGCCTTATCGATCAAAACCTCGAGTTCGTCACGCGAGGGACCGACGCAAACGTGCACATCGCGACCGGCAGTTCGACGAGCAACATGACGTGCCAGAGCAGCAGGAATCTCATCCGGCTCAACCGGAGAAACGATATCCACGTCCACACCCTTGTGGCTCAAGATATCGGCGGCAACCCAACCGTCGCCGCCATTATTACCAAAACCGACCAGAACGAGAACCCGATCGGGATTGAGCTTCAAGACCTCGTTGGCGGCAAACTCACCCGCTAGCTCCATAAGCTCGGCCTTCGAAGTCCCTTCGCGTTCGATGATATCCTCGAGACGAACGACTTCTTCGGTACTCAAAACCGGTTTCATCTATGCTCCTAGCGTATCTTGCGAAGCATCGCCCAAGTGCTCCGTCAATGCTGAATTCTGCAGCTGCTCAAGCTCATCTAAAACAGAGCGAGCCTCTTTAAATGTCTGCGCAACGCGTTTCTTGTTGCTCACCTTTTCTTCCTTAGGCTTAGGTCGAGCATCCTCGGTGATTGCAATGGCATTAGCGACAGCCAAGTCACCCGTAAGGGTAATAGAAAGAGCGACCTCGACAACACCCAAATCCTGGGCGATTTCGAGAGCACGACCAGAAAGCAGAGCCTTCGGTTTGCCGAGTTTATCACGCTTTACCGAAACATCCTTGCGACCCACGCCTTGACTAAAACCCGTGCCGAGAGCTTTAAGTACCGCCTCGCGCGAAGCAAAGCGGCTGGCATAGTGAGCAGCGGGACGCGACGATGCATCACAATACGCACGCTCTTCTTCGGTAAACACACACCGAGCAAACGACGGCGTCTTTTCAAGAATTGATTTCATGCGGGAAATCTCGACGATATCAACGCCGATACCAGCTTCAGCCATGTTCACCTCCATATCGCACAGACTAAGTTATTGTAGCCCGTTCACAGAAGATGCGACAAACGAGGGTTATAAAACACAGCTACTATGTGAGACAAATTGCCCGAGATACAAAAAAAGGGGGAGGCCTCGCGGCCTCCCCCTTTTTCAATCTCGATGACGGCTCGGTGCCGTCCACCGGTCAGCGGCGCCCTGGCCTCCCACGGGCTGGCC
>CAJMMD010000047.1 GCA_905214465.1 uncultured bacterium
GACGGCGTGGACATCGTGACGACGCTCGATGTCAATATCCAGCGTGCCGCCGAGGACGCCCTGGCCGAGGCAGTCGAAAAGACCAAGGCCAAGAATGGCTCGGCCCTGGTCACCGATCCCACGACGGGCGAGATTCTGGCGGCATGCTCGTATCCGACATATGACCAGACCGATCTGGAAAACGCCAAGACCGAGGACATGAACTTGCGCCTGGTTACCGATGCCTACGAGCCCGGCTCGGTCTTTAAGACGCTCGTGGCCGGTGCCGGCTTCGACTTGGGCGCCGTGCGTTCGAGCACGTCGTTTGAGGTGCCGGCGAGCATTAAGGTCGGCGACGACACCGTTACCGACGCCGATAAGCGCGACTACACCATGACCATGGACGTGCGCGAGATGATGCGCCGTTCCTCCAATGTGGGCTTTGTCCTGGTGGGACGCAAGATCGGCGCCGATGATTTTGCCACCTATGTGGACAAGTGGGGTATCGGTCATAGCTCCGGTGTCGATTTTCCGGGTGAGAGTCTGGGCATCGTCAAGGAGCGCGACCAGTACGACGGCGCCACGCTGGGCTCGATGAGCTTTGGCCAGGCGCTGTCCGTCTCGCCGATTGAGGTCGCACGTGCCGTGGGCGGCATCGCGAACGGCGGCGTGATGATGACTCCGCACTTCTATAAGTCCAGCAAGGGCGATGAGAAGGACTGGGGCGAAGGCGAGCGTGCGATATCGGACGACGCTGCCGCCCAGGTGACATCGTGCATGCAGACGGTCGTGTCCGAAGGCACGGGCGTTGGCGGTGCGGTCGATGGCTATGACGTGGCGGGCAAGACCGGTACGGCCGAGCGTGCTGACGAGAACGGGGGTTACCTCAAGGAGAACTATATGTCGTCCTTTATGGGCTTTGCGCCGGCACAATCGCCCAAGGTGCTGTGCTATATCACACTCGATGGAACACCGAGCGGCTCGGATGCCGCCGCGGTGCCATTCCAGTCCATTATGGCCAACGCGCTCGACGTGCTGGGTATCCCGCGCACGAAGTAGGGGGTTACAATCTTGAGCGTGGTCTGCCGTTTGATCTGAAGGGTGTTCACATGCCCTGCACCACGCGCGCATGGCACTGGGATACAATACGCCGATAGCATTATTAGGTTTACAGGGGAGCTGCAATGATAGAGATCGCCGTCAACAACCTCGCGGCCTCAACGGGGGCCCGAACCGTGACGGAAGAAGTCGATCGAGTATGCCGCGGGTGCGTTATCGACTCGCGTCAGGTCGAGGAGGGGACGATCTTTGTCGCCTTCCCCGGCGAAAAGGTCGACGGCAATGATTTTGCCTCCCGTGCCATCGAGTCGGGTGCCGGTGCCGTCGTGATGACGCGCGAGCCCGATGCCGAGCTGGTTTCGCTGGCGCAGGACAAGGGATGCGCCATCTTGCTGACCGACGACCCCGAGGAGTTCTTGCTGCGCCTGGCGCATGTATATCGCTTGGAGCTTGGCTGCCTGGTCGTCGGCATTACCGGGTCGATTGGCAAGACGACGACCAAAGACGTGCTCGCCGCCGTCCTCGCCAAGCGTTATCGCGTCTGGGCCACGAAGGGCAATTTCAACAACTTGATCGGCATGCCGCTCACGGTGCTTTCCGCTCCGGCCGATACCGAGGTTCTGGTGCTCGAGATGGGTATGAACCATTTTCATGAGATTGAGCGCCTGTCCCAGTCTGCCAACCCCAATCTTGCCATTGTGAGCAAGATCGGAACCTCCCACATCGGTATCCTGGGCAGCCGCGAGAACATCGCCCGCGCCAAGTCCGAGATTGTCCGGGGCATGTGCGCCGCCGGCGACTTCTCGCCGTTGCTGGTTTTGGGCGGCGAGGACGACTTTACGCCGTTCATTCGCGATACGTTCGCCCAGCCTGCGGGTATTGACGTGATGCTGGCCGGTGTCTCGGACGACGACGAGGTCCGCGCACGCGACATTCGCGTCGACGACGAGGGCCATCCGGTCTTTACGCTCGACTTTGGTCAGGGCGACACGGTCGATACCATGCTGGCCATTCCCGGTGTGCAGTCCGTGCCCAATGCCGTCAAGGCCGCCGCGGTCGCCTATCGTCTGGGCGTGACGCCCGAGCAGATCGATGCTGCCTTTAGGGGCCTTACGATCACCGGCCACCGTCAGGAGATCAAGCGCGCCAAGAGCGGAGCACGCATCATCGACGACTCCTACAACGCCAGTGCCGAGTCTATGGCTGCCGGCCTCGATTTGCTGTGCTCGCTTATCTGTGACGGTTCGCGCATGGCGATCTTGGGCGAGATGGGCGAGATGGGCGACGAGGCTCCCCGCATGCATGAACTCGTGGGCGCCTATGCCGCCGCCAAAAAGCTCGACATGCTCGCGTGCGTCGGCGGCGAGCTGGCTCAGCTCATGGCCGATGCCGCACGTATGATGGGTATGGATGAGGACCGCATCCAGGTGTTCTCCGATTATCAGCAGGTGCTCGACCGCATGGGCGGCGCGCTTGAAAATCATGATGTTGTATTGGTCAAGGGTTCCCGTTTTGTTGAGCTCGACCGCTTTGTGGAAGGTGTGTGCTAGCCCATGTTCGGCAATCCCTCGTATCCTACGTATCAGGCCTTTTTGGGACTCGGCATCGCTGCTGCCATTGGGTTGCTGCTTATGCCGTGGTGGATCAAGCTGCTGAAGGTCGAGGGTATCGGCCAACAGGTCCGAGCCGACGGCCCCAAGCGTCATTTGATTAAACAGGGTACGCCCACCATGGGCGGCGTCATCATCCTTGTCGCGATCTCGCTGACCTGCCTGCTGATGGGCAAGCTCACCACCGAGCTCGTGCTCGTGCTGCTTGCCACGCTGGCCACCGGCGTTCTGGGTCTCATCGACGACCTGACCTCCGTCACGCATGGTCGCTCGCTCGGTCTGACGCCTCACGCCAAGATGATCGGTCTGACCATCATCTGCGTCACTTTTACCGTGCTCGCTGTCAATTGGTGCGGCGTCGCCCCCGAGATTCGTTTTCCCGGCGGCCTGACGATTGACCTCGGTGTTCTTTCGACCACCATCTGCGGCCTTTCGTTCCCGTGGCTCTACATTGTATTTTGCTGGCTGATGATCGCCGGTCTTTCCAATGCCGTGAACCTGACCGATGGTCTGGACGGTCTTGCCGGCGGCACTTCCATGATCGCCATGCTCGCCATGGCCGCCATGGCGTTTTTGCACGGTGACGTGAACCTGTCCATCTTCTGCACGGCGTGCGCCGGTGCCTGCCTGGGCTTTTTGTGGTTCAATTGCTACCCGGCGAGCATCTTTATGGGCGATACCGGCTCGCTTGCCCTGGGTGCCGCGTTTGCCTGCACCTCCATCATGACCAACACCGAAGTCGTTTCCCTCATCATCGGCGGTCTGTTTATCGTCGAGACTCTGTCGGTCATGATCCAGGTCGTCTATTTCCACTTTACGCACAAGCGCGTCTTCCTTATGGCGCCCATTCATCATCATTTCGAAAAGAAGGGCTGGGCCGAGACCAAGGTCGTTATCCGTTTTTGGATTATCGCCGCGGCCTTTGGCGCCGTTGGCCTCGCCCTGTTCTTCCAGTTGGGATAGTGGTCTTTCATGCCTCTTGCTGATGTCTTTAGCCTGCTCGTTTTGGGGCAGGGTAAATCCGGTCTCGATGTCGCCCGTTGGGCGCTGGCTCACCCCGAGCGCGTGAGCGCCACGACCGTGTATGGCGGTGGTACCTCCGAGCCCAATGACGCCACACGTGCGCTCGAGGCGCAGGGCGCGTCGTTTGTCTACGGCACCGAGCAGGTCGAGGGTGCCTATGACGTGTGCGTGACATGCCCGGGTATCTCGGAGTTCTCGGCCTTCTTTAAGGCTGGGCGTGAGCATGCCGCCCAGATTATGGGCGAGCCCGAGTTTGCCTATCGTCTGTCTCCCCATAATTGGATCGCCATCACGGGCACCAACGGCAAGACAACTACCACGTCGCTGACCGATTATCTGCTCAAGGCCGCCGGTGAAGCCAGCGTGGCCGTCGGCAATATCGGTGAGCCGCCGGTGAACGAGATCGACGGCCGCGCGCACAATGAGTGGTTTGTGGCCGAGCTGTCGAGTTATCAGATTGCTACGACCGCCGAGCTTCATCCTCGCGTGGCGGTGCTGCTCAACATCACGCCCGACCACCTGGGCTGGCACAAGAGCCACAAGAACTATGCGCTTGCCAAGATCAAGTTGTTCGAGAATATGGTCGACGACGACCTCGTGGTTATCGACGTTGAGGATGCCGGCATCCATGAGTTCGATGAGTACATCTACACACCGGGCCGCCGCATCTGCAAGGTCGCTTTTGACGAGCCCGAGGGTGCAGACGCCGCCTTTGTGCGCGACGGCAAGATGGTCGTCCGCCTGAAGGGCGTCGAGACTCAGCTTGTCGCCACGTCCGAGCTCAAGATCTCGGGCCATCACAATGTCATCAATGCCTTATGTGCCGCCACGGCTGCTCTGGCCGTCGGTGCCGATCCCGAGGGCATTTGCCGCGGTTTGGCATCGTTCCAGCCGCTCGAACACCGCGTGGAACCCTGCGGCGAGATCGATGGCGTGCGCTACGTCAACGATTCCAAGGCAACGAACACCGATGCGGTCGAAAAGGCCCTGACGGCGTTTCCCGACGACGATGTGATTTTGCTGCTTGGCGGCCACGACAAGGGTACGCCGCTTGCGGACTTTGCCCGCGTCGTTATGGACAACGTGCGTTCAGTCGTTTGCTTTGGCGATGCGCGCGAGCGCTTTACCGCTGCTATGGACGAGGCCGATGTCGATGGTGACGTGGATATCGCCCAGGCCGATGACCTGCGCGATGCCGTTGACGTTGCCCGCTCGCTCTCGAGCCGCGGCGACGTGATCCTGCTTTCGCCCGCTTGTTCTTCGTTCGACGAGTTCTCGGGCTACGAGGAGCGCGGTCGCGTGTTTAAGGACTACGTTGCCCAGCTTGCCGCGGCAGCGAAATCGCAAACGGAATAGGGGTTGCCGGTGAGAGAGGAGAGCCCCCGAAGTGATATGAGGAGGCCCGACTCGGACCGTGCTTCCTCGCTGCGTAGCACGCCGCGTTCCGGATGCGGCGGGCAGACGTTCAGTGAGCGCTATATTGCCGGCGTCCCCGCCCGCATCATGCGCCCCCGTTTGATATTTATGGCCTGCCTGTTTAGCTTGGTTTGCTTCGGCTTGCTGATGGTGTACTCGGCATCTTCGGTCGAGGCGCTGCACGAGAATGGTTCGGCGACGTTTTTCCTGTTTCGACAGGCCGCGTTTGCCGGAGTTGGCGTGCTGGCTATGGTTGCCATCGTGCGCATCTTGCCGGACAGTTGGTTTGGGGAAGACGTCCTCAGGATCTTCCTCATGGGCATGATAGGGCTACTGGTTCTGGTGTTCTTTATGGGCAGCGGCAGTCGTGGCGCCACGCGTTGGCTCAACATCGCCGGTATTCAGTTTCAGCCGTCTGAGTTTTTAAAGCCGTTCGCCATCGCGTATTCGGCAATCATGCTCGACCGTATCTTTTCGCCCGGCGGCAACATCAACGAGTTTCTTCGCAAGATGGGCGGCTACCTGGGAATTTCGCTCTTCCTGATCTTTGTTCAGCCCGATTTTGGTACCGTTCTGATCATTTTGTTGACCCTCATATGCATGGCGTTGTTTGCGGGATTGGACCCCAAATATATCGTTTGGACGGTTGTTGCCGGCATCGCCGTCATTGCGATTGCCCTTATCGCCGAGCCGTATCGTATGACGCGTGTCCAGGTTGCTTGGAATCCTTGGGCAGACGAATATGGTGACGGCTATCAGGCCACGCTTGCCATCATGGCGTTTGCCTCGGGCGGACTGTTCGGCCGTGGTATCGGCAACTCCACCATGAAGTACTCGTATTTGCCCGAGGCGCACAACGACTACATCTTGGCTATTATCGGCGAGGAAGTTGGCTTTATCGGAACCGTGCTGTTCTTCTTGGTGTTTGCGATGCTGATTTACTCGGCGTTTCGCATTGCTGAGCAGGCGACCGATCGTCGCGGAGCACTTATGGCATCGGGTTCCGCGGTCATCCTTGCGGTGCAGTTTTTGATCAACGCGCTGGGCATTCTCAATGTGTTTCCCATGACGGGTAAGCCGCTGCCGTTTATTAGCTACGGCGGCTCGTCGATTATTGTGTCGCTTATGCTTGCCGGTCTGATCCTGCGCGTTTCGTATGAGAGCGCCCGTCGCGATGAGTACGACCGTCGCCGCGAGAGCTTTGCCGTTATGGATGAGAGTACCGCCGGCGTGCCCCATGTGCGCGGCGAGCGATCTTCGCGTAACGGCTTTACCGTTCTGGATGGCTCTGCGACCGAGCCGGCGGCCCGTCCGCGTCAGCGAACAGCGCCGCAAGGTCGTCCGCAGCGCCCCACTCCTCGCAATGCGGGCGGCGGATATAATCGAATCGATTTGAA
>CAJMMD010000048.1 GCA_905214465.1 uncultured bacterium
CGTGAACGTCGCGGTGACTTTTTGGGCGGCACCGTGCAGGTGATTCCGCACGTCACGAACGCCATTAAGGATAAGTTCCGTCGTATTGAGGAGCAGACCGGCTCCGATGTGGTCATCACTGAGTTGGGTGGCACCATCGGCGACATTGAATCGCAGCCGTTTGTCGAGGCCATTCGCCAGTACCGCAAGGAGGCCGGCCCCGAGAACGTCTGCTACATCCACGTGTCGCTCGTTCCCTATATCGCCGCCGCCCACGAGGTCAAGACCAAGCCGACGCAACACTCCGTCAAGGAGCTCCGCAGCTTTGGTATCCAGCCCGATATTATCGTTCTGCGTTCCGACCACCATATCGACGATGCCATCCGCGGCAAGATCGCAAGCTTCTGCGACGTCGACACCGACTGCGTCTTTACCAATGAGGACTGCGCGAGCATCTACGACGTTCCGCAGCTACTCGCCGAGCAGGACTTTGACCTGCGCATTTGCGAGCGTCTGGGTCTCGATCCGCGTGAGCGCGACATGAGTGAGTGGAACGAGTTCCTGCGCAAGCAGAACCATGCCAACCAGCACGCCGACAAGGTGAAGATCGCCGTCGTGGGCAAGTATACGCAGCTGCCCGATGCCTACCTGTCGGTTATCGAGGCCCTGCACCACGCGGGCGTCTTCTACGATCGCCATGTGGACGTCCAGCTGGTCGATGGCGAGAGCCTCGACGAGCAGAACGTCTCCGAGGTTCTGGGCGACGCCTCGGGCATCCTGGTCCCCGGCGGCTTTGGCAAGCGCGCCCTGGAGGGCAAGATCCTCGCGGCCGAGTTCGCCCGCGAGCACAAAATTCCGTATCTGGGCATTTGCCTGGGTATGCAGGTGGCCGTGTGCGAATTTGCCCGCAACGTCGTCGGCCTTGCCGGCGCCAGCTCCTCTGAGTTCGATCCGGACGGCCCGTTTAGCGTCATCGATCTGATGAGCTCGCAGGAGGACGTGACCGAGAAGGGCGGCACCATGCGCCTGGGCGCCTATCCGTGCAAGCTCGCCGCCGATACCCTTGCTCGCGAGGCATATGGCGAGGATCTCGTCTACGAGCGTCACCGTCACCGCTTTGAGTTTAACAACGCCTTCCGCGACCAGCTCGAGGACGCCGGCTTGGTTATCTCTGGCCTCTCACCCGACGAGCGCCTGGTCGAGATGGTCGAGCTGCCGCGCGACGTGCATCCGTGGTATGTGGCAACCCAGGCTCACCCCGAGTTCAAGAGCCGTCCGACCAACCCGCAGCCGCTGTTCCGAGAGTTCGTGCGTGCCTCGATCGGTCAGCACGAGGGTGTCGATCGCCTACAGGTGACGCCCATGAACCTCGCTACGGACTAAGGGTGCCGGCGAACAAAGAACATACCGAAGCTACTCCCTCGTCGCTCGCCGTGGCGGCGGGGGAGTATCTCGATTACCTCGCGGTCGAGCGGGGTTTGGCGCGCAACACGATTGCGGCCTATCGACGTGACCTGACGACGTACTGCGCCTATCTGGAGCGGGCGGGTATTGTGTCTTTTGAAGAGGTGACCCGTCAGGTCGTGGAGGGCTTTGTCGCCGACCGTCGGGATGGGGGCTATTCCGATGCCTCGGTGGAGCGTGCGCTTGCGGCCGTGAAGGGTCTGCATGCCTTTTTGGTGCGCGATGGGGCTGTGGCCCAAAATCCAACGGCGGCGTTGCGCCTGCCTAAAAAGGCTGAGCGTTTGCCGGAGTATCTATCGGTGGAGGATGTCTCGGCGCTGCTCGATCAAGACTTCCCCGAGGGCGAGATGGGCTTGCGCGACCATGCCATCTTGGAAGTGCTCTACGGATGCGGCTTGCGTGTGAGCGAGTTGGTGGGGCTCGATGTGGGCGATATCCATATCGACGATGGCTTTGTGCTCGTTCGCGGTAAGGGCTCAAAGGAACGCCTGTCCCCGCTGGTGGGAAGCGCGGCGCGTGCCCTGACACACTATATAGGTGACGGGCGCACTCTCCTGGCCGCCCATGCTCACGGGACGGAGACCTTGGCGGTCTTTTTAAATAAGAACGGACGTCGCCTGTCGCGCCAGGCCGTGCATGCGATATGCGAGCGGTATGGGCGCCAGGTGGGGCTGGTGGGGCTCCATCCCCATACCTTGCGCCACTCCTTTGCCACCCACATGCTCGCGGGCGGTGCCGACCTGCGTGTGCTGCAGGAGATTTTGGGCCATGCCGATATTTCGACCACGCAGGTCTACACGCATGTCGACCGCACGCAACTGACCGAGGTCTATCTGGCGGCGCATCCGCTGGCACATCGCTAGCAACCTCGCTGACCTGCATATTTATAAATATTAAGGGGGACGGGCCCCAGATTGTCGCGACGCACTTTTGCGCGCATGGGCAATCTGGGGCCCCGTCTCATTTTTCGCCAGACACCGACGCGGTGGTGGGCCGTGTGCGCCGTGGGTGGGGGAGTTTGGGGGCGATGTGAACGGCGTGTAAAGGGACGTAAAAATCGCCTCAAGGTCAACTTGAAGGTTGAGGTTCGCGGGCGTGGTTCTACAGGTGGCATCGCGCCTTTGCTGCAAACACAACATATTGTGTTTTCGAACATATGCTCGGGGGTGTTTTACAGCATATTGGGTGTGGAGTGATGGGGCGGGGTGGGGGAAGGGGTGGGGAAAGGTGTTGAAAAATGGGGCGGTTCCCCATATTATTGATGACGTCGACAGGCGGGGTGGTTCCCCGCGTACGTGCCATCTGAGTAACCGAGGGGAGGGCGCACATGGGAATGACGGGTGCATACGAGCGCAATCTCGATGCAAAAGGTCGTCTGTCCCTGCCTGCACCCCTTCGTGAGGAGCTTGGAGAGCACGTTCGCGTGTTTAAAGCCCTGGATGTCGATGCTCTGTACGTGTTCTCTGCCGAGGCCTTCGATAAGTGGGTCGAAGGACTCTTCGCGGGTCGTGAGGGCCACGAGGGTTTTAACCCGCGTGACATCAACGACCAGAAGCTCATGAGGGCGATCAACAAGCGCACCACGTCGATGGATGTGGACAGCGCGGGTCGTATCGGTCTTTCTGAGTCTCTCCGCAAGCAGGCGAACCTCGACCGCGAGGTCACGGTTGTGGGCAACTACGACCACCTTGAGGTTTGGGACCGCGCTACGGCCGATGAGGACGATGATGACGAGGCCCTGCTGGACCTCTTCTTCTCGTAAGGGCAAGGCACGAGTAACGGATGGAGCGTGGGATCTTGACACAAGAATATCGGCATGAACCTGTCATGCTCGGCGAAGTGCTTGAGTCGCTGCAGCTAAAGAGCGGCTCCGTCGTCTGCGACTGCACCCTTGGCGGTGCCGGCCATTCGGTAAAGATGGCCGCGCAGGTGGGGGAGACCGGCCTTTTGCTCGGCGTCGATCAGGACGACATGGCCCTCGAGGCCGCTGGCGCCCGTCTGGACCGCGAGGTTCCCGGCGTACCGCACCAGCTGCTGAAGGGCAACTTCGGCGACTTGGACGAGCTGCTTTGCTCGGCCGAGGTGCCCGGGGTCGATGGCTTCCTGTTCGACTTGGGCGTTTCGTCGCCGCAACTCGATATCCCTGGCAGGGGCTTTTCGTACAACGAGGACGCCCCATTGGACATGCGGATGGATCCGGGTAACAACACCTTAAACGCAGCTGAGGTCATCAACACCTATAACGAACACGACCTCGCCCGGATTCTACGCGTCTACGGCGAAGAGAAGTTCGCCTCGCAGATCGCGCGTGAGATCGTGCGCCGCCGCGAGCATGAGCCGATCGAAACCACCGGTCAGTTTGTCGAGATCATCAAGGCTGGTATCCCCGCTGCCGCTCGTCGGCATGGCGGACACCCAGCCAAGAAAAGTTTCCAGGCCATTCGCATCGAGGTCAATCACGAACTCGATGTGCTCGAGCGAGGGCTAGACGCCGCCACAAGGTGGCTCAACCCGGGCGGACGCATCTGCGTCATCTCGTATCACTCGCTCGAGGACCGTATCGTAAAGAACCACTTTAAGGAGATGAGCCAGGGGTGCACGTGTCCGCCGGAGATTCCGGTGTGCGTGTGCGGCAACGTGCCGATACTCAAGGTCATCACCCGCAAACCCCTGGTTGCCCAACCCGATGAGGTTGCGCGCAACCCTCGGGCGAGATCAGCCAAGATCCGCGTGGCGCAGCGTCTGTAGACGCGACCGCGCGATATTGGACCTCCCGCTCGCACCATAAACGAAGCTTAAACACACTACCAACGTACTCGGGATGGGAGGCGGCATATCATGGGCTACAACACCTCAAACGCAGCACTCGCCTATGATATGAACGCCATGCCCGCCTATCGTGAGACACCGCAGGCTCCCGCTGCTCCCCGCGAGCAGCGCACGCCGCGCTTTGATGTCTACACGGGCGCGGGCCGTCAGGCAAACCAGGCGGTAAGCCCGGTTTTCATGAGCGTTCTTAAAACGTTTTGCATCATTGCGGCCATCTTCATGACGATCGGTGTCGCCCGTGTGGCGCTCGCCGGCGTTACGGCCCAGGTGCTCAACAGCAATGCCGCGCTTACCAACACGCTCGAGAAGGCGACCGATGAGAGCTCCGACCTGGAGGTCATGCATTCGGTCTATGGTGCCGACACGCGCATTCGCGACCTTGCAGGCGCTTATGGCATGGTGGAGCCCAGCGAGAGCGTTACACTTGATTTTTCGCAGGATGCAGCCGCGGGCGCTAGCTCGACCGCGACCGCTCAGTAACAAGACGGTAGCTGAGTATGACAAATGACTATCGCCGCGGCTCCGACCGGGGTCGCGGTTCTGGACGTCCCTCATCGCGGGGACGTTCTGGTTATCAAGGAACGGGTCGGCCATCTTACAACGCGAGGCCGTCCTATGGCAACGACCCTGCGTCGCGTCTCCGTGGCTCGAGTGGCCCTCAAATGCATAACACCAGATCGCGCAAGGGCTCGTCGACCGAATGGCTCACGGGCACGCCGCTGCCCCGTCGCAAAGCCGTCATGGGCTTCATCGGGTTTGGCTTGGGCTTGGGCGTC
>CAJMMD010000049.1 GCA_905214465.1 uncultured bacterium
GAGCCCAGCACCTGGTAAACAGCTTCGGCCTCGGCCTCAACCGTACCGACGAGCTCCTGGGGCAGCGAGATGTCGGCCTTGACCATGTGACGCGTGGCGCGGCAGATCTGGCGAACCTTATCGGTCATGCGCTGCAGGTTAAAGTCGACGTAGATAATCGTCTGCAGCAAGCGGAAGTCGGAGGCGACCGGCGACTGCGTGGCGATCAGGTTGTAGCACACGGCCTCCAAGTTGGCGCAGCGCGCGTCAATCGAAAGCGTGCGCTTCTTGGTCTTGGTGGCGAGCTTGCGGTCGTCGGTCACATAGGCCTTAACGGCATCGTGGAGGGCCAGATCGACGGCCTCGTAGATGCTCAGCATCTCGTGACGGGCCTCGATGAGCTGACGGGAAAACAGTTTGCGCATGGTTCACTCCAATCAGTTGGGTGCGGTCATGCCGCCCGCACGGTGAATACGCACCGGACCAGGTCCGATCGGCTTGGGACTAGTCGCACCGATCAGCCAAAGCGGCCGGTGATATAGTCTTCCGTCCGCGAATCCACCGGGCTGGTGAAGATTGCGTCGGTTTGACCATACTCGATGAGCGTGGCGGGCTCACCGGCAACTTCCTGCAAGAAAAATGCGGTGTAGTCGCTGATACGTGCCGCCTGCTGCATTGAATGCGTGACGATGATGATCGTCATCTCGGGCGCCAGCTCGGCCATCAGATCCTCGACCTTGGAGACGGACGTGGGGTCGATGGCGGAGCAGGGCTCGTCCATCAGAAGGACATCGGGTTGCACCGCAAGCACGCGCGCGATGCACAGACGCTGCTGCTGACCGCCCGAGAGCGCCAAACCATCCTTGTTGAGCTGATTGGATACCTCTTTCCAGAGGTTGGCGCGCTTGAGCGATTCTTCCACGATGTCATCGAGGTCGCTTTTGCTAGTCACGCCCTGCAGGCGAGGGCCAAAGGCGACATTCTCGTAGATGGATTTAGGGAACGGGTTGGGCTGCTGAAAGATCATGCCCACGCGACGACGGAGGTCGACCGGGTCGACGCCCTCGGCATAGATATCATTGCCGTCGAGCGTCATGGTGCCCTCGACGCGCGTACCCTCGATCAGGTCATTCATGCGGTTGATGCAGCGCAAAAACGTCGACTTGCCGCAGCCCGAAGGGCCAATGAAGGCGGTGATGGCGTTTTTTGCGATGTTGAGGTCGAGCCCCGTCAGCGCATGAAAGTCACCGTACCAAAAGTTGAAATCCTTGGCCGTGATGGCCGCTTGCTCCAGCGTGGGGGCGGACTGATAAACGGACATGGGACTCCTTAACTAGCGGCGCTTGCGCGACAGGAAGCGCGCAAACAGGTTGAAGGCCAAAATGATCACCATCAGCAAGAGCGCGGTGCCATAGGCTGCGTTCATGTTAATGCCGTCGTTGGCAAGCAGGTACAGGTGGACCGTCATGGGGCGGCCGGAATCGAGTGGCGAGATAGGCAGGTTGATGGCCTGACCCATGGTGTAGAGCACCACCGCGGTCTCGCCGATGGCGCGGCCGATGGCAAGCACGATGCCGGTGGCGATGCGACCGAAGGCAGAAGGAAGCACAATCTTGGAGACGACCTGCCACTTGGTGGCGCCCAGGCCGTACGCGCCCCAACGGATATAGCGAGGCACGGCGCGGATGGCTTCCTCGGTGGTGCGCATGACGATGGGGAGCATCAAAAGCGCGAGCGCCAGCGCGGCCGAAACCATCGAAAGGCCCAAGCCCATGGCCTCGACAAACAAGGCGTAGCCAAACAGGCCCATGACGATGGAAGGCACCGAGGCCAAGGCGTCGGCGGCATAGCGAATGAGCTCGACGACCTTGCCCTGCTTGGCGTACTCGGCCAGGTAGACCGCCGCTAGCACGGCAATCGGCGTGCAGATGAGCATGGCGAGCGCCGTCACGTAGACGGTCGAGACGATCGTCGGCCAAATGCCGCCCTCGGCGTTGACGCCCTGGGGCCAGCCAAAGATAAAGTCGAGCGAGATTTGCGGCAGACCGTTAATGACCACGTAGGCGATGATGGCGACCAGTACCAGCGTGGTGATGTAGGCAGCCGCGCGGAATACGCCGAGCATGATCTTGTTGGAGAGGTCCTTGTTGATGCGGCCCTTCTTGCCATGGGAAAGGGCACGCTTGATGCGCTCGCGCGACGAGGTCGTATCGACCGTCGTGTCAACGGAATCGGACATAGCCTACCCCCTCTTCTTCTTGGAAATCAGACGGACGACGCCCACCAGCGTGGCGGAGATGACAAACAAGACCACGCCCATGCCAAAGAGCGCCGAGCGGTGCAAGCCCGAGGAGTAACTCATATCGAGCGCGATCTGACTCGTGAGCGTCGAGATAGGGCTCGAGATGCTATCCGGAATGACCGGAGCGTTACCCACGACCATGAGCACGGCCATGGTCTCGCCGATAGCGCGACCCATGCCCAGCACGATGGCGTCCACGATGCCCAGCTTGGCTGCGGGCAGCACGACCTTATAGATGGTCTGCCACTTGGTGGCGCCCATGGCATAGGATGCCTCGCGGATGCCCATGGGGATGGAGTTAAGGGCATCGATGGTGAGTGTCGTGATCGTGGGAACGATCATGATGGCAAGCACGAACCACGCCGTCAGGGCACCAAACCCAAGGCCACCGGTCAGCTGCGCAATAAACGGGCGGATGATGATCATGCCGAAGAAGCCGTAGATGATGGAGGGAATACCCGCCAGCAGGTCGACGGCAGGGCTGATGAGCTTGCGCACGCGCTTGCTGGCAATCTCGACCAGATACACGGCTGTGCCCACACCCAACGGCACACCCATGGCAAGGGCACCGACGGTCACCAGACCTGAGCCGGCCAACAGCGACATGATGCCGTAATGCCCCTCGGAAGGAGCCCATGTAAAGCTAAAGAAGTCCGCCAGGCCTATATCGGTAAAGACGGGCAGCGCCGAGTACGTGGTAAAGACAAAAATCAGGATGACGGTGACGACCGCCAAGAACGCGCAGGCAAAGAAGATCCACTGCAGTGCCTTCTCCTTAAGATAGGTGCCGCGCGACACCAACGCCAACTCACGCTTTTTGGGCGCCTGGGTCTCCTGTTCAATCTGGGGGGTTTCCCGTGCTTCCACGCTACTCACTCCCCTTTCCGTCATTGGTGACGGGAATAAAGCCCGCCTCGCGAATCTGCTTGTCCATCTTTTCGGACGTCACGTAGTCGATGTAATCCTGCGCTTGCTGCGAAGGCGTTCCCTTCACAAAGAAATAGAGGTCGCGGGAGATGGGATAACCGCCACTCGCGACTGTCTTCTCGGACGCCTCGACGTGATTAACCGAGACGGCCTTGACCGAAGTCTTGGCGTTGAGGCTCTCGACAAAACCCAGCGAGATGTAGCCAATAGCACCGCGAGAGCGAGACACGACATCGCGTACCTGGCCCGTACCCGAAAGAACAGCCGAGCGGCGATCGAACGGCGCGCCGTCCATCACGATGGTGCGGAAAGCCTCACGCGTACCGGAAGCCTCATCGCGGTTAATAACCTGAATCTTCAAGTCCTCGCCACCGACCTCTTTCCAGTTGGTGATCTTGCCCGCATAGATATCGCGGAGCTGTTCAGTCGAGAGGTTATCGACCGGGTTGTCGTCGTTCACGATGACCGCGATGCCGTCGTGTGCGATAACGATAGGCGTCAGGCCCAGGTCTTGCTCATCGGCGTTGAGGCCACGAGAGGAGCTGGCGATATCGGCGGTGCCGGCGCTAACGGCTTCGATGCCAGCAGATGAGCCCAGGCCAGAAACCAGCACGTCGGTGCCGGTCTCCTCCTTAAAGCCCTCGGCCGCGATCTCGGCAATGGGAAGGCAGGTGGTCGAGCCGGCCACGGTGATAGAAGACGTAGAAGAGCCCGAGGAGCAGGCACACAGCGTGAGCGTGAGCACCGCGGCGCTCAGGACCGATACAATCTTTCTCATAGCATCACGCCGATCGCAGCATGGCGCCCGCAGGTGCCGCCCTCGTTGCGGTAGGAATAAAAGCGGTCGTTCTGACGCACGGTCGAAAGCTGGGTATCCACAATCCCATCCGCATCGACACCGACATCTACCAGCGCCTCACGAATGGCGGCAGATAGATCGAGCATGCGAGAAGCGCCCGCATCGACGCACGAGAACTCGGCAGCAAAGCGGTCCATGAGCTCCTGGGAAACCTCGTACTCGTCACCCAGGATATGGGGACCGATATAGGCAGAAACATCGCTCGCATTGCAACCAGCCGCCTCGCAGAGCGCCTGGCACGCCTTGGCGGAAATGCGCGCAATCGTGCCCTTCCATCCGGAATGCACCACGGCAAAACCGTTGGGAGCAACCAGCACCACGGGAACGCAATCGGCAAAGCAAAGCATCACGGGTACCTCATGGGCCGTGCAGACGATGGCATCGCAGCCCTCGGCAATCTGCTCGCGAATAGCCTCAAGATCGTCGGCGCCGTTCGAGGTCACCGTAACGATATGGTCACCATGTACTTGATTGGGCACGAGCAGATTATGCTCGCACTCAGCGGCGCCCATGGCTTCGAGCGCTCGACGACGATTTTCTTGAACAGCAAAGGGGTCATCGCCTACATGCGAGCCCAGGTTGAGCGAGGAGTACGCATCTTCGGAAACGCCACCGGTGCGCTCGGTGAAGGCAAAGCGGACATTGTGCGTCGCGCCCTCCACCAACGTAACTCCATCATGGTCGACACGCGAAACCCTGTCCGCACGTGCTGCCATACTAAAGCCTCCTAATAACACAAGTATCGCGGCGTCGCCGCGCAGTCCGCGTTTATACGGCTGTCATACTTCCTTAAAAGGATACCCGCAGCGGTAGGGACCAAACGTAAAGGGAACGTAAGGAGATTGGAGGCTTTCGTTTACAAACGAGAAACAAAACGGGGTGCATCCAAATGGACACACCCCGT
>CAJMMD010000050.1 GCA_905214465.1 uncultured bacterium
CGCAGCGCCCCACTCCTCGCAATGCGGGCGGCGGATATAATCGAATCGATTTGAATTCGGACCCGTCGGCGCGTTTGCGCACCGATGACCAGGGGCCGCGTGTACGAAGGGATTACCATGACCGATAAGATGACCGTTGCTATTGCAGCTGGCGGCACGGCAGGACATATCAACCCCGCGCTCGCCTTGGCCGAGGAGCTGCGTGACCGCGGTCATCACGTTGTGTTCGTGGGCCAATCGCGCAAGCTCGAGGGTCGTCTGGTTCCCGAGGCCGGATTCGATTTTGTGCCCATCACAGTTACGGGCTTCGATCGCTCCCGTCCCTGGACGGCGCTGACCTCGCTGTGGCGCGTCAACAAGGCGAAGCGTGCGCTTGCCAGTCACTTCTCGAAGGTCGGTAAGCCCGATGCCGCTATCGGCTTTGGTGCTTACGTTGAGGTCCCGCTGCTGGGTTGGTGCAAGGGCGCCGGCGTTCCGTATCTGCTGCACGAGCAGAACTCTGTTCCGGGGCTGGCCAATAAGATGATGAACTCGCATGCCGCCCGCGTGTGCATTTCGGTTCCTGCGGCCCGCGCGGTCTTTGAGCGCGAGGGCGACCCCGACCATGTGCTCATGACGGGCAATCCCGTGCGTCGTTCGGTGATCGAGGGCGATCGCGCTCGCGGTCGCAAGACGCTCGGCGTGCCCGAGGACGCGACGCTTCTGCTCGTCTTTGGCGGTTCACTTGGTGCTCAGCATCTCAACGAGCGCGTTGCCTCGCTCAAGGGTGAGCTGCTGACCCGCGAGAATCTCTACATTTTGCATTCGACGGGTGCCGACGGCTTTGAGGAGACTGAGCGCGCTTTGGCGCTGACGCCCGAGGAGGCGAAGCGCTATCGTGTCCAGCCCTACATCGACAACATGGGCGATATGCTGGCTGCGGCCGATCTGGTGCTCTCGCGTTCCGGTGCCTCGAGCGTGGCCGAGATCGCCGCGCTTGCCGTGCCCTCGGTACTCGTGCCGTATCCGCACGCCACGGCCGATCACCAGACCACGAATGCGCGTTACCTGGTCGATGCCGGTGCCGGCGTGCTATGCGCCGATGCCGATATCGATGCCCCAGCCTTTGCCGACGAGCTGCTGCACCTGATCGATGACGCTGCGGCGCGTGATGCCATGCGTCAGGCGGCGCGTGGCTTGGCCCAGGACCGTGCCGCCGCACTTTTGGCCGACGCGGTAGAGGGATTGCGTTAGTTAGACGGGATATCGCCGGTCGCCCTCGCGCGGATGCGGTAGGTGCGGTACAGTTAACGGGTTACAGGCAGTGTTTACGCAAGGAGTACACGAGCACATGGCTGATTCCCAGACTGCAACCTCCGCGCCCGAGTTCAAGAGCGCCCACTTTATCGGTATCGGTGGCGCCGGCATGAGCGGCATCGCCCTCGTCCTGCACGAGCGCGGTTACACCGTTACCGGCTCCGACCTTAAGACGTCGCGCTATATTCGCCAGCTTACCCGCGCCGGCGTGAAGGTCCACGTGGGCCACGAGGCTGCGACGATTGACGAGGTCAAGCCCGACGTGGTCGTGGTCTCCACCGCAATTCCCGAGTCCAACCCCGAGCTCGTGCGTGCCCGCGAGCTCGGTATTCCCGTGTGGCCCCGTGCCAAGATGCTCTCGGCCCTGGGCCACGGCTACACCACCATCGCCGTTGCCGGCACGCACGGCAAGACCACGACGTCTTCGATGTGTGCCACGATGCTCGATCGCATGGGTCTGGACCCCAGCTTTTTAATCGGCGGCATCGTCGAGGGCTACGACACCAACGGCAAGAACGGCTCGGGTGACTACTTTGTCGCCGAGGCGGACGAGTCCGACAGCTCGTTCCTGTTCCTGAACCCCAACGTGGTCATCGTGACCAACGTCGAGGCCGACCATCTCGATCACTACTCGGGAATCGAGGAGATCGAGGCCACCTTTGCCAAGTTTATGGGGCTGGTGGGCGAGGACGGCACCGTCATCGTTTGCGGCGAGGACCCGCATCTGGTCGAGCTTGCCAAGTCGACGGGCCGTCATGTGCTTTCCTATGGCTTTGCCGAGAACAACGACATCGTCTGCGTACATCCGGATGTCAAGGGCATCCAGAGCGACTTTATCGTTCGCTTTGAGGACGGCACCGAGCACGCTGTCGAGATTAAGAGCAACCCCGGTCGTCACAACATGCTCAACGCCACGGCCGTCTTGACCGTCGCCCATGTTCTGGGCCTCGATATCGACGCCGCCGCTAAGGCACTTTCGAGTTTTGAGGGCGTCCGCCGCCGCTTTACCCACGTGGGCGATATCGACGGCATCACGGTGGTTGACGATTACGGCCATCATCCCACCGAGATCAAGGCGACGCTCGCTGCTGCCTCTTCGCTGGGCTACAAGCATGTCGACGTCGTGTTCCAGCCGCACCGCTATTCGCGCCTGCAGGCCCTGTGCGATGACTTTGCCGATGCCTTTGCCAACGCCGACAAGCTGCTGCTGATCGATGTGTTCTCCGCCGGCGAGATGCCGATTCCGGGCGTTACCTCCAAGATGCTCGCAGATACCGTTCGCGCCAAGCACCCCGGCAAAGAGGTCGTGTACTGCTCCAGCCGTCTTGAGCTCAACCAGGAGCTTGAGAAGCTCGTGGGCGAGGGCGACCTGCTGCTCACCATGGGTGCCGGCGACGTTACGACCGTCGGCCCCGAGTTCATCGAGTATCTGACTGCCAAGAAAGACGCTTAACCCCTATGGGTCTGTTTAACGCCGTCATGGCGCTTTCGGGCATGATCGACACGGACGTGGTCGAGGACGAACGTCTTGCGCGCCATACAAGCTATCGAATCGGCGGCAAGGCCGACCTCTTTGTGACGTGCCATAGCTACCATGCCCTGCGTCGCGCCGTGGCGGTGCTTGACCGCGAACAGGTGCCGTGGGTGATTATCGGCAAGGGGTCCAACCTGTTGGTTGCCGATGCCGGTTATCGCGGCGCCGTTATTTCGCTGGGACGTGAGTTTCAGCGCACGGTTGTTGCCGAGGACGGCTGCACGCTGACCGTTGGTGCGGGCGTGATGTTCGCGCGTTTGGTCAACGACGCCTTGTCGCGCGGGCTTTCGGGCCTTGAGTTCGCGGTCGGTATTCCCGGTTCGGTCGGCGGCGCCGTGTCCATGAACGCAGGTACGCGGACCGAGTGGATCGGCCCCCTTATCGAGGACGTGGTCACGTTTGATCCGGCGTCCGGTATTAAGCACTATGCAGGGTCCGAGATCACTTGGGGGTATCGCGAGTGCAGCCTGCCGCGTAACGAGATCATTCTCGAGTGCGTGCTTAAACTCAAGCCCGCGCCCAAGGCAGACATTCGCGAGCGCATGGAGCGGTACCTGACGCGCCGCAAGCGCACGCAGCCCATGGGCCGTGCATCCTGCGGATCGGTCTTTCGCAACCCGCCCGACGCAAGCGTGGGCAAGTTGATTGAGGATTGTGGATTAAAGGGTTTTTCGGTTGGCGGTGCGGAAGTTTCGCCCGTACACGCTAATTTTATCGTTAATAACGGAACCGCCTCGGCCGATGACGTGGCCGCGGTTATCAGGCATGTGCACGGAAAGGTGAGGGAGGCGTATGGCATCGAGCTCAGACCGGAAGTTAAATTCCTCGGCTTCTAGAGCATCGAAACCAACCTTCCGCCGCGCCGGAGGGCGTTCCGGCGCACCTGCCCAGCCTCAACATAAGCCCGCCATGCCTTCCAAATCTGTTGGGCCCGTTCGTCCTGCCAAGCGCCCGGTCGTCGGCTCGCAGCTGGGAGGACGCCCCGCCTCTAAAAAGACGAGTCGTCCGGCTCCGCGTCCTTCGGTGACACCCAAACCGGCGATGGGCACCAAGACCTCCCGGCCCATGGCGACGCCCAAGCCTTCGCTGGGAGCCCGTGCGCCGCATGCCGGCCGTGCGTTGGCTGGCGCTAAGCCACGTTCACTGACATCGGTGCCCGCCGCCAAGGCGTCTTCGGCAAAAAAGGGCATCAATCCTCTGTCATCGCTGGGTGCCATGGCAAGTAAGACGTCCGACGCTGCTTCTGCCATTAAGGGTAAGGGCAAGATCGCGGGCGGCATCCTGGCTGCCGTGGCCGTACTTACCATTATTGCCATCGTCGTCATCAACTCTGGCCTGTTCGCCGCCACCGATATTCAGATTCATGGCAGCGAGCATGTGACCAAGCACGATGCCATGCAGCTCATCAATCTTCCCGAGAACACGTCGCTTTTTAACGTGGATCCCGATCAGATCACCGAGGGCCTCAAGCAAAACCCGTGGGTCTCGGGCGTGGATGTCCAGCGCCAGTTTCCCCATACGCTTATCATCACGCCGACGGAGCGTAAAGTTATCGCCATTGCGTATATCAGCTCCGACGACCTTGCCTGGGCTATCGGAGACGATGACACCTGGATCGCTCCGCTGTCGACGTCTGTCGAGGTGGACGACCAGGGGAACGTCATTACATCGGGGGAGGGCGCCAACACCCTGACCGGCATCGATGCGGCCCTGACGCTTGCCAAGCACTACGGCGCCGTGCTGTTGACTGATGTCTCGGCCGATGTCGCACCGGTTTCGGGTCAGGCGGTGAGCTCCAAGGCCGTCAAGGCCGGCCTGGATTACGCACGCGGTTTTTCGAGCGAGTTCCTGGACCAGGTGAAGGATATTTCCACGCCTTCCGTTGAGGCTATCTCGGCAAATCTCGACAACGGCGTCGAGGTGTCACTGGGCGATTCGGACGATATCGCCAAGAAAGAACGCATCGTGACCAAGCTACTTTCGCAGGTAGAGGGCGTAACCTATATCAATGTGCGCTCTCCGGGCAACTACACGTTTAGGAACGCACCGACCGCCTAGCATCCTAAATGGCTTTGTTGAGGGGCCATACCACGCCGTTTATCTGGTTTGTTTGGTTTTCACGGT
>CAJMMD010000051.1 GCA_905214465.1 uncultured bacterium
GAGTCGATGACGGGCGCTTATCTGACCGGCAAACGAATGATTCGGGTGCCTGATGAACGGCGCAAGCCCGGTCGCGGCTGCCTTAAAATTACGGGCGCTCGAGCCAACAACCTCAAAAACGTTACTGCCAAGATCGAGTTTGGTACGCTTACGGTTGTTACCGGCGTGTCGGGATCGGGCAAGAGCTCCCTGGTTACCGATACCATTGCGCCTGCCCTTACGAATGCCATTCACCGTTCGACGCGCCCTGTGGGTCCGTATAAGAAAATCGAGGGCATCGAGTGTATCGATAAGGTTATCGATATCGACCAGTCGCCGATTGGCCGCACGCCGCGTTCCAACCCTGCTACCTATATCGGCCTGTGGGATGATCTTCGCGCGCTGTTTGCGAGTACGCCGGAGTCGAAGGCGCGCGGCTACTCGCCGGGTCGTTTCTCCTTTAATGTGAGTGGCGGGCGCTGTGAGGCGTGCAAGGGCGACGGACAGATCAAGATCGAGATGCACTTCCTTCCCGATATCTACGTTCCCTGCGAAGTTTGCGGCGGTAAACGCTACAACCGCGAGACACTCGAGGTCACCTACCGTGGCAAGACTATCTCGGACGTACTTGACATGAGCGTGGCCGAGGCACTGGCTTTCTTTGGGAATATCCCGCAGATTAAGCGCAAGCTCCAGACGCTGTACGATGTAGGCTTGGGCTACGTGAGCCTGGGCCAGCCCGCCACGACGCTCTCGGGCGGCGAGGCGCAGCGTGTGAAGCTCGCCAAGGAGCTTCATCGACGCCAGACGGGCAAGACGTTCTATATTTTGGACGAGCCGACGACCGGCCTTCATTTTGAGGACGTCCGCCAGCTGCTCGATGTGCTGCAGCGCTTGGTCGATGCGGGCAACACGGTGCTGGTGATTGAACACAACCTTGATGTCATCAAGGTTGCCGACCGCCTGATCGATATGGGTCCCGAGGGCGGTAACGGCGGCGGAACCGTCGTGGTTTCGGGTACACCGGAGCAGGTTGCGGACTGTCCGCAGAGTTATACGGGCAAGTTTTTGGCGCCGTTGCTCAGGCGTGATCGGGAGCGCCAGGCTCAACTTGATGCTCAATAAATAGGCGATTCAGTTTATGGGCGCCATCGACTCCTTGTGATTCGATGGCGCTTGCTGTGTCGAAGTGACGTATGCAGCCGAATTGGACATATACTTAAATCTTGCGTCCGAATGCGAGGGAAAGGATATGCCATGGCAAAGGCTGTAAAGACGTCAAAAACCAATGCGATGCGCGAGCTGGAAAGCGCCGGCATTTCCTATGTTCTACATACGTACGAAGACGATGGCGATGAGTCGGTGGGCCTGGGGGTCGCGATTTCGGAGCAGCTTGGCGAGGAGCCCGGTCAAGGATTTAAGACCTTGGTCTGCGTGACGCCGTCCAACGACTATGTCGTGTGCTGCATCCCTGTTGCCGACGAGCTCGATCTAAAGTCCGCCGCGCGTGCCGCGGGGGAGAAGTCCTTGGCCATGATGCATGTGAAGGATTTGCTTGCGGCGACTGGCTACGTTCGCGGCGGCTGCAGCCCGGTCGGTATGAAAAAACGCTACCGGACGCTCATCGATGAGACATGTGTCCTTTGGGATACCATTTTTATTTCGGGAGGCAAGCGTGGTTATCAGCTCGAGCTTGCACCCGATGATTTAATTGCATTTTGCGGGGCGACGGTTGCCGCGATTACGAGAGAGGACTGAGCGATGCCGCAGGAAGAATTGAAGCGCGGAGCTCATTTTGCAAAAGAATCTGCGTCTCAGGCACCCTCATCCGAAGCTTCTTCGTCGCGAGATGACACTGACGACATGGGCTCGTCGGACTACTCCACGGTTGGTCGTTCCGCTGGGCTTATGACCATCCTGACCATTGTGTCTCGCGTCACCGGTTTTATCCGCACGTGGGCAATGGCGGCCGCTATCGGCATGTCGCTACTCTCGTCCTCCTATCAGGTCGCCAACAACCTGCCCAATATGCTCTACGAACTCGTGATGGGCGGCATGCTCGTGACGGCTTTTTTGCCCGTGTACATGGGCGTGAGGCGTGAGCAGGGTCGCGAGGCCTCGAACGAGTATGTGGGCAACCTGCTCGGCATTCTGCTTTTGGTGCTGGGTGGCATTTCGTTGCTGGGGACCGTGTTCGCCCCGGGCTTTATTTGGACGCAATCGTTCCTTTCGGGTGACGGCGGCAGCATGGATACCGCTGCGTTCATGTTCCGTTTCTTTGCCATCCAGATTCTGTTTTATGGTTTGGGCTCGGTGTTCTCGGGCGTTCTCAACGCACACCGCGACTACTTCTGGTCGACGTTTGCCCCGGTCCTCAACAATGTGATCGTCATTGCGAGCTTTATGGGTTTTGCGCCCGTGTCCGCACAGTTTGGCGAACGTGCCGGCATCATCTTGATTGCGGCCGGTACGACCCTCGGTGTCTTTGTTCAGATGGCATGTCAGATCCCCGCGCTTGGTAAGCACGGCGTGCATCCCCATATCCATATCGACTTTAAGGACCCCGCACTGCGCCAGACGATTGCGCTCGGTATCCCGACGCTGCTCGCCACGGTGTGCATGTTTGTCTCGACTTCTATCACCAACGCTGCCGCGCTGGTGGTCCAGCCCGAGACTGGCCCTTCCGTCATCGCCTATGCGCGCCTGTGGTACACGCTGCCCTACGCGCTGATTGCCGCCTCGCTTTCGACGGCGCTCTATACCGAGCTCTCTCACGACGCACAGGAGAAGGATTACGACAGCGTTCGCACGGGCATTTCGCGTGGCGTCGCCCAGATGCTGTTCTTCCTGATTCCGTTCGCGTTGTACCTGATTGTCTTCGCGCGTCCGCTCAACATGATTTACTGTGCCGGCAAGTTTGATGAGTCCGGCGTGGCGCTGGTGTCCGAGTTCCTTGTCTACCTGGCGTTCTCGCTGCCGCTCTACGGCGTGGTCGTGTTGATGCAGAAGAGCTTCTCTGCCTTGCTCGACATGAAGCCCTATAGCCGCTATTGCCTGTATTCCGCCATCGGCCAGGCCGGCTCGGTTCTGCTGTTTGGCGTTGTGCTGGGCTTCGGCATGCCGGCAATCGCGCTTTCGTATGTCGTCGACTACGTGATCTTGGTCGGTTGTTCGCTGTGGTGGCTGCGTCGTCGTCTGCGTGGCCTTCAGGTCAAATCTATCCTGCATGGCGGTTTCTTTGGCCTTTTGCTCGGTGGCCTGGGTGCTGCCGCAGGCGCCGGCGTCATGTGGGCGCTTGAGCACTTTGTCGGGGCACTTGGCGGCTCGATTCTGATTACTCTTGGCTATGTTTGCGTTGCGGGTGTCGTCTCGCTTGCTGTTACCTTTGGCCTTGCCGTCGTCCTTAAGATGCCCGAGGTCTCGGCGCTGCTTCGTCGTAAGTAGGTGCGCGTGGCCGGTCACGACAACATTCCAACGCTTGCCGAGCAGGTTTCGCGCGTTCCTACACAACCCGGTTGCTACCTTTGGAAGGATGCCAAGGGCGATGTCATCTACGTGGGCAAGGCGAAAAACCTACGCGCCCGTATGCGTCAATACGTGACACTGCAGGATGAGCGTCAAAAGATCCCGCTGATGATGCAGCTGGTGGCGAGCTTTGACTATATCGTGGTGGAGACCGAGCATGAGGCGTTGGTGCTCGAGCGCAATTTGATTGGTCAGTACCATCCGTACTTTAACGTCGACCTCAAGGATGACAAGAGCTACCCCTTTATCGCCATTACAAAGGGCGACCTGTATCCCGCTATCAAATACACGCGTGAGCGTCATAAGCCGGGAACGCGCTATTTTGGACCTTATACCGATAGCCGCGCGGCACGTGAGACGATAGATACGCTGCGCAAGGTTATCCCCATCTGCTCCGCATCCTGTGCGGAGTGGCGCCGTTGTCGTCGTATCGTCGAGTCCCACAAGGGCGAGGAAGACATCGTCAATATGATTTGCGCGCAAAACGGGCGCCCCTGCTTTGACTACCATGTCGGGCGCGGCCCGGGTGCGTGTGTCGGCGTGATTTCCCCGGCAGACTATGCCAAGAACGTCAAGCGTGTCGAGCGCTTTTTGTCGGGCCATCGCAAGGACGTCGTCGATGAGCTGACCTCCGAGATGACGGATGCCGCCGAGGCGCTCGACTTTGAGCGCGCGGCACGCGTCAAACGTCGTTTGGAGGTCATCAGGGGTCTGGACGATCGTCAGCAAGTCGTTTTTCCCTCCAGTGTCGATATCGATGTCATCGGGTTCTATCGCGAGGAGACCATCTCCGCCGCTTGCGTCTTCGTCGTTCGCGAGGGCCGAACAGTTCGCACCTGCGAGTTCATTCTCGACAAGGGTCTTGATGTTGACGAGGAAGAGCTCCAGTCGGGCTTTCTTAAGCGCTATTACGACGAGACGGCTGATATTCCAGCTGAGGTCAACCTCTCCGTCGAGCTTGAGGATGCGGAGGCTCTGGGGGAGTGGCTTGCGGGCAAGCGTGAGCGTTCCTGCCATCTCCATAGGCCGCAGCGTGGCGAAAAGCACCGTCTGCTCGATATGGCATCCAAAAATGCGCGCCATGCCCTCATGCGCTACATGATGCGAACGGGGTACGCTGACGACCGCACCAATCAAGCGCTCCTGGAGCTCGAAAGTGCGTTGGCGCTGCCATCGCCGCCGTTGCGTATCGAGTGCTTCGATATCTCGACGCTGCACGGAACCTTTACCGTCGCCTCGATGGTGGTGTTTACCAACGGGCGCGCCGACAAGAGCCAGTACCGTCGTTTTAAAATTCAGGCCGAATTGGACGAGGCAAACGACTTCGTGTCGATGTCCGAGGTTTTGGGACGACGCTATGCTCCCGAGCGCATGGCCGACGAGCGCTTTGGCTCGCGCCCCGATTTGCTCGTTGTCGATGGCGGTAA
>CAJMMD010000052.1 GCA_905214465.1 uncultured bacterium
AACCCGCGACCCCAACCTTGGCAAGGTTGTGCTCTACCAACTGAGCCATGTCCGCCTGCGAGGATTTAATATACGGGATAATCCACCCAAATGCAAGAACTTTTTTTGAAAAGTTTTGCGACGCCCTCGCGAACCTCGCGAAGACATCAGCCACCACGGAAAGCGCAGGCAAACGCAAACTCGCCGCAAGAGGCCCCTACAACTCAGCGAGCATGATCCAGGCAGAGCTGTCCTGCGCGAGCCTGCCATCTGCAAGCGGTGATGAGGTGAGCAGGACCCTACCCGCCGGCAGCTCCACGGGTGCTGCACCGAAGTTCGTCACACACGCCCAGCCGTTGTCGCGGCGATAGGCGATGACGCCGCCCTCAGCGCCCTCGGCACCATCCGCAAGGCCGGTGCACCCGTCAAGATCGAGCCACGCAAGATCGTTGACGCACCCGCGCAGCTTGCGCCGCAGCCAGAGGGCGTCGCGATAGAACGCAAGCATCGATGCTGGGTCCGCTTCTTCCCTATCGGCAGCGTAATCGGAAAACCATGCAGGCTGTGGCAGATGGGGCGCCGCATCGGCGTCCGCCGGTGAAAACCCAAACGATCCGCCCTGCGCGGGATCGTCCGCTGCCACCCACGGCAGGGGCACACGACAGCCGTCGCGCCCCTTCTCGCGCTTCGGTCCGTGCGTATTGGTCGCAGTGGGATCTTCGAGTGCAGCCCACGGGATGTCAGCCACCTCAAAAAGGCCGAGCTCCTCACCCTGATACACGTATGCCGAGCCCGGAAGCGCCAACTCAAGCAAAAGGGCTGCCCGCGCGCGGCGCTCGCCGAGTTCACGGTCCTCGTCATAAGACGACCCGTCGCGTAAGAGCCAGTCGAGCACAATCTGATGGTAGCGCGTCGCCTTGATTTGCGGCAGGGCATAGCGTGTCGCCACGCGCGGCACGTCGTGGTTGGAGAGTACCCAGGTCGAGGCGGAATCGGATTCGATGGCCGCCTTCAAGCCCTTCTCGATTGCAGCGTGCATGTCATCATAGGTCCAAGTGGCCTTGGCGAACTCAAAGTTGAATGTCTGGCCAAGCTCGCTGGGGCGCGCGTAGAGATACTGGCGCTCGGGCAGAACCCACGCCTCGGCAACGGCGCTGCGCGGCGGATCATAACGGTCGAACACGCGGCGCCACTCGCGATAGATCTCATGGACCTCGTTGCGGTCCCACAGCGGATGGGTGCCGTCCTCAACCATGTCATCGCCCTCGGCGAGATGCCACCGGTCGAGGTCATCGCGGTCGAGATCCTTGGCGAGACCGTGCGCCACATCAATGCGAAAGCCATCGACGCCTCGATCGCTCCAAAACGCCAGGACGTCGCAAAAGAACGCATGAACCTCGGGACACGACCAGTCAAAGTCCGGCTGCTCGGGCGTAAACATGTGCAGATACCACTGACCGTCCGCAACACGCGTCCAGGCGGGACCGCCAAAGTTGGCATTCCAATTGGTGGGAGGCAGCTCGCCGTGCTCGCCGCGACCATCGCGGAAGATATAACGGGCGCGCTCGGGTGATCCGGGGCCGGCGGCAAGAGCGGCTTTGAACCAGGGGTGCTGGTTGGACGAATGGTTGGGCACGATGTCGACGATGACCTTGATGCCGTGCGCGTGAGCCGCAGCGATCATGTCATCGAAGTCGTCAAGCGACCCGAGACGTGGGTCGACATCGCAGTAGTCCGCCACATCATAGCCGCCATCAACAAGAGGCGATGGGTAAAACGGGCTCAGCCAGATGGCCTCGATACCCAGCCGCTCAAGATAGTCCATCTGCTGGGTAATGCCCGCGATATCGCCCAGACCCGAACCAGTCGAATCCTTAAACGAGCGCGGGTAGATCTGATAGATCGCGGCGTCGGACATCCATGAGCGCGAAGAAGACTTTTCTGTAGCCATGGGGCGTATCTCCCTTGCAACGAGGTTATGCGAGATGCCCACGATGATACGCCCAAAGCGGACATTCGCGGCAAACGTCACAGCCACGCCCCAAAACGCTCGCTCCCTCTCGGGCTCGAGCCTCCTGTGGCGAATCAATCGATTAGTGAAAAGAACGGAAGACCCACTTCCCCGGCCACGGCAGCGAGCGGGCTCCGGGTGCCCCAAGTTGCCGCGAAAGAGGAGGGAAGCGTACTTTATGTACGCGACCGACGATTGAGGGGCAAGATGGGGTGCCCGGGGCTCGCGCAGCGTCAACAAAAAACGCGGTTCGTTAGAACCGCGTAAGATAGTTGGAGCGGACAACGGGGCGTCCGCGTATCCGCTTTGCGGATCCGCACCGGCTTCGGCCGCCTGCCGGCGTCCTCGCCAGCTCGCTACAAACGCTCCGCGTTTGCTTAACGCTCGCTCCCTCTCGGGTTCGAGCCCAAGCGATGGGTACGAAAAAGCCCGGCTACCGTAGTAGTCGGGCTGCTGCGTTTGGAGCGGACAACGGGGCTCGAACCCGCGACCCCAACCTTGGCAAGGTTGTGCTCTACCAACTGAGCCATGTCCGCTTGCGGGTTATTAATTTACGCGAGTTGTCCAAAAGACGCAAGTACTTTTTTCAAAAAACTTGTCTGCCGCATGTTCTTAGTAGCTAAACGCGCTAAAGCGATTGGCTAGGCACACGATTCCAGCGCTCCGCTAAACAGCTTCACCATCTGCACGCGCGTGCCGGCGCCGTCCGTACGACGAGCAACCTCCACGTTATCGACGAGCATACGCATAAGCTTGATACCACGGCCGCGCTCCTCTGATGCGACCGGTTCGCTCGTTTCATCGATAGAATAGCCGGCACCTCGATCAAGCACCTCAACCACAACGCGATCGCTATAGGCCTGAACCGTCAGGACGCACCCGATACCGCCCGCATGGTCATAGGCATTACCCAGCGCCTCCCCCGACGCCAATGCGACATCGTAGCGCTCGTCACGGCGCAACGGAAGCGATTCAAGGAGTTCGGCGATACGATGTCGGTAGTATGGAAGATTCTCGATACCCTGACGGACCTCGACGCTCTTACTCCAGCGAGGCAGCTCCCCCACCGGAATGGCGGGAATAGACTCCCGTGCCGGCCCCGCGACATGAAGGATATCGACAAGACGAGCAATCTCCAAAAAGCGAACAACTTCACCTGATGCATTGACGAGCGAAAGCAGGCCTTCTCGCCTCATGAGCTCACGAGCGCGCGTAAGCAGGAATGCCAGGCCCGTCGAATCGATAAAGCTAACAGCCTGACAGTTGATGACGACACGACGCACGCCGCGGCCAATCAAAGCATCCAACCGCCGACGCAGCGCAGGCACCGTGGCGATGTCGATATCGCCTGGTGGCGTCAAAACCGCTATGTCATTCCACTCATTCATACGACCATGGTTCCCCAAAAGAGCTCGCTCGATGCACACATATCTACAACCGTGTAGGTTTCGCCCCTCAAGCGTCGCAGCCTACGATCGGCCCCGTAAAAACTCAAGGGAAACCAACGCGATATCATCGTCCAGCGCCGACTCGGTAAAGCGGTCAAGCTCGCTCAAGACCTTACCGCAGATTCCCGATACGCCCTCACCCGAAACAGAGAGCAAAAGATCGCGAAGGCGTTGCTCGCCAAAGAAAGCACCAGAGCGATCGCGCGCTTCGATCGTTCCGTCGGTATACATAAAGAGCATGTCACCAGGAGCGAACGTAAAGACGCCCGTCTCGTACACCATGCTCTCAAAGGCACCGATCACGCCCGATTGACACCCAAGGAGCTCCACTTCTCCCCCGCAGGTCTCGCCGCCACCAAGCGGCGTCGACGACGGCCGAATGACCATAGTGGGAGGATGTCCCGCAGAGCAATAGGTAGCGCGACCCGCCTTAAGATCGATCTTGGCGATAAACGCCGTCACAAACGTCTCGACTCTCGAAAAGCCCATGAGCATGCTATTGAGCGAGCGAGCCATGCGGGCAGGCCCCGCACCCTCCCAGGCATAGGCCGTCAGCGCCGTCTTGACGAGCGCCGACATCGACGCCGCCTCGATTCCCTTGCCGGACACATCTCCCAAAATCATAACGGCGCAATCATCGGGAAGACGAACAAGCGTATAGAAGTCACCGCCGACCAGCGCCGAATTCGTTGCCGATAGATACACCGAATCGGCGGCGATTCCCGGAACGTCACCAAGCGAATTTCTCATGCCGATCTGAAGCGTCTGAGCGATATGACGCTCCTCGCGCTTTTGAGACTCACCCTCATAGATCAGTTCAAAGTCATGAGCCAAGTGCACCAAGTAGTCATATTCAAGGTCATCAATCGGCTCTTGGCTACCATCACGAAGCAGCAGCGCACGCGTCGTCGGCCCCTTCGCAACAGAAGCAGGAACGATTGCGTCGTTACTGTGCTTGCCATCGCCCTCAGGGCGTGGGCGCCCCGCCTCGATGCCGGCGTCGACGTAGAGACCCTGGCAAGGCAGGCCAT
>CAJMMD010000053.1 GCA_905214465.1 uncultured bacterium
AAGCCCGACGATAATCGTCGCCCTGGCACCGCGTGCCCCTTTTGTGACACGGAGGGGCTCGCCAACATCATCCAGCGCGATGGTGACTGCATCTGGCTCGAGAATAGGTTCAAGACCTTGCGCGCCACCCGTCAAACCGTGTTGATTGAATCGGCAGATCACGATGCCGACTTGGTGACCTATGAGCCGGATGAACTCCACCATGTGATGCGGTTTGCTCTGGGCTGTTGACAGCAGATGATCGATTCCCAGCAGTACCGCAGTGTACTCATGTATAAGAACAAAGGTCCGCTTTCGGGCGGCAGCCTCGTCCATCCACACATGCAGATTGTGGGCTTGGAACAGGAGGACGGCTATGCGGCGCTGACCTTAGCCAACTTTGAAGGCATCGCTGTCTGGCAGCAGGGGAGAATCTCGGTCAACATCTCAACCGAACCGATTATGGGATTCTTTGAGGTCAACGTCTCGGCTCCACAGGGAATCGCCGCCAGCGACGACGCCCGCGACCAAGCCGAAGCGGACCTGTTTGCCGATGCGATTCAGGTGGCCCTGCGCTATATCCTGCACGAGCACCACGGCGGCCGCGCGGAGTCGTACAACTTGTTCTTCTACCACATGGACGGCCGGACCATTGCCAAGGCGCTTCCGCGTTGGGTGGTTTCGCCCTACTTTGTCGGCTATCGTTTGGCCCAGGTTAATGCCGAGACCACGCTCGATATCGATGCTGATCGCCTGCGTGCGCATCTGGAAACGCTCGTATAGCAAGACTAACACCCGCGTAACGCGGACGGTCTAGCGTCCCATGGCGTCGCGGCCGGCCTCGACGCGCTTGCGTTGGGCGGCGCGCTCCTCGCCGGTCAGTCGCTCAAAGAGATGTCCGATAACCGAGGCGAGCACCTGCTGAAACAGCGTTCCGCACATGACGGGAAACACGACTTCGCCTGGAAAGTACTGCGTGGCGATGACGGCGCCCGAAGAGATGTTACGCATGCCGCAGGTAAAGCACATGGTGGTCGTCTCGCTATACGGCAGGTGCAACGCACGGGCGACCAGAAAACCGACGACAAAGCCGCTGATGGCGAAGACCAAAATAAAGAGGGCGACTTCCAAGCGCTCAACATTCATGTGCAACACGTACTCGCTCATGGCGGTGGAGTTGGACGCGATGACCCCCATCATCATGAACTTGCAGGCGGGCGAAAGCGCGGGGGAGAGTTTCTCATGTCCCCATCCGCGCGTGAGCTCGTTGATCACGATGCCGAACACGGCAGGGATGGCGATCATAAAGGCCGTGTTCTGCATCATGCCCGGAACATCGATTGCGACGGTGGCACCCAGCAGGAGCTTCAGCGTGAGCGGAATCGTCACGGGCGAGATGACCGAGGACGTCAGGATGATGGTGAGCGCGAGCGGGCCGTTGCCGCCGAACATGCTGATCCACATAAAGGCGGTGACTGCCACGGGTACGCTGTACTCGAGCACGATGCCGCAGACAAGGTTTGGGTTGGAACCAAAGAACAGTGAGCTCATGGCATACGCCGCGATGGGGATGAGCACGGCCGAGACAAATAACGCCAAAATCAAATGTAGGGGACGGCGGAACACCTCGGCCACCTGGTGAAAGGTGTTGCTGAGCGCACCTTGGAACGTCATAAAGGCAAACAGGGCGGGAACGATGGGCTTGAGCACGCCGATCTGCCGGGGAAAGAGCACGCCGAGCGTCACGCAAATCGGAACGATGACCTGCATGTGCCCCGCAAGAAACTTGCCCAGTCCAACCCATTGCTTCATATGCTCTTGTGACTCCCTTTGCTCGTGAATCCGTTTTGAATGGATATGCTAGACGCTCGCATGCGTCCGTGCGTCAGAAACGCTCGATTATTTCGAGGGTATTACCGCCCTCGTTTATCGAAACCGCGGCGTGCTGGACGTTGTGCGTCCGCGCTGCACGGTATAATAAATCCGTTCAACAGATCTGCCTGCCGAAGCGGGCATACACAGAGGACTCATCGCTATGAACCGTGAGAGGTATCGCGGCGACCTGCCCCTATCGGGGGTGGGCGCCTATGTCATCGCTTAAGACGACGCATCGCTGGGCAGTCGCTCGGCAAAACCCCGAGCTCGAAAAGGAGCTTTCGGCTGGCCTGGGCATACCCGGGCTGGTGGCGCGCATTATGGTTGCGCACGGCATTACATCCATCGAGGAAGGCCAGCTGTTTTTGACGCCTTCGCTCGATCGCGACTGGGCCGACCCACTCATTATTCCGGGCATGGCGGTCGTTGCCGACCGCGTCGAGCGCGCTATTCGCAACCACGAGCACATCGCGGTCTTTGGCGATTTTGACGTCGACGGCATTACGTCGACTTGTCTGTTGACCGAGGCGCTACGTTCGTTTGGCGCCAACGTCACGCCGTTTATTCCGCATCGCTTTGACGAGGGCTACGGCCTGTCGCGTGCGGCGCTCGACCGCGTCAACGAGCTCGCCCAACCCAACCTGATCGTGACCGTCGATAACGGCATTGCCGCCAAGGAGGAGGTCTCCTATCTGGAGAGCCTGGGGATCGATTTGGTGGTCACGGACCATCACGAGCCGTCCGACCAGGTGCCGCAGGGCGTGCCCCTGACCGACCCCAAGCTCGAGGACGAGGGCCCCTCGCGCGAGCTTGCCGGTGCCGGCGTGGCGCTCAAGCTGGTGCAGGTCCTGGGCGAGCGTTTGGGCAAGCCGTCGTATTGGCGTTCGCTGATCGAGGTCGCGGCGCTGGGCACCGTGTCCGACATGATGCCGCTCACGCCCGAGAATCGCGCACTGGTCGCCGAGGGCATCCAGCAGATGCGCGTGACGGCCCGTCCCGGCTATATCGCGCTTGCCGCACTTGCCAAGGCCGACCTTTCTACCATTACGGCCGACGGCCTGTCGTTTTCGCTCATCCCTCGTCTGAATGCTGCCGGCCGCATGGCTGATCCCAAGCTGGCGCTCGACCTGCTGCTTGCCCGCGATCCTATCGAGGCAAGTGCACTGGCAGCCGAGCTCGAGGAAATCAACCGTCAGCGCCGCGAGATCGAGGC
>CAJMMD010000054.1 GCA_905214465.1 uncultured bacterium
CACGGTGGGGCTTGCGCTCGAGGGAGGCGGCTACCGCGGTATGTATACGGCGGGCGTGCTCGACGTATGGATGGAGCACGGCTTAACCTGCGACCATATGGTGGGTGTCTCGGCGGGCGCGGCGTTTGGCTACAACTTTAAATCGCGCCAGATCGGCCGCGCCATTCGCTACAACAAGGCCTATTGCGCCGACAAGCGCTATGCGAGCGTGACGAGCTGGTTGCGAACCGGCGATATGTTCAATGCCGAGTTTGCCTATCATGAGGTACCCATCGAGCGCGATCCCATCGATCTGGAGGCATATCGCGCCTGCCCCATGCGGTTTACGTGCGTATGTACCGATCTTAAGACGGGGCAGGCCGTCTACCATGACCTGCCCTATGGCGACGAGCGCGATATTGAGTGGATCCGGGCGTCGTCGGCGATTCCCGTGGCAACACGACCCGTTGCCATTGAGGGGCACAAGTACCTGGATGGCGGCGTGGCCGATTCCATTCCCAGCGCTTGGTTGTTTGCGCAGGGGTATGACCGCAATATCGTGGTACTCACGCAGCCGGCGGGCTTTGTGAAGCAGCCCAACAGCGTGATGCCCATGCTGCGTCGCGTGTATCGTCACTATCCGGAGTTTGTTGCGGCGCTTGAGCATCGGCACGAGGTCTACAATGCCACGCTCGATGACCTGGCGCGTCGCGAAGCCGCTGGCGAGATCTTTGTGGTGCGGCCGAGCGAATCGGTGAAGGTGCCGTCGCTGTGCCGCGAGCCCGATGAGCTTGAGCGCATCTATCAGATTGGCCGTCGCGATGCGGAGGCGACGTTGCCCGCGCTGGAAGCGTATCTGGCGGGGTAGGGGCCACGGCGGAAAGCACATCCCAGAATGGACGTCCAAACTGGGATGCGCTTTCCGCTATTGAAGATATGAGGCTGCGAATCAGCTGTTCGGCCTATGCCTATGCCTGCTGCCAGGTGTCGACGAGCTCCTTGGCCGCGGCGTAGGGATCATCGGCGCTGCAGACGGCGCTCACCACAAAGAAGCCGTCGACGCCGGTGGCCTTAAGCTGCGGCAGGTCGGCCGTCTTGACGCCGCCGCCCACCACGATGGGCACGGGGCTTGCCGCGTGGAGTGCGGCCAGGTCCTCAAAGCTTTTGGTGATGATAGAGCCATCGGCCGCGCGTCCGCAGTCGCGCTTGGTCTCGGTCTCGTGGAGCGGGCCGATGCCAAGGTAGTCGACCAAACTCATGTCGGCGGTCTTGACGTACTCGAGCATCTCCTCGCAACGGGCCGAAAGGCCCACGATGGCATCGGGGCCCAAAAGTTTGCGGCAGACCTCGACGGGAATATCGCTCTGGCCCACGTGCACGCCGTCGACAGCAATGCCCTGCTCGCGCGCGGCGAGTACGCAGTCCAGGCGGTCGTCGATCAGCAAAGCGACCTGACCGGTCTTGCCAGCCTGTGCGATTGCCTGCGCGGCGCCGCCGGTCAGCGCGATGATCTCGCGGGCGCTTGCCACCTTGGAGCGCACCTGGATGCAGGTAAAGCCGGCATCGAGTGCCTGGGCCACCACATCGCCCACGGGGCGCCCGAGGGTGTTTTCGGGGCCGAGTACCAGATAGGCCGAGATATCAAGGTTGTCGCGGATGCTCATCGTGCTTCCTCCTGCTTTTTGATCTGTGCTTCCATGCGCTCGAGTTTGCCGGTCATGGTGTCGGTAAATCCGGGTCGAATATCGGCTTTGAGCACGACTTCGGTGCGGATGCCCTTGCTCGCCAACACAAAGGTCGCGTCGCGCACGACCTGCATGACCTCGTCCCAGTCGCCCTCGATCTCGGTGAACATCGAGGTGGTGCGGTTGGGAAGGCCGCTCTCGCGAATGACACGCACGACCTCGGCGACCTCGGCGGACAGCTCATCGCCGGTACCGCATGGGGCGATGGCCACGGCGACGAGTGTGTTCATGCCGGCATCGGTTGCGGGCTCGGACATGGCTTATGCCTCCTCGAGCTCGAGTCGGTTATCGGCAATGTCCTGGGCGGTCGCGCGGTAGAGCTCGTCGATAAAGGCGACCTTAAAGCTTGCCGGGGCATCGGCGACGGCGGCGGCACGCGTGCCGGCAACGTTGTAGACGGCGGTGCCGCAGACGGCTGCCGTAAACGGGTCGGCGGCGCAGGCGTACACGGCCAGCACGCCGCCCTGCGAGCAGCCGCAGCCGGTGATCTTGGACATGAGCGGGCTGCCGCCGTGGGACTTGGCCACGGTCGTGCCGTCGGTAATCAGGTCGACTTCGCCCGAGACCACTACGGCGCCGCCGGTGTAGCGGGCGAGCGCCACGGCGGCATCGCGGGCAGCGTCTACCGTGTCGGTGGTATCGACACCGCGCACGCGGCTCAGATCGGCCGCCTCACCCTCAAGACCCCACAGGCCGGCGAGCGCGATGATCTCGGAGGCGTTGCCGCGCACGATGGCTGGCTTGTACTGCTTGAGTTCGTTTACCAGCTGGGTGCGCAGGCTACCGATGCCCAGGCCAACCGGATCGAGCACCCAGGGCTTGCCGGCGTCGTGTGCCGCCTTGGCCGCGCGGGGAATCGTCTGCTCGTAGATGGGAAAGAGCGTGCCCATATTGAGATAGATGGCGCCGCCGCCGGCAACGAGTGCCTCGCCCTCGTCGGGCAGATAGACCATGGCGGCCGATCCGCCCACGGCGAGCTGTGCGTTGGCGACAAAGTCGATCGTCACCGTGTTGGTGATGGAGCCGGCCATCGGATTGGTGGCTCGAATCTCCTCTACGGCCTTGACCATATGTTGCTTAAGCTGTTCCGAATCAATCACTGCACATGCCTCCTTGGCATAGAAAAGGGGCGCTGTGCATAGACAGCGCCCCTGTAAAGGCGGCATGCTCCCTACGCCAGCATTAACTGACAGGTTCAAAGGATTGGGCCCTATGCCCTCTCAGCCTTGTGGTTTGCACCGCCGGCACTCCCGCATCGAA
>CAJMMD010000055.1 GCA_905214465.1 uncultured bacterium
CTGCTGCTCGACGAGCCTGCCGCCGGCATGAACCCGTCCGAGACCGCGGAGCTCATGGAGAACATCGTTAAGATTCGCGACACCTTTGGCATCGCCATCATGCTTATCGAGCACGACATGTCGCTCGTCATGAATATTTGCGAGGGTATCTGCGTACTCAACTTTGGTAAGGTCATCGCCAAGGGCACGGCAGAGGAAATCCAGAACAACGACGCCGTTATCGAGGCATATCTGGGCAAGCAGGATAAGGGGGAGAACTAAATGGCAGAGCCGATGCTTTCCGTCTACAACATCAACGTCTGGTACGGCGCCATCCACGCCATCAAGGACATCTCCTTTAACGTCAACGAGGGCGAGATCGTGGCTCTGATCGGTGCGAACGGTGCCGGCAAGTCCACAACGCTCAAGACCGTCTCGGGCCTGCTGCGCTCCAAGACCGGCTCCATCAAGTTTATGGGCGAGGACATTACTCATACGCCCGCCGATAAGCTGGTTGGTAAGGGCCTGGCCCAGGTGCCCGAGGGCCGTCGCGCCTTTTTGCAGATGACGGTCGAGGAGAACCTGGAGATGGGCGCCTACACGCAGCCCAAGTCCACGGTTGCTCCGGGCCTTGAGCGCGTCTACGAGCAGTTCCCGCGCCTGAAGGAGCGCCGTCGCCAAGTCGCCGGCACCCTTTCGGGCGGCGAGCAGCAGATGCTCGTTATGGGCCGCGCCCTTATGAGCAACCCCAAGCTGCTCATGCTCGACGAGCCTTCCATGGGCCTGGCGCCGATTCTGATTGAGCAGATCTTCCAGATTGTCGAGGACCTGCACAAGGCCGGCACCACGGTGCTCCTGGTCGAGCAGAACGCGCAGATGGCACTTTCCATCGCCACACGCGGTTACGTGCTCGAGACCGGCAAGATCACCATGACCGGCACCGGTCAAGAGCTCCTGCACGACGACAACGTCCGCAAGGCTTACCTGGGCGGCTAGGGACTTCCGCCGTTCTGCCGAACGGCGGACCGGCCGACGCTGCGCGGGCGCCCTGATCGACGTGCCGAAGCTCCTCACCCTTGGGGCTATGCCGCGGTACGAGGCCAGGTGGTCATGGTCCGGGAACCTCGCGATGTCGAATGACACCGCGAGGTTCGCCGCCGTCCTCGGCGGCCTCGACCCCCGAGTGGGCGATCCCCACGCGCTAACGCCTGCAAACAAGGGGATTGCCAAGACGCCGCCGGGCACCTCCGTCATAGACGTGGAAGTGCGGCCGCGCTGAAGCACTGCGCGGTGTCTGCTCGCTTATGTGCGCATCACGAAGGAAGACCAGATCGGTGAGCGGGATTGGCCCGAAGTCGAGAGATTCCCATCAGCCTCTCGTCGGTCGATGACCGGTTCACCACGCAGGAAGAGCGTGACGGAAGGTCTCGCAAAAAGGCTCCGAGCGCGGCGTGCTCATGCCCGTCGTGGTGCGCCCGAAGGGGGGGGGACGGCTGCTACGAGCTCGATCATTTGCGAGGAGAAGACGAACCAGTCGTTGCAGATCCAATATGGATCTCGCCGACCTCGGCAAGCTGCTCGATGAGTGGAAGCCCTGTCGGGTCGTCTATTTCAACACCACCCAGAATGATGGTGTCATCGCGCAGGTCGATCTGCGTGTTGAGCACAGCGAGGTTAAAGCCGGAGGCCACAAATCCGATAGCAGCCAGGACGAGCCCCGTGGCAACAAGCCCACCCGCTACGGCAAGGTAAATCCTTTTTACGCTGGACATGTTTGCACTCCTTCCTATGCCGTGAGCGGCGCCGCTTCGGCGCCCATGCGGCTCTTATTGCCTCGATCTTTCCAGAAGGGCGAAACGGCTTTCTTCGCCCAAAGGGCAGAGAGGCGCGCGATCTGCTTGGACGCCGTCCAGGCGCCGGCTCCCGTGAGGAGCGCCACACCGATGGAAGCGAATCCCATTCCCATCGAGGCCAAAACGTACGGAACATGCCCGATAATGATGCCGTCCACGGCGAACAGGAGCCCTACCAGGCCCGCGCCCCCGAATGCCGCGGCCACGATCCACACGCAGAGCGCAAGAACCCAAATACAGATGTAGACTGCAGCGGCAACGGCGACGAACGCGAGCAGCAGCGGAATCCATACCGGAGAGCCCACGATGGCGAGCGCCCATAGAAGTGCCGTGCTCTTGCGCTTGGTCCTCGCGATCGCGCGCGGCACGGCGGGCAGTTCGTCGAGCGTTGCCTCGGCGACCTCACCGGGCGTGCCCATGGCGGCCACAGCCTCGGCCTCCGTCATGCCGTCCTCCATACGGTCGGCGATGGCCTCCGCGTAGAACTCCTGCGTTTCCTTTACCTGATCTGCCGGCAGGCAGGCCAGAAGCTCGCCCAGCCGGTTCAAGAACTCATCGCGCGTCATGGTGCGCCCCCTCCACGTAACGGTAGATCTCCTGCACGGATGGCCATTCGGCGAGGAACTCGGCGATACGCTCGCGCCCGGCGTCCGTGATGCGGTAGTACCTCCGCAGCCGCCCGTTGTGTTCGGCGGAGCGCGCGGTGATGCAGCCCGCCTTCTCCAGGCGCTTGAGCAACGGATAGAGCGTGGATTCCGTGAGCCCCATACTCGCGGGCACGTCCTTCACGATCTGATAGCCGTAGGATTCCTCGCCCGAGACGGCCGCGAGCACGCAGGCCTCGAGGAAGCCGCGCTTCATCTGTGCCTCCATCCGCACACCTCCTTTCGTAGTATACTGTGTAACACCTACTATATGACACATAGTATATGATGTCAACAGTTGTCGTATAGGGAGTCCGGTCTGTCTGTCCCCTGCGGGTACTCATTGGGGACGTACTTAAATGAGTACCCATCGCTCAAGGTGGCACCTGGGGACGTTCCTTATGTGCCGGCACTTTGGGACACTCCTTGTCAAGGTTTTGTTCCATCGTGCGGGTTGCTATTTAACGTGCGACAATGCCGTGTGGAAAT
>CAJMMD010000056.1 GCA_905214465.1 uncultured bacterium
GGGCCCTATGCCCTCTCAGCCTTGTGGTTTGCACCGCCGGCACTCCCGCATCGAATCTGTTGTTCCCTATACTAGCGCACCTGCCAATATGGGACAGGTTTATTTTGGCAGGTGGCAACAGGGGCGCTGCATTTTCCCAGATAAAACCTGCCAAAATGAACCTGTCCCTTATTGGCAGGTCGTTACAATGGTTACGGTGAAAATGACGGGGGACTCTATGATCAAACTTGTGCTGACCGATATGGACGATACGCTGATTCCGGCTGGGCATGACGGAGCCAGCGACTACGCCATTGAGGGCATTCATGCCATGCAGGCGGCGGGTCTGCACTTTGGCCCGGTTTCGGGTCGTCAGCCGTCCGCGATGGGTTGGATGTTCAAAAATTGTTCCGAGTGTTTTTCGACCGGTGCGTTCTGTAACGGCCAGGTGATGTTTGTCGACGGCGAAGTAGTCGCTTCGCGCGCGACCGACAACGATGCTCTGATGCGTCTGGCCGATTACCTCGAGCAAGAGACCGACGATACATTTCTAAAAGTCTACAGCCTGGGCGATGACTTTTGGGGCAACGATGCCTATTGCGTGACGAGCAATCCTGAGCGCGTTCGTCGCGCCATGGAGTCGGGCGGCAATGCGTGGCTCAAAGGCGAAGAGGCCCCGTGTCGTCCCGTTGTCGATGACGCGCCGGTGTTTAAGGCGAATATCTGGAGTGCCCGTTCGCGTGAGGAGCTCGCGGAGCTACGCGAGCGCGTTGCCGCCGAGGTGCCGGAACTCTCGCTTGTGTTTCCCAACAACCGAGTGCGCCTGTTCGACATCCTTCCGGCCGGTTGGGACAAGGGTTGCGCTGCGCTGGAGCTGGCGCGCGCTTTGGACCTGACGTCCGACGAGGTGGCCGTATTTGGCGATTCCGATAACGACCTGCCCATGATCGGTGCCGTCCCCAACTCCGTTGCAGTCGCCAATGCCAACGAGGCCGTCACGGCTGCCGCGCGCTGGCATATCGGCGCTGCGGCAGACGATGCGGTTGCCGGGGCTCTGCATCAGATTGCCGCCTGCGCCGCGACGGGGGAGATGCCGTCGTTTATGCGTCAGGCAGATGCGGCGGGTTCGGGTTTCGCGGACGTCTAGGGAGGCCATCATGAAGCTTCAACAGCTCAGGTATGTCGTCAAAGTTGCCGAATGCGGCAGCATCACCGAGGCCTCGCGCCGGCTCTTTGTGTCGCAGCCTTCGATTACCGCGTCGATCCGCGATCTCGAAAACGAGATGGGTGTGCACATCTTTGAGCGCACCAACAAGGGTGTCATTGTGTCCGAGGAGGGCGAGACCTTCTTGGGCTACGCGCGCCAGGTGCTCGATCAGGCGGATCTGCTCGAAGGCAAGTACAAGGGCGCGTCCGAGCAGGTGCCGCACTTTAGTGTGAGCTGCCAGCATTATTCCTTTGCCGTCAACGCGTTTGTCGATGTGATCCGTGAGTTCGATGCCGCGCGCTATGACTTTACCCTACGCGAGGAGCAGACCCACGAGATTATCGAGGATGTCGCGCACATGAAAAGCGAGCTGGGCATCCTGTATCTGTCCGAGCACAACCGCGAGGTTATCGAGCGCATGCTGGCGGCCAACGAGCTCGTGTTCGAAGGGCTCTTCTGTGCCACGCCGCATATCTTCGTCTGTGCCGACCATCCGCTGGCGGACCGCTCCAGCGTGACGCTCGAGGATCTGGAAGACTACCCGTTCCTGTCCTACGAGCAGGGCAGCTACAACTCGTTTTACTATTCCGAGGAGCTGACCTCGACGTTTGAGCGTCGCAAGAATATCCGCGTGCGCGACCGTGCGACGTTGTTCAATTTGGCCATGGGCCTCAACGGCTACACGGTGTGCTCGGGCGTGATTAGCCACGAACTCAACGGCCCCGGCATTATCTCGATTCCGCTCGATGTGGATGAGTACATGGAGATCGGCATCATCACGCGCAAGAACACGACGCTCACGCGCTATGGGCAGGCCTATATCGACGCGA